>JAPULZ010000001.1 GCA_027294455.1 Gemmatimonadota bacterium
CGAGTCTGTGCCGCTTCGTGGAGGGCGATCGAGTCACCGTTGCTCCTGGCCGGGGATGTCGAGAGCGTGTCAACCTCGCCGGCACCTATCTGGTCGAACAGGGGCGAGGCGCGGGCCTTACCGCGACGCTTGGTCAATATCGGCACCTCCAATCCTACCCGAGCACGTTCCCCGTCGACGCGTGCGGTCGGAGTTCGTCTACCTGGGAGGATACCATGCCCTCAGTCCGCCCACGGGTCCCGAGGCGGTCGTCCGATCATGTAGAGCAGCTCCGCCAGCACCATGGCGGTCGCTCCCCAGATACGCTCGCCGCACAGGTCGAAGTACGGGATGTCGTACTCCCGCCCATCGCGCCAGCGCGTCTCACGACGCAGGCGGGACTCGTCGACCAGCTCCTCTAGCGCCGCTTCCAGGATCCTGGCGACTTCCCGGTCGGCCGCGCGGAAGTCTGGCCGCGTGTCGGCGATAGCGGCGACGGGGTGAAGAACGAAGGCGCTCACCGGAATATGCAACGGTGTGAGCGCGCCGAGGATTCGGACCTGGGTCGGGTTCAACCCGATTTCTTCGCTGGCCTCGCGGAGCGCCGCCTCCTCGACACTCTCGGCCGGCTCCACGGTGCCCCCGGGCAACGAGACCTGGCCGCCGTGTTGAAGGAGAGCCTCGGCGCGAACCGTCAGCGCCACGTGTGGCTGCCCAGCCTTCGGGTAAAGTAGAAGCAGGCCCGCGGCTCGCCGCGAGTTCTCAGGCGTGTATCCCGCACGCCAGCCCCGTCGAGGTCGAGGGGCAAGCGCGGTATGAGCCTGAACGCCGGGCAGCGATCCGGCCAAGGCGGTTCGCACTTGAGCTTCGAGCTCCGATAACTTCAGCGGTCGCATTCCGTTTCGAGCCAACGCCGACCCCGACGGATCCGCACGCTTGGAGTAAGATGCCCTATTTAATCATGCCTAACGATCACTGGTTCGATCATGTCTGACCCGTCGACATCCCAATCGCGCGTTCGGCGAACGGCATGACCAGCCCGAATACGCCCACACCCAAGTTTGACCGAACGATCGTCGAGGGCTCGATCACCAAGGCCGTCTGGAGGCTCGCTTGGCCGACGATGCTGCAGAACATCATTGGAGGGTTTCAAGGGATCGTGGACCACGTGATGGTTGGCCAGTTCGTCGGCACCGCCGCCAACGCCGCCATCGGCGTCAGTCTCCAGATCTTCATCGTCGTCATTGTGTTCATCAGCTCGATCTTCACCGGCATGGGCGTGTTGGTCGCCCGGTTTGCCGGCGCGGGCGAGGCCGACAAGGTGAACCGCTGCGTCTACCAGGCTTTTCTGACCGCGGTGTTCCTGGCGCTGGGGGTCATGGCGCCGCTGGGCTACTTCCTGGCGCCGGGGCTGCTCCGGATTGTGAACGCGGCTCCGGAGGTCCAGGTCGAAGCGCTACCGTACATTCGGATCATGTTTGTCTTCAGTCTTGGCATGCTGATGTTCTTCATGTTCAGCGGGGCCTTGCGCGCGGCTGGGGACGCGCGGACACCCTTGCGGCTGGGCATCGTGATGACCGTGTTGAACATCATCTTGAACGTGATCCTCATCCGTGGCCTGGGACCGATTCCGGCGTTCGGGACACGCGGCGCGGCCATGGGCACGGCGATCGCCAGTGGCACCGTGGGCGTGTTATTTGTGGTGCTGCTGTTTTCCAACCGTCTCGTCATTCAATTCTCGAGGTCGATGGCATGGCGTCCCGACTGGGTGATCATCCGCGAGCTCTTCCGCTTCGGCCTGCCGGCAGGCATTCAAGGCGTCGCGATGAACGTCGCGGGTGTCCTGTTGTTAGGGTTCGTCGGATCGCTGGCGTACAGCCAGGACGCGCAAGCGGCCTACGCCGTCGGGTACCTCGAGCTCTTTGCCTTCATTACGTGGACGTCGGTTGGCCTGATGGGTGCCACCGCGGCCGTGGCGGGGCAGAATCTCGGAGCCGGACGCCCGGAGCGGAGTGCCCAAGCGGCGCGCGTCGCGTCCTTGGTCGGGCTTGGGATGGCGAGCGTCATCGGGATCTTCTTTCTTCTCATTCCACGGCAGCTGCTCGCGATCTTCGGGATGACCGGGGGGGTCGTGGTGGAGCTCGGTGTGCAACTGCTGCGGTATCTGGCCGTTTCGGGACTCTTCATCACGGTGGCCCTGGCCTACACGGGTGGGTTGCAAGGCACCGGAGATACCAAAAGCCCGCTGTACATCTCGTTGATCTCCCAGATCGTCATCCCGTTGGGGATCTGCACGCTCGTGCAGGCCACCCGCGGTCTTCAGCCCGAAGACATTTGGCTCGCGATCCTGCTCGGTCACATCACCCGCTGCATGCTCAGCGTCTTCAGATTTCGCCAGGGCAAGTGGAGAGAGATCACGGTCGATATCGAACCGGCGCGAGCGTAGCGCCCGAGCCGGCGGCCTCACGGCCGGGAGCCGAGGTCTTCTCCGGTGCCCGCCGCAACTTCGGTCCTCACCAGATCGCGGAGCCGGACCATTTCGGGCCACCCGGTCCCGTGGGGTTCGATCGGCGTGCCGATCGACAGGCTCACGCGTCCCGGACGAAGAAAGCAGGTCCCAGCCGGAAAGATGCGTCGGGTGCCCCGGATCACGATCGGCACAACTGGCCGTCCCGCTTCGACGGCGGCCCTGAAGGCGCCCAAGCGAAACGGCAAGAGGCCCGGCGTGTGTACGAACGTGCCTTCGGGGAAGATGAACAAGGAGGTTCCTTGGCGGAGCGTCTCGACGACCCGATCGGCGCCAGCCATGCGCTGTGAGAGATCGGTTTTCTCGATCGTGAGATGACCTACGCGTCGGATGACGGAGCCCAGAAGAGGATAGGACGCGAGGCCCCGTTTCGCGACGAACCGGAACTCGATCGGTAAACCCGCCATGAGCACTAGGGTGTCCAGATAGCTGGCGTGGTTGGCGACCAGCACGGCCGTTTCAAGATTTCGCAACTTCTCTTGGCCCTCTACTTGGACTCTGCAACCGCCCAACACGAGCGTGATCCGTGACCACACACGCACCAACCGGTTGGCGGGTCGCCCGCGAGGCGTCACCAGCAGCAGTCCCCAGAACACCGGGAGCGTCGCAACCAGTAGCGCGATGAGGTAGCCCGTGTACACCACCGAACCAGCTCGACCGAAGAACCCGCTGAAGCGAGCCGTGACGCTCTGAACCAGCAGGCGAGCCCACTGTACGCCAAGGGCACGTCGCGGTTGCGTCAGCCGCCCCTCGAGGTAGGCATCGCGCGTGGCGCTGCGTCTCACCTTGCCGCTGGAGGTCTTCAACACTGAGCCCGGTGGGCTGATCAGGACGGTATCGGGCGGAATGCCAAGGGCTGAGGCCATGTGGTCGATGATGGCAGCCTGGATCTGGCTGCGGCGGTCGGCTGTCGTTTCTCGGGTTTCCGCGACGATCACCAGTCGGGCGGTGCCGATCGCCGGATCGTGGACGCCGAACGCGACGACGCACCCTTTCCGAACGCCGTCCAGCGATCCCACCAGCTCCTCGACTTCCTGCGGATAAATGTTCCGGCCGGCTTTGATGATGACGTCCTTTCGACGTCCGGAGAGAAACAGCTCGTTGGCGGCCCAGTAGCCCAGGTCCCCAGAATCCATCCATCCGCCAGGCCTCAACACCTCGCGGGTGGCGTCAGCGTTGCGGAAGTAGCCTCGGGTGACCGACGGTCCTCGAAAGAGCACGTGGCCCTC
>JAPULZ010000010.1 GCA_027294455.1 Gemmatimonadota bacterium
GTCGGCACGATGCCGATATCTCCCCCCCGGTCGGGCCCGACCGCTGGGACCGTCACGTCGATAGACCTCAACACCAGGTCCGGCTCTCCGAGCACCCATCCCTGGTCGGTTGGGAAATCGAGCGGCGGCGGCATGTCGGCCGGATCACCCTCGGGAGCTCCGTTGTCCACCCATGCCTGGATCTTGGCCAACTCCTCGTCGCTGAGGGCGTTGCCGTTCTTGAATTTCTGAATCCCGACGCCCGGCTCAACGAAGAACGGGGGCATGGCGCCCATGCGGTCCCTGATCGCCGTGCGATCCCTGATGCGCGTGGCGTAGCGCCTCGTCTCCTGGTAGGTGGTGAAGGCCATGGGTGCCCCGCCGCCGGCCCGGTGGCAGTTCTGGCAGCTCCGCTGGAGAATGGGCGCAATGTCCTTGGTGAACGTGACACCTTCCGGATTGATGCCAAAGTCCGCCGCCGCGAATAGATAGGGCTCAATATTCGTGACACGGCCGTCGCGCACGGGGTATTGAGCGGTCAGGGCTACCGGCAGCATCAGAACGGCCAGGATCGCACACGGGAACCGGTGTCTGGCGTGCATCACACACTCCCTTGAGAAAGGTCCAGAAACCCGACAGTACCACACGGAGAGCTAGTTGAGTGCTCGCCGCAAGGTACGTCAACTATCACCAGGGCTGCAACCGAGAGGCGCCGATCAGTGGCGGAACAGTCGCTGTCCTGTGAAGACCATGGTCATCGCGTGTTTGTTCGCGGCCTCGATGACTTCCACGTCGCGCACCGAGCCTCCGGGCTGAACGATGGCCCGAGCACCCGCCTCGGCGGCGGCATCCACGCCGTCGCGGAACGGAAAAAACGCATCCGAGGCTACGACGGCACCCTTAAGATCGATACCGGCGTCCGCCGCCTTCTGCACCGCGATGCGTGACGCATCGACCCGGCTCATCTGTCCGGCGCCAATTCCCAGTGTCGCGCCGCCCCGAGCGAAGAGGATCGCGTTGGACTTCACTCCGAACACGGCCGCCCAGGCGAATCGAAGGTCGTCCCATTCCTGCTCGGTCGGCACTCGGGACGTGGCCACGCTCCACTCCCCCCTGTCCAGCCCGTAGAAGGGCAACGGCGCCGGGCTCTGCACGAGCATCCCACCGTACACACTTCGAAGGGCCCTCGCGTCCGGCCGCCGGCCATGCTCCGCAAGGAAACGAGCCGAGCGGCGCACTTCGTCCGTGGCGTCGGCCCAGGACCCTCCTTCGGGCTCGCCGGCGACGGGTTCGTCGATTCCGCCGTACACCAGCAGCCGCACGTTCTTCTTCCGTGTCAGGATGTCCAACGCCGCCTCGTCGAAGCCAGGCGCCAGAAGGCACTCGATGAACAGGCTCGACATCGCTTCGGCCGCTACCTCGTCGATTCTACGATTCACCGAGATCACCGAACCGAATGCGCTCTTGCTGTCGGTGGCCAACGCCCGTTCGTATGCGGCGTCCACCGAGTCCCCTACCGCCAATCCGCAGGGTGTCGTGTGTTTTACGATACAGACGGCCGCCTTGGGCGAATACGCGAAGGGCGCCAGCGAAAGAAGGGCTCCGTCCAGATCTAGTAAATTGTTGTACGACAGCTCTTTACCGTGTAGTTGTTCAAGCCCTGCAAGACCGTCTTTCCGACCCGACCACCGGTAAAACGCCGCCTTCTGTCCCGGGTTTTCGCCGTAACGAAGTCCCTGAACGAGCTCGAGATCCAGAGAGAGGGTCGCGGCCGGGTCCTCGGCCGCGGCGGGGCGCTCGGCGTCTTCCGACACACCCGGCGACGTACCCGGCGACGTTTCTGGAGCGTTCGGATCCGCCAGATATCTGGCGATGGCACGGTCGTACTCACTGATGTGGTCGAACACTTTGGCCGCCAACTCGCGTCTCAGGTGGGCATCGGACGACCCGTCGTCGCCCCCTGCCGTGAGTTTCTCCAACACACGATCGTAATCCGCAGGATCTACGACCACCCACACGTCCACATGACTCTTGGCAGCGGCCCGAATCATCGTGGGCCCCCCGATGTCCACTTTGCCCATGGCTTCATCGACCAGGACGTCCCCCCGAGCCACCGTCTTCCGGAAGGGATACAGGTTCACCGCCACCAGATCGATCGGACCGTACCCGTGCTCAGCAAGGGCAGCCATATCGTCGGATCGGGCGCGCCGCGCCAGGAGACCGGCGTGAATGGCCGGATGGAGCGTCTTCACCCGCCCATCCATCATCTCGGGGTGCCCTGTGACCTGCGCCACATCCGTCACCTCGACGCCCGCCTCGCGGATTACGCTGGCCGTGCCTCCGGTCGACAGGATTTCCCAACCCGCGTCCACCAACGCATTCGCGAAGTCCTCGATTCCCGACTTGTCCGACACACTGAGAAGCGCACGTCGCTTCATGTCTAGTTCATCTCCCCTTGGATTCGATCTTCTCGGTTTCGGTTACGGTTCGTTCTATTTCGAATCGGAGCCCTACTCCGGCTGTGAGTGGGTGAAAGGACCCGGATCTCGGCCCTCCGCCCACGCCTCGCAGACGTGGTCCACAACAGCCGGATAGAGGCGGTGTTCGACACTCAGGACCCGGGCAGCCAAGGTCCGGACGTCGTCCCCCGGAAGTACCTGAACGCGCCATTGGCCCACGTTGGCCCCCTTATCGTACTCCTCGTCCACGTAGTGCACGGTGGCACCCGACACCTCGGCATCGGAGGCGAGCACGGCTTCGTGCACACGCTCGCCGTACATACCCTTGCCCCCGAAGGCGGGAAGCAACGCGGGATGGATGTTCAGGATGCGACGTGGATAGGCGGACACGACCGCCGCCGGGATGAGGCGCAGGTAACCCGCGAGGAAAATAGCCTGTACGTCCAGACTCTCGAGCAGCGCGAGAGTCTCCGTAGCGATCCCTTCAGAAGGGCGCCCTCCGACTTCGATGACCTGCGCCAACCGGCCTGCGGCCTCGGCACGCCCCAACGCACCGGCGCCCTCCCGATCCGAAACGACGACGACGATGTGATACCGCCCGTCTGCCGTTTCGTGGTCCAGGAGAGCCTGGAGGTTCGTTCCGCTGCCAGACGCAAAAA
>JAPULZ010000100.1 GCA_027294455.1 Gemmatimonadota bacterium
GTTATCCCCTCGCGGAGGCTGCCGGCAACATGCGCACCATCGAGTCGTTGTATCGTTCGGCCCGCAACGGCGGGGCTCCGGAGATGGTCAACAACAGGTGACAATCAGGACATGGAAATGAGACTGGACACTCGATTCGGCAGCTCTTTGCCAACGGCGGCGAGCTGATCCCGACCATCGGGCTGTCTGCCGGGCGGCTGCTGGTGCTCTCCCTCAGAGACCAGTCGCGGCCCGATATCGTCTGTACCGGGGGGCTCTTCGACAGCAACTGTGCGAGCCTCGTGGTCACCCCCAACAGGGGCAGCCTCTCGCTCGAGCTGGCCTCCGGGCGGCGGTTCTGGCACCTCCAGTCCAACTTCACGCTGGATGAAGAGGCTGAGCCCGGCTGACCGGTGTTTCTCGTGGGCGGGTCCGCCCTCCAGTGGAGTGTGCCGCTTCCCGATGACGTGGTGGGAAGCAGCTTTTATCAGCTCGACCTGGGCATGCGCAAGATCGGCGCCCCGGACGTGACGATCGGCTTCGAATTGCTGATCGCCGACCAGGCGACCGTGGCCGGCCACGCCATGGATTGCTGAGGTCAGGCCTCCCTCTTAACATCCTCCGAACCCCGTCGTCTCATGGTCAGAGCAAGGCGGGACAGCGCCGGGCTCCCAACCCCTCACCCGGAGGACACGTAGTCATGAGACTGGCAAGAATGGGCAGCCTGGGGCTGCTGTCGGCCTTGGCCCTGGCGGCCTGTAACGACGCCAACGCCCCGAGCGAACTGGACGAGACCCTGAACGAGGATCTGGCGCTGGTCGTCGCGGATGCCGTCATCGAAGACGTGCAGCAGATGAACCTCTCCCTTGGCGTGCAGGGCGCCGCGGACGCGTCGTTGGACATGGCCGGGCCGCCGCGGAATTTCTCCCGCACGGTCAGCTTCTTCGATGAAGACGGAGACCCCCAAGACGCGTACAATCCCGACCTGACAGCGTCGTTGGTCATCGTCGTGACCATGAGCGGGGCGGTAGAGCGCGACAACTGGTCGGCCACCGTCGAACGGAATCGGACCCTCACGGTGACCGGGCTTCTGGGACAGGAGACCGAGCGTATCTGGAATGGGTTCGGCGACGGGACGACCACGCGCAGCCAGCATTCCGACGAGAACGGCGACCGCAGCTACGAGATGACCAGCGACGTGTTGATCGAAGACGTGGTAAGGGGGTTGCCCCGGTCGGAGCATCCTTGGCCCTTGTCGGGCCGGATCACGCGCCACGTCAAGGTGACCGTCATCAACGGCCCCAATGGCGACGTGATGCACGAGCGCACCGTGATCATCATCTTCAACGGCAAGCAATTCGCCACGATGATCATCGGCGACGAGGAGTTCGAGGTCGACCTGGGCGCTCTGGATGGCCAGCGTGGGTTCCGGCGCAAAGGAAACGGATAGGGAAACCGATCTGCACCATCGAGGGCGGCCAATGGGTCGCCCTTTTTTTGTCCTCTCCGCGGCGGTTGGATTGAAACTTCGGCCACCCCTATCGTTGGGGTAGCACGGCCACTGGAACCTTCATGACCGCGCGTGCTCCGGCAAAGAGTGGACCTCGCTTGACGTCGAGCCCTTGCGCCCGCCCGCGCTCTCGGGTTACTCAACGGGTATCACGACTCAGGAGGGCTTCATGAGCAAGCTATTTGAACCGTTCATCTCCGAAATGCAACAAGAAGCCGGTGCCACGCGTCGCATCCTGGAGCGGGTGCCCAACGACAAGCTGGATTGGCGGCCGCACGAAAAGTCCATGCCGCTGGGTCAGCTCGCCCGTCACGTGGCGTCTATTCCAGCGGAAATGACCGAGCTGTTCGAGCCCGACACCGTCGATGTCAGCAAGATCGAGCCCACGCGCTCCGCCAAGTCCGCCGACGAACTCGTTCCCCTCCTCGACCAGAGCGTGGAGACCGGTACCAAGATCTTGACTGGCATGACCGACGAGCAGGCGACCGGTATGTGGAAGCTGACGGCGGGAGACCAAACGGTCATGGAGATGCCGCGCATCGCCGTGTTCCGGAGCTTTGTATTGAACCATTGGTATCACCACCGCGCGCAGCTGGGAGTGTATTTGCGGCTGCTGGACATTCCCGTCCCGTCAGTGTACGGACCAACCGCGGACGAAAATCCGCTCGCGGAGATGATCGAAGGGGCGATGGCCGACGCCTAGGAGGCACGAGATGATGAATCGCCGGGAGTTCGTGGTAGCAGGTGTGGGCGGGGCCTTGGGCGCACCCATGGTGGCGAAGCCAGCACGCCGCACGCCGTCCCGCCAAGACGACGTGCGCGGGCTGTTCCCCCGGGTCGAGCGGGAGGTTTTCCTGAACGCCGCCGGTGGGACACCGCTGGGCGCGTTCGCGGAAGAGGGACTCCGGCGGTACGTGGACTTCCAGCGACTGGGTCCGGGTGAGGGACGGGGTGAGTACGTCGCACGGATGCAATCCGAGGTGCGGGGGCTCTTCGGGGAGCTGATTGGCGCTCGCGCGTCCGAGATCGCCCTGGTGCACTCCACCAAAGCCGGCGAACAGATCGTCTTGGACGGGCTCGAGAAGCTGCGCGCCGGCGGGAACGTGGTCACGAACGACATGCATTTCTCCGGCTCGCTGCACAAGTACATCGGGTGGCAGCGGGCCGGGCGGGACGTGCGCATCGTCCGTGGGCAGGATTGGAACGTTACGCTCGCCGCCAT
>JAPULZ010000101.1 GCA_027294455.1 Gemmatimonadota bacterium
ATGTCGTACGGGTGCTCGGGAAGTCCACCAGCGGTGCGGTTAGGGTAGATCTGTGGGTTGAGCAGGTCCGTCAGGTACGGGCGAAACGGCTGGGCGCCACGGATGACGAAGCTGCCGGCCGGGTACAGCTTGCCACCGGCCTCGAAGGGTGTGCGCGCGCGCTCGACCTCGATGCCGCCCCGCCGCAGCACGTTGATCATCTTGACCGCCGTGCCCGGATCCCACTGCTCGGCGGAGACGATGTAGGCTTCGCCGGCCCCGGCGGTGATGGCATCCCGAGCCATCCGGTAGATATCGTAGAGCCACCCCTGTCGTCGCCGAGCCCCGATATCGAGCACGGCCATCGACGCGGTCATCATGTAATCGCAGGTGTCGCGCAGATGCCAATCGCCGCCCGTGTACGGGCTGGGATAATCGGCTGACGGCTGGAGCGTGGGTGTGCCGTCATCGAACGTCGGCGGGAACCTCTTCGGATCGTAGGTCGCGGGGGTGGCCGACGCGTGGGCCGTCTCGGTCAGGATCCCTACCATATTGTGGAAATAAGGCGCCGTCCGCATGCCGCCATTCCACCAGGTATCGAAGCCCACCCTCGAGATCGCTCCCGGCTTGTTCTGTTGATCGAGTCGGCGGGTGATCGCCCCGCCCACCAAGTTGATCCCTTGCATGACGAGGGGGGGGATGGTGGGGTTCATGGGGTCATCGAAGGGTGGGACGAAGATGCGGGCGGGAAACGGCGGCGCCTGGTGCTGGTCGTAGACGATCTGCGGGAACCACTCCACGTAGAGCTGCGTGGCGACGTTTCGGGACTCGGACGTATTGAACATGAACCAGTCCCGGTTGTTATCGTGGCCGGCGTACGTGTGATAGAGCTCCGGAGGCGTCGAGTGCTCGAAGCGCGTGCCCACGTGCGCCATGTACCAATCGGCCACGAGCGTCGTCCCGTCCGGGTTCATGTTGGGGACGAGCAAGAAGATGACGTTGTCGCGAATGAAGCGCATCTCGGCCGACTCTGTGGTGACGACCTTGTGGGCCAGAAGCGGGGCTGTTTGGGCGTGGCCCACTTCTGTGGAGTGCAGTCCGAAGTTGATCCACACGACCGCTTTCCCGTCGCGGGCCAGGGCCCGCGCCTGTTCGTCGGTCAGGTCGCGCCCCTGGGCGAGCCGTCTGGCGATCTCCTTATAGCGGTCGGCGTTTCGCAGATTGGATGCCGACGAGACGAGCGCCATCAGCTGCGTCCGGCCTTCGGTCGTTCGGCCGATTTCTTCGAGGCGGAGCCGCGGCGTCGCCGCATCAAGCGCGCGGAAATAGGCGGCGATCTGTTCGTAGGTGGCCAGCTGGTAGTCGGAGCAGGGCACGAATCCGATGACGGATTCTGGCGTGGGAACGGCGGGTTGCGCGGTCGGATCATGCGCGGGCCGCGCGGCCAGGACGAGGGCCACGAGCGTCCAGCACACGAGGCGTCTCATGCAGGTGCTCCGTCCGAAGCGATCATCGCTCCGCTGTCAGCCATCGGCGGTCGCGCGTGCGCCTTCCGCGTCCTGGCTGCAGGCTGAACGGTGACCGCTTCGAGGTGTCACGGTGCTTCAGCCGTGCACTGCTCGAGCCGTTCGATGACCGGGCCGATGATGCTGTTGGGCGTCGAGGCCCCGGCCGTGAGGCCAATAGACACCGGGCCACTGGGCGGCAGCCACTGCCGGGCGATGGTTTCATCCGTCCTGTTGACGAGGGTGCTCGGCCCGTGGCGATTCATGTCGACCGGCTGATGATGCAACTCGGTGGGCGACACGACGCACGCGGCATCCGCGATGTGGTAGGTGCGCACCCGCGGCATGCAGATCCGAGCGAGGTTGCGCGTGTTGCTGCTGTTGTACCCGCCCACCACGATCATCAGGTCGAACCGGTGCTCGCCGAGGAGCACTTCCACCGCATCCTGGCGGTCCTGGGTGGCGCTGCAGATCGTGTCAAAGGCACGGAACCGATCGGCCAGCTCGTGTGCCCCGTACCGATCGATCATCGCCTGGCGAAACAGCTCGCCGATCTCGAGAGACTCCGACATGAGCATCGTGGTCTGGTTCGCCAACCCGATTCGCTGGAGGTCTCGGTCCGGGTCGAAGTCGACCGACGTGGCATTCTTGAACCGTGCGAGAATCATCGCGGCGTCCGTTTTTCCTCGGATGTAGTCGCAGACGGTGACCGCCGCGGCGCGGTCGAGCAGGACGAGGTAACGGCCATTCGGGTAGCGGAGCGCTTGTGAGGCCGTCGCTTGGGTCTCTTCGTGGTGGACCTTGCCGTGAATGACGGCGGTGAACCCATCGCGGGCGTACTGCTTTACGTTCTTCCAGACGTTGAGCACCGACCCGCACGTGGTGTCGACCAGCGTGCACCCCTGGCGCTCGTATCGTGCGAGCTCCGCGATGGTCACGCCGAAGGCGGGCAGGATCACGACCGCTTCCGCCCCGAGCCGGTCGGCGTGCTCATTCGGATCGCTCAAGAACCGAATACCCGCCGCGCGTAGCTTCTCGTTCACGAGGGGATTGTGAATGATCTCACCGGTCAGGTACACGGCCCGGTCAGGGAACTTCAGCCGGGTCTGGTAGGCGTAGTCAACGGCGCGGTCGACCCCGTAGCAAAATCCGAACTCACGCGCGAGCCGGACGGTCAGTCGTCCGGAGCGATGCGTGTAGTCTGAGGCCTTGATGTGCTCGACCGCGGCACTGTGATAATCATCGGCCAGTTGGCCGGCGACCGCGTGTCGAAGATCGAGCCCTTTGCGGAAGATGACTGAAGGCACGATAGTCGCCAATTATATGCGACTACCGGATGTTGACGGCAACCTCGCGGATCCGTGGCGTCATCGCATCGATCGCTCGCAGCTCGTAGATCCGAGGGCTCCCCAGGGCCGCCTCGATCTCGATGAGGAGGTCGTCCTCGACGCCGTAGCTGGTCGGCTCGCCAAGGCCGGTGGCCACGACCGCGGGGTTGGGCGGTCCGGACGT
>JAPULZ010000102.1 GCA_027294455.1 Gemmatimonadota bacterium
GCCGTGGCCGTTGCGCAAATCGAGGGCCCCGCAGCCGGAATCCAGATTGTGCGAGGCATCGAAGACCACCCCACCCTACGCAACTACTATCTGCTTCCGGCAACCTTGGGGCATCTGTTCGCCCGGCTGGGCGAATGGGAAGTCGCGACCGCCTACTTCGACCGCGCCATCACGCTGCGGTGCAGCGACCCCGAAAAACGCTTTCTCCAAAAACAACGTCGATACTGCGAGACAAGAAAACGAGCCCAACCAACAGTCTAGCACACAAATCAATCCGCAATCTGCAATCGCCGTTCATTGGAGAACTCTGCCCCTACCCCTCGTCGGATTTCGCCGGCGACTCCTCGTGCTCTCCGGAGAATCCCGCAACGACACCGTCCAGCTCGACCAACAGTACGGCCATCCGCTCGGCCAGGTGCAGCGCAATGCCCTCCACCGCTTTGCCGAGCTCCTCGGCCATGGTCAGAAACGGCTGGCGCTTGGCGGGAATCTCATGAAAGACGACCGCATCGATCCATACCTCGAACATCTCCGCATGGGTGATGCGGCGGTCGTTCAGGATCGAGGCGCTGTCCAGCTCCTGCTGGATCGGCGCGTAGTTCCGCTCGAACTGGTCGAGACGTTCCTGGATCTCGGGCGGGCCCACGGCCCGGAGCATCTTGACGATGCGCCCCATATTGACCGGGTCGTTCTTGAGGTACGCCCGGCGCACCGGAATGCACATGTTGCGGACGCGATCGCCGGCCCCAGCGGACTCGATAAATCCCTTGATGATGCGCATTCCCGCGCTGGCATCTTCCTGGAACGCCTCCAACGCCGTGCGCCCCTCTGCGGCGATCCCGCGAAAGATTCGTAGGTTGGCCTGCTGGGCTTGCGTGAGCTGCGACTCCTTCATGAACGGGATATTAGTCCCTGCCCCCGCTCGCCGCACCTCCACCCAACCCTGGTGCCCTCTCCCACCACCACACCGCACCACCAAGGGGTCAGTACTCAGTGGGGTGGCGGGACTGACCACCGGGGTGGGGTGGAAGTGGGACTGGGTGGGCAGCGGAAGGGGAACTCCCCACCCAGCTACCCATCAGTTTTGAGCGCCGCAATCGGAGCGATCCTCGTGGCTCGGCGGGCCGGCAGATAGCTGGCCAGCAAGGCTATCAACGCCAAGACCACGGGCGGGACCATGAAGGTCACGGGATCGGTGGCGCCGACGCCAAACAGCAGACTCGACATGAACCTGGTGAGGCCGAACGCTCCGATCACGCCCACCAGAAGTCCCAGTGCGGTGAGCCCCATGCCGCGGCCCACGACGAGACGGAGGACGTCGCCGTTTTTCGCGCCCAGGGCCACGCGCAGACCGACCTCCTTGGTGCGTTGAGCGACGTAATAGCCCAGAACCCCGTAGATGCCCACTCCGGCAAGCACCAGGGCCACCGCGGCGAAGAGTCCCAGTATCAGCATGGCGAACCGAGGCTGCGCGATCGAGTTCGCCACGAGCTCCTCGTAGGTGAACATGGGCGAAACGGGCAGCAGGGGGTCCACGTTCGACACGATGCGGGGAATCGCGTTGGTGACCGTGAGGGGATCGACGCTTGTCCGCACGATGAGGTTCTGGCCGCCGAATGCGGACTGGCGGAGCGGCAGATAGAATTCCGCTGGCCGCTGGCCGCCGAGGGAGAAGTGGTTGATGCCACCCACGACACCCACGATCTCAGCCTCGTACACGTCGCCCAAGTCGATCTGCAAACGCTGACCGATCGGACTCTCGTCGGGGAAGATCGTGTTCGCAAACGGTTCGTTGATGATGACCACGTTCGGGGTGCCGTCGCGGTCGGCGCTGGTGAACTGCCGGCCCTGCAACAGTGGTGTCTGCATGACGTCGAAGAAGTTCGCACTGACCGAGCGGTTCTGGGCGTTGAACTGGCTCTCGGTTCCCAGCTGGTGGCGACCGGGTACCGCCAGGTAGGTATCGTTGCCCCCTCCACCCAGCGGCAAGTTGCTGGTCACCGCCACGTCCACCACGCCGGGGGTGCTCCGCAGACGCTCGCGCACCGCGTCGTAGAACGCAATGCGCTGTTCATCCGTTTCGTACCTCGCGCTCGGGAGGGCGACACTGGTCGTGACGGCATTGCGCACGTCGAAACCCGGATCGACCCGGCTCAACCGCCAGAAGCTCTCAATCAACAGCCCGGCCCCGATCAACAAGATGAGCGAGAGTGCGACCTCGGAGACGACCAACCCGGCCCGCATCCCGTCACCGCGCCCCGCACCGGAGCGCCCTCCCTCCTTGAGGGCCGCGTTCACGTCGAGCTTCGACGCACTCAACGACGGCAGCAGACCGAAAACCACACCGGTGATCACGGAAAGCCCGAATGCGAACGCCAGCACCATGCCATCCACGGCGACTTCATCCAGCCGCGGGATGCTCCGGGGCTGAAGCGCCTGGAGAGCGCCCACGCCCACGACGGCGAGCACACTGCCGACGATGCCACCGATCAACGCCAGCATGATACTCTCGGTGAGCAACTGCCGGAGCACACGCCGGCGGCTGGCCCCCAACGCGGTGCGAACCGCCAGCTCGGAATGCCGTGCCGCCCCGCGGGCCAGCAGCAGATTGGCCACGTTGCCGCACGCGATCAGCAAGACGAGACCCACCGCCCCGAGCAACAACAACAGCGCCGGCCGCACGTTGCTCACCGCCACTTGATGCAACGGGACCACCACCAACCGCCAGGTGGCATTGGATGCCGGATAGGCCTCCTCGAGCCGTTTGGATATGACATCCAGCTCCGCCTGAGCGCGTTCGAGGGAAACGTCATCCCGCAGGCGGCCCACCAGCCGCAAGAAATGAAACCGCCGGACCTGAGCGAAATCCGCATCAAACCCGATCGGCGTCCAGAAGTCGACGGCGTTGAACAACCGGAACCCCGGAGGCATGACACCCACGACGTGATACGTCTCACCGTCGAGGGTCATGGCCTGATCGAGCACGTCGTCGCTGCCGGCGAACATCCGTTGCCAGAATCCGTAGCTGAGGACGGCGACTCGATTCGTGGCGATACGCTCGTCTTCCACAGTGAACGTCCGGCCCACGACGGGGACACCCCCCAACGCTTCGAAGAATCCGGCCGACACTTCCTGGCCGGCGCCCTGGAGCGGGCGGTCCATCCCGGTGAGGGCATAGGGCCGCTGGCCCCGGCGTGCGGCGAGGTGGGTGAACACCGTATTCTCCGCCCGGTAGTCGAGATAATCGGGCGGAGACACGCTCGCGTTGTTTCCGCCGCTGAACGTGCTGTAGCCCCACACGAGGCGGTCGGCATCGGGGTACGGCAGCGGCCGCAACAACACGCCGTTCACGATGCTGAAGATGGCCGTGTTCAATCCGATCCCCAGGCCGAGTGTCACGACGACGACGACCATGAATCCCGGACTTCGCCGCAAGCTCCGCAACGCGTATGTCAAATCCTGAACCACCGTGCTCATCCATTCCCTCCCTGTGACACCGTCACGCGCTCGCCAGCCGCGCAGCGCGTCGCGCCATACGTCCCAGTGCTCTCGCGGAACCGAGCGGGCCAGGTCCCACAAATGAAAGAGCCACAGCCGGGCGCGACCGGTCGGCCGGGCGCGGTAGCGCTGCGAGAACGCCTCCAGGAGCTGCCGCTCGTAGCTGCGCCGGAACCGACGCGGATAGAGGCCCAGCAGAACGGCGTAGCACCGCTCGCCAAGCGTCCGTCGATCACCAGCGTGGAGATCCTTCAACGCAGTACTTCCTTGTCGCGAGCCACCGTCACGAGATGTTGCAGCCGCTGGGCCTCGAGGCCCAGCACCTGGCGGCCCAAGACAGTCAGCGCGTAGTAGCGGCGCCTGGTGTCGTCCTCCTCCGGAGCCGGCCGCCCCTCCGCCTCGTCGATCAAGCCGGACGCGACCATGCGCTTGATCGTGCCGTAGAGCGTGCCGGGCCCGAGCCGCACCGAGCCCAACGTGCGCTCCTCCACCTCGTCCATGATCCCGAGCCCGTGTCGCTTGCGATCCGAAAGGGCCAGCAGGATGTGCAGCACCGCCGGCGTCAGGGGCAGATGGTCCTCGGGTGTCCCGGGTTTCGCCACCATGTGATCCTCCAGCCACGGAAATATCCGCAGCGAATATATCCGTTACGGATACTTTGTGCAAGGTGCGGTGAAAAGGTTTCATGGCCTGGAAATCCACCCTCGAACCGCAGACCTTCCCAGGGTACGACAACCTCCGGAGTCTCGCATGACCCAACAGACCGACAAGACCAAGACCGACTGGCGGAAACAGCTGACCCCCGAGCAATACCGCATCCTCCGGGGGAAGGGCACGGAGCCCGCGTTCACCGGGAAATACCACGAATGCAGGGATGTAGGGGTGTACCGGTGCGCCGGGTGCGGGGCGGAGCTCTTCTCCTCCGACAGCAAGTTCGACTCCGGAACGGGCTGGCCGAGCTTCCACTCGCCGATCGGCGAGGGGAGCGTCGCCGTGGCCGAGGACGACAGCCTTCTGATGCGCCGGACCGAGGTGCTCTGTGCAAATTGCGAGGGCCATCTGGGACACGTCTTCGACGACGGCCCCGCACCCACGGGCAAGCGCTATTGCATCAATTCGGCGTCCCTGGACCTCGAGAAGCGAGACGAGCCCGCCGGGTGACCCCGAAACTCACCAACCGCCCGATCCGTAGGGATCTTGGGCGCTATCCGGCCCATGTTGACCCGCCTTTTCGCTGGGAGAAGACTCATGACGACTGGTGTGACACGTCGCGGGAGCATTCCCGCCGCCATGGCATGGATGATCGGCCTCTCGATCGCGCTATCCTGGGTGCCGCTCCTGGGGGGCTTGGTCGCGGGCTACGTCGGTGGCTCGAAGGCCGGAAGCATGGGGCGCGCCGCAGCGGCCGTGTTTCTCCCCGGCATCATTCTGGGCCTCACCGTGTTCCTGCTGGGCGGTATCCTGAGCAGCATTCCCATTCTGGGCGCCATCTTCGTCAAGATTGCCGCGATGGGCGTCTTCGCGCTCTCGTTCATCCACATCATGCCCCTGTTGATTGGGGCCCTCATCGGCGGCAAGATGGCCGAATAGGCCACCTTTGCACTCCGCTCATCGAACGGAGTCCTCCATGAAATCCATCGCCGCCTTCCTTTTCCTGTTCCTGGTCGTTCCCGCACCCGTGGTCGCGCAAACGGCCGAAGAGCAAATCGTCGGCGCCGCGGAAGCGCTGTTCGGCGCCATGGAACGCAAAGACGAAACCGCGATTCGCGACGTGATGTTGCCCAACGCGCGGCTCGTCGCCGTGTCCAGTAACGAGTGGGGGACCAGCACCACCTGGACCAACGTGGACGAGTTCGTGGATGCCATAATCCACAGGAACGAAGATCTGCTCGAGAGGTTGTGGAATCCGGACGTGCGGATCGACGGTGAGATCGCCACACTCTGGGTGGACTACGATTTTCACCGTGACGGGCAATTCAGTCACTGCGGCGTCGACGCTTTCCACATGGTGCGCACGAGCGGCGCGTGGAAGATCGCCCACATCACATATAACCGCCGGTTGGAGGGATGTTACAGCCCGCTCACTCCACCGGCCGGCCGGCGACGGCCATGAGACCGATCCCGCCCCGGGCATTCTGGTGGACCTCGACCCGCACTGCCTTCGGCGCAATGGCGTAGACCACGTCGTCGGCGATTCTCGCAGCCAGGGTTTCGCAAAACGCCCCTTCATTGCGATACGCCCACAGATAGAACTTGAGCGCCTTGGATTCGAGACAGCGCTCCGCGGGAACGTACTCGATGGACACGCTCCC
>JAPULZ010000103.1 GCA_027294455.1 Gemmatimonadota bacterium
GCCTCCTGGATATCGGCGCGAAACATGTCCAGCGGCCCGGAGCACTGCTGCAGCAACTGCTCGAAATCGGTCAACAAGCGCGGGGGCACGTCCCCCATGGTATGGCGCAGTCGCTTGGTCACGTCCTTCACCGCATAGAAGAATTTCATTACGTGGTTCGACCCTGCGCGGTCCACGACGCGGTCCTTCACCATGGCGCGAGCTCTCGCGGCCACTTTGGCGAGGCCGTCGAGGGCTTGTTCCCGAGCCTTGGAGTGCAACACAAAGCGATCCATCCCTCACCTTAAATAGAGGTTCATCGCTAATCTGGCTGGAGTGAAGAATCGCCGTCGTGACGGCCGTCACCCGGCGTGCCGCGGTATGGATTCTAAGATTCGCCGTCCCCTATCGCAGCTTCTGCATATACTGGTGAAACTGACACGGCGCGAGTGTCTTCCACTGGACGAACGTCTCGCCCTTCACGAATGCCCCCCCGGCTACACCAACGGCACGAAAGATTGGACCCCGTCACTGCGACCGTCGGGCGCATCGCTCCGGCGATCCACTCGTGCCACGACCCCGTCGGGTTGGCAGTACAATCGCTTGCCACGCCCACGTTACCGCTCGAACTTGCGCGGCGTTCCGCTGAGCATCATGTGCGCGCGGTACATGCCGGGCTGCATCAGCCAAGGCCCGGCACCGGGACGAACCGACAATCCCGTCTCCTCGGCCGTGGCATACGGCAGGTACATGACGTGCAACGGCGTCACGCTGTCCGGCACGCCGGTGGCCTCGTTGATCTGTCCGAACAGCTGCATGAGCATCGCGCGGTCTGGCATCGACAGCGTTCCGGCTTCCACCTCCGCCCCGCGGATTTCGAGGACTTCGCTCTCACTCTTTCCCTCCGCCCGGAGTGCCCTTCCCCGGGCCATGAACGGATCGAGGCTCTTATGATAGCACGCCACTTGGAAGCCCTCGTTCCCCGGCGCATCCGCCAAACAGATGAAATCGTTCGTCCCCTCGCGGATCACCTCGAGCGTTTCACCACCACCATACCCCAGGACCGTTGCACCGTCCCGTGACGCTTCGGGCAGGGGCGTCACCGCCTCGGCGACTTGATCGGCCGCCGACTTCTGAAACCCGGCGAGGCTCATCGGCACCGTTAACAACGCGCACGACAACACGAGCGAGCGAGCAATCTTCATGGCGGTCTCCGTCTCTCCTCTGTGTGCTCTATAGTTCACCACCGAATCAAAGATCTACTAACCGACCCCCGCTGCGATCTCCCCGATACGCTCCAAGTGATGGTCGTCATGCTCGGCAACGAAGAAAAACAGATCGACCATCCGCATCGGCGTTTCGAGCCTGGGGTGCAGCGATGATTTCTCGAATTCCTCCTCGCCCAACGTCGCAAGCCGCTCGAGCACCGCCCCCCGGGCCGCCCGAAATCCATCCAGCAACCCACCTATCGGGACCCGGTTGTGATTTGCCTCGTGGGTCTTCCGGTTGGTCAGATCGGCCTCGCGTAACACCTTTTCCCGATTGACGATATCCTCCAATCGGCCGGCCCACAATGGCTCGAGATCCAGCAAATGACCCACGTTTTCGTTGACGGACCAGCCGCCGTCCAGCCGCGTCACCAACGCGTCATCAGGCACCGCCGCCACCGCCGCCGCGACCCGTTCGGGCGCGGACCGTAGCCGCTCGAGGATGGCCGAGAGCTCAGGAGCCGATCCCGCAAAGTCAAATCGTCGATCAAACCATTTTGTTTTCGGCATGGAATCCTCCCGCTAGGCGTGCGCCGGCGCGGGCTCGCACGGTGCCGATTCGTCCCGGGCACCGGCGAGCACCGTGGCCGACACGGCCGCGCCCACGCCCAGGCACAAGTCCGCCTCGAGGTCGTGCACGTCCTCCAGACCGACCGACAGCCGAATCAGTCCCGGGCGAATACCGGTCAAACTCGCGGCGGCGCCCAGCTCCCGCTCGCTGAAATCCAGTTCGCTCGGGACCTCGATGACGCTCTCGACGCCGCCCAGGCTCGTGGCGACGGGAATCAAGCGGAGGACGTCCACGAAACGCCGGGCGCCGGCCAGCCCACCCGCCACCTCGAAGGAGACGACCCCACCCCCACCTCGCATCTGCTTCCGCGCCAACTCAACGTACGCCGAACCCTCGAGCCACGGATAGTGCACC
Organism: Gemmatimonadota bacterium; assembly: GCA_027294455.1. Taxonomy (GTDB): domain Bacteria; phylum Gemmatimonadota; class Gemmatimonadetes; order Gemmatimonadales; family GWC2-71-9; genus B3T1B10. The sequence goes on from JAPULZ010000103.1 coordinate 2,173, forward strand.
TGCACGATGCCGTCTTGCTGCACGAGAAACCGCGCCAGCGCCAACGCCGTGTCACACTGCCGCTGGACCCGCACACCGAGGGTCTTGATGCTCCGGAGCAGTAGCCAGGCCGCATGGGGATCGAGCAGGCCGCCCAGCAACACTTGGGTTTGTCTGATCTGATTGACCAAGGCACTCCTGCCGACGGCGACGCCGCACATGATGTCCGCGTGTCCCCCGAGAAACTTGGTCCCCGAATGCAACACGAGATCCGCACCCCAGCGCAGTGGATTTTGCAAATACGGGCTGGCGAACGTACCGTCCACGAACAGCAACGCGCCGTGAGACGCGGCGATGCGAGCTACCGCCGCAATGTCCGCCACGCGGAGCAACGGGTTCGACGGGGTTTCGATGTAGACCACCCGCGTCTGGGTCCGTATGGCCGCCGTGACGGCGTCGAGATCGGTGGCGTCGACGAACGACGTCTCGATTCGCAAGGAGCGAGCCTTCTCGTCGAGGAACGTGAACGTCTGCGCGAAGATCTCCCGCTGCGCCACGACGTGATCCCCCGCGGCGAGCACCGCGAGCAACGACGCCGTGATGGCGCCCATGCCGGAGTCGAACACCACCGCCGCTTCTCCTCCCTCGAGCCTCGCCAGCTTGGCCTCCGCGGCGGCGAGGGTGGGGTGGCCGAAGCGGGTGTACACCGCCGCGGCCTGGTGCGGATCGTGAAACGCCTCCCCCAGCGCCCGGCTCGAGGCAAACTGGAAGTTCGTGTTCTGGGTGATGGGGACACCGAGGGGCCGGTGCTGCCGCAAACCGTCCAAATGCGTCTTCACCGCCTGGGTGTTGAACCCCATATCCTGCTTCGTGTCCATCGCGACCTCCACAGGTTTGATCGTGGTCCTGGCATCCTGTCGAACCGGTCCCGCGAGGACGAATCTTATTATAAGTACAATGATATTACAATTGGTCTTTATTGTACCACTATATTGTTAACTACAATTGGTTGGACATCAACAATGATTGACACCGCCGCACTACCGTGTTCATCCATACACACTACCAGATTTACCGAAGTCATTGCGGTCCATACTGTAACAATCTATTCTTGTCTCTATGACAATCTGGAGACCCAAGCTGGATCCAGACGCGAAGCCCCTGTATGCCGCCATCGTCCAGGCTTTGATCGATGACACGACTCAGGGACGGTTGTCCGAGGGCGATCGACTGCCCACGCACCGGCAGCTGAGCGGCACCCTCGGCCTCTCCTTGGGAACTGTGACCCGGGCCTACAAGGAAGCCGAGCGCCGGGGCATCATCCGGGGCGTCGTGGGCCGAGGCACGTTCGTGGGAAGCGCAGTGGCCCGGCAGAACCCCTTGGCACCCGTCGATCCCTCTTACCCCCAGGTCATCGATCTCGGCGTCAGCTGGCCGATCTACAGCGAGGACCCGGATCTGGCCGGCACACTCCGGAAGATCGCCGCACGGCCGGACGTCCGGCGGCTCACCCGGTACCAACCCAACCGTGGCATGACACGACACCGCGCCGCGGGGGCCGAGTGGATGCGCCGCTTGGGATTCGCGGCCGACCCGGAGGAAGTGTTGGTGTGCGTGGGAACGCAGCACGCCCTGACCGTCTCCCTGGCCGTGCTGCTCCAGCCGGGTGACACGTTGCTCACGGAATCCCTCACCTACCCCGGCGCAAAAGCCGTGGCCGAGTTGCTGGGCATACGGCTCCACGGACTCGCCATGGATCGAGAGGGCCTGTTGCCGGACGCGTTCGCATCGGCCTGCCGGCAACAGCGCGGCAAGGTTCTGTACTGCGTGCCCAGCGTGCACAATCCGACCACCGGTACCATGTCGGAGCAGCGTCGGCGCGACATCGCCGCCGTGGCCCGGAAATACGGCATCGCCGTGATCGAAGACGCCGTGCACCATCGCCTCACGGCGGACGAGGTGCCCCCGATCGCGAGCTTCGCTCCCGAGCGCACCTTCCTGCTCGCGGGTTTGGCCAAGGCCGTGTGTGGCGGGCTCCGCGTCGCGTTCCTCCGGGCACCGGCGCCATTCCGCGAACACCTGGCCCGGAGCATCTGGGCCACCACGTGGTTGGCGCCGCCTCTCACGGTGGAAGTGGCGGCGACGTGGATCGAAGACGGAACCGCCGAAGAAACCGTGCGGCGCAAACGCGGCGAGGCCGCGGCTCGTTTGGAGATTGTGCGGGACGTGCTGGGTGATCTGCCGTTTCGCGCGGCGCCCCATGGCTTTCACATCTGGTTGGCGCTTCCCGAGCGCTGGCACAGCGCGGCGTTTGCGGCCGACACGTTTCGTCGCGGCGTGGCGGTGACCACCGTCGACGCGTTTGCAGTGGGCGAACACCCGCCGGAAGAAGGAGTGCGCATCTGCACGAGCGCGGCGGAGAATCGCGCGGCGCTCCGCCGTGGCCTCCACCTCGTCAGGGATGCGTGGAGCGGCACCCCGGGACTGGGCTCCGCCATTCTCTAACCGGTCGTTCTATTCCGGTTGAGCACCACCACGCGATCGACGCGCAACGTCCGTGGGGCCACCCATTCCCGGCACGAACGACGCCCACCAGTCCGGGCCCCTACCGCCCCATCACCCCCGGATCCTCCCGAACCGTTACCGTACCGTGATGCCGCTGGCCATTCACCGTCAACGTCACCCGATACGTCCCCGGCGTCACCAGATCACCCGGCAACTGCCCCCCGCCACCGAATCCGCCGCCGCCACCACCACCACCGAAGCCTTGCGCGCGGAAGCGGGCGATCTGTTCTTCGCGTTGACGTCGTTGCTCTTCGGTGGGATCGAACCGCATGCTCCAGAAATACCTGTTGATGCCCGGCTGGACATCGACGCTCCCGATGAAGCTTCTCTCGCCCGCCATGTCGGTGATCTCGATGCCCACGGGTCCACGCACGGCGTCACCCACATTGAAGTCGATCGTCGCCGACGTCACGAGTTGCCGCGGCGAGTTCCCCGGCGGCTGGTGCTCGATGGTCAGCGGATTGCGGCCCATGAAGAGCTTGTGGCCGCGGGTGGCACCACGGCTGATACCCTTCCACTGGGTGGCGACCCGGTTGTCGAACAGGTGCACGTCGGACGCCGCCACCTCGGGCGTCAATTGCTGCAGTGGCCCGATGTCGTCCAGGATCCACACGCTTCGACCGTGCGTAGCGGCAATGAGATCGCCGTCGCGCGGGTGAATCACGAGATCGTGCACGGCCACCGTCGGCATGCCGTTCATGAGACGGTCCCACCGCGCCCCGCCGTCGACGGTGGCAAACACGCTGAACTCAGTGCCCACGAACAGCAGGTTCGAATTCTTCGGGTCCTCGGTGATCACGTACACCGGGTGATCGTCCGGCAGGTTGGAGCTGATCGAGGTCCAGCTGCGACCGAAGTCATCGGTCTGGAACACCCACGGGTGGAAATTGTCACTGCGATGGCCGTCGAAGGTGACGTACGCGCGCCCCGCGGCGTACCGCGACGCTGTCACGCGGCTCACCCACAGCCCGTCCGGCACAGTGGGCACATTGCCGCGCACATCGGTCCAGTTCGCTCCTCCGTCGCGCGTGAGCTGCACGTTACCATCGTCCGTCCCGACCCAGATCACGCCGGGGGCGAGCGGCGATTCGGCAATGGTGATGATCGTCGCGTGCGTTTCGGCGCTCGTCACGTCGCGGGTGATGCCTCCGCTCTCGGGATCGGCCAGTTCCGGATCGTTCGTCGTGAGATCCGGGCTGATGATGCGCCACGTATCGCCCCGGTCGGTGCTCTTGAACAAGTGATTTCCGCCGAACAACACCGTATTCGAGCTGTGGGGAGACAGAATGAGCGGTGAGCTCCAGTTGAAGCGGAAGTGGTCTCGCAAGAGCCGATCAGACGAATCGGGGTGCGCCGGGACGCGCTGCCGCAGGTTCAAGATGTTGGACGGATTGGGCGTGATGCTCTGACCCACCTGACGGAACACGGCGTCGAAGCGCCTGATGTTCCCGCCCTGCGACTCCGTGTAGACCGTTCGCCAATCGTTGGGATCGGCAGTCGTGTGGAAGCCGTCGCCTGAATGAAACTTGAACCAGTGGTCGTTCAAGACGCCGTTCCAATCCCGGCTGTTGCTCGGTCCGCCCCAGTTGCCGTTGTCCTGCAATCCGCCGTACACCCAATACGGATCCCGCATGTCTACCGTGACGGCGTAGAACTGCCCGATGTCCATGTTGTCGAACATCACGAACGAGTCGCCGTCGTCGAACGACACGTAGCCGCCCTTGTCGTTGCCGACGTAGAACACGTCCGGGCGCACCGGATCGATCCACAGGGCGTGGAAGTCTCCGGAGATGCCTTCGAAGTTACGGCTGAACGTACGCCCGCCGTCGTTGGACACGTTCGCACTGCCCGCCAGCACGTACACGCGCTGGTCGTCCGTGGGGTCGATGTAGATGTGGCTGTAGTAAAACGGGCGATTGTTGTACCGGCTGATGAACTGCCACGTGGCACCGCCGTCGTCGGATCGATAGATGCCGGTACCGAGCCGCGTCATGTCGCCGTACTCGGGGTTCGGCTCGCCATCCACGCGTTGGGGCGGCTGGTAGCCGTGCTCGACGATGGCCATGACGATCTGGGGATTCTGCCGATACACCGCCAGGCCGATCTTGCCGGTCGGGCCGTCGGGGAGACCGGTGGTGAGTTTCGTCCACGTTTCTCCGCCGTCAGTGGACTTGAAGATCCCGCCGTTCGGCCCACCGCTGTCGAACCGGTGGGGACGGCGGAGGCGCTCCCAGAACGCCACGTACAGCACAGCGGGGTCGGTGGGATCCATCTTGATGTCGGTGGCTCCGGTGCGACCGTCATCCGGCAGGCCGTTGGTGAGCTGCCTCCAAGTATTACCGCCGTCGGTCGTTTTGAAGAGGCCGCGCTCCCCCGAGTGGCCCCACAAATGGCCCTGCGCCGCTACGTACACGATGTCGGGGTCCGACGGATGTGTGAGGACTTCCCCGATGTGGTGCGTGTCCCGCAGGCCCACGTTGACGAACGTCTCGCCCCCGTCGGTGGATTTGTACACGCCGTCGCCCCAACCCACGCTGTTGCGCGTGCATGATTCACCGGTGCCCACCCAGATGACGTCCGGATCCGGTTGGAAGACAGCGATGTCGCCGATGTTGGCCGTGCCGTAATCCGTGAAGATCGGCTCCCACGTGGTGCCGGCGTTCATGGACTTCCACACGCCCCCTGAGGCGGCCGCGATGAAGACCTGGGCAAAATTGCTGTCCACCGCTTCGATATCGGTCACCCGCCCCGCCATGTTGGCCGGCCCGATGTTGCGCCACCGGAGATCCCCAAACAGCTCTGGTCCGGTCCTCTGGGCGTGCACGAGCCCCGGGACCGCAATGCAAAGAACCAAGCCGGCGGCGGTGCGGTGTGCGAAACGAACGATCGAGGATGGCATGGAGGTCCTCCCTGAAGGGCAACGACAGGCGAGGACTAAGCTACCCCTCGGGCGGGGGTTGAAAAGATCACCTCGACCTGGTCGGTGGCCAGTGAACCAGCCCGAGGTGCACTGGTTTCTGCTTGACTCCGGTCCGAAACCGTGCAGTCTTTAGTATAGATTCGACAAACCGATGCCGCGTGCCTCGGCAGGGCTGAGTCACCCCCCTCCGATCCAGCCCGACCCCGTGTCCAACGGCTGATGCCGTGTCATTCGCCACGACCCTCGCGCCGACGCCAGTGCACGGCGCGCCTCATCCTCACGCTGTAGCACTGCGCCGCCTAAGGAGGACCCATGGGTTTCCTGGCCTACCTGTTCAGATCCACGGCCAAGCTCGACGAGGAAAAGGCCGCCGCCCTCATGGTGATCGGGCACTGCGCGGGCAATACGGAGGACACGATGAACGTTCGCAGATTCCCCATTGCACGTCCCACGCTGCTCGTGGTCTCCGGAGTGCTCGCCCCCACTGTCGGTCTCGCGCAGCAATCGACCACGCCAGTGCGGCTCGGCGTGGCCTACATCGCCGACCAAGCGTTGACCGGCCGGTATCATCTCACCGGCGCGGAAAACGCCGTCGAGACGTGCGGCGGCGTGGGTTTGGTGCAAATCGTCGAGATCCCGTACACCAGCGAAACCGACGGCGTCGACAAGATCGCGGCACACATGGACTCCGGCACGGTGGACATCATCCTGGGTCCCACGGAATCCGGTGTGTTCGAGCGCGCCCGGCGACGCGGGCTCGCATCGGATGCGGCGGCCGTGCCGGTCATCTCCTCACTCGTCGCCACCGAAATTCCCCAGAACAAGGAAGGCTGGTTTTTCCACCTGAACGTGGATGTCGCCCAACGCTCGAACGCCATGGCCAATCTGTTACGCAAGCGCACGATCAGCTCCGTTTCGGTGATCTATGAAGACTCCGAGTTCGGCGAAGGCGCCCAGGCGGCATTGCGGCGGGCCTTGGAGCGGGAACCCGCCGTCTCGACGTACCGGGCCTATCCGTTCACCGATCTGAAAGAGGCCCAGGCCGCGATGCACGACATCATTCGCGAACGGCCCGAGGCCGTGGGCGTGCTGGCCCAGCGCTGGCACATCTCCAGTCTCGCCCAATCGCCAACGGTGCAGAACTATCGCGGCATCCCCTACCGGCCAATAGTGTTCTCGATCATCGACGTGCAGCTCATCGCCGCGCAGCTCGAGAAGGAGAACGTGTACTTCGTATCGGTCACGGAAAAGCCCGACACTGTCGGCGGGACGGCCCTCGCCGACGGCGGCCCGGCCGTCGATGACATCGAAGGCTTGAGCTACGACGCAACATGTCTGGTCCTCAGCGTGCTAAAAGGCATGCCCGAGGGACCACTGGATCACACGGAGTTCCGGGATCGCTTCGCCGCCGTGCTCTTGTCGGGACCCGGAAGGCCCGGCGGCAAAACCAACATGGCGTTCGCGGGGTTCGCCAACACCGCCCCACCACTGATCTATCAGTTGAAGGACGGCCGCTTCACCAACGTCCCCACGGACCAGATCGTCAACCTGTGGACCAAGTCCTGGCAGAAGCACGCGCTCATCGTGGGCCGCTTCTGGTACTGGCCCCACATGATCGTCTTCCTCATCGCCTCGATCACCATCGGCATGACGTTCCTCGACGTGCGCCGCTGGTACGGCGGGCGGGCCAAGCCCATCCTCACCAACGCCAAGTTCTGGCTTCTCGGCGCCGCCACCGCGTCCCTGAGCGTCGCGCTCTATGGGTATATGGTGTACGCGGGCCACGTCAAGTACGACAACCTGGCAACGGCCCTGGTGATTGCCGTCGCCCCGACGGCGCTCCTCAGAACCACTTTCTTCGAAACGGAGGCGGGAAAGCAGATCGGCCTCCAGGCCCTCTACGAGCGGTTCATCGCGTGGGTCAACGATGGGCTGATGATCAGTCGATTCAAGAAGTTCGGCCCGTATCTCAACGTGCTGATGTACAACAACTCGCAACGCTTCATGCGGGAGAAGCTGGAAAAACTCTACGGCCATGCGAAGACGCCCGAGCGGCGCCAGCAACTCCTCGACCGCCTCGATGCGGATTTGGAAGCCGCCGAGAGTCTCGAGCAACAGCGCATGGTGTATGCCGAGCGGTTGCTCAGCCGGTACACCTGGCCGGAGCTGGTCGAGCTGGGCTGCGTCCCCAGGCAGTACGGCGACGAAAGCAACCTGCAAGATCCGGAGCTCAACGTGCGTAATGCGGTCGAAGCGTTCCTGCGGGAGCGCGTCGGCTCAGATGAGTTGCACCGCTACATCAAACGACGGCTGCAAACCGCGGCCGAGCGCACCAGGACGCACTACGAGCATACGCGTGAGGAGTTCGGCGGCGAGCGCTCGACTCTCAACCTGCAGCTGTCGTTCTTGGCCATGGCCCTGGCCTACGAGCTTGATGACGAGGGAGTTGGGCGGCTGATCGCAGAGGTGAGGAATCAGCCGCCGAGGATCGGACGCTATCTGGTCGAGCTCGGCGTCGATCCCAATGAGATCAACGAGGCGTTGCGGCTCCAGGGCGAGAACGAAGACGGTACGCCGTCTCCGCTGGGAGAGATACTGGTGGCGCGCGGTGCCTGCGACGCGGCCATCCTGGGCCAGGCGCTGGCGAAACAACAGTAGTTAGACGCACCCAGGGAGACCTGCGCCACGAGGGGCAAGGCCATCGAACCCTGCAGCACCGCGGCGAGCCAGAAGAGTCGGGGCAGCATGGGCAT
>JAPULZ010000104.1 GCA_027294455.1 Gemmatimonadota bacterium
GCGGCGGCCGACATTGACACCGTGATCCTGGACAAGACCGGGACCCTGACCACCGGCAAATTCGCCGTCAGCCGACTCGCCCCCGCCGAGGGCGGGGACGGCGCCGTTCTACTACAGGCCGCCGCGGACGGTGAGCAACACTCCAACCATCCCCTGGCCAAATCAATCATCGAGACCGCCAAGCAGGCCCGCATCAGCCCCAACCCCGTGGGGAGCTTCGAGGAGGCCCGCGGCCAAGGCGTCGTCGCGACGACGGACGACGGCGAGATCCGCGTGGGACGGGCCGATTGGCTCCTCGAAACGGAACCCGCCATTGGCGACGACGTCCAAGCTGTGGAGTTGAAGATCGAAGGCATGTCCGGCGTTCACGTAATGCGCAACGGCCGCTATCTCGGCGCGGTCGGACTTGAGGACAAACTGCGACGCGACGCCTCGGACGTCGTCCAAAAGATGCGGCAGCTCGGCGTGCGACACGTCGGCATCTTCACCGGCGACCGGCTGGCCGTCGCCAAACGGGTCGGCCAAGCGGTCGGCGTCGACTCCATCGAAGCCGAGTGCCTGCCCGAAGAGAAGCACGAGGAGCTGAAGTACCTTGTCCGCAAAGGCCATCGCGTCCTCGTCGTGGGCGACGGAATCAACGACGGTCCCATGCTCGCCACCGCCGATGTCGGCGTCGCCATGGGACTGTCCGGCTCGGACATCGCCACTAACTCGGCCGGTGTCGCGTTGATGAACGATGATCTTCGCAACGTGCCCTTCCTTCTGGAGCTGGCCCGGAAAAACCGCGCGGTGATCGCATTGAACATCGGCGGCTCGATCGCCCTGGCGGTCATCGGCCTCGTACTGGCGGCCACCGGAACACTGAACATCTGGTTCGCACCGGTCCTGTATGCCGTCGGCTATGCCTTCGTCATCGTCAACAGCATGCGCCTCATCCGCTTCGGCGAGGGCTTTTCCGAACAGGAACAGGCGCGCCGCCGACTCGAGGCCAGCCGACCTGTCAAACCCACCCGGGCCACCGCACGACACGCCGAGTCACCCGTCCCCGCCACGACCACCTGAGAATCCTGGCGCGCCCCACTCCAGCCTGAGAATCCCGGCGCGTCCAGCCTGAGAATCCCGGCGCGGCCCACTTCAGTGGGCTGCGCTCCTCTTGGACCGATCCCCTAAAACCAGCGCGACCCCCTTCCCAACAAGGCAATGACATGATGCTCTGCCCCAGCCGGGGCCGCGACGCGAAGGAGTTGCCATGTACTACCTGGCCCAATCTGAATTCGCCCGACTTGTCGACAGCGGCGTGGTCATACCGCTGGTAGCCATCGTGCTCGGCTGCGGTATTGGTATGGTCGCGATCATCGCCACCGCCATGACCCGGACCACCGTCTCTCGTCACCGCGAGCAGACTCGCCGTGAGGTCGCCGCCTATGTCGCTGAGGGAACGATCAGCCCGCAGGACGCGGTCGCCATGCTCAACGCCGGCAATATGAGGCCCGGCGCGCCGGATCCCGACCTCCAGGTGTAGGCCACTTTCCGCTCGCCCCTACGATCCAAAGCCCCACCGTCACCGCCGGAACCTGACCCCACACGAACCGCAGCGCTGTCGCTACGAAATCCGGCCAAGGCGCTGCCGAATACCTATGATGGTTAGGAATCGCTGCACCGCCTCGCGCCCGCAATAGGAGACCTCGATATGCTCCTTCTCGCCAATTTGGATCAGATCATTCACGACGTAATACGCAGTCCTTTCAGCATTCCCCTGGCCGCGATCATCTTCGGCTGCGCGGGGTGGATGGTCTGCGGCCTCAGTAGTGCCGTGTCCAAGGTGCTGGTTGCGCGCGGCCAGGAACGAACCCGCCGCGAACTTGCCGCCTACGTCGCCGAAGGAACGCTCGACCCGGACCAAGCGGTCGCCATGCTCAACGCCGGTCGGTCCAAGCCGGTCTCAACCGACCGCGACGTGCAGGCGTAGACCACGTTCCACTCGCCCATACGATTCGGACCCCACCGACTCACGTCAACGGACGACGCGCGCACGAGTTGTTCACACCAGTAAAATCTGTTCTACGGCCAAAGGAGCTGCCGGTCACCGCGCTGGAATTGGCGGAACATGCGCAGCGGCGCATCCGCGCGCCAAACGGTCCATGATCCCCCCGCCGGGCGCAGGCTCAGGTGCAGTTCCCACTGATCGCGGCCGGCGACAGTGACGAGATACGCCGCGCCGTGCAGCTCGAAGTCGATGGACGCACTAGGCTGAACCTCGAACCACATTCCATAACTTCGGCCGGAAAGGTTCAACACCCTGGCCAGTCGATTGCGCAGCGCCTCGAACTCACGGCTGGTGGCATGACTCTGGTTGTACAACCGGCTCAGGCTGATGCGAGTTGCGGGCTCGGCGTCGCCATCGCGGGACCGAATCGACTTCACTATTTCGCCGACAATCGCATCGACGCCCGGATCGGTCTGCGGCGGTAAGGGCTCGGGCGGCGCCGAAACCAGCTCGACCTCTCGCGGCGCCGCCACCTCCTCATCGGCAGCCACATCCGGCGGCGCATGAGTCGGTTGGAGACTGATGACGTTGGGCGCAAATGCCGCCTGATCCAAATCGCCGCTGCACCCGCCCAGGATCACAACCGCAGTCGCCAACCCCAATATGAGGAACATCGTGTCCCGTGGTCTCCACAAGATGGCGCTTCGTTCAACCTCGCTCACGATCTCACGTTCCTTCGTCCGCAGCAGTTATCACGTCGATCAAACACAGGCGTCGCACCGATGTACGAGACTCGCACGATACCTCTCGGAGTCGCCACCATGCTCACCAAGCCTCAGCTCATCAGCTCAATCCAAGAGATCAACAACTCGGCCCAAAAGGACTGGCTGGCCATGTTTGAAGTCTCGGCGTTGCACCAATACCTCGATCATCTCCAGATCACGCTCGAGCCGCGCGGGGCGGCTAGCCGGTGGATCCGCAACGACGGTGCACCGGTCATTGTGACACGGCGGCCGGCGATCTAGTCCCACTGCGCATCAGTGTCCGATCCACTCACCCGCGACACGAACCGGTCTTCCCCACCGGA
>JAPULZ010000105.1 GCA_027294455.1 Gemmatimonadota bacterium
GGTCCGCGCGTGGGCCGTGTCACCTCACGACTCCGCCGTTGCAGTTTTGGAGTCTGACGACCGAGCCGAACGTATCACGGCACCCATCCACAATCCCCTCATCCCCGTGGAAGGCGTCGCTTCAATGCGAGTGCCCGTCGACTCGCTCCCCGATCCTGCGACAATCAAGCGCGGCGGCGGCGTCGAGTTGGTGATCGCGCCGGCGGCGCCGGGGTGGCCGCAGCTGACGCGGCCCCTTCCTGAGGGATGGGAGCTAGTCCCCGGCACGACACGGATCGGTGATGTACCCGCACCGGATCCGGAGCTGCGGAAGGACCGCACCGGCCGATTATTCCTCCATTGGACGCTGACGGGGCGGCCCGGGGCATCGGTCTCAGTCCGGCTTAAACCTGCCGGTTCGCTCGAGCCGGTGGAAGTCCAAGAAGTCAGTCTGCCTGCGCTTCGCACGACTGAAGAGCGTGAAGCAGACCAGAAACGCGAGTTCCTTACGGGACCCGCGGTGCAGATCTTTGAGCCTGCGGACGGCACGGTGTTCCCCAGCGACCGCATCTACATCGGTGCACGCGGTGAGCCGGGCGCGCCGGTGGCACTCTTCGACGGCGATTCCCTCGTGACCGAGGCCAACCTGCGGATCGACGGCATCCACGACTTCATCGCCGTCCCTCTATCCCGGGGTCCCCACCGGTTGCGGGTGCGGATGCTGAACTCGTGGAATCAGGAACGGTGGGACAGCATGACGGTGCACGTCACGGGGCGGCCCGCCAGTTTCAGCACGCCGGATGCGCCGGTCGCATTGATCGCCGACGGTCACACCATCGCAACGGTTCGCGTTCGGGTCTTCGATCGCTGGGGTGTGCCTATCGTGAACCGCATCTATGCCACCGCGTCGGCGGAAGGAGCCGAGCCGGTGAGTGTCGACGCGGATCCCTCATCGGTCGGCGTTCAGGTGCGGTCCGACCGCGCCGGATGGCTCGAAATCCAGCTCAAGCCCGGTCGGGACGTCGGGAGCGGCAAGCTGATTCTCCAAGCCGGCACGGCGAGAGGGGAGCTCGATCTTGAGATTCTTCCGGCGATCCGACCTCTGATGCTCACGGGCGTCGGACGCTTCGGGCTCGGAGCGAGCCCGGATGCGTTCGGCGCAATCACAGCGCGTGGACGCCTGGACCGCAGCACTTCGATTGTTCTGGGCTACGATTCCCGGCGACTCGATGCGGGGCGCGACATCTTCGGTCGGTCGTTCGACCCCCTGGGCGAGGCTCAATATCCCCTGCTGGGTGACGCCAGCAACGTACGGACGCTGAGCGCATCCCGGTACGTGTTTTCCGCCCGACTCGAGCGGGGGTTCGACTGGCTTGCGTTCGGGGATCTCTCGACCAGCGATTTTGCGAGCGGCCTCCGGCTGACGAACTATCGCCGCGCCCTGGCAGGCGGCACCGCCCGGGTGACCACCGGGCCGATCGTGTGGAGGGGATTCGGCAGCCTGACGAGCCGGAACTTGCAACAGTTACAGATCCGCGGATTGGGCAGCTCGGGGCCATACGAGCTGCAACCAGATATTACCCCCGGCACCGAACGGATCGTCATCGAAATCCGGGCCAGGGAAAATGCGCAGCGCATCGTGACGCAGCAGGTCCTCGTCCGGTTCATCGATTACCAGATCGATTACCAGCGCGGCACGCTGCTGTTCAAGCGTCCGGTACCGGCGGCGGATGCGTACGAAAACCCCATTTTCCTGATGGTGACCTATGAGGTGGATGGCGGAGGCGAACAGCGGGTGGTCAGCGGGATGAGGGCGACGGTGAATGCCCGGGGCCTGCTTGGGTCCACACTGCTGGATTCGCTGCGGATCGGCGCAACAGGCATTCAATCGGGGGAGCCAACCGGCGCGCACTATCTAGCGGGAGCCGATATGCGGTTGCTGCGCGTCGGCACGTTGGACATCGGTGCGGAGGTCGCGTATTCCGAGACACCCGACTCGAGCGGGATCGCCACCACGATCGACGGTGCCGCTCACTTCTTCAAAGGCGCCATCAACCTGAACGGGGGCTGGATGAAGGTCGGCTCCGGGTTTGGCAACCCCTCGAATACCGGGCTTCGGGGCGGCACCGAAGAAATCCGGGTTGGGGGAGGGCTCAGACTGGGGCCGAGCACCCTGCGCATCAGGCACGAGCGGCAGAGCTTCGCCGCACAAGGAGTCGAGCGCCAGACCACCAGCGCTGGGATCGTTCAAAGCTTGGGGCAGCACGGGCAAATTGATCTCGGGCACACGTTCGACCGTTTCTCAAACGGGGCGTCGGCAGACGAGTCGCGGGCTGGGGAGCTGAAGGCAACCTGGACGCCGACGTCCGCGGTCAAGGTCTGGGTGGAAGGTCGCCGCCAATTCGCCTACTCCGGCAACCTCGCACGTCCGGATCATGTCGGTGGCGGCGCAACATTCCAATTGCATCGAGACGTGGCGCTGGAGGTCCAACAACGCCAGGTGCTCGTGCCTGGTGGCGCCTCGAACTACTCGACGACGAGCCTCGGTCTCCGCACGAACATTGGGGCTAACACCCAGGCGTGGGGTTCGTATCAACTCGCGGGTGGCGCAGGCGGCAAGTACAACGCCGCCGTTGTGGGACTCAACAATCGTCTGCGCCTCGGGTCGGCGTGGACCATCAACGCGCTCTTCGAGCGGCGCGTCGGACTCGACCAGGCGCCGGGCGAGAACCCTGTGCGCGCACTGCCCTTCCTGCAGGTCGAGGAAGACTATTGGTCAGCCGGACTCGGGATCGAGCTGCTGCCACCGAGCGCCCCTTA
>JAPULZ010000106.1 GCA_027294455.1 Gemmatimonadota bacterium
ATGGCCGATACGTTCTGGCCGGACGGCGCGATTGGACGAAGGCTGGGAAACCAGCCGGACTGGATGACCGTCGTCGGCGTCGTCGGCGACGTGAAGCAGAACGGCCTGGAGGCGGAAACGGGAACGGAAATGTACATCTATTATCGGCAGGCAGCCGGCTCCCAGGGGCAGGTGTTCTACGGTGCTCCCCGCACCCTGAACGTGGTCGTGCGAACCGCGGTGCCGCCGCTGTCCCTCGCCAGCGCGATGCGCGAGACCGTGTGGTCGCTCGACGCGTCGCTGCCGCTGGCGGATCTCCAGGAGATGGAGACCGTCCTGTACGAGTCGGTCGCTCGGCCGCGATTCTTGACGCTGTTGCTCGCCATCTTCGGCGGCGTCGCGCTGGCCCTGGCGGCCGTGGGCACCTACGGCGTCATGTCCTACACGGTCGCCCAGCGGACACACGAGATGGGGATTCGCATGGCCCTGGGCGCCAAGGCCGGTGGGGTGGTCAAGCTCGTGTTGATTCAAGGCCTGACGGTTGCAGGACTCGGTCTGGGGTTCGGCATGGCCGGCGCCCTGGTCCTCACGAAGCTCATGTCTTCCATCCTCTACGGGGTGAGCAACACGGACGTCATGACCTTCGTATCCGTGCCGGTCCTGCTGGCGTTGGTTTCGGTCGTGGCGTGCTGGATCCCCGCCCGCCGTGCCACGAGGGTGGATCCCAGCGAGGTGCTCCGGGCCGAGTAGGTAGGGGCGAGGCATGCCTCGCCCGTCCGCCTTCCGGTTCCAACAACTGGAAACGCCCGGGCATCGAACCTCGTAGGGCATTCAGACTACTTGACCGGGAGCCCAAATGCGGTTTGGGACGCTGGGACGCGCGAAAAAAGGTGCCAGGATCGTCATCGCCGCCGCGCTGGTGATGCCGTTCGTGATCACGGCGGTCATCGGTGTGGAAGCGCTGATGCGGGCCCGCCTGGATCCCCAGCACACCGCCGCGCCCACCAGGTTTTATGCCCGTCCCCATGTCTTTGCGCCCGGCATGCGGATCGATCGGGAGCGGCTCGAGCGCCGGCTGCGGCGGCTCGGGTACCAGCCCACGCGGAACCGCCAGGTGGCCATCGGCCAGTACTATCGCGACGCGCGGGGCTGGATCATCGGCCGGCGGGCGTTTCGCCTCCACGACCGGCTGGACCCCGGCGGCCGGACGAGAGTCTCGGTGGGATGGGGAGGACGCGTGACCGCCATCGACGATGCCAGGCGCGGCCGGATCGACTTCGTGACATTGGAGCCCGAGTTGCTGCGGAGTTACCGCGGCGATGCCATGGAAGATCGGCTTCCGGTTGCCCTCACCGACGTCCCTCAGCATCTGGTCGACGCCGTGCTCTCCATCGAAGACCAGCGGTTTTTCGAACACCGGGGACTGGACGTGAAGCGGATCATCGGGGCGACGCTGGCCAACCTCCGAGCGGGCCGTTTCGTGCAGGGCGGCAGTACCCTGAGCCAGCAACTCGTCAAGAACCTGTTCCTCACGTCCACGCGGTCACCCATCCGCAAGCTGCGCGACATGGCCATGGCCATCACGCTCGAGCGTCGCCACACCAAGGAGGAGATTCTCGAGGCGTATCTCAACGAGATCTATTTGGGACAAGATGCGGGGCTCGCGATCCATGGCGTGGGCCGAGCAGCCCAGTATTATTTCGGCAAGGATGTGACTCAGCTGGAACCCCATGAGTCGGCGCTGATCGCGGGCATCATTCGCGGCCCCAGCCTCTACTCCCCGTTTCGCAATCCCGAATCAGCAAGGCGGCGGCGCGATCTCGTCCTCGCAGTGATGCGCGAGCGCGGGGCCATTTCGCCGGAGCGGCATGCCACCGCGACGGCCGCGTCGCTGGGATTGCAGAACCAGCCGAAGCGCACGCGTCGCGGGCGGTACTTCATCGACTTCGTCACCGAGCAGCTCGCCGCCAACCACGGTCGCGCGGCGGTGGAACGAGGCCTGTCGGTGCTCACGACCCTGGACCTGGACCTCCAGCAGCTTGCCGAAGAGGCGGTGAGCACGAATCTCGATCGCCTGGAACGCGATCACCCGCGATTGGTGAGCGATGAGGGCCCGTTGCAGGCTGCGCTGGTCGCCATCGATCCGCGGACGGGGGAAATTCTCGCAATGGTGGGCGGCCGCGCGTACGGCGAGTCGCAATTCAATCGCGCGGCCCACGCGCGCCGGCAGCCCGGGAGCGCCTTCAAACCCATCGTGGCGTTGTCCGCGCTCTCGGCCGGCAGCGGCTATACCCTGGCCACGGTGCTGCAAGACGAACCCCTGAGTGTCGAGACGCCCGCCGGGCTCTGGCAACCGGCCAACTACGACGGCGAATTCCGCGGCGGCGTGAGCCTGCGCGAGGCATTGGAGCGCTCCCTCAATGTGCCCTTTGCACGCCTCGGCATGGAGGTCGGGCCCGAGCGCATCGTGGAGACGGCGCGGCGGCTGGGAGTGGAGAGCCCGCTCAACCCGGTGTTGAGTCTCGCCCTGGGCTCCTCCGAAGTGACACCGCTGGAGTTGACTAGGGCGTTCGGCGTCCTGGCCGCGAGTGGATATCGCTCCGACCTTCACGCCACCTTGGGTGTGCTGGATGCCGAGGGTGATGTATTGAGCCGCTTCGAGGCGGGAGGACGGCAGGTGTACACGCAGGCCGAGGCGTACATCGTCACCTCGGCGCTGCGCGGTGTCGTCGAGCGGGGAACCGGGCGTTCGCTGCGATGGCGCGGTGTGGACGGACCCGTCGCGGCCAAGTCGGGCACGACCAACGATTTTCGAGATGCGTGGTTCATCGGGTACACACCGTCGCTGGTCGTGGGCGTGTGGGTGGGATTCGATGACGGCAGAGGCATGGGGCTCACCGGCTCGAGTGCCGCGTTGCCCATCTTCGCCTCCTTCCTTCGGGGCGCTCTCGGCCCGTTCGACCGTGAGGACTTCGTCCAGCCGTCCGGGATCGAGACCGTCTCGGTCAACCGGGAAACCGGGCTGCGTTCGGGGTACGGATGTCCTGGGGAGCGAGAGGTGTTCCTGCGCGGCACCGCCCCGCGGCAAAGCTGCTCCTACTGGAATTTCCGTGGGTACACCCGCTTCGGCTACCAGCGGGTGGAACCCAACCGATCGCGGAACCACTCCCGCCGCCGTTCGCGCCGCACCAACGACCGGTAACGCACCTCCGCGTCGTCGCTCATCGCGTCAGCGCGTTCACGTCCAATCCCACTCGTCGTACGAGGTTGGCGAACCGGGGATCGCCACGGAGTGGGTCGAACAACGTGGAGCCCAGGGATTCCGATCCGAAAAACGGATCCCGCGCATCGGCGGCGCGCTCGAACCACTCGAGTGCAGCGTCGAGGGAACCGAGGCCGAGATGGATCCGGGCGATGGCTGCCGCGCCCACCGTGGCCCCGGCCACGGCTTCGAGTTCCCGAAGCAGCGTCCGGGCCTCGTCCGTGCGGCCGGCGACGGCGTAGGCATAGCCCAGCAATCCGTTCAGCGTGGGAATGGTGGGATCCACGGCCTTCGCCGCCTCGAGGGTCTCGATGGCTTCCGTCTGGCGGCCGCCGTACAGATACACCGCACCCAGCATGAAGCGCGTCACCGGCAGCGTCGGGTCCAGCTCGACGGCGCGACGTCCCCGGTCGATGGCGGCGTCCAAATCGCCGGCGACGCCCAACGCCAGCGCGTAGGAACCGGACATGATTGGCGACAGTGGATCCAATTCGACCGCGCGTTGCAACGACCTCACCGCCTCGTCCACCCGCCCGGTGACCAGGAGGTTTTCTCCATACCACTGATGGGCGGTCGTGTACTGCGGGTCGAGGGCGATCGCCCGTTGGAAATCCCGCTGCGCGTCGGCCCATTGCCAGCTGCTTCCTAGCAGACTCCCGCGTGACGCATAGGCTTCCGCCAGGGCGGAATCCAACTCGATGGCGCGATTGACGGCGGCGAGCGCAAGGGGCAACACCGAGTCGGGTGGGGCCGCGCCATACAGCGGCAGGACGGCAAAGGCATCGGCGATGCCCGTGTAGGCTTTGGCGTATTCGGGGTCTCTGGCCACCGCATCGTGAAAATGCACGAGGGCCTGCCGCAGCGAGGCGTCGCCCCGTTTCTCGAACAGGAACCGTCCCCGCAAGTACAAGTCGTACGCCTCCAGGTCGTCGGTCCCGCGGGTCTTGGTGTGAGTCGTGGTCAGCTCGCTCCCGAAATGGGTTCGCAGCGCGCTCACGATGGCCTGGGCGATGTCGTCTTGCACCGCGAACACGTCACGCATTTCCCGTTCGTATGTCTGAGACCACAAGGCCAGGCCGTCCTGGGTGTCCACGAGCTGAGCGTTGAGCCGAAGGCGCGATCCCTCTCGCCGAATGGTGCCTTCGAGGATCGTGGCCACGTTCAACGTCTGGCCGATCTCCTGTGTCGTCGCGGTCTTGTTCTTGAAGGCAAAGGCCGCCGTGCGGGAGGCCACGCGGAGTCCCGCGACGGTGTTGAGCGCCCCCATGATCTCGTCGGTCATGCCGTCGGCGAAGTAGGCGTCGGCCGTGTCGCCGCGCACGTTCACCAGCGGCAACACCGCGATGGATCCGGCAGGCGGCGTATTCCCCGTTGCGCTCGGCGTCGAATTGCGGGTGAAGAACACGATCGCGGCAGCCGCCACCACCGCGGCCCCGATGGCGGGGGCCAACCGCCGAGCGCGTCTGGGCGGCTGCACGATGGGGCGCACGCCGGATTCGTACGTGCCGCTGATGACCGAAGGATCTTCGAGCACCGCGATGAGTTGCGCCGCCGATTGCGGGCGGCGGTCCGGGTCCTTGCTGAGACAGGCCTCGACGAGTTGGGCGAGGGGATCAGGCAGCGTCGTTCCGGTCTTCGTGAGCGGGGGTGGCTTCTCGGTTAGGTGGGCGGCCATGAGCTTCTGCGGGGTGTGATGAGCGAAGGGTGGCTTGCCGGCCAGCATCTCGTACGCCACCACCCCGAAGGCATAGATGTCGGCGCGGTGATCGATGTTCACGTCCGCCGCGACCTGCTCCGGCGCCATGTACGCGGGCGTTCCCACGGTGGCGCCGATGCTGGTCATGGTCACATCAGGATCGGCGCCCGGGCCCTGCTGCGCCGACTGCACCGCTTTGGCCACGCCGAAGTCTGCCAGGACCGCTGAGCTGCCGGACAGGAGAATGTTGTCCGGTTTTACGTCCCGGTGGACAATGCCGCGTTCGTGGGCGTAGGCCAACGCCCGGGCGACGTCTTTCAGAATCGTGACCGCCTTGCGGACGGGCAGTGCTCCCTCATGATCCAGCAAGGACCTCAGCGACTCCCCCTCCACGAACGGCATGATGAAGTACGGCAGTCCATCGGTCTCCCCCGCGCTCAACACGGGGACGATATGGGGATGTTGCAGCCCGGCGGCGAACAAAATTTCCCGCCGGAACCGGCTGGTGGATACCCGGGCGGCGAGATCGGCCGAGAGCACCTTGATCACCACCTTGCGGTCGAGGGCCGTGTCGTGGGCGACGAACACGCGGGCCATGCCTCCGGCCCGGAGCTCCCGCTCCACCCTGTAGGCATCTCCGAGTGTCTGCTGCAGTGCGTCTCGTAGTTCCATCGGCCTCCCTCGGCCTGGTTAGACCCCCGGACCACCCACTTGGTTGCGGCAAGCGTCCTCGTCGTCGGGTCCGATTCTCAATATTCACTATTCACTAGTCGATATTCAATCTTCCGATGCGTTTCGGGGATGAGCCTCGGTCCGCGCCCGAGGGAGCGGCCGGTATATTGTAGAGGAACATCGTTGGCGCCGGCCGCGTATAGAGGAGGACATGGCGAGTTTTGCGAAGATCGCGAAGATTCTCAATCCGTTGTCGACGGACCTCGACCAACAGATGTTGGGTCGCGACGAGCACGATCCCCTGATGCTAATTAACGAGCGGCTCGGACGTCTCATCGAGATGCTCCAGGCCGACCCACCGACGATCGACAAGATCCAGACGTTGCAAGAATTGGGATTCCTGAGTGAACACAGTCGATCCGAAGAACTGACGAGCTTTCACGAGAGTGTCCGGAGCGCCATCGAAGAGGCCATGGCCCCGGGGTGGGATTAGCGCGGAGCAGATCCGGCTGGTGAGCGGCACCGACGGCACGTCGGGGTCCCATCCGCGTGCTTGACCTCGCCCCGACGGCGCGGGCCTAACAAACCGGGCACGGGGCGCGTATACTCGGTGGCGGCTCATGCTACGCCGCGGCGAACCCCCTCTCATGTTCCCGCGGCTGGTCAATCACTCCTGACAGTTGGAGATGCGGACGATGGCAGCCAATGCCCGAGTCAAGCGTGGAGCCACGTGGGTTTCGATCGGTGGGGTCGTGGCGATCGTGGTGTGGTTCGCGACGGCCGGCGGGCGCGGGCCCCCCGAGCTCGGCCCGGTGGACGGCGAAGGCTTGCCTCCCACCGATTTGGAGCGGGTGCAAGTCGGGGACGAGGCGCCAGATTTCACCTTGCTCGCCCATTCCGGCGACATCCTGACCCTGTCCGACTATCGTCGCAAGAAGAACGTGATTCTCGTCTTCTACCGCGGGCACTGGTGACCGTGGTGCGCGCAACAGCTCGGTGAGCTGAAAGGCCTCTTGACCGAGGAACAGAAACGGACGACGGAGCTCCTAGCGGTCTCGGTGGATGATCACGAAAAGCAACAGATGATGATCGATCGGATCTCCATGGAGGACGGGATCGTGCCGGACTATCCGCTGTTGTCGGATCCCGACCATCGCGTGATCGACCGGTACGGGCTCTTCAATCCCGACGAGAGCCGCCGGCGGCCGGTGCCCCATCCCACCACGCTGGTCATCGATCGGCGAGGCGTGGTCCGATGGAAGTTCGTGGAGATCGACTACCGCATTCGGCCGAAGCCCGAGGACATCATCGCGGCGCTCAACGCACTCGCAGACATGTGATCTCGGGTCCGCCGGTGACATGGCCCGGCGGCCCCCACCTTCCGGTCTCGGCGTCCGGCACTCACATTCGGGATCTCGTTCACCACAGGGTGTTGTGATGAAGACGATCTTCCGCCTGCTCGCACTGGCCGTCGTGCTCGTTCCATGGAGTGTCCAAGCTCAGGTCACGGCGATCCGGGCCGGCCAGGTGGTCGATCCGGAGTCGGGCTCCACCGCACGCGACCAGATCATCCTGATTTCCGGCTCCACCATCCAAGCCGTGGGCGCCGATTTATCGATTCCGGCAGGGGCGCGGGTCATCGATCTCTCCGGCTCGACGGTGCTGCCAGGATTGTTCGACGTCCACACCCATCTCAGCGCCGCGGTCAATACGTCGGCCACGGTCCTCAAGGCATACACCGTGGACGTTCCCACGGCGTTCCGCGCGATCCAGGGAGTCGCCAACGCGAAGGCCGTGCTGGAAGCGGGATTCACCACCATCAGGGACCTGGGAAATTCCGGGAACTATGGCGACGCTGCGGTCAAGGCGGCCATCGAGACGGGGCTCGTTCCGGGCCCCCACATGTTCATCTCGGGCAAGATCATCGCCCCGTTCGGCGGACAGTTCATCGTCGGGCCGGAATTCCCGGATGTGGGGCGGCAAGATTACATCTACGCCGATTCCCGAGACGAGTTGCAAAAGGGGATTCGCCAGAACATCCATTTCGGTGCGGACTGGATCAAGATCGTCATGGACGATCAGCGCTACATCTATTCGGCCGATGACGTTCGCTACATCATTGACGAAGCCGGGCGGGCCGGGCTACGTGTGGCGGCGCATTGCTACACCGAACAGGGCGCTCGCAACGCCATCGAGGCTGGCGTCGCGTCCATCGAGCACGGCTTCGAGATGAGCGACGAGACCCTGCGGATGGCAAAGGACAAGGGCATAGTCCTGGTCGGCACCAACCTGGCGCAACACCTCGTGCCGGTTTGGGAGGGCTTTGGTGCGGCAACCATGCCCATGATGAGCGCGAGTGCCGACGGACCGCGAAACCTCTACGCCCAGATTCTCGATCGACTCGAGCGGGCCCATCGCATCGGGGTCGAGATGGCGTTTGGCGGAGACATCTATATGATGGCGCCGGGCCACACCCACGGCAGCGCTGCGCTGGAGAACATCGACACATGGGTGGACGCCGGCGTGCCGGCCGCGGACATCTTGCGTGCCTTGACCACGAACGGCGCGCGCTTGCTCGGGGTCTCCGGCGAGCGCGGGGCCGTGAAGCCCGGCATGGCCGCCGATCTCATCGCCACGGCCGACAACCCCCTCGAGCGGATTACCACGCTGAAGCACGTGCTGTTCGTCATGAAGGACGGCGTAGTCTACCGTTCCCAACCGACACGCTGAATCAGAAACCAATGCTCCGGCCGCACACGCTCCTCGGATTCGTCATCTCGGCCGTGCTATTCGTGGGTGGCGCCGGCGCGCAGATTCCCACCACCGGCGAGGGGCTCTGCGGCATCGCCTTGCGAATTGTCATGGCGACGACGAAACGAATCGAGGCTGCAACATCGGCCAACCGCTGCCGGGCATTTCCTCCCGCCGAACGTTCCAGTCCCCCGAGCTGGGCATCATGGTCAAGTGCGACATACACGGCTGGATGAGCGGTGTCCTGGCCGTTTTCGATCATCCCTTCTTCGCCGTGACCGGTGATGACGGTACCTTCAGTCTCGACGGGTTACCGCCGGGGGACTACGTCGTCGAGGCGTGGCACGAGATACTGGGAACACAGGTGCATACGGTGTCGGTAACCGCCGATGGAATGTCGGAAATCGCCGTCGCGTTCGACTCGATGTAGAATGCGAAACGTAGGATGTAGAATCTCTCGCTTGCGGTCGCAAGGGCGAGGCATGCCCCGCCGACGCCATGCCCCGTGTGTCTAGGCACTGCTCCGGCGCCGGCAGTCGGTCGCCGGTCGCATCCAATCGCTATTGCGTACAGCCCGGCGCGCCCCGGCGCGAGCCGCGTTCCAACGTCGCCAATCGCCGTCCGGCCGATCGTCCCACCGCACAATGGCACTCCAATACACGCGGCAGCCGTCTTCCGCTTCCAGTTGCCGGATGCCCGATAGCAACGCTGGCACCGCATCGGCGCTCAGTCGCGACACGTACGCCACGTCGAACTCGGCACCGGCTGCTGCGCGCGCCATGTTGCTGCCAGCGATACGCGCGTCGGGGTTGACCAGGTTCAAGGCAGCCAGGACCGCGAACCCGCCGGCCAGCGCCCCGAAGGCAAAGCGATTCCTCCGGCCGCGGAGCACCGTTGCGGCGAACACGACGAAGACGATACCGATCCAGCCCATGAAGGCCGTGGCGTAGAAACGGTCTTCCGTGAGACCGTACATGTGGGTGTACAGCCGCATGCGCTGCACGGCGGACAGCATGATCAAGCCGATCAACCCGAGCAGGCCGCCCGCCATGCCCCGGTAGGCCAGCACATGGTGCGTCTTGTCCTTGCGAAGCAGCCAATCGGCGCCGAGCAGCACGGGGAGCAACAGGGTCGATACGGCGATCAGCTCGAAGAAGCCGCGCCGGGCGTACTGGGAGTAGGTCAGCCCCGCCTTGGTCAGGATGACCTGCTCGCCGCCGAACAGGTACTGGGCCTGCATGGCGACGAAGCTCACGAAAATCACCACCAGGGCACCGAGGGGAATGCCGATTTCCACGAGGCCCAGGGCCGGCCGCTCCGCGGCTCGGCGGAGGAAGGTCAGCCCGGAGGTGAGCACCGGGTGGCTGGTCGCCGTGAGCCCGTGCAGATAACCGGCGACGACCCAAGTGACGAACCCGGTGATGAGGACGTGCGACAGGAGGGTTTGAAAGTCCACGTCGATGACGGATCGCACGAGGCCGTCGAACCCCGGATCGGCCGACATCAGCAGACCGCCGAACACCAACGACAGCGGGACCGAGAGCGCGATCCCGACGAGAACGGCGCGAAGATTCTTGCCGTGCCGGGAGAGTGCCCTCGAGCCGGTGTCGCCCGGCGAGAGCAGCAGCGCACCCACCGCGACGTTGACGCCGGCGGCAACCATGCCGGCGGCGTAGTCGGTGAGACGCGCCAGGTGGAGCCGGATCCCCTGCGACTGGAGGACCGGGAGGCTGAGAGCCGCCATGAGGGCGACGAGATTCCAGAACCGCAAGAAGCCCGAATCACGCCAGGCCACGCAGGCCGTGAAAAATACGGCCGCTGCCAAGGGCCATCCCGAGAGGGCCGGGCGTTGCCGACCTCGCGCCGGGAGCAGCGCCCATCCGGCGGCGATGGCCACCAGGATCCAAACGGACAGGTTGATTCCCCAGGGCACGGCCCGCAGCAGCGCGTCGCCCAACAGCCCCAAGAGCAGTGCCATCTCGATGGTCCCCAAACGCCGCTGAGCTCGCCCGCCCATGGGTAGCGCCTCCGTGATTTTTCTCAACATAAAGTACTTTGTACTATAAAGTCAAATCGCCAGCGGCCCCGTTGCACCGGGGTCCACGGCGTGTCAGCGGCGCAGTATCGCAATTGGCGCCGCATGGCCAGCGTCCCCGATAGTGATCCCCGGGCCGAGCAGCTCAGGGAGATTCGGGACACCGGGGCCGGATCCTGCGCGGTGACCTCCAGGAGCTGCGCAGTCACCTTCGCCGCGCCGCAGACCGGGCCCTGGTGGACGCCGTCTTGAGCGACCTGCGGCGCCCGGGGTCTGACGGCGAACTCGACCGCGCCGAATTGGGTGAGGGGGGCGTCACGGCCATCGACAAGCTCATCGCCGGACAGGATGCGGCGTTGTTCGAAGTTTTCGAACGCAACCAGCAGTCACAGTGGATCGCGTCGATCGTCATCGCGCTGACGTTGGTCGCGTCCCTCTTCCTCATCGCACCCATGTCGTGGGTGTACCTGCGTCATAATGCGGGCCTGCCACAGGCGCTCTAGTTGACACGATGCGTACTTTCCTTTCGCGCCGCAGAACCGCGGCCTTGAAAGGAGTGGCATCGTGACCGGTGACGGCGGGAACAACCACCCAACCATCGAGCCCAAGGAGAACGGGCCCTACCTGGTTCACAACCTGGACAAGCTCACGAACTCCAAGGGAGAGGAACTCGCGACCAAGCCGACCATCGCCCTGTGTCGTTGCGGCGGCTCGGCCAACAAGCCGTTCTGCGACGGCACCCATGCCAATAACGGCTTCTCCAGCGCCAAGGAAACCGACGGCAGCGCGGACACGCGTGAGGACTACGCGGCGGGGGATCTGACCATCCACGACAATCGGGGGATCTGCGCCCATCTCGGCCGGTGCTCCGACGGACTCCCCGGCGTGTTTCGGCCAGGCACCGAACCCTGGATCGACCCAGCGGGGGCCGCTCCCGAATCGTTGGTGGCCACTGTGCGCCGGTGTCCGTCCGGGGCGCTGAGCCACTCCATTGCGGGCGACGAGCACCGGGACATGGAGCAACCCCCGGCGATTCTGATCGCCCAGGACGGGCCCTACCTCATTGCCGGTGGCATCGAGCTACGAGAGGATCGTTGGGGCGAGGGGGCGTCCAAGGAGCACTACGCCCTGTGCCGCTGCGGCCGGTCCAAGAACAAGCCCTTCTGCGACGGAGCCCACTGGAAGGGCTTCAAGGACGAGAAGAATTAGGCGAGCCGGCTAGCCGAACTCGGGGGTCTCCGGCTCGCTGTTGTGGGTGTCGTAGAATCCGGAGGTCCGGGGGTCCACCGCGGCGATCCGCACCGAGGCATGCTCGGCCACCCATTCGGACGGTGCGACCCACACCCGGGTGTCCCACAGCATGCCCTCCAGCTCGAACGGGCTCAGGTCTTCTTCGGGCACGTCGAGGTTCACCTCGAGCACGGCGTCGCCGTCGAATCCCTCTTCGGGGCCCAGGGGCCGGTCGGTGAGCAGCACGCCCGGAACCGTGACCTCCTCGCCGGTCTGGGCGTCGTGGAGTCCAAAATCCCACTCGTGGTCTACGAATCCGTGCTTGGCGATGCTCCGGGCTTCGGCGATGGTGGTGCGGTGGTATAACGTCATGTTGATGCTTTGGTTACGTGATTGTGTCATGGGCAAAGATAGGGCAGGGGGGGGCGGGTGTCAGGGACCTTCATCACGGATTGGGCCCCGCCGGACTCCCTTGTTTTGGCGCCCTGGCAGGCCTAACCGACATAGAGGATTCGGTAGATGCGACCCCCACGATCGTCGGTGACGTACAACGACCCGTCGGGGCCTTCGGCCACCGCCACCGGCCGGTGTGGGCTTTCTCTAGGGCCGGGCTCCTCCCCGCCGAAGCCGTCGGCAATCACCTCCCACTCGCCGGTGGGCTCATCGCCGTCGAAGTGGGCATAGACCATCTTGTATCCCGCCTGAGGTAGGGGAGCCCGGTTCCACGAGCCGTGAAAGACGATGAACGCTCCACCGCGGTATTGCGCGGGGAACGCGGTTCCAGATGGAAACAGTAAGCCGTTCGGCGCCCAGTGCGCCGGAAATCCGAGGAGCGGCGTCTTGGCGCCGGCACAGCGGCCCTGGGTTTCGCCATCGCCGCCGTATTCGGGGGCGAGCAGCTTGACCTTCTTTTCCGGATTGTAATAGCAGTACGGCCAGCCCAGGTCGTCGCCCGCTTCGATGCGGACGAATTCTTCGGCCGGGTTCTCGGCGTTGTACTCCTCGTCGAAGGGATCCCACGTACCGAGTTGATCCCGGCCGTGAATCACGCCGTACAGGCGGCCGTCCTGGGGCCGGGTGGCCAGGGCCACGGTGTTGCGCAGCCCGGTGGCGAACCGGGAGCCGTCTTCTTGTTTTTGGCCCGTGCGCTCCGCGTCGAACCGCCAGATGCCCGCTCGCGTCTCCAGTTGCGGGCACGGGTCCGGTTGTCCCTCCTGCCCGGTGCACACGTTGCTGGGAGATCCGATGTTGACGTACAGGGCGCCGTCGGCGCCGAACGCGAAGCTCTTGGAGCGGTGGCTCCGGGTGGCGGGCAAGCCGCTCACGATGGTATCGGCGTCTGAGTCGGGCTCCATGGCCCCCGGCGTCCAGGGATAGCGCATCACGGCGTCGTTGGTCGAGTAGTACAGGTAGTCGCCGTGAAACTCGACGTCGTCGCCGGCGCCACCCCCGAAGCGGTTTCGCACGTCGGCAACGCCGTCGCCGTCGGTGTCACGCAACACGAGCACGCCCCCCTCGCTGAATCCGCCACCCGGGTTTCTGGACCGGCCGAGTGCTACGACCACGTCGCCATTCGGCGCCACGGTCACGTGGCGGGCGGTCCCCACACTGTCGGCCACGATGAGCGCGCAGAACCCATCTGCCAGCGTCAGCCCGGCGTTGTCCGCCAAGCACGCCGGCGGTGCCGTCTGACAGGCGAGAATCGAAAGAACCGCTGCGGTCGCAACGACGCCGGCGAACGTTCTGAGCCTGGACATGGGACCTCATCGCGTTGAGTGTGGCGTTCCAGATTGCTATACGCACGCAGGGCGAAAGCTGCTGCCTCGTATGGG
>JAPULZ010000107.1 GCA_027294455.1 Gemmatimonadota bacterium
TCCTCGACGAGGTAGCCCACATCCAGCACGAGGCCCGCGCCACCGGCAACGGTGGCCGTCCCCGGTGGCCGGTCATCGTCCTGCGCACCCCAAAGGGATGGACCGGACCCCGTGAGGTGGACGGGCAGGCCATCGAGGGGACCTTCCGAGCCCACCAGGTGCCCATCGCCGACGTGCGCGACAACCCAGAGCATCTGGCCGCCCTGGAACAGTGGATGCGCTCCTACCGCCCCGAGGAACTGTTCGACGACGCCGGCGCCCTGCGCCCAGACCTCGGGTCCGTACCCCCGGAGGGTGAGCGGCGTCTCAGCGCCAGCCCTCACGCAAACGGTGGACTGCTGCTCCAGGACCTGTCGATGCCCGACTTTCGTGACCAGGCCGTCGACGTGCCCACCCCAGGAACCACCTCCAGCGAGCCCACCCGAGTTTTGGGGGCATTCCTCCGGGACATTATTCGGCGCAACCCGGACACGTTTCGCCTGTTCGGTCCCGACGAGACGGCATCGAATCGGCTCTCGGCCGTGTTCGAAGTCACCGACCGGGTCTGGCAGGAAGCGATCCTCCCCAACGACGAATACCTCGCTCCCCAGGGACGGGTCATGGAGGTACTGTCCGAGCACCTCTGCCAAGGCTGGTTAGAGGGCTACCTCCTCACCGGCCGCCACGGCCTATTCAACTGCTACGAGGCGTTCATCCACATCGTCGACTCGATGTTCAACCAGCACGCGAAATGGTTGAAAGTGAGCCGGGAGCTCCCCTGGCGTCGGCCAGTAGCCTCGCTCAACTATCTGCTCACCAGCCACGTATGGCGACAGGACCACAACGGCTTCTCCCACCAGGACCCCGGGTTCATGGACGTCGTCGTCAACAAGAAGGCCGAGATCATCAGGGTATACCTTCCGCCTGATACGAACACTCTTCTTTCGACGGCCGATCACTGCCTGCGGAGTCGCAACTACGTCAACGTCATCGTGGCCGGCAAGCAGCCATCGCTGAACTACCTGACAATCGAAGAAGCCGTCCTCCATTGCACTCGGGGAATCGGGATCTGGGAGTGGGCCAGCAACGACGACGGCGAACCCGACGTTGTTCTCGCCTGCTGCGGCGACGTCCCCACCCTCGAAACCCTGGCTGCGGTCGATCTGATACGCCAACATCTCCCCGACGTCAAGGTCCGGGTCATCAACGTCGTGGACCTGATGCGACTCCAACCCGACACCGAACACCCACATGGGCTTCCCGACCGCGAGTTCGACACCCTGTTCACCACCGACAAGCCCATCGTGTTTGCCTTCCACGGCTACCCGTGGCTGGTCCACCGGCTCGCCTACCGCCGCACCAACCACAAGAACCTGCACGTGCGCGGCTACAAGGAGGAGGGCACTACAACGACCCCGTTTGACCTACTCATGCTCAACGACCTCGACCGCTACCACCTGGTCATGGACGTCATCGACCGGGTTCCCGGCCTCGGCCAGAAGAGCGCCCACATCCGGCAGCGGATGGTCGACCACCGGCTCGCGGCCCGTGCCCATACCCGCCGCACCGGAGAAGACCCTCCAGAGATACGGGACTGGGTGTGGCCCTATTGACCGAACCGGAACGGGTGTTGATCGTCAACGCCGGGTCGAGCAGCCTCAAGCTCAGGGTGCTCCTCCGAGACGGTCACACCCAGGCGTCGGCCGATCTGCCGCCGGTAGCGGAGTCCGAGTCCCAACGGGGTCTTCGCCGGTTCGTCAGCGAGAACTCGCCGGTAGACGCAGTGGGACACCGCGTCGTACACGGCGGGCCCGAGTTCCGGGAGAGCGTGATCGTCACCGACACCGTGCTGGAAAGACTCGCTAGCCTGTCCGATCTGGCGCCCCTCCACAACCCGCCGGCGCTGGCCGCCCTGGAGCAGACCATCGATCTTCTCCCCCAGGTCCCCCAGGTTGCCTGCTTCGACACCACCTTCCACGCCACCCTCCCCGACCGGGCAACGACCTACGCCATACCGTGGGAATGGACCGAACGCCTCGGTGTCCGCCGCTACGGCTTCCACGGTTTCTCCCACCGGTACGCAGCCCGGCGCGGAGCCGAGATCCTGGGCCGCCGCGTGGAGGAGCTTCGCATGGTCACCTGTCATCTGGGAGCGGGTGCCTCCCTGGCCGCGGTGGCCGGTGGGACGGCCGTGGACACGACCATGGGTTTCACCCCATTGGAGGGCCTGGTCATGGCCACCCGCTCCGGGTCGGTCGACCCGGGCGCGCTGCTGTGGATCCAACGCCGCATCGGGCATTCAGCAGCGCAGATGGAAGAGACCCTGGAACGGTCCTCCGGGTTGCTCGGGATATCGGGGGTTTCAGCAGACATGCGCAAGGTCCTCCAAGCAGCCGACCAAAACCACCACCGCGCTCAGCTGGCAGTCGACGTGTACCTGCACCGGCTGCGGGCAGGGATCGCCGCCATGGCGGCGGCCACAGGCGGCATCGACGTTCTCGTGTTCACCGGCGGAGTGGGAGAACAATCATCCCGCATCCGAAGTGGAGCCTGCGAAGGCCTAGCCTTCCTAGGGGTGGCTCTCGACCGAAACCGCAATGAGTCCGTCGGAGGAGACCGGGATCTGTCCTCAACAGACGCTTCGGTGCGGACCCTTCTCGTTCACGCCCGAGAAGACCTCGAAATCGCCGCCGAGGTTCGCCAGATCCTCGCCGGACCCTAAGCGATCGAGCAGAAGCCACCGGGTCGCTCAGCGTCGCCGCCGGTTTCCGTCTAGGTCCTCGACCGCGCCGCATATGCCGGTGCGAGGT
>JAPULZ010000108.1 GCA_027294455.1 Gemmatimonadota bacterium
GAAGGATCGGGGCTCGGTGGTACCGGATACCGGGTCGAGCTCGCTCATCGTGACCGATACCCGCAGCCGGATCGGTTACGTCATCGACTTCATCAAGAGTCTCGACGTCCGCACGCCCCAGGTGGCCATCCAAGCGAAGATCATCTTCGTCGACCGCTCCGACCTCATGGAGCTGGGACTGCGGTATGACATCGGCGGCGACGACGTGTTCTTCAACTCCGTCCGCCAGCGGATCAACCCCGCTACGGGCGAGCCGTACGGCCGCAATGACGTGGTCCTGGGCGGTGAATCGGTGGCGGCAGTAGCCAACGCGTCGAGCTTCATCGCCGGTTCCGCACTCGACATCGTGTGGACCACGGCACTCGGCGGCTTCCAGCTGACGTCGTTCTTGACGGCGCTCGAGCGGGTCGAGGTTGCCGACGTGCAGGCAGAGCCGATCATAACCACGCTGGACAACCGCCAGGCGGACATCCTCGTTGGTGAAGAAACTCCGATCCGGGTGCTCGATGCCGGATCGACCGGCGCCGGCGCCGATCAGCCTCGGGCCACGGTGCAGATGAAGCAGACCGGTATCCGCCTGACGGTCACGCCGCACGTGACCAACAACCGGCAGATCATCATGCGAATCCGCGCCGAACGGTCCGCGGTTCAGCCGCTGGCCGCGGCCGATCTCGGGTTCAACTTCCCGACCCAGTACGCCGAGAGCCAGGTGCTGGTGAACGATGGCGAGACCGCCGTCATCGGTGGTCTGACCATCACCGAAATCACCCGGACCAAGTCGGGTGTCCCGCTGTTGTCCGGATTGCCGCTGATCGGCAGCTTGTTCGCCTTCTCGAGCGAACAGGAACGCCGCCGGGATCTCATCATCCTGGTGACCCCGCGGATCATCGATGCAGGGTTCGACGAAGAGATGTAACGGCCTCGGGCTGCGACTCGAGCACCGAAGAGGCCTCGTGAGCCCGGCAGAGTGCCGGGCTCACGTCTTATGTGGGTAAAGCAGCAACAGCTGAGTATCGAAATGCGACTGCGCTTTCACACCGCCGGAGAATCACACGGGCAGGCCCTCACCGTCATCGTTGAGGGAATGCCCGCTGGCGTGCCGCTCGACGCTCCCTCGATCGATCGCGACCTCGGACGGCGCATGCAGGGCCACGGCCGGGGCGCCCGCATGAAAATTGAGCACGACCGGGTCGAGATTATCGGCGGCGTGCGCGCCGGCGAAACCCTCGGATCGCCCGTAGCCCTGATGATCCGCAACCGCGACTGGACCAACTGGGAAGACGTCATGGCCGTCGAGGGTACCCCCGGCGAACTTCGGCGCAGACGGGTGACCCGTCCGCGTCCCGGGCACGCCGACCTCGTTGGGGTCCTCAAATACGACCGACTCGACGCCCGTGATATTCTCGAACGTGCCAGCGCCCGGGAAACTGCCGTCCGGGTAGCCGCCGGCGGTGTCGCCAAGGCGCTGCTCAACGCGTTCGGGGTCGCCATCGGCAGCCATGTGGTATCGCTCGGCGGGGTCGTCGCGGCTGTGCCCGACCCGCTGCCGGATCCTCTCAACGAAGCAGCCGACCAGTCGGCTGTGCGCACACTCGATCCCGCGGCTGAAGCCGAGATGATCCGCCGGATCGACGACGCCAAGGCGGCCGGGGACACCCTGGGCGGTGAGGTGGAAGTGGTGGCCCGCGGGTTGGTCGTGGGCCTGGGAAGTCACGTGTCGTGGGATCGGCGGCTGGACGGTCGGCTGGCGGGGAGCCTGTGCTCCATCCCGGCCGTCAAGGGGGTGGAGATCGGTCTGGGGTTCGACGGTGCGCGCCGCCCGGGGTCGGAAGTGCACGATGGGATCCACCGCGACGCCGACGCCGCGGCAAGCGACCGCCGAGGTGGATTCAGACGTGCCCGGAATCACGCGGGTGGTCTCGAGGGAGGCACCACCACCGGCGAACCGCTGGTGGTCCGGCTGGCGATGAAGCCGATCTCCACCCTGATGCGCCCGCTCGATACCGTCGATCTTACCACTGGCAAGGCCGCCAAGGCCCAGAGCGAACGCTCCGATATTACCGCCGTCCCGGCCCTGGGCGTCATCGCCGAAGCGGTGGTGGCCCTCGTCCTGGCCGACGCGATGGTCGAGAAGTTCGCCGGGGATTCGCTGGCCGAAATGCAGCGCAACTATCGCGGATACCGTGAAGCCCTGGGGAGTCGCTGGGAGGCCCTACGGGCGGACGGCGTGTTGCTCGGAGAACACTCATGAAACGGCACCTGATCTTCGTGGGCCTGCCCGGCTCCGGCAAGTCGACGGTGGGCCGCTCGGTGGCCGAGAAGGTCGGCGCCACGTTCGCCGATCTCGACAAGGTGGTCGAACGGCAGCAAGGAATGCCAATCGAGCGGATTTTCGCGGAACTGGGCGAGGTGGCGTTCCGCCGGATGGAGAGCGAGGCCATGGGGTCACTCCTCGAGGGCGAACCGTGCGTGCTGGCACCCGGTGGAGGCTGGGCCGCCCAGCCGGGCGAGATGGAACGCGCCAAGGAGCACGGACTGGTCGTCTATCTCAAGACCATGATCACGACGGCCGTCGAACGGACCACGATGCACGACTACCGCCCACTACTGATGAGTGACGACCGCCACGAGCGGATGCGCGAAGTATTAAAGGAGCGGGAGCCGTTCTACACCATGGCCCATGCGGAAATCGACAACGCGTCTCGGTCACTCGATGACGTCGTCGAGGAGGCAGTGGTCCTGGCTCACCAGCGGGCAGATTGGTAACTTGTTGTAAATCAACAAGATAACTGCTGCCTCCTTGCCATCGGCCGCTGATCGCCCTTTCTTGTGGCCACCCCACGATTGATATCGCTTTGACTCGGGACAGGTATTCTGGCCGCTATGACGCACCCATTCACTCCAGCCCCCCATCCTTCCGGTG
>JAPULZ010000109.1 GCA_027294455.1 Gemmatimonadota bacterium
GGCGGGATCTCCATCAAGCCGGCGCTCAACATGGAGGAGATGAAGTACGACATGTCGGGCGCCGCCGCCGTGCTGGGAGCGTTCGAGGCACTGGGACGGTTGAAGCCCAAGCTCAATGTCGTGGGGTTGATTCCGGCGACCGAGAACCTGCCATCGTCCACGGCGGTCAAGCCCGGGGATGTGGTGACGACGCATTTGGGCAAGACCGTGGAGATCATCAACACGGACGCCGAGGGTCGCTTGGTCCTCTGTGACGCGTTGTCCTACGCGCGGCGATTCGAGCCCGCCTGCATCATCGATGCGGCGACCCTCACCGGTGCCATCGTGATCGCCCTCGGCGACCAGGCCACCGGCCTCATGGGCAACGACGACGGGTTGATCGAGCAGATCGTGCAGGCCGGCCGCCGCGCCGGAGAGCCTTGCTGGGAGTTGCCCCTGTGGGACGGATACCGCCGGCAGATCAAATCCGACACGGCCGACATCAAGAACGTGGGCGGCCGGCCGGCGGGATCCATCACGGCGGGATGGTTTCTCAAGGAATTCATCGACGAATGTCCGTGGGCCCACCTCGACATCGCCGGAACCGCATGGATCGATCGGGATCGCCCCGACATCGCGAAAGGTCCGACGGGTGTCGGCGTCCGGTTGTTCGCCGAGTTTCTCCTGGGACGCGCTGCTGGGTGAGGCGAGCCGCCGGCACAATTACGCTCGCCCTCTGCCTTGCGGGAGTACGGCCCGCCGACGCCGCGGCGGTCCAGGATACCACGGCCACCGGCGACACCCTGACATCGACCGCCGACACACTCCGGCATTTCCGTCGGCCCGTGTTGGTGATGACGGAGGCGGAAGCGCCACTCGGCCCACTGCCCCCGGGATCGCGTTACCGGTTCACGCGTGAGTCCATCATCTGGACCAGCTCGCTGACCCTCTCGGACCTGCTCACGGAAATTCCCGGCGTGTACGTGGCGCGGGCCGGATTTTTCGGCCAACCGGAGTACGTGATGTACGCCGGCCGGGGAGCGCAATCGATCGAGATCTTTTGGGACGGCTTGCCGCTCCACCCGGTGGGACCCGACTCGGTGTATCTCGATCCGGCCCGGTTCAATCTGAGCTACCTGCGCCAGGTGGAGGTGGAAGTCCTGCCGGCCAAGCTCCGCGTGTACCTTGTGTCGGAGCGACATGAATCGCCGGACCCGCGGTCGGTGTTGCGGGTCACCTCGGGCAGCTTCAACACCGCGCAGTATGCCGGACTGTTTCAACGCCGGTGGGCGAGCGGCGTGGCGCTCAATCTGGCGGGAGACTACACCGCGTCGGACGGGGGACCGAACGCCGGCCGGAACGATCAGTATCTGGATCTGTGGGCCAAGCTGGAGTGGCTGCTTCCCGATGCGCCCGTGGGGGTGGCGTATCAGATACGCCGCCAAGGTCAGGAACGCGATCCCAGGGTGGCGGAGGGCGGTCTCGGCGTGCCGGCGCGAAGCGGTACCCGCACCGAATACCTTCTCAAGATATTCACTGGCAACCGTACCGACGGACTGGGATGGCGTGGCGAGGCCGGCGTGGGTTCGACGAAATGGGGAAGCGACTCGCTCCCGTTGAGCCAGTCGGTTCGCCAGGCGTACACCCGGGTGCGATTCGCCCGCCCGTCCTTCAGCCTGGAAGCCGTCGGACGGGTTGCCGATACCAGGGTGCGATCCGCGTTGGAGACGAAGGTGGGCTGGGTTCCGCTCTCGGGGGTCGTCCTGGCGGGGGAGGCACGCTGGCAACGGTTCACGGCAGACCGAACGGCCCGCTCGTTCATGGGATCCGCAGGCCTCTACCGGGGTCCGCTGTCGCTCACGGGACAATTCACCACCGGAGAGCTGTTGCACGCCCCGGCCATCCTCACCGACTCGATCCAGGAGGTCGACGACGCGTCGGTGCGGGTGGGACTCACCACCACCGTGTTGAGCGGAAGCGTCGGACTGGCGCGGCGGGATGCGTTCCTGCCGGGGCCAATCCCCGATCTACCCGACTACCCGGCCATGGATTCGTCGGTGGCGGCCACGTATATCATTGCCGACGTGCAGTTCCGGCCGATCTTCCCGCTGTTCTTCACTGCCCGGTATTCCCACCCCCGCACCAAATCGGCCGACCTCCAACCCCCCAAGCACGGGCGCGGCGAGATCACGTTTCGCTCGAAGTTCTGGCGCACGTTCCGCAGCGGTGTGTTCGACTTCATGGTCCGCTACAGTTTCGAGTTCTGGAGTGCGGGTACCGCCGGCCTCAACGCCGCGGGCATTGCCGTCGAGTTGCCCGGGGCGACGTTTCAGGAATGGTTCGTCCAAGTGCAACTCGTCGGGTTCAAGGTGTTTTGGAACCTGCGCAATGCGCGGCAAAGCACCGCCCAATACATTCCGGGGCTGACGTATCCGCGGAACGCGCAGACCTTTGGGGTCAAATGGGAGTTCACCAATTGAACCGTCTCGGTGCCGGGTGTAGCGGTGGCCAACCAGCATGCGCACCGCTAGCTTGAGGCCTCTCAACGAGGGGAGGACGGTTTGGCGAGCTCGATGACGGGGTTTGGGTCGGCCGAGGGACCGGTCGGGGAAGGCCGGTTGTTGGTCGACGTTCGCTCGGTGAACCACCGTCATCTGAACGTGCAGTTGAAGCTCCCATCCAATCTCCAGGACGTCGAAGCCCACCTGCGCGAGGTCGTGCGGGCACGCGTCCAACGCGGCCACGTCACCCTCGCGGCCCGGTGGACGGAGGAGCTTCCCCGCGAGGCGGAGATTTCCGTCAACGTCGATCGCGCCAGGCAGGTCGTGTCGGCCATGGAAGCACTCAAGCAGGCGCTGGATCTCGAGGGTGAGATCGACGTCGGCTTCGTAGCGCGGCAACCCGATGTGCTGGCGTTCACCGCCGGGGAGGTGCCGTCGGTGGAGACCGAAGGCGTAACCAAGATCGTGACCGCTGCGCTGGATGATCTGGTGGCGGTGCGCAACACCGAGGGCGCCGCGTTGGCCCAGGAGCTGGAGCGCTTGTTGGCGGCGTTGGGGACCGATCTCGCGGCGGTCGAGGCCCTCGCCCCCGAGCGGCTCACCGCGGAGCGCGACCGGCTGCAACGCTCGGTGGCCGAGTTACTGGACGGCAACCGATTGGACGAGAGCCGAGTGGCCCAGGAAATCGCCCTCTTGGCCGACAAGATCGACATCACCGAAGAGATCGTACGGCTGCGCACCCACCTCGGCGCCGCCCGCGAGGCCCTCGGCAAGAGCGTGGCCATCGGCAAGCAACTGAATTTCCTGAGCCAGGAGATGCTCCGGGAGGTGAACACCATCGGGTCCAAGGCCAACAACGCGGACATCGCCCAGCACGTCATCGCCATGAAGGGGGAGCTCGAAAAATTTCGGGAACAGATCGAGAATCTGGAATGACCCCCCTCCTGGTCATCCTGTCGGCCCCATCCGGTACGGGCAAGACGACCATCGCCCGGGCACTGCGTACGTCCCGCGACGACGTGGGGTTCAGCATCTCGGCCACCACGCGGGCGCGGCGCGACGGTGAGGAAGAGGGGGTGGACTACTTCTTTCTCACGGCGAACGCATTCCAGCGCAAGATCGACGCCGAGGAATTCGTGGAGTGGGCCCGCTACGGCAAGGAGCGCTACGGCACCCTGGCATCCGAGGTTCGGCGCATCCTCGATTCCGGCAAGCACGCCGTGCTGGATATCGAGATCCAGGGGGCACGCATGGTCCGCGAGCGGGTTGCCAACGTCGTGAGTATCTTTATTCTTCCTCCCTCCGCGGAGGCCTTGCAGGAGCGGTTGGCCGGCAGGAGCACGGAGGACGACGAGGCCCTGGCCGCGCGGCTGGCCCTGGCGGTGGAGGAGCTCGAGGCAGCACCCGAGTATGACTATATCGTCGTCAATGAAGACCGGGCGCAGGCGGTCGCCGACGTCGCCGGCATCATCGACGCCGAATCCCATCGGGCGTCACGGCTGACCGATCTGGACGCGACCATCGAGCGGCTGGGTGACGAACTCGAGAATCTGGCACGATCTACGAAGGCATAGGAGCAAAGCATGCAGATTTTCACCCCCCTGGAAGTGGCCGAAAAGGCGGGCAACAAGTACCTCGGCGTGCTCGTCGCCGCGAAGTTTGCCCGGTTCGTGAACGAGTTCCCGCGCGACCGATCCGTCGACCACGAGAAGAAGCTCACGACGCTGTCCCTCGAGGAGCTTACCGAAGGCGGCCTGACCTACCGGTTGCTGAAGCGCCGTAGCCAAGATCTGTGACGCTGGCCGACCGGCGCGTCGTCCTTGGCGTGTCGGGCGGAATCGCCTGTTATAAGGCCTGCACCATCGCTCGGCGGCTCACCGAGAAGGGCGCCGCCGTGGA
This sequence comes from Gemmatimonadota bacterium, assembly GCA_027294455.1. Classification (GTDB taxonomy): domain Bacteria; phylum Gemmatimonadota; class Gemmatimonadetes; order Gemmatimonadales; family GWC2-71-9; genus B3T1B10. Next base: position 4,380 of record JAPULZ010000109.1, read on the forward strand.
TGTCGTGCTCACGGCGTCCGCGCAGGAATTCGTGGGGCCGGTAACCTTCGAGGCCCTCACGCATCGGCCGGTGCTCACGTCCTTGTGGCAGCGGGACGCCGCGTTGGCCCACATCGAGCTCGCCCAGCATAGCGATCTCATTCTCGTCGCCCCCGCCACGGCCAACCTCCTCGCGCGCGCCGCGCAGGGCCTCGCCGACGATTTTCTCACCGCACTGTTGCTGGCCCGCACCACTCGTGTCGCCGTGGCCCCGGCGATGAACGACGAGATGTTCGCCCACGACGCCACTACGAAGAACCTCGACATCCTCCGAGCGCGCGGCTGGGTGGTCGTGGGCCCCGCTGTGGGCCCACTTGCCGAGGGCCAAAGCCTTCGTCCCGGACGCATGAGCGAGCCCGAGCACATCGTGGCCATCGCGGAACGAATCCTGCGCGCCGAGCGAGGAGCGCTGGCAGGTAAGCAGGTGCTGGTCACCGCCGGCCCGACCCGGGAGGCAATCGATCCGGTGCGCGTCGTTACCAACCGCTCGAGTGGACGCATGGGCTACGAGGTGGCCGCCGCCGCGTACGGCCGCGGGGCCGATGTCACGTTGATCAGCGGCCCCACGAGCCTCGATCCGCCCTTCGGCGTGCGGATGGTGTCCGTGGAGAACACGGCGGACCTGCGTGACGCCGTGGGAGATCACCTGCCGCAGGCCGACCTCCTGGTCATGGCGGCAGCGCCCGCCGACTATCTCCCCGAACATCCCAGCGACCAAAAGCGGCCGAGGACCGATGGGCCGCTGCAGGTGACCTTGCTGCCCACCGACGACGTGCTTGAGGCGACCCGGGACCGTCGGAAGCCCGGCGCCGTCATGGTGGGGTTCGCGCTGGAAACCGGCGATGGTATCGAGCGCGCCCGAACCAAGCTCGCACGCAAACATTTGAACATGATCGCCCTCAACATGGCCAACGAGACCGGCTCGGGATTCGAAGTCGAGACCAATGATGTAACATTGGTGATGGCGGATACGACGGAGCGTTTGCCGCTCATGTCGAAGCGCGAGGTCGCCGAGCGCCTTCTCGACGCAGCCGAGCGGATGTTGTGACCGACCCGCGCGAGTTGTTGGCCCGGTATCTCGAGCAACGCTGGGCGCTCGGCGAAACATCCTACACGTTTTCCAGCGAAGGCGAAGCCGTAGAGCTCATGGCGAGTCCCAACACCCAGGCGCCGGCGCAGCAACCCGGTCCGGTAAGAGCCGACGGGGCGGAGCAGTGGCGCAAGGGCGCGCCCGACATTCCCGGGCCCGGCATCGACATTCCTGTGCCGTCCACGGATCTTTTTGTGGGTGACCCGCTGGCCGACAAGGATCTCGACCAGCTCGGCGAGCTCATTCGCGCGTGTGACCAATGCGCGTTGTGCGGCGAGCGGACCAACGCCGTGCCCGGCGAAGGACCGGCCCACGCGGACCTGATGGTGGTGGGAGAAGGACCCGGTGCCAAAGAGGACCAGCAGGGCCGTCCATTCGTGGGACGCGCCGGAGAGTTACTAAACGACATTCTCGCGGCCATCGATTGCCCGCGGCCGACGGTGTTCATCGCGAACGTGGTCAAGTGCCGCCCGCCCGGAAACCGCAATCCCGAGGGGGAGGAAATTGCAGCTTGCCTGCCGTATTTGTACCGGCAGATTGCGGTGATACAACCGAAGGTGATCCTGGCGATGGGGACGGTCGCGGCCCAGGCGTTGCTGGAGGTGAGGGGCCCGCTGAGCTCGATGCGCAACAAGGTGCATCGATTCCGCGGCATTCCGCTGGTGGTGACGTACCACCCCGCCGCGTTGCTTCGAAACCCGAACTGGAAGAAACCGACCTGGGATGACGTCCGTATCGCACGACGCCTCCTTGCTGGCGAGCGCTGACGCGCCGGCGGAGCGAAAGATTCCGTGGAGTCCGGAGGCGGAGCAGGCCGTCCTCGGCGCGATGTTGCTCGATCAGGACGCGGCGTTGAAGGCCGCTGAGCTCTTGGTAGACGACGCGTTCCACAAGGAGGCCCACCGGCGAATCTTCCGGAGCATGACCGCCATCGTCGAGAAAAACGACGTGCTCGACCCAGTCGTACTCCGAGACGAGCTCGAGCGCCGCAACGATCTCGAGGCCATCGGCGGGATCGATTACATCTCCGTCCTGCTGGACGTGGTGCCGACGGCGGCCAATGTGGAATTCCACGCCCGCATCGTAAAAAACAAAGCCTTGCTGCGGCGATTGATCGACGTGGGTACCGGGATCGTCCAGGCCTCCTACGACGGGCGGGAGGAGATCGGCGATCTCCTCGATCTCGCCGAGCAAAAGATCTTCGAGGTCTCGTTCGAGCGGGGAACGCAGGAAGTCGTCCGCATCAAAGAGATGATGTGGGAGACCATGGAGCGCATCGAGGCGCGCTACCGCGGCGACGAATCGGTGCAGGGCGTTCGCAGCGGGTTCACTGATCTCGACGAGATGACCAACGGGTTCCAGCGCAGCGATCTCATCATCGTGGCGGCGCGCCCGTCCATGGGCAAGACCTCGTTTTGTCTCGACGTGGCGGCCAACGCCGCCATCGACGGGCAGGTGCCGGTGGCCATCTTCTCTCTCGAGATGTCTCGCGAGCAACTTGCCGAACGCCTCCTGGCGTCGGAGAGCTTCGTCGATCTGCAGAAGCTACGCACCGGCAAGCTCCGCGACGAAGACTTTCCGCGCCTGTCCGGCGCCGCAGGCCGGCTGGGCAGTGCCAAGATCTGGATCGACGACACCCCGGCCCTGGGCCTCCTGGAACTGCGCTCAAAGGCGCGGCGCATGAAGGCCGAATACGACATCGGCATGATCATCATCGATTACCTGCAGCTCATGCAGGGACCCAGCAAGTCCGAGAGCAGGCAGCAGGAAATCAGTTTCATTTCTCGTTCGCTCAAAGCACTCGCTCGGGAGCTCCGCATACCGGTCATGGCACTCTCCCAGCTCTCGCGTGCCCCCGAACAGCGCGGCGGGGATCGGCGGCCCATGTTGTCCGACCTGCGGGACTCCGGCGCCATCGAGCAGGATGCCGACCTGGTCTTGTTCCTCTACCGGGCGGAAATGTACGCGGGACATTTGAGCGACCAGGAACTGGAAGGCAAGGAGGGTATCGCGGAGTTGATCATAAGCAAGCACCGCAACGGGCCCACGGGAAGCGTCACGCTCACGTTCAACAAGACCTGCACGCGATTCGACAACTACTCGCCTCGCGACGCCGAGCCCGTCGATGCCTTCTAGCACCCGCTCCGTCTATCGCTGTTCCGAGTGCGGGGCCGAGTATCCCAAATGGGCCGGCCGCTGCGATGCCTGCGGCGCGTGGAACGCCCTGGCCGAGGAGATCGTGACCAAGCGGGCGTCGAGGGTTCCGGCCGCCGCTGGCGGCAAGGACGCCGAGCCGGTGCGACTCGGCGACGTACACGCCGACCGCACGCCGCGTATCCTCACCGGCCTCGGCGAACTCGATTTCGTGTTGGGAGGCGGAATCGTCCCCGGGTCGGTCATTCTCATCGGCGGCGAGCCCGGCATTGGCAAGTCGACGCTGCTGCTGCAGTGCGCCGCGCGCATCGAGGGCAGCGGTGTGCGCACGCTGTACGCGGCCGGCGAGGAATCGGTGGAGCAGGTCGGCCTTCGCGCCGCACGGCTCAATGAGGCCACGAACGCCGTGCACGTGCTGCCGGAGGTGCGCGTGGACGCCATCACGGCCCGGGCTCGCAGCCTCAGTGCCCGGGTCGTCATCGTCGACTCCATTCAGACCACCTACACCGACGATCTGGAAGGCGCGCCAGGCAACGTGGGGCAGGTGCGAGAGTGCGCCGCTCGCCTGCTGCGCTTCGCCAAGGAGTCCGGCACCGCCGTTTTGCTGGTGGGGCACGTTACGCGCGGAGGCGGTATCGCCGGACCGAAGACGCTCGAGCACGTGGTGGATACGGTGCTGTACTTCGAGGGCGAAGGGAGCAACGACTTCCGCGTGTTGCGCGCGGCCAAGAATCGTTTCGGGTCGGTGAACGAGGTGGGCATTTTCGAGATGACGGCGGCCGGGCTGCAGCCCGTCGCCAACCCGTCCGCCGCCTTTCTATCCGGACGGGATACCGATACGGCCGGCTCCGCGGTCACGGCGCTCATGGAAGGCACGCGGCCCGTCCTGGTGGAGATTCAGGCGCTGGCGGCCAAGACCGGCTTCGCGACACCGCAACGCGTGGCCACGGGACTCGACCACAGGCGATTGGCAGTGCTCCTCGCGGTCATGGAGCGGCGCGCCGGCCTGCCGTTTCACGACCTGGACGTGTTCCTGAACGTCACCGGCGGTGTTCGCCTCGTCGAGACGGCGTCGGATCTCGGCGTCGTCGCCGCCCTGGTGTCGAGCGTCACCGACCGGCCGTGTCCCGCCAACACGATCTTCGTGGGCGAGGTCGGCCTCGGGGGTGAGGTGCGTCCCGTCCCCGGCACCGATCGCCGCTTGGCGGAAGCCCAGCGCCTCGGCTTCGACCGCGCGTTCGTATCCGCCCGGGGCAAAGCGCAGGGCTCCATCGATACCGTGCCGATCAGGCACGTGAGCGAACTCAGTGCCAAGCTCGCCGCCTGACATCGGCGTCATCATCGCGGCTGGAGGAAGTGGAGTACGGGCAGGAGCCGGCGACCCCAAACAGTTCCGCCTCATCGGCGGCGTCCCCATGCTGCTGTGCGCGATCCGTCCTTTTGCGAGCCATCCCCGCGTTCGGGAGATCGTGGTCACGCTGCCGAAAGCGGCGTTGTCCGCTCCGCCGGAATGGTTGAGCGATTTGGTGGGGGGCAATCTCTCCCTCGTCGCCGGCGGCGATTCCCGGGGAGCCTCGGTGCAAAACGGGTTCACCGCTTTGTCGGCCGCGTGCAACGGCATTCTCGTGCACGACGCCGCCCGTCCATTCCCCAGGCGAGAGACCGTCGACACACTGATTGACCGGGTATCGGCAGGCGAATGCGCCATCGCCGCCGTCCCCGTGAGCGATACGCTCAAACGAGCCGGCGGGCCCGATGCCCGCATCGTGGAAACGGTGGAGCGCACCGGGTTGTGGCGCGCCCTCACCCCGCAGGGATTCCCGCGGCGTGCCCTCGAAGAAGCGTACACGGCGGCGGGGCCGGCCGCCGTCGCCGCTGCGACCGACGAGTCGGCTCTGGTCGAGCAAGCGGGCTGGCGCGTTGCGTTGGTGGCCGACGCGACCACGAACATCAAAGTCACCACACCGGAGGATTTCCTGATCGCCGAAGCCCTGGCCACACGGTGAGGATCCTCCCGTTTCGATCGGCGAGGGACATCGCAGCCGCGGTGGGACCGGCGACGGAGCACCTCCAGGCTGGTGGCACGCTCGCATATCCCACCGAAACCGTTTACGGTCTGGGGTGCAGTCCCCGCCGCGAAGACCTGGCGTCGCTTGCCCGGTTGAAGGGCCGAAGCGAGGACAAACCGTTTCTGTTGCTGGTGACGGGCCGGGAGATGGCCGAGGAGTGGGGGTTGGAATTCTCCGATTCGGCGGCGGCCTTGGCACGAGCGTATTGGCCGGGACCGCTGACGCTGGTTCTCTCACCCAAGAGCAGTAAATTGCCCGGAAGTGTGCGGGGCCCGGAGGGAGGCGTCGCGGTAAGGTGGACCGGGCATCGCGGTATCGCGCGGCTCATCGAGCATGCGGGCCACCCCATCACTTCCACATCCGCCAACCGGCCGGGAGATCCACCGGCGCCGGATGTCGCAAAGATCGAGCTCTACTTCGGGGATTCGGAGAATCTCCTGGCGTTGGATGGAGGGGTGTTGCAAAACCAAGTGCCGTCGACCCTGGTGGACTGCACCAGGGCGATGCTGCGAGTCATCCGAGAGGGCGCTATTCCCCAATCCGACCTGCGGTCTACCGTCGATAGCTTGGCCCCATGAAGCGCGTATTGCTGGTCTGTACCGGCAACATCTGCCGGAGCCCTATGGCCGAAATCATCATGCGCCGGGAGTTCGAGGATCGCGACGGGAACGTGGAGATCTCCTCGGCGGGTACCGGGGCGTGGGACGGCGCGTCTGCATCGGAAGGCGCCTACCTGGTCGCCCTGGAGAACGGGCTCGACCTCTCCAATCATCGCGCCCGATTGCTCACCCGCGAGGTTGTCGAACACAGCGACCTCGCCCTCACCATGGCCCGGCACCATCGTGTTCGCGTCGAGGAACTGGGTGGCGATGGCAAGACCCACTTGTTGGGAGAATATGCCGGCGAAGCCGGTGTGAATGCCGAAGTCGTCGATCCTTTCGGCAGCGATCTCACCGTGTACCGCGAGATATATTCCGAGATCCAACGCCTCGTCCGTGCGGCGGTCGCAAGATTCATCGAGACAGAACTTGATTCCAGTTCGCGGTAGCACCCGTGTCCTGGCCGTCGTCGGCCACCCCATTTCTCATTCGCTTTCTCCCGCGATGTTCAACGCCGCGTTCTCGGCGCTGGGATTGGACGCCGTCTATGTGCCCGTGGACACCCCACCGGCCGCGTTGCCCCACGTGCTGCGCGCGTTCGAGGCCGTCGGGACCGCCGGCAACATCACGGTCCCACACAAGCTCCAGGCGGCGGAGCTGTTGATTCGCAAAACGGACCTGGCGGTCGAGCTCGACGCAGTGAACACCTTTTGGCCCGACGGCGATCGCCTCGTGGGCGACAATACCGACGTGGCCGGCGTGCTCGACGCGCTGCGACACCTCGACGCCGAAGGTCCATGGCTAGTGGCGGGCACGGGGGGCAGCGCCCGGGCCGTCGCGGCCGCGGCGCGCGCGGCCGCGACGACATTGCTCGTCCAATCCCGCCGGCCCCAACGTGCGGCCGATTTCGTCAAATGGGCCACCAATCTCGACATCGATGCCCACGTGGATGACGGCCGGCCCGTATCCACGGCGATCAACGCGACGCCCCTGGGGCTTCAGCCCGATGACCCCACGCCGTTCGCGCACGAGCGCGTTCATGGATGTAGCGCGGCACTCGATCTGGTATATGCTCCCGGCGAGACACGCTGGTGCCGGGAAGTCCGATCCCACGGTATCCGGACCGGGGACGGCCGCCTGGTACTGGTGGGCCAGGGGACGCTGGCATTCCAACGATTCTTTCCGGACACGGCGCCTCCGCGCGCCATAATGTCGGCGGCTGTGGAGCGGGCGCTCGCACCATGATTTGCCGGAGCCTCATCTCCCTCGAGCGGTTCCTGATGCCTAACGCTTGCATCGTGTGCGGCGGGGCGGTGTCCCCGCGGGCGTCGGACGGCTTGGCCTGTCCGGTGTGCGTCTCCCGGGCGCGTGCGGTCTCCGGAGGTTGCTCGCGTTGCCACCAGCCGCTGCCGCCCGTCGGGCCGTGTTGCTTTTGTGCAGAGTGGTCTCCGCGGTTGCGGTGGGCACGCAGCGGTTTCTGGCTGGGTGACGAGACGCGTGCCATCGTCCATCACCTCAAATACCAGCACTGCCCGGGGCTCGCGACGCTCGTGGCGTCCATGATGGCGTCGACGCTCCCGCGCCCCCCGCAGGGGTGGCTGGTGCCCGTCCCACTCGGTGGGCGCCGGCTGCGCCACCGCGGGTACAATCAGTCCGAGCGCATGGCCCGTCAGCTCGGCACGCGATGGGGGTTGCCGGTCGCACCGAACGTGCTGCGGCGCGCCCGTGAGACACGAACGCAGACGGCGTTGACACCGGAGGCCCGCCTAGCGAACGTGGCGGAGGCCTTCGTGGCGTCCGCTCCACCCGCTTCCGCGACGCGTGGCCAGGGGTCCGAGGTACGCTGGGCCATTCTGGTAGACGATGTGTTGACGACCGGTGCCACGCTCGACGCGGCGGCCCGGGCGCTTGCGGTGGCCGGCTGGCCCGTGATCGGGGCGGTGAGCTTCGCCCGCGCGATGCCCTTCGAGACGCGTGTCTTGGACGGCGCAGCAGTCCGTTTTTGAACCATTCAAGATAAAAGAAGAGGATTCGCATGGCGATCAGGATCGGAATCAACGGCTTCGGCCGCATCGGCCGAAACGTTTTTCGAGCCATCGGGAAGAGCGGAAAAGACATCGAGCTCGTGGCGGTCAACGACCTCACCGATCCCGCGACCCTGGCGCACCTCCTCAAATACGACTCGGTCCATGGCCGTTTTCAAGGCACCGTAGACGTTGACGGGGATGTGATGCAAGTGAACGGCAAGGGCATCAAGGTGCTCGCAGAGCGGGATCCGGCCAAGTTGCCGTGGAAGACACTCGGCGTCGACGTCGTGCTCGAGTCGACCGGGATCTTCACGGCCCGCGACAAAGCGTCGCTCCATCTCGACGCTGGGGCCCGGAAGGTCATCATCTCGGCGCCTGCCAAACAGGAAGACATCACCATTGTCTTCGGCATCAACCACGACGCCTACGACCCCGCGAAGCACCACGTCCTCTCCAACGCGTCGTGTACCACCAACTGCCTGGTCCCGGTCGTCAAGGTCCTCATCGACAACTTCGGGTTCGAACGCGGGTTCATGACGACCATTCACAGTTATACCAACGACCAACGCATCCTCGACCTGCCGCACAAGGATCTGCGGCGTGCCCGCGCCGCGGCGATGAACATCATTCCCACGTCGACGGGCGCGGCGCGAGCCACGGCGCTCGTCATTCCTGAGGTCAAGGGCAAACTCGACGGCTGCGCTCTCCGGGTTCCGGTGTGTGATGTGTCCATCGTCGATCTGAGCTGCGTCGTCACCAAGGCCACCACAAGCGATGCCGTGAACGACGCATTCCGCGCGGCTGCCGCGGGCGCGCTCGAGGGCGTCCTCGCGGTGAGCGACGAGCCGCTGGTTTCCAGCGATTACATCGGCGACCCGCACTCCAGCACGATCGACAGCGCGAGTACCAACGTGATCGTCGACACGATGGTGCACGTGTCGTCCTGGTACGACAACGAGATGGGGTATTCGACGCGGTGCGTCGACCTCATCGACCATGTCGGACGTCAGCTCGACTAAGCGGATCCTCGAGGCCCTTCCCGCCGAGGCCCTCGAAGGCAAACGCGCCGTCGTCCGCGTCGACTTCAACGTCCCGCTGGCCGACGGTGCCGTGGCGGACTACACGAGGATCCGCGCATCGTTGCCGACCATTCGGTGGCTCCAGCGAGCCGGCTGCCGCGTGATCTTGTTGTCCCACCTGGGCCGGCCCAAGGGCCGCGTCCGTCCGGAGTGTTCCCTGCGCCCCGTGGCCGCCGCCCTGGAGGACGAACTGGGCGTTCCCATCACGTTCATCGACGATCCCCCTTCCGAGGACGCGCGTGCGGCGAGCCGCCACCTCAAGCGCGGGGAAATCGCGCTCGTGGAAAACACACGCTTTCTCGAGGGCGAAGAGACCAACGACCCGGCGGTCGCCGAGGTCTTCGCCTCGCTGGGGGATTTCTACGTGAACGACGCGTTTGGCACCGCCCACCGCGCCCATGCGTCCACCGTCGGCATTGCCAGCCGGTTGTCGCCGGCCGTCGCCGGTTTCCTCATGGCCAAGGAGTTGGAGTTCCTCGGAAGTGCACTGGCCTCGCCCCGGCGGCCATTCGTGGCCGTGATAGGCGGAGCAAAGATCTCCGGAAAGATCGACGTGCTCGAGGCACTCCTGCCACAAGTCGATCAGATCCTGGTTGGTGGCGCGATGGCGTGTACGTTCTTTGCGGCACTCGGATGCCAAGTGGGGAATTCCCTCGTCGAACCAGCCAAGGTCGAACTCGCCGGCACGTTGTTCGGCCGCGCCGACGGGAAGATCGTCCTTCCGAGTGGCGCCACGATCGCACGAGAGCTCCGCCCGGACGCCCAGACGCGACAGGTGTCGCGGGACGCCATTCCCGAGGGTTGGGCAGTCTACGACCTGGATCGAGCCAGTGCGGAATTGTTCGCCGGGATCATCCGTTCGGCGGCGACGGTGGTGTGGAACGGGCCCATGGGCGTGTTCGAAACGCCGCCCTTCGACGCCGGAACCCGGGCCATCGCCGCGGCCATGGCCGAAGCTACCTCCCGGGGCGCTACCACCATCGTCGGCGGCGGCGATTCCGCAGCAGCTCTCGCACAGGCCGGCTTGCAGGACGCGGTCACACACGTCTCCACCGGAGGCGGTGCCTCACTGGAATTCCTGAAGGGCAAACCCCTGCCGGGAGTCGCAGCCCTGGACGACGCATGACCTCGACTATCTTCGCCGCCAACTGGAAGATGCACCTGGGCCCCGGCGAGACCCGGGCGTTTCTCGACACATTCCTGTCCGGGTACGCTGCCCGGCCGGACCGCGAGGTGTGGTTCTTCCCGCCCGCCGTCTCTCTCGAGACGGCGGCGCAGCGGGTGACCGACCGGCCGGACATTCGGGTCGGCGCCCAAAATGTCCACTGGGAGCCCAAGGGGGCGTATACGGGAGAGTCCAGCGTCGGTATGGTGCACGACACCGGGAGCCGCGCGGTCCTGGTGGGGCACTCCGAGCGCAGGCACGTGTTCGGCGAAACTGATGAGGAGACTGCGCGGAAAGTGCGCGCCGTCTTGGCCACCGGCATGGTGCCCGTGCTGTGCGTCGGAGAAAAACTCGGGGAGCGAGAGGCCGATCGCACGCTGGAGGTGGTGCACCGCCAACTCGGCGCGTTGGAGGACATCGACGGCCATGGCCTGGACGGCATAGTCATCGCGTACGAGCCGGTCTGGGCGATCGGGACCGGCGCGACGGCGACACCCGCCGACGCGGCGACGGTCCACGCCGCGATCCGGTCGTGGATGACGGCGCACGGTGCCACGGCGGCGGCGGTGCGTGTTCTCTACGGGGGAAGCGTGAAACCGGGAAACGCCGAGGAGCTGTTGGCGGAGCAGGAAATCGACGGCGTGCTGGTCGGTGGCGCGTCGCTACAACCCGACTCATGGACGCAGATCTGTACGGTACCGGTCGATTGACTAGGCCGTTGCGGACCGATATCTTGCGCCTCGATTGAAGGGGCACTGTGATGTTCACGCTTTTGATTCTCATCTTGATTCTCGACTCCCTCGTGCTGGCCACGGTGGTGTTGCTCCAGGCCGGCAAGGGCGGTGGCCTTGCCGCCATGGGAGGCGGTGCGTCCACCGAGAGTTTCTTCGGCGGCCGGCAGGCTACGACGATCCTCACCAAGCTGTCGTGGTGGTGTGGTGGAATCTTCCTTTTCATCTCCCTCGTGCTCTCAGCCATGAGCGCCAGGACAGGGATACCGCGCTCGGTTCTCGACGGGCAGATCCAAACACCGACACCGATCCAGCTCCCGCTGCCGGCCAACCCGTCGACGGGAGTGCTACGGGACTCAACCGGGAACTAGCGGCAAAGAAGCGAACACTGAATCCGGCATACGTGTTACTCGAGGATGGCGCGTGGTTCCCTGGGACCGCCCGCCATCCTTTTTCGTTGACGACGGGCGAGATCGTATTCACGACGAACCTGACCGGGTATCAGGAAGTCTTTACCGATCCCTCGTACCTGGGCCAACTCGTGGTCATGACGGCGACCATGATCGGCAACTACGGGATCAACGACAGCGACATCGAGTCGGCGTCGGGAAAGGCGCAGGTCTCGGGCGTCCTGGTGCGGGAGCTGTCCCGCAACCATTCCAGCTGGCGGGCCTCGGGCGCGCTGGATGCGTGGCTGGCCACCCAGGGCATCCCCGTCATCGAGGACCTCGATACGCGGCAGATAGCCCGGCACATCCGTTCCAAGGGGGCGATGCGGGCCATCCTGGCCCTGGGCGACGAGCCGGACTCCGAAGCCCGTGACCGGCTCGATGCGAGCCCCCGGATGGAGGGGCTGGATCTGGCGTCGGCGGCGACCCTCGAGCGTGAGCGGACCGTGGGAGGGGTGGATGCCACCCGCCACGTCGTGGCGTATGACTTCGGCATGAAGCAAAACATCCTGCGCCTGTTCGAGGCGATGGACTGTCGTGTGACCGTGGTGCCCGCCCATACCCCGGCTTCACGCATTCGGGAGATCGCCCCGGACGGGCTGTTCCTGTCCAACGGTCCGGGCGACCCCGCCGCGGTTTCCTACGCCTTCGATCCCATCCGAGAGCTGGCTCGAGGCGGACTCCCCATTTTCGGCATCTGTTTGGGGCACCAGCTCCTGGCCCTGGCCTTCGGCGCCGAAACGGAGAAGCTGCCCTACGGGCACCGGGGCGGGAACCATCCGGTGCGAGAGCTATCCACGGGGAGGGTCCTCATCACCAGTCAAAACCATGGATTTGCTGTCAGGGCAACGAGTAAGGCCACCTCAGATGCGACAGAGCTTGAGGTGACCCACCTTAACCTCAATGACGGCACGGTCGAAGGGGTGAAGCACCGAAACCTGCCTGTCTTCGGGGTCCAGTACCATCCAGAGGCCTCTCCGGGCCCTCATGACGCCCGATCCCACTTCGCCGAATTTCTCCAAACCATTGACAGTAAAGAGGTAAGCTCATAATATGGCTCCCCCGGCGGCCTGAGAATGGGGCCGCCGAAACGCTGTCTGTTTAGCATGCCGAGGGCAGATGACCAAGGCCGATCTCGTCGAGAAGGTAACCGCGACGATAGCCCGCACCGCGGGTCCCATGATCTCGAAAAAAGACTGTGCTCGAGTCGTCGACGCGTTTCTCGACGCCGTGAAGGGCGCCTTGGCCGAACAACACAACATCGAGATCCGAGGTTTCGGCACCTTCAAGATCCGCAACCGCAAGACCCGCATGGCCCGGAACCCCCGGACGGGGGAGCCGGTGGAGGTGGCGGCCCGGCCGGTCCCGGTTTTCAAGCCCTCGAAGGAACTGCGGGCCGTCGTGGCACAGGCCCAAGACGCCCCTGCCGCCCCCTCGGCGGGTACGATCCCAGCTCAGTAACACGCCCCCACACCCAGCTCGCTTCTCGGAGCCGGTGGGTATCGCCCCCGTGGAGGGGTGACACGCCCCGAGACCATCGGTACATTGCTGCCTGGTATGCACTTCCGCGACACGAACTCCTCCTCCAGCACGTTGCAAGTCACCGTTCGTCCGTTCGCGCGGTATGCGGAGATCCTCGGTTTCGAAGAAGCGACCCTGGAGCTCGACGAATCCGCGACGGTGGCCGACGCGGTGGCATTGCTGCGGAAGAGCGCCTCCAACGGCCAGATGCTTCCGGCGCGGCCGCTCGTGGCCATCCATCTCGAGCAGGTCGGGGCGGACCGCCCCCTGCGGGACGGAGACGCGTTGGCGCTCCTGCCTCCGCTCGCCGGCGGCTAGTTCATGTCGTTTGTCACCAAGACTCGAATCGACGTGAACGCGTTGCTGGCCGACGTCGCGGATTCCTCGTTGGGGGGAACCGTGGTGTTTCTGGGGAGCGTGCGCCAGGGCGAGGAGGACGGACCGGTGGTGCAGATCGAATACACGGCCTACGAGGCCATGGTGGAGGCGGAATTCGGCCGGATCGTCAGCGAGGCGACGCTCCGGTGGCCCGGTTCGCGGGTGACGGCGAGACATCGTCTCGGCAGCGTGCCCGTCGGTGAACCGAGCATCGCGGTCGTGGCCAGCGCGCCACATCGGGCGGAGGCGTTCGAGGCATGCCGCCACGTGATCGAGGAAGCCAAGAAGCGCCTGCCCGTGTGGAAAAAAGAGATCTTCGAAGACGGTGCCCACGCATGGCGTGAGCACTGACCGTGGGCCTTTCCGTCGTCCTGATCGAGCCGAGAATCCCTCCCAACATGGGGAACGTGGCGCGCCTGTGCGCGGCCACCGACACCACCCTGCACGTGGTCGAGCCCCTCGGCTTCTCGCTCGATGACGACGAGCTCAAACGCGCCGGCCTCGACTACTGGGACAAGGTGGATCTGTGGATCCACTCGTATTGGCGGGAATTCCGGGAGGCCGTTTCGCGAGAACGGTGTTTATATTTCTCGGCGCACGGCACGCGGTCGTACGTCGAGGCGCCGTTCTCGGGCAACTCGGTTCTCGTGTTCGGCAACGAGACGCAGGGCATGCCCCAACGCATACGCGACAAGCATGCGGAACGGCTGTTCCGCATACCGATGAAGCCCACTGTGCGCAATCTCAACCTCGCGACGGCCGTCGGCATCGTGTTGTACGAGGGCATTCGGCAGATTGCCCTCGACCTTGAAGGCGACGACACGCAACCTTGACACCTCATTAGGCACTCATACATGCACAAGATCACGGTAGTGGGAGCGGGCCACGTGGGAGCGACGGCGGCTCAGCGCCTGGCCGAGAGAGAGCTCGCCGAAGAGATCGTGTTGATCGACGTCGTCGAAGGCATCCCCCAGGGCAAAGGCCTGGACATGTGGGAGACGGCCCCCGTGGAGGGTTTCGATTCGCGGGTCATCGGCACCAACGATTACGGACCAGCGGCGGGGTCGGGGATATTCATCGTCACGGCCGGCATCGCGCGCAAACCCGGGATGACCCGGGACGATCTGCTGAAGACCAACGCCGGCATCGTCAAGTCGGTGAGCGAAGAGATCAAGCAGTGCGCGCCGGACGCCATCGTGATCGTGGTGTCGAATCCGCTGGACGTCATGGCCTGGGTCGCCAAAGAAGTCACGGGGTTCCCCCGCGAGCGGGTCATCGGCATGGCGGGCGTGCTGGACACTGCGCGCTACCGCAGCTTCCTGGCCGAGGCCATCGACGTGTCGGTGGAGGACATTCAGGCAATGGTGCTCGGCGGCCACGGCGACACGATGGTGCCCCTCGTTTCCTATACCACGGTGTCCGGCATTCCCATCACCCAGCTGATCGATCGGAAGAAGCTGGACGAGATCATCGAGCGTACACGAAAGGGCGGCGCCGAGATCGTGGCACACCTCAAGACCGGCTCGGCCTACTACGCCCCCTCGGCCGCGGCAGTGCAGATGGCGGAATCGATCGTCAAGAACAAACGTCGCATCTTGCCGTGCGCCGCATGGCTCGAGGGCGAGTTCGGCTTGGAAGGGATATACCTGGGCGTGCCCTGCAAGCTGGGGGCATCCGGTCTCGAGGCGATCATCGAGGTGGAGCTCAACAGCAAGGAACAGATCGCGTTGAACAAATCGGCGGAGCACGTGCGCGAGACGATGTCCGCCGTGAGCCTGTAACCACACCGCGCGCGAGCACACCGAGCCTTGCGACCCGTCCTACGGTTCTACAGCACGTCCATCGGCAAGAAGGCGGTGATGGCCGTGACCGGCCTGATCTTGTTCGGCTTCGTGGCCGGACACCTGGTGGGCAACCTCAAGGTGTTCACCGGCGCTGAGAAATTCAATGCGTATGCCGAATTCCTTCGCGAAGCCGGCGCGCCGCTGTTCGGCCACGGTGAACTGCTCTGGGTGGCACGTATCGGCTTGCTCATCGCACTCGTCCTCCACGTCGTGGCGGCACTCCAACTAGTGTTGCTGGCGCGGCGAGCCCGTCCGGCCAGGTATCGGCGGGGTGTCCATCTCGAGGACACGTTCGCCTCGCGCACCATGCGCTCCGGTGGCATCGTGATCTTCGTTTTCGTCCTCTATCACCTCATGCACCTGACCTGGGGCAATGCCCACCCCGCGTTCGTGGCCGGCGACCCCTATGCGAATCTGGTCCGTGGTTTTCAATCCGTCGGGGTGTCGATTGGCTATATCGTCGCCGTGAGCGTGGTGGGCCTGCACATCTATCACGGTATTTGGAGCTCGCTGCAGACACTGGGCATCAACCAGGAGCGGCACACGCGCTGGCGGAAGGCCTCGGCGGTCATTGCGGCGCTCATCGTCCTCGGCAACGTGTCGATTCCCGTCGCCGTCCTCACGGGGATGGTGCGATGAACCCATTGCGATCCAAGGCGCCGTCGGGTCCCATCCAGGACGCCTGGGACAACCACCGCTTCGAGGTGAAGCTGGTGAATCCGGCCAACAAGCGGAAATACCAGATCATCGTGGTAGGCTCCGGCTTGGCCGGCGCGTCCGCCGCCGCCACGCTGGGCGAGCTCGGCTACAACGTGCGGTGTTTTTGCTTCCAGGATAGTCCGCGCCGGGCGCATAGTATCGCCGCGCAGGGCGGGATCAATGCCGCCAAGAACTACCAGAACGACGGCGATTCCGTGTACCGGCTGTTCTACGACACGGTCAAGGGAGGCGATTTCCGCTCGCGCGAGGTCAACGTGTACCGGCTCGCGCAGATCAGCGTCGAGATCATCGACCAGTGCGTGGCGCAAGGTGTGCCGTTCGCCCGGGAATACGGGGGACTCCTCGCGAATCGTTCCTTCGGGGGGGCACAGGTCTCGCGCACGTTCTACGCCCGGGGCCAGACCGGCCAGCAGCTGTTGTTAGGGGCCTATCAAGCCCTTGAGCGACAGATCGGGGCGGGCAAGGTCGAGATGTTTCCCCGGACCGAGTTGCTCGACGTCGTCGTCATGGAGGGACAGGCCCGGGGCATCGTCGTGCGGGATCTCACGACGGGTCGGGTGTATTCGGTGGCCGGCCACGCCGTCGTGCTGGCCACCGGCGGGTACAGCAACGCGTTCTATCTCTCGACCAACGCCAAGGGATGCAACGTGACCGCCACGTGGCGAGCCCACAAGCGCGGGGCAGCGTTCGCCAACCCCTGCTTCACTCAAATCCACCCGACGTGCATACCCCAGTCCGGCGACTATCAGTCGAAGCTGACTCTCATGAGCGAGTCGCTCCGCAACGACGGGCGGATCTGGGTACCGGTGCAGGCGGGAGACAAGCGGCCGGCCAAGGACATTCCCACGGCAGAGCGGGACTACTATCTCGAGCGATTATACCCCAGCTTCGGCAACTTGACGCCGCGGGACGTGGCATCCCGCCGTGCGAAGGAAGTCGTGGATGAGGGACGTGGCGTCGGTGAAGGAGGGCAGGGGGTCTACCTCGACTTTCGCGATGCTCTCCAGCGGCTCGGGCGGCAGGTGATCGCGGAGCGGTACGGCAATCTGCTCGACATGTACAGACAGATCACGGGGGAAGATCCCTATTCCGTGCCGATGCGAATCTATCCGGCGCCGCACTACACCATGGGCGGTCTCTGGGTGGACTACAACCTGATGAGCACCGTGCCGGGACTCCATGTCATCGGCGAGGCAAACTTTTCGGACCACGGGGCCAACCGCCTGGGGGCCAGCGCATTGATGCAAGGACTGGCCGACGGGTATTTCATTCTGCCGCATACCATCGGCGATTACCTGGCGCAGGTCGACACCCAACCCGTCGACACGGATCATCCAGCCTTCGCCGACACCGAGCGCGAAGTGAACGCCCGCATCCAGGCACTCCTCGACGTCGACGGCACCCGGTCGGTGGATTCGTTTCACCGCGAGCTGGGACGGTTGATGTGGGATCAGTGCGGCATGTCACGCAACGCCAAGGACCTCACCGATGCGCTCGAGAAGATCCCCGAGCTGCGTGAGGAGTTTTGGCACGATCTGCGCGTCACGGGGAGCGGTCACGATCTGAATCAGGAACTCGAAAAGGCAGGCCGCGTGACCGATTTCATGGAGTTCACGGAATTGATGTGTCGCGACGCCCTCGAACGGGACGAGTCCTGCGGCGGTCACTTTCGCGAGGAACATCAGACCGCCGATGGCGAGGCGATGCGCCGTGACGACGAGTTCGCCTACGTGGCGGCGTGGGAATTCCAGGGGGTTGGCAATACACCCACGTTGCATAAGGAGCCGCTGGATTTCGAATACGTGCACCTCGCGCAGCGGAGCTACAAGTAATGCAACTCACACTGCATGTGTGGCGTCAGGCCGGGCCCGACGCGGCTGGACGGTTCGCGCGGTACGAGGCCGAGGACGTGAGCCCGCACATGTCGTTCCTGGAGATGCTGGACGAGGTGAACCAGAATCTCATCGGCCAAGGAGCGGAACCCATCGCGTTCGATCACGACTGCCGCGAAGGGATCTGCGGTTCGTGTGGCATGGTGATCAACGGCCACCCGCATGGCCCGAAGAAGGCAGTCACGGTGTGCCAGCTGCACATGCGCTCGTTTTCGGACGGCGATGAGCTCTGGGTCGAGCCGTGGCGTGCCAAGGCGTTCCCGGTCCTGAAGGACCTCGTCGTCGACCGCAACGCGTTCGACCGGATCATTCAAGCCGGGGGATACATCTCGGTTCGCACCGGCAGCGCCCCCGATGCCAACGCAATCGCCGTCCCCAAAAAGGCGGCCGACAACGCGATGGATGCCGCGGCCTGTATCGGCTGTGGCGCCTGCGTGGCGGCGTGTCCCAACGCGTCGGCCATGCTCTTCACGGCGGCCAAGGTGGCCCACCTGAGCCTCCTACCCCAGGGGCAGCCCGAACGTCCCGAGCGCGTATCCAAGATGGTGCAGCAAATGGAAGAGGAAGGATTCGGGTACTGCACGAACCACGGGGCGTGTCAGACGGCATGTCCGAAAGAAATTAGCATTGACTTTATTGCGTTTTTGAATCGTGACGCGCTGACAGCGAGTTTGCTGGGGAGATAATCTCCATTCTCTATTCGTAGTTCCCGCTCTTGCCATCCTCCGCCCCACCGCTAATTTCCCCCGCCCAAACCCTCTTTCACGGAGTTCTCTCATGGTCACGATCGCTGCATTGTGGCTGCCGATTCTCTTATCTGCCGTCTTGGTGTGGATCGCTAGCGCCATCGCCTGGACCGCGGCACCGCACCACAAATCAGATTTTCGTGTCATTCCAAACCAGGATGATGTCCTGGACCTCGTCGGGAGCAAGAACCTGACGCCGGGCCAATATTGGTTTCCCAACTCCAGCGACAGGAAGGACATGGCCAAGCCCGAGATGGTGGCCAAGATGGAAAAAGGACCGGTGGGCGTGATGACCATCATGCCAAACGGCAGGCCCAACATGGGCAAGGCCATGGCACTGTCCTTTGTGTTCTACCTGGGCGTCGGCATCATGGTGGCCTATCTCGCGGGACGCACGATTGCGGCCGGGGCAGAGTATTTGGCCGTGTTCCGGGTAGCCGGCACCGTCGCTTTCGTGGCCCACGTGGGCGCGCTGTTCCCGGACTCCACATGGTTCGGGACGCCGTGGAAACGAACCTGGAAGAGCGTCGGCGACGGGTTTGTGTATGCGCTGCTGACGGGCGGGGCGTTTGGTGCGTTTTGGCCGGGGATGTGACGATTGGTGATTCTAGCAAGAGACCGTACGGGCGAGGCACTGCCTCGCCCGTACTTTTTCATTCCCCTCGATACTCCACATAATTTTGTGGCGTCTCCCACAGCACCAGCTTCTCCAGCTTGGCGGGGAGCCCTCCCTGCAACATCTGCCAGATCACGATCACGATGTTCTCCGCGGTGGGATTGAGATCGGCGAATGCGGGAACGTCGAGATTCAGGTTCTTGTGGTCCAGACATGAAATCACCCGCTCCTCGACCAGTCGCTTGATGGTCCCCAAGTCCGCCACATAGCCCGTCGCGGGATCGACCTCCCCGGTGACCGACACATCCAGCTCATAGTTGTGGCCGTGGTAGTTCGGATTGCTGCACGGCCCGAACACGCGAAGGTTTTCCTCGTCGGAGAGGGCGGGGTCGTGGAGCCGGTGCGCGGCGCTGAAGTGGACGCGGCGGGTGATGGTCACGATTGGCATCGTGTGAAGTTAGGGGACGGCGATGCGAGATTCTAGATTGGGGCGCAGCAGGCCCGGCGCGCCCCTCCGCGCCCCTGTGAATTGCGAGATCGTCGTAACATCCCGGCGGCTCGTTAACACGCGCTCCGGGGCCATCGGCCTGCGGAGCCCCAATCTGTCTGGAATCGGCACCGCTTGTGCCTCCGGTCACATTTGACCACCTCCTATGACGTTGCTAGATTTGAACTTACGTCATGATAAGTGTAAGACATACTTTCCGTTTCGGCTGCCTCCTGGCGGCCTTGTTGCATCCGGCCGGCGCCGAGGTTTCGGCCCAAACCCGTGGGGTGGACTTCTCGTACGGCCGGTGGTGGCGGAACGGGACGGCGGCCGAGCTCTTCTCCCTCACGTATAGCCGTCCCTGGTTCGGTCCGGTGGGACTGGGCTTCAGCGGGACGTTCCTGGACGACCGGACGGCCCTCGAGGACAGGACGCAAGCCGGTGGCGAGGTGCAGCTCACGGTGGGGCGCCGGGGCGGGGGACTCTACGGCATCGGAGCGGGTGGTCTCGCCATGCGGACCGACGGCGGCAGCCTCAACGCGGTGTGGAGTGCCGGGGCGGGGTACGAATGGCGACCCCTCTCGTTTTTCTCCCTTGGGGCCGAAGCCCGGTATCGCGTCGAGAAGGACGAATGGAGCAAGGCGTTCTGGATTCACGACGCCGCCCGAGACCGGAAGGGATGGCAGTTGCAGGCCCGCATGGCCATCCACTTCGGCAGCCGCGCCCGGGCTCCGAGCCCGCGGACCCCAGGGACCATCACCACGACGCAGCCGACGCTCGAATTCACGCCCCCGTCCGAATCCGACGTGAGCGAGATCGCCATGTCCAGCGGGGCTTCGTCATCCACGGCGGCTCTGACGGCGAGCGTCGTCCGGACGGCCATCGACGTGATGGGCACGCCGTACAAATGGGGCGGCACCAACGAGAACGGATTCGATTGCTCGGGGCTGATTCAATACGCCTACGGGGAGAACGACATCATTTTACCCCGGGTGAGCCGGGATCAGGCCCGAACGGGCACCTTCGTCAACCCGCGAGTCGCCGACCTGCAACCGGGAGACATCCTCGGCTTCTCGGTCGAGCGGAGTTCCCGGATCACCCACGTGGGGCTGTACATCGGCGACGGGCAGTTCATCCACAGCAACTCGCGGGGCGTGTCCATCTCTAGCCTCATTGCCACTGACCCCAACAGCCGGTGGTGGCAACACCGCTGGATCGTCGCGCGCCGCGTGCTCTGAGGTGACACTTGCCCTGGATCGAATGGATTGACGAAGCCGACGCCACCGGCCCCCTGAAAAAGAGCTTCGATCGATTCGCCACCGAACACGGCGTCGATCATATCCTGAAAATTCATTCACTCAATCCGCGATCTCTGGAGGATCACTACCGGCTGTACGCCCACCTGATGCGCGGCCCCTCGGGACTCTCTCGCGCCGAACGGGAAATGATCGCGGTCGTGGTTTCGAAAACCAACGATTGCTTCTATTGACTGAAGCATCACGGGGCGGGACTCCGTGCGCTGCTGCAAGACGACGCCCGCGTCGCCGCCATCGAAGACGACTACACGACGGCCGACCTCTCCGCCCGCGAGCACGCCATCCTCGACTACGCTGTCAAGCTGACCCAAACGCCCTCGAAGATGCGGGAAGCCGACATCCAGCGGCTCCGGGATGCCGGTCTCGAAGACCGCGCGATCCTAGACCTATGCCAGGTGACGGGCTATTTCGCCTATGTGAATCGGATGGCGGACGGGCTTGGTGTCGAGCTGGAGACCTACTGGAAAGAACCTTGATGCGCACTGCGCATCAACCAACATCTTGCTGGGGTGCGAGATCACCCGTGCTGCAGTTCGTGTCGGTGGAGCCGCACCGATCCTACGTAGCGTCCTGCTATCCTCCAAGCCTGCACGCCCGCGCCACTTGACGATCTCGACCCCCTCGCTATGATTCGAGCTAGTTAGCACTCACTAACACTGAGTGCCAACACCATCCAAGTTAGTGCTACCAAACGCTTTCCAGAATCACGGAGGTGCGAAGTCATGGCCACTGGGTCGAAGTCGAAGAAGAAGGTTGCGGTTCAGCCACTCAGCGATCGAGTCGTGGTTCGGCCGTTGGAAGAGGCCGAGCAAATGCGAGGGGGCCTGTACATCCCCGACACGGCCAAAGAGAAGCCCCAGGAGGGCGAGATCGTGGCGGTGGGTCCGGGTCGGTTCGAGAAGGGTGAGCGGGTGCCCATGGAGTTGAGCGTGGGGCAGACCGTGCTGTACGGCAAGTACAGCGGCACAGAAGTCACGCTCGACAACGAGCCATATCTCATCATCAAGGAATCTGACGTCCTCGCCGTCATGGGCGGGTGAACGCAATTAGGGAGACTGATCAATGGGAACAGCGAAAGAACTGCATTTCGACGTCGAGGCCCGCGCGCAGCTGCAGAAGGGTGTCGATCAGCTCGCAAATGCCGTGAGGGTGACGCTCGGGCCCAAGGGCCGGAACGTCGTGATCGACAAGAAGTTCGGTAGCCCGACGATCACCAAGGATGGCGTGACCGTCGCCAAGGAAGTGGAACTGCCCGACCCCGTCCAGAACATGGGCGCCCAGATGGTGAAGGAGGTCGCGACCAAGACGTCCGACGTGGCCGGCGACGGCACGACGACGGCGACGGTGCTCGCTCAGGCCATCTTCCGCGAGGGTCTCAAGAGTGTCACCGCCGGGGTCAATCCGATGGCCATCAAGCGCGGCATCGACAAGGCAGTCGCGGTCGTGGTGGGCGAGCTGAAGAAGCTGTCCCAGACCACGGCCGGCAAGAAGGAGATCGCTCAGGTTGCGTCGGTCTCGGCCAACAACGACTCGGAAATCGGCGACCTCATCGCCCAGGCGATGGAACGGGTCGGCAAGGACGGTGTCATCACGGTCGAGGAGGCCAAGGGTCTCGAGACCGAGCTGGAGACGGTCGACGGGATGCAGTTCGACCGCGGCTACCTCTCGCCCTATTTCGTGACCGACTCCGAGAAGATGGAGGCCGCGTTGGAAGAGGCCTATATCCTCATTCACGATAAGAAAATCTCCGCGATGAAGGACCTGCTTCCGATCCTGGAGAAGGTCGCGCAGACCGCCAAACCGTTGCTGGTGATCGCGGAAGACGTCGAGGGTGAAGCCCTGGCGACCATCGTCGTGAACAAGCTGCGCGGGACTCTCAAGATCTGCGCGGTCAAGGCTCCGGGCTTCGGCGATCGGCGGAAGGCCATGTTGCAGGACATCGCGGTCCTGACCGGCGGCCAGGTGATCAGCGAGGAAGTCGGCTTCAAGCTGGAGAACGCGGTGCTCAGCGACCTGGGCCAAGCCAAGCGCATCGTGGTGGACAAGGACGATACCACGATCGTCGATGGCGGCGGCAAGGAGAAAGACATCCAGGGCCGCATCGGCGAGATCAAGGCCGCGGTGGACAAGAGCACGTCCGACTACGACCGCGAGAAGTTGCAGGAGCGACTGGCCAAGCTGGCAGGTGGCGTGGCGGTGATCAACGTCGGTGCCGCCACGGAAACGGAAATGAAGGAAAAGAAGGCCCGGGTCGAGGATGCGTTGCACGCCACACGGGCGGCTGTCGAAGAGGGCATCGTACCCGGCGGTGGTGTCGCGTTCCTTCGGGCGCAAAAGGCTGTGCAGAAGGTCAAGGTCGACGACCACGATGAGCAGATCGGTTTCAACATCGTGCGGCGTGCCCTCGAGGAGCCCATCCGGGTGATCGCGGACAACGCCGGTGTTGAGGGCTCGATCGTCGTCGAGCACGTCCGCAACGCGAAGGACCAGAACGAAGGCTACAACGCGCTGACGGATGTGTATGAAGATCTGGTGAAGGCGGGCGTGATCGACCCGACCAAGGTGGTCCGGACCGCGCTGCAAAATGCGGCTTCGGTCGCCGGCTTGATTCTCACCACCGAGGTCGTGGTGGTCGAGCAGAAGGAAGATGAGCCAGCCATGCCTGGGCCAGGCGCGGGTGGCATGCCGGGTATGTACTAGGTCGTACCGGTCAGCGGAAGAAAGCCCCGGAGGTTTCCTCCCGGGGCTTTCTTCTTGCCTTCTCGGGGGAACTGTGGCCTGCGAGCGACGGCACCCTACATGGTGTCAGTCTCAGTGAAAAATAGGATTCTAAATCCAATCGCCAGGACACGATACAGAGTGGCGCGCTTGCCGGCGAAACGGTAAATTCTGGACATGCGATGGACAAATCTGGCCACCTGCGTCCTGGTCGGGGCCGTGTTTCCGCTTGCCGGGGCCGCCCAGTCGAGCATGCCAGACCTGAGCGGCACCTGGCGCGCTGAAACTCCCGATGGCCCGCAAGAAGTGGTCGTTCGCGCCGACTCGTCGGCGTCGTTCGGTGATGACATCGTGCGGTGGCGGATCGAGGGCGATTCCCTGCATCTGGCCCTCGGGGACGAGTGGATGGTTTACAAGTTCGAACTGCGCCGTAACACCTTGACGTTGTCGGGGGGCGATCTCGAAGAACCCCTTGCCCTGAAACGCGTCGGCCCGGCAACACCGAGGCCCGCAGGCGTGGAAGTGCCACCAGCGCCGCCTCCCGACCGTCGCGCAACGCTCTGACGCCTTGGGATCGGCTGACGACGCCAACCCGCCGGGGCCACGACCCGGGAACACCACCCCAGGCAAAGCGGAATCCGTCCTGTCCCGCGAGCTGGCCGATTTCTTGATCGAACTGTCGATCGCCATTCACAAGCACGCCATGTACCCCGAAGGGCACCCATCGTTGGTGCCTTCCGCGGTCACCGTGAACGACCGGGCGAACCAGTTACTGGCGCAACACGGGTCACTCTCGCTGGGTGTGGCGCGGGCGCAACTCGTCATCGAGGGGGTCGCCACCGACCCGAACAATCCGGTCTTGAGCGACCTGGCGCGCCGCCTCCACCGCCACCATCTGGGCGCCATCACGATCAACGCGGGTGTCACGCCGAGGGAAATCCAGGAGTTTCTCTCGCTCGTGGCCGTGGACCCCGAACGCGGGTCCGGGCCACTGGGGTTGGGATCGGCCGAGAAGCGCCAACAGCAGCCGCACATCCAACTGTACCCCGTGGCCTACGATCGTCTCCACCTCGTCGGAGACGACTCGGAGGACGACGGGAGTCGCGAGGAGCGGACCCGATTCGCCCAGCTGTGGATCGGGCTGGCGAGAGCGGCGATCTCTGCCGCCGACGATGGGCAGACCGAGGAAAGCGACAAGCCGGACGATCACGATCCCGCGATGGTCGCCAAGGCCATCTCCGAACACGGAGCGGAGGGTGGGGCCTACGATCAGGTCATCGTCGGATATCTGTTGCAGATTGCCGACGAGTTGAAGACCGGCGGGGGATCGGATGCCCTCGCGCTCAAGAGGCGCATCGGCAAGATGGTGTCCGCGTTGGACGGCGCCACACTCGGACGGCTGGTCGAGATGGGAGGAGATGGCCAGCAGCGTCGCCGGTTTCTCATGAACGCTGCAAACGGCATGGATGTCGATGCGGTGCTCAAGTTGATCGAGGCGGCCACGAGCACGGAGGAAGACTCGATCTCCGACCGCATGCTGCGCATGCTACGGAAGATGGCGCGCCACGCGCACGGCGGCGGCGGATACGAAAAATTGGCCGAGCAGAGCGTGCGTGAGCAGATGGGTGATTTGATTGCGGGGTGGACCCTCAAGGATCCCAATCCAGACTCGTACACCAGCGCGCTGGAGGCCATGGCATCCGCGGAGGCGGTCTTCCAAACCTCCCCGGAACAGGTGCATCACGCCGAGGCCAAACGCATCATGCAAATGGCCCTGGAGATCGATGTGACCGGCAAGACGGTGGAGAACGCCTTGCACAACCTGCTCGACAGCGACGACGCCAAGTGGCTCCTGAATACCGTCGCCACGGCCGGCGCGAGCGCGGTGCTGGATGCCGCCAAGGACCAGATCAAACCGCAAGAACTGATCAACGTACTGCAGCGCGACAGGCTGAATCCGGAGTTGCTCTACGGCCTCAAGCGACTGATCGGCACCGAGGCGGCCACGCCGATGCTCGAAGCATTGATCTCGTCGGAATCGGCGTCGACCCGTGCGGTGCTGCTGGACCACCTCGTCGAGATGGGCGCGGTGGTGGGGCCCGTGGCGATGATGCATTTGAGCGACCCCCGATGGTACGTCCAGCGGAACATGCTCTGCATCATTGGTGAGTTGCCGGAGATGCCCGACGGGTTCAAACCCGATGACTTCCTCCAGCATGAGGATCCCAGGGTGCGCCGCGAAACGCTCCGCATCATGTTCAAGTGGCCGATGACGCGTGAGCGAGGCATCGGGCACGCCCTGGCGGACCCCGACGAAGGCCTCGTCCGCCTGGCGTTGGGAGCCGCGGCCGAGCGTTGCCCCAAGGCCGCGGTGCCCCTGGTGGTCTCCCGGGCATCCTCCGGTGCCATCGACACTCGACTCGCGGCGATCCGTGTCCTGGGCTCCGTCGACGACAGCAGCGCCTTGCAGGCGTTGCTGCACATGACGGCGCCGATACGCAAGTTGTTCCGCTGGAAGCATCCGAAGAAAACCCGGGTCTACATCGCGGCCCTCAAGGCGCTCAGCCAGCATGCCGACAAGCCGCCGGTCCGAAACGTCCTCAGGCTGGCGTCGCGTCGCCGTGACCGGCACATCGCCGCGGCCGTCCAAGGTCTCGTGCTCGAGGAGGAGATCGCACCGGCCCAGCCCAGCGAGAACGGCGACGCTGCAGAGACCGAGACCCCGCCGGCAATGGAAAAAACCGAGACGGAACCATCCGCGGACGAAGCAGCGAGCGAGCCCATCGCAGCGGAAACCGAGAGCGAACCGACCGCGGCGGGAAGCGAGAGTGCGACGGCCGCGGAGGATCCGGACGACACCCCAGAGAAAAAAGAACTCGAATGAGTGCGCCCGTCGCGTTTCTGCACACATTCGTCCAGTCCTTGTCGACGCTCGCCTTGTACCCACCCGGCCACGCATCGCGCGAGCGCTCCCTCGAAGGCCTGCATCTGAGTCTCCACGATCTGCTGGATTCCGACCCGCACCCCTTGTTCTCGTTCCTGGGCAACGAAGTGGTGTACGGCCGGCGCCCGTTGCACGAGCTGCGCGACTGGGAGTGGGGCAGCCGGCTGTCCGACGTCGGCATCCAGCGCCTCGAATTCGACGCCAAGACAGCCATCACCACCGTGGAACTCGAGGCGTTCTTGGAGGAAATGCTCGACCGACTGAACATGCGACCGGCCGATTCCAGTGAAGCGCGGCAAACCCGGGAGACCGGGATCAAGTACGGTGCGATCGGTGTCGGTGACGAAACAGAAGAACAAGCACAGGTCGTCACCGCTACCATCGCATTCACGCTCGGCGAGGAAGCCGAGACCATTCGCTGGATGCACGACGAACTGGAGGGCGGCCAATCCTTGCCGCTGAGCGAAGCCGAGGCGGTCGTGCGCTCGCTGGCCATGGCGATGCATGGGGGGAGCGTGACGATGGTCCCGCTGCTCAGGCTGCGAGAGTTCGACGAGTACACCACCACGCATTCGTTGAACGTGAGCGTCATGACGATGGCGTTGGCCGAATGGGTGGGATTGGGAGCCGAGGACGTCCGGCAGTTCGGCATGGCGGGGCTCATGCACGACCTCGGCAAGGTCAAGATCCCCAAAGACCTGCTCAACAAGCCCGGCCGCTTCGACGAAGCCGAACGCAAGATCATGAACTCACATCCCGTGGAAGGCGCCCGTATCATCCTCGCCACGGAACACCACCTCGACCTCGCCGCGGTGGTGGCGTACGAGCACCACATCCTGATCAACGGGGGCGGGTACCCGACGCTCAAGTACCCGAGGGATTGTCACTATGCCAGCAAGCTGGTGCACATCTGCGACGTCTACGACGCGCTACGCACGAAGCGCCCGTATCGCGATTCCTGGCCCGCGCCGAAGGTTCTCGCCTACATCGAAGAGAAGGCCGGGACCGAGTTCGACGGGAAGATCGCGCACGAGTTCACCACGATGATTCGGAAGTGGGAACCGCAGATCGCCGTGATGAATGAAGACGAAGAGTTGCCGGCCCCGGTGGCTACTCCGCAATCCCCAGCTCCAGTTGGCCCGGCTCCTGCCCAACCTGAATCGGGTTGAGCGGAGTGTCCTGAGACGCGACCAACAATCTTCCCCGAAAACGGCGGGCGGCGAGTGCCCGTTCCACGAGCGAGCGGGCGAGATCGGCCCGATTGCAGCGGTCGCTGAGATGCACGAGGACGACCACTGCCATCTGCCGGTGGCACAGCTCAGAAAGCAGCTCCGCCGCCGCCCGGTTGGAGAGGTGGCCCCCCGCGCCGGCGATGCGATCCCGCACCATCGGCGGATACGGGCCGGTGCGCAACATCACCTCGTCATGGTTTGCTTCCAACAGCAGTGTGGTGACGTCGCGCAAGAGATACCGGACCGCGGCGGTGGGCCGCCCCAGGTCGAGCGCCACCCCCAGCTTCGCTCCGTTGCTGCCGACGACGAACGCCATCGGCTCGGCGGCGTCGTGGCTCGTGCGACATGCGGTGACCGTGAACGGACCCACCGACACGGTCTTGTGGGCGTACACGCGGTGGCGCACCGTGCCGGCGAGCTCGTGGGCCAGGGCGGTGAGGGTGCCGTGGGACGCGTAGACGGGACACCCCATCTTGCGCGCGAGCCGGCCGGCCCCGCGGGCATGGTCGCCGTGCTCGTGGGTCAACACGATGCCGACGAGTTTGGTGAGATCGACCCCGACCTTGCGCGCCCGCTGCGCCAAGGTTTTGGGCCCGAAGCCGGCGTCGATGAGCATCCAGCACCCGGCCGACGACACGGCGAAGGCATTGCCGCGGCTGCCGGATCCCAGCACGACGAGCTTCATCGTGGCACGGCCGACCGGTAGAGCTGCTCCAGCATGTGGCGCACCTCGTCGGTCACGGCCACGTCGCGCCGCGGCATCACCCGGGTGGCCACCGTGAGGAACCCGTCAGCGTTCATCACCTCGCCGCCCGTGCCCCAGGCAAACGGCGGGATGTACTTTGGCGGGCGGACGGCACCGAACACGTTGGCACCCGTCCCGACCACGGTTCCGGTTTCGAACAGGGTGCCAATCGCCGTCTTGGCGTGATCGCCCACCAGGCTGCCGAGATACTGGCGATGCGTCTCGGTGAACTCGTCGCCGACCTGGAGCCGCACGTGCCCGTAGGTGTTCTTCAGATCGGACGTCACGGTGTTCGCCCCCAGATTGACCCACCGGCCGACGGCGGAGTGGCCGACAAAACCTTCATGCGCCTTGTTGCCGTAGCCGAGGAAGACGGAATGCGAAATCTCCCCGTGCACGCGGCAGCGCGGGCCGATGGAGGACGCATGGATGCGGCCACCCAGCACTTCAGTCCCCGGGCCAACATAGAGCGGTCCCTCGAAGCGCGTGCCGGCCTTGACGTAGACATGCTGCTCCAGCACGATGGCACCGGCACGGGCATCGAAGGTGACCCCGGGTTCGACGCTGGCCCCCAGCAACACGACATCGAGGGGATCGCCGATCACCACGCACCCGTCGGGAATCGCGTCACCCCCCTCGTGCACGAAATCCGCGACGTCCGCCACCAGAAAGTGCTCCAAGGCCGTTATCAGGTCGAACGCGCCGTGCAGGAGAAATCCGTCCAGCTCGACGGCCCCCCACTCCGCACCACCCCCGTCCCACGTGGTACCCGCCGGGACCCACCAGCCCACGGTGTCCTCGCCGTTGGTGAGTCGCGCGGGGGCGTTGGGAAACTGGGGAGTCACCCCCGTGGGCGCGAAGTCCGACCGCCCCACGATGGCGGGACCGTCCACGGGCTCCACCGGCCCGACCCGGGCCGTGCTGTCCTCGGTGAAAGCGTGCAGGGACTCGGCCGGACTGAAGATGGCCTGTGTTTCACCGCCGGCGATGGCCTCCCACCGTTCGCGAATCAGCCACGCTCCCGCCCGCAGTTCGCTGATGGGTCGGGACGCGCCGAAGGGTGACCAGCGTGGACTCGGTTCGGGATCTTTCAGGTACAGGTTCATGGCAACTTGGCTCGAGGATCGATGGCCAGCGACGCCAGCAATTCTTTCAGGTCGGCGGCGCGATCGCGCGTCGTCACCAATATGACTCCGTTGGCTCGCACGACCACGAGGTCAGAGACGCCGTCCAGCACCAACATGTCCTCATCGACCCAGGCCACACAACCGGACGAGTCGCGTTGCCGCACGTGCCCCTCGAACGCGTTGCCGCGTTCGTCGGTAGGCAACACTCGGAGGAGCGCGGCCCACGTCCCCACGTCATCCCACGGGAAGGGCCCCGGAACCACGGCGACGCGTTCGGAACGCTCGAAATGTGACACATCCACGGCAATTGGCGTCACGTGTGCGAAGTACCCGGCAACATCGTCCCGCTCCAGGAACTGAAGGGCCCCGGCAATCTCCGGTGCCACCGCCTGCGTTTCGGCCATGAATCGCGTGGCCGTCCACGCGAAGAGACCGCTATTCCAGAGCGCGCCCGACTCCACCAGCGCCTCGGCTTGTTTGCGCTGGGGCTTTTCGGTGAACCGCGCCACCCGCCGCGCATCGCCGGCCAGCACGTCGCCCGGTTCGATGTAGCCATAGCCGGTCTCGGGCCGGTCAGGCACGATGCCCACGGTGACGAGCACGTCGTGGTGCTCGGCCGTCTCCAGGGCGCTCAGGGCGGCGTCCCGAAACGCCACGTCGTCACCCACACACCAATCGGCGTGGAGCGACAGCAGCGTGGCGTCGGGATCGCGGGCGGCGGCGACGGCGGTGGCCCATGCCAGGGCCGGCCCGGTGGAAGCCGGCCGGGGCTCGGCCAGGACGTTGTCGGCCGGGATGGAGGGCAGCAGCGCCCGGGTGGCCGGCGCCAGATTCGCGGCGGTCACCACGAGGACCCGCTCCGGGGGAATCAGCCCGGCGAGGCGCGCGACGGCCTGTTGGAGTAACGGCGTGTCCCCGACCAGGGGAAGCATTTGCTTGGGGCGTTCGGGAGTTGAGAGGGGCCAAAACCGCGTGCCCGAGCCACCCGCCAGCACCGCCGCCCAACGACTCATGGCCGGACCGCGTGCTTACAAGAGGGCGGCGATTGCAGAGCGATAGCGTCGGAGTTCGTACAGCAACCCGCCCACGTCGGCGTGGGATTGGACCACGAGCGCCAATAAGGCTTCGGCACTCACCGCGGAGACGATGATGAACCCGTTGCCGAACTCGACCACCCCGGCGTGGAACTCCCCCCGGGTCCCCGCCTGGCCCAACTGGGTGCACGCGTCGACCAGCGACGGCACCAAGGCGGCTACGCGCTCGATGTCGAGGCCGTTCCGGGAAGTCGAGTCGATGGGGAGCCCGTCACGCCCCAGCACCAACACGGTATCGACGCCATCGCGCTGCCCGAAGGCCTGGACGATTTCCCGAATGGTCGCCATCGGCGGCAAGGTAGAAAGCGCCTCCGGCGAAGTCAAGCAATCTTCGGGTTGACCGCCTTTTGGGAGCCAAGTAATCTTCTGCGATTCACATGCGTGCTATGTCCTTTTCCCGATTCATCTTGACGCTCGCAGCGCCGGCGCCGTTTCTCGCCGCCGCCGCGTGCGGTAGCAGCCTCGATCTACCGCCGGCCCTGTTGTCGAACATCGTCGACACGGCAACGATCCATGCGTTGCAGGGGACCGACATCGGCCTGCCGAGCGGCTTCGACGTCACGACCGGCTCGCTCGCTCGTACCGACCGTGGCTTCGAACCGTTCGACTTCGCCTACGACATCGATCCCGGGGGCAACTCGGTGATCCTCACCCTGGGCGTGTTGGGCTTGGCGCCCGCATCGGCCATCCAGATGTCGAATCGCTCGTTTCCCGACATCACGATCGCACCCCTCGACGACTACGAAGACGACAGCACCATGACCGTCGAGTTGGACGACGTGTTCATCGTCCGATCGCGGGCCACGTCGGCCGGTTGCGCGTTTTTCCTCGGATCCTTGCCGCGTTACGGCAAGTTTCGAGTCCTCGCCATCGACCAGAATCTGCGCCAGATTATGCTCGAGCACGTCGTCAATCTCAATTGTGGCTATCGCGGTCTCGAACCGGGCGTTCCCACCAACTGACAGACCGTGATCGATCTCAAACAGCTTCGTGACGCGCCCGAGGAGTTCAAGGCGGCGGCGGCACGGCGCGACGCCGGCCTCGTGCCGGCCCTCGACGCGATCCTCGAATTGGACGAGCGGCGCCGCCAAGCCCTCAAACGCGTCGAAAGTCTGAAGGCGGAGCAGAACAAGGCGTCCACCGAAGTCGCCCAGCTGAAGCAGAGCGGCGCCGATGTATCCGAGTTCATCGGCCGGCTCAAGGTACTGAGCGACACGATCAGGAAATTGGATCAGGAGCTGCGGGACGTGGAAAGGCAGTTGCGGGATCGCCTGCTGAAGATCCCCAACGTCCCGCTCGCCGGCGTCCCTGAGGGAGATGCCTCCGCCAACCTGGAGCTTCGCACCTGGGGCACACCGCCGGTGTTCGCTTTCGCGCCCAAGCCGCACTGGGAGTTGGGCGAGACGTTGGGCGTGCTGGATCTGGCGCGGGGCGCGAAGGTCGCCGGCAGCGGCTTTCCGGTCTACACCGGCATGGGCGCCCGCCTGGTGCGGGGCTTGATCAACTTCATGATGGACCTCCACGCCGAGCAACACGGCTATCACGAGATCTGGCCGCCGGCACTCGTGAACGAGGCCAGCGCGTTGGGGACGGGACAGCTGCCGGACTTGGAAAACAACATGTACGTCACGGAGGATGGGCTCTATCTGGTTCCCACCGCCGAGGTGCCGGTGACGAACCTCCACCGCGACGAGATTCTCTCGGCCGACCAGATGCCGCTGGCGTATGTAGCGTATTCTCCTTGCTTTCGCCGCGAGGCCGGTGCCCACGGCAAGGACACGAGGGGCATCATCCGGATCCACCAGTTCGACAAGGTGGAACTCGTGCGTTGTTGCACACCGGAGACGTCGGACGACGAGCTGGAGTTGCTGCTCGGGCACGCCGAGACGGTGTTGCAGTTGCTCGATCTGCCCTATCGGGTGGTGGCGCTGGCCACCGGAGACCTGGGATTCGCGAGCGCCCGCACCTACGACCTCGAGGTCTTTGCCCCGGGCGTGGACGCGTGGCTCGAGGTGTCGAGCGCGAGCGTGTTCACCGATTTTCAGGCACGCCGTGCAAACATTCGGTACCGTCCGGCGTCCGGCGGGAAGCTGAGGTTCGTGCACACGCTGAATGCCTCCGGCCTCGCCTTGCCGCGCACGATCATCGCGCTGCTGGAGAACCACCAGCAGGACGACGGCACTGTGCGCCTGCCCGACGTGTTGATGCCGTATTTGGGAGTGGATCGCCTCACGCCACATGCTTAGGATCGGGAGGCGTCTGCGCCGTGCGGCCCCTGCCATCGCGTTCGGGTTGGCACTGATCGTCGGGGGGATTTCCCTCTGGCAAGCGCTGGGAATCGTGGGCCACTTGCGAGCCGAGGCTCGCGATCAGACGGCGATCTGGGGCCGCATCGTCGGGGTCCTGAACGACACGACGCCCGAGGTCCAGATGGACCAGCTCATCCAAATCATCGAACAGATCAAGCAGAGCGGGATTCCGCTGGTGGTGACCGACAGCTCCGGGGGCGTCACGGCCTGTGAGAACCTGCTCCTCGAGCCCGATCCCTGCGCCATCGCTCCCGCGCACAACCTGACGGATCCACGGATCGGCGTGCTGGCCCGCCAGTTCGCCCAATCGAACCCACCCGTCGAGACCACCGATGGCGGTCGCATCTACTACGGCTCGACCCAAGCGGGCCGACAGCTGACGTTGCTGGCCGTGCTCCAGCTGCTCGTGCTCGCCCTGGCCCTCTCGGCCGGTGTGTGGGGATACCGCGCGGCCGCCCATCTCCACCGGGATCGTTTGTGGGTCGCCATGGCGCGGGAGTCGGCCCATCAGTTGGGCACGCCGCTCATGAGCGCGGCGGCGTGGATCGAACGGCTGCGCGACGCTGGGGCCGACAACAAGAAGATCGCCAAGCACCTGCGGGCGGACCTCGACCGGCTGGAACGCGTCGCGCAGCGTTTCGAGCGCATAGGGCGTCCGGCGCGACAGGAGCGGGTGGGAATGGGCTCGCTCACCGCCCGCGTCGCCACCTATTTCCAGCCGCGCCTACCGCGTCACGCCAACAAGATCGCGTTGTCGGTCCACGCGCCGTCGGCCGGCCCCATGGTGTCGGGCGACCCGGTGCTGCTCGAGTGGGCGGTGGAAGCCCTCATCCGCAACTCCATCGACGCCTTGAGCGGCCGCGGCGGCCGCATCGACGCCAGCGTGCGCCGCGAGGGTGAGACCGTGATCCTCGTGGTGGAAGACGACGGTCCGGGCATCGGGATCGAAGTACGGGACACCCTGTTCGAACCCGGCATCACCACCAAATCGGGGGGGTGGGGCATCGGCCTGGCCCTGGCCAGCCGCATTTTCGAGGACGTGCACGGCGGGCGGTTGCGATTCGAGGCCATCGAGCAGGGCGCCCGGTTCGTCGCGGAGCTACCGGCCGAGATGAAATGACCACGCCGTCTCTACCACTCAACGAGGCGCAGCGGCAAGCGGTCGAGTTGGGCGACGGCCCCACCCTGGTGCTCGCCGGTGCGGGCTCGGGGAAGACCCGCGTGATTGCCGCGCGCATCGCCCACTTGGTGCGCCACCGGAACGTGCGCCCGGAGCAGATTTTCGCGGTCACGTTCACGAACAAGGCCGCGGCCGAGATGCGAAACCGCATCGCCGCCTTGCTGGGTCGCGAGCCCACCGGGCTTTGGATCGGCACCTTCCATTCCCTCTCCGCGCGCCTGCTGAGGCGGGAAGCGGAGCGGTTGGGATTCACGAGCCGGTTTACGATCTACGACGCCGATGACCAGCTCGCGCTCCTCAAACATCTGCTCGACGACGCGGGATATGCGCCGAAGGCGTTTCCGCCGCGGGTCGTTCGCGCCCTCATCTCGAATGCCAAGAACCGGATGGTGCCGCCCGAGGAGTTGGCCGCCGAGGCGCGAGAACCCATCGAGCGAGTGGCCGCCGAGATCCATTTGACGTACAACCGGCGGCTGGCGGCACAAAACGCCATGGATTTCGACGATCTCCTGCTGCATCCGCTGACGCTTTTCCGCGAGCACCCCGAGCGCCTGGCCGTCTACCAGCAACGTTTCCGCTGCGTGTTGGTAGACGAGTTTCAAGACACCAACCGCGCCCAATACCTGCTGGTCCGCCATCTGAGCGCCGCGCATGAGAATCTCTGCGTGGTTGGGGATGACGACCAATCCATCTACGGGTGGCGCGGCGCGGAGGTGCGCAACATGCTCGACTTCGAGCGCGACTTCCCGCGTGTGACGGTGGTTCGGCTGGAAGAAAATTACCGGTCGACGCAAATGGTCCTCGACGCGGCCAACGGCGTCATCGCCGAGAACACCGACCGGCTCGGCAAGACATTGTTCACCTCGCGGGGGGGCGGCGAACCGGTGGTGGTGGTGACCGCCGCCGACGAACGGGACGAGGCCGAGTGGGTCGCGCGCGAGTATCGCGAGCGGTCCGCCACCGATCATTATGTCTTCGCCGACATGGCGGTCCTGTATCGGACGAACGCTCAGTCCCGGGCCTTCGAAGAAGCCTTTCGTCGCGCGGCAGTGCCGTACCGCGTTGTCGGCTCGGTCAGCTTCTTTGCGCGTCGCGAGGTGCGCGACCTCGTCGCCTATCTCCGCCTGATTTCCAATCCGGCCGACGACCAGGCCTTCCTGCGCGCCGTCCAGGTTCCCAAACGCGGACTGGGGCTAGCCAGCATCCGGACGCTGCAAGGGGTGGCAGCCCAGTGGGGGCGGTCCATGCTCGACACGGCGGGCATCGCCGACCGCGTATCGTCGCTGCGCCCACAAGCCAAAAATGCCTTTCGCGCCTTCGCCAAGCTCATCCAAAGCTCGAGCTCCGGAATCGCCACCGCGGCCCCTGCCGCGATTCTCGAACGCCTCATCGAAGCGACGCACTACGACGCGTACCTGGCGGAAGAAGGCGCCGAGGGTGTGGACCGGATGGAAAACGTGCGGGAGCTGCTCGCGAGCGCGGCGGAGTGGTCGGAGGAGATCGACCCCGACGACCCCGGCACGCCGTTGGAACGGTTTCTCACCTCGGCGGCGCTCACGACGTCGGATGAATCGGTGGACGGCGATCCCGAGGGCGTGCAGTTGATGACGGTGCATACGGCCAAGGGACTCGAGTGGCCGGTGGTCACCATCGCGGGCATGGAGGACGGGCTTTTCCCCCTGAGCCGTTCCACGGAAGCACCTGGCGGCCTCGCAGAAGAACGGCGGCTACTCTACGTGGCCATCACGCGCGCCCGCGACCGCCTATACCTCACGTGGGCCCGCTCGCGGCGGCGCGGTGGACAGTTCATGCCTGGGATCGTTTCCCGCTTCATCGAGACCATTCCCCCCGAGGTCGTGGAGGAGCGCCGCACCAGCGGCGTGTTCGGCGGGGATTGGTACCGCAAGGCGGCAAGGCCGAAACACTTGGTCTACGGCGGGACCTCCCCCGAGGAGCCGCCCGAGATGGAGTCACAGGACGCACCCCGGTACATCAAGGGGGAGCGCGTGCGGCATCGCTCGTTCGGTTCGGGCGTCATTCGTGGTCTCGACGGCACGGGCCGGGACCTCAAGGTCATCGTGGAGTTCGACGACCAAGAGGTGGCGACCAAACATCTCCTCATCACCTACGCGGGCCTCGAGCGCGACTGGGATCCGGCATGAGCATATCGCGGGAGGAGATCGAACGCCTGGCGGCCCTCGCCCGCGTCGGCGTCGATGCCGCATCGCTCGAACGACTCACCAAACAAATCGGCGACATCCTCGACTACGCTGCGCAGCTCGAAGCGGTGGACGCGGCCAACGCCGAACCTTTCCGGCCGGGGCCGGGCCACACCCCCCTGCGGTCCGACGTCGTGGATCCGCCACCCATGACCTTGCGCCCCGCGCAGATGGCTCCCGAGTTCGCACAGGGCTTCTACGTCGTGCCCAAGGTCGGCGAGCTGGGCGACTCCTGATGCCCCAGGCGACCCCCATCCCGAGCGACGTCGTCGCACGCATCGCGCGAGTAGAGGAGCGAGGCGTGAACGCGACCCTCGCCTTCGAGGCCGACACCGTGTTGCAGCAGGCGCGTGCGTTGGCGGAGCGGCCGGAGACCACGGCACTCGACGGCTTGGCGCTCGGCATCAAGGACAACATCTGCACGCTGGAGTATCCCACCACCTGTGCGTCGCGCATGCTGGAGGGATACCGATCGCCGTACGAGGCCACGGCGGTGTCGCGCCTGAAGGCCGCCGGGGGGATCATCGCGTGCAAGACGAATCTCGACGAGTTCGCCATGGGCTCTTCCACCGAACACTCGGCGTTCGGTCGGGTGGAGCACCCGTTGGTTCCCGACCGCGTTCCCGGCGGGTCGTCGGGCGGGTCGGCCGCCCTGGTGGCGGCGGGCGCGGTCGAGGCAGCGCTCGGATCGGACACCGGGGGATCGGTGCGGCAGCCCGCGGCGTTTTGCGGCGTGGTGGGCTTCAAGCCGAGCTACGGACGCGTGAGTCGCCACGGCTTGGTGGCGTTCGGCAGTTCGTTGGATCAAATCGGCGTGTTCGCTTCGTCGGTTACACGCGCGGCATCGATCGTCGGGGTCATCTCCGGCCGGGACCCCAGCGACGCGACCTGTCGCGACCTCGATCCGGTGCAGCCCGCGTTGGAGCGACGCGATCTTCGGGGCTTGGTCGTGGGATTTCCGGAAGAGTACTTTCCCGCCGATCTCGACCCGGCCATCCGCGCCGCGTGTGACAAGACGATCAGAGCACTGCGGGACGCGGGGGCCGCGGTGAAAGCGGTCTCACTCCCCCATGCGGCCTTGGCCGTGCCGTGTTACTACGTCATCGCACCGGCGGAAGCCAGCGCCAATCTCGCCCGCTACGACGGGGTGCGATACGGGAACCGGGTTCCGTCCCACGAGTTGTTCGCCCTCTACCGGGAGACCCGGGGGCGGGGGTTTGGCGACGAAGTCCGGCGGAGGATCATCGTCGGGACCTACGTGCTCTCGTCCGGCTACTATGACGCTTACTACGGGAGGGCCCAAATCGCCCGTGGCAAGATCGTCGGCGACTTCGCCGCCGTGTTCGACGATGGCGTCGACGTGCTGTTCACGCCGACCACGCCAACCCTCGCCTTCAAGGCAGGCGAATGCGTGGAGGACCCGATCGCCATGTGTCGCACGGACGTCTTCGTCTGCTCGGCCAACCTGGCCGGCATTCCCGCCGTCTCGCTCCCCATCGGCCGCAGCGAGGGGCTTCCCATCGGCGGCCAGTTCATGGGAGCTGCCCTGGCCGACGAGTTGTTGTTGGACGTAGCGCACGTGGTCGAAGGCCTGATCGATGGCGCGGAGGAAGCGCGGTGAGCTGGGAAACGGTCATCGGGCTCGAAGTCCACGTGCAGCTCGCCACGCGCACGAAGATGTTTTGCGGCTGTCCCACGTCGTTTGGCGACGATCCCAACACCAACGTCTGTCCAGTGTGCCTCGGCCTGCCGGGCGCCCTTCCCGTCCCGAACCGTACCGCGATACGGCTGGCCCTGCGCGCAGCCCTCGCCCTCGACTTCACGGTGCACCCCACCAGCATCTTCGCCCGCAAGAACTACTTCTATCCGGACCTCCCAAAGGGATACCAGATCACGCAGTTCGATCGTCCCCTCGCCACCCAGGGGCGACTGTCCTTCGCGTCGGCGGACGGCGAATCCGTCGTCGTGAGCATCACCCGTCTCCATCTCGAGGAAGATGCCGGGAAATCGATTCACGATCGCTTGCCGGGCAAGACTGCGGTGGACTGCAACCGCGCCGGCGTGCCGCTCGTGGAGATCGTGACGGAGCCAGTGATCGATTCGCCTGCGAACGCCCGAGCGTACCTCGTCGAGCTGAAGCGTATTCTTCAGTACCTGGAAGTCTCTGACTGCAACATGGAGGAAGGCCACCTGCGCGTGGACGCCAATCTCTCCGTGCGCCCGGCCGGCTCCAGCGGGCTGGGCGTCAAGCAGGAAGTCAAGAACATGAACTCCTTCGCCACGGTGGAGCGCGCCCTCGAGGAATTGCGAGACCTGCAAGTGCACACCCTGGAACAGAACGCGGCCGTGGAACAGGCCACGTATGGCGCTGCCACGAGCGAGCTGCGTGTCATGCGCAGCAAAGAGGCCACCCATGACTATCGCTACTTTCCCGAACCCGACCTGCCGCCGCTCGTGCTTCCCGCCGATTGGGTCGATCTCGAGCTGGCCACAATCCCCGAGTTACCAGCGGCAAAGCGCGACCGCTTCGTCACGCAATATGAGGTGAGCGCGTACGACGCTCAGGTCCTCTCGGCTACACCCGACCTGGCCGACTACTTCGAAGCCGTGGTGACCGCGCGCGCAGCCGCCAAGACCGCGGCGAACTGGGTCATGGGGGCCGTCCTGCGAGATGCAAAGGAAAGCGACGGCGCCCTGCGTGTGCCGCCAGAACGCCTCGCCGAGCTCATCCGTCTGGTGGCCGACCGAACGGTCAGCAATCAGGCGGCCAAGCAGATCTTCCGCGCCATGACCACCGACGGCGATGCGCCTGCCGTGATCGCGGGACGACTGGGCGTATTACAGGTGCGCGACGACTCCCAGCTCGGCTCGTGGGTAGAGGCGGTGCTCGCAGCCCACCCCGACCACGTCGGGCGCTTTCGCGGTGGCGAGAAAAAGCTGCTCGGGTTTTTCATGGGACGGGTCATGCAAGAGTCCGGTGGAAAAGCGGATCCCAAACGGGTGAACGAGATTCTTCGGGAGAAGCTAGCTCCTTGATACGCAGCACACCGGCAGCGCCCTCCGACGCGCTGTGGCTTTCATGGTGTCCCGCTATCCCAATCGCGTCCCGAAGAACCAACGCGCGCTCCGGGGCCTACGTGCATGCGTAGCCGCACGGCCTACGTGTACGCGGAGCCGGGTTCTCCGGCAAGACGCCGCCCGCTCACGCGGTCCACGGACGGTGAGCATTCGACACTTTCCAGTACGGAACCGGCTCATCCGGCACCTTGAAATGCTCATCCGCCATCAGCACCAGCTCTTCGATGGGCGGTGACACCAATCCCCTCACGACCTTCATGCGCATGCGTTTCGCGAGCCGGAGCGAGGCTTCCCCCGCGGGGTCGAGGCGTCGCGGCGCCGGATCGTCGTCTCCGCCCAGCAATTCCATGACGTATTGAAACGCGGACCCCATGTATCGCTCGATGTCGTCACCGCCGATGTCCCAGCGGCTCTTCTTGTCGGCAAGACGCACGATGCGTTGCCAGCTCTGGGTCTCGGTCACGCCGACCATGCCGCGAAAGAGGCGCCGGTTGGTGCGCACCGAGAAGATGGTGGGGGCGATGATCTGATCGAGATGGGCGTCGGCGTCCCCATGGCCGAGTCGAATGACGTCCATGGCGGTCTTGGCGTACTCCGGCCCGAGCTGGGTTTCGAAGCGACTCTCCCAGTAGGAGTGTCCCAGCGCGATCGTCCGCGAGGTGACCACGAGCTGGCGCGGCACGAAGAAGTTGTGGGCCACCGCGTCCGCCGCTAGATGCGACAAATACCCGAGGCCGAACGCGCGCAACGCCTCGGTTTCGGCCTGATCGTAGATCTCCTGGCCCACATGCCAGGAATGGCAATGGCGCCCCACGGGCGCGTACTTCTTCGCCATCGACGTATCAGCGGCAATGTTCCCGTAGAGGAAATCGTACGGGAACGCCCGCAGCAGGCCGGCCACGGTCTCCGGCAATTGCCCGAGGTTGGTGAGGACGGATTCGCCCAGGAAGATGTGGGTGGCCGGGGTCCACGCCCAGGCATCGGTGGGGAAGACGATCAACGCGACGAGCGCGATGCCGCCGATCGCGATCAGTCGACGCGGCACCGCTCAGCGCTTCCGCCGACGTTTCTTCTTGCCCGATCCAAGGAAGACGTTCTTCATGGACTTGAGAATCGCCGATCCCCGGCGGGTCGTGCGCAATGCCGCCGCGACGTCCAGCACGGTGTCTTCCAATTCTTCGTGCGCAACGTCTATGAGCGATTCGAGGTCGAGCAAGCGATCTTCGGCGGCGTCGACAGCGCTCGTCACGCGATCCCGAATATCCTCCGACGTCTCGACGATGCCTTCGATTTCCCCGCGAAGCATCTTGACCACTTGCTGGGTCTCGCCGACGATGGACTTTGCCGACTCGGAGACCTGTCCCAAGATTTTCTCGAGTGCCTTGACGGTCCGCAAACTGTGGAGCAACACCGGTACCATGAACGCTCCGACGCCCATGACGACAATGGCAATCAGAGCCGTCGCGATTGCGGTTATTACCGGGGGCCAGTCCATCAATGCGATCTTTCGTAACGTTGGTCTATCACATCGCCTCTCAGAACCGCAATCGCTCTTTCCTCACTCCTCATCAGTAATCTCCGGTGCGAGCCCAACGACGCGATTGACCGGAACCGTGAACACGATGCCACTCGCCGGCTCCTCGAACCCGCCGCACGCCTGCTGTACGAAGTCGATGGCCCTGGCCAACACGGTCGGGGATTCGATCACGGAAAAAATCGTGGTGTTCTGTGGCCGCGAGCGTGACATGAGGGCTTGGAGACCGGCAAACACAGGAACCTCCTGCGACAGCACACGCCCCATTCCCTCGCTATTGATGACGGTGGCACCCGTCACCCCAAGCTTCAGGAAGCCGGACAGGATCTCCTCGAGCTTGTCGTCACGGTTTACTACACACACCAGTAGTTCCACGGAAATCTACAATGTCAGATGGTGAAAGCAAAAGTAAGTTCGCATGACGGGATAATTTAGACCGGGGGAGTCAGCGGTGGCAAATAGGGTCCCGACCGAACCGTCCGCATCCGGGCCGTGATTTTTGCATTCTCGATCCGACATCTTACATTGGTCGATCCACCATGGGCCAACACTTTCGCGTCATCGGCGGCACTCCGCTCAAGGGTTCGATCAGGCCGGCGGGCAACAAGAACGCTGCCCTTCCGATGATCTGTGCGGCGCTCCTCGCCGACGGTCCGTCCGACCTTCACAATGTCCCCCGCATCGCGGACGTCGAATCCCTGTTGCAACTCGTGGCTGATCTGGGGGCGACCACCGAGTGGACGGGCCAGCACACGGTGCGCATCGACCCCTCCGGACTCGAATCCCGCACCATCAACCCGCAGCTTTCCGCGCGGATTCGCGCGTCGATTCTCCTGGCGGGCCCACTGCTCGCCCGATTCGGCCGGGTGACACTCCCCCCACCCGGCGGCGACGTGATCGGCCGGCGGCGGGTGGACACCCACTTCCTGGCGTTGGAGAAACTGGGAGCCGAGATCTCGGTAGGAGCCGAATACACCCTCGAAGCGAGTCGCCTCGTGGGAGCGGAGATCTTCCTCGACGAACCCAGCGTCACGGCCACGGAAAACG
Organism: Gemmatimonadota bacterium; assembly: GCA_027294455.1. GTDB lineage: Bacteria > Gemmatimonadota > Gemmatimonadetes > Gemmatimonadales > GWC2-71-9 > B3T1B10. The sequence goes on from JAPULZ010000109.1 coordinate 46,529, forward strand.
CGGTCATGGCGGCGGTGACGGCGAAAGGCACCACCGTGCTGCGCAACGTCGCCTCCGAGCCCCACGTGCAGGATCTCACCAACGGACTCGTGACGATGGGCGCCCGGATCGAGGGCATCGGTACCAACATGCTCACCATCGAGGGCGTCGAAAGCCTGCGGGGTGCGTCTCTGGAGGTGGGTCCGGATCACATCGAAGTGGGCAGCTTCATTGGCCTCGCCGCCGTCACCAACGGGGAAATCACGATCGAGGGCGTGCGGCCCGATGATCTCCGCAGCATCCTCCTGGTGTTCGATCGACTCGGCGTGAAGCCCGTGATCGACGAGGACCGCGTCTTCGTGGCGGCGTCACAGGAGCGGCGGGTGCGGCCCGACCTGGGCGGACACATCCCCAAAATCGAGGACGGTCCCTGGCCCGCGTTTCCGGCGGACCTCATGTCCATCGCCATCGTCGTGGCGACGCAGTGCGAAGGGCAGGTGCTGGCATTCGAGAAGATGTTCGAGTCCCGCCTCTATTTCGTGGACATGCTCATCGACCTGGGCGCCAGAATCGTGCTGTGCGATCCGCACCGGGCCGTGATCGCCGGCCCGGCCGTGCTACAGGGCTCTGTGGTGCGGAGCCCCGATATCCGGGCCGGGATGGCCATGCTCCTGGCGGCGCTGGCCGCCGACGGCGAAAGCCACATCTACAACATCGGCCAAATCGACCGGGGCTACGAGCGCATCGACGAGCGCCTGGGCGCCCTGGGCGCGCAGATCGAGCGCGTCAGCTCCGACGAGTGACCGTCGCCATCGAAGAGGAAGTCCCACGCACACGGGGTGCGGGGATCGCCTGCGCCGAGCTCGAGTCGTGGCATGCGACCTATGGGCTCGTGGCCGGGATCACCACGCGCCGCGCACCGACGGGCCCCGTGGATCTGGGGCCGGCCTTCGCGCCCGCCTTCCGGAGCACCACGGGGAGCTGCCAACCCCACGGTGCCGCGGTGCGGGTTCACGAGTCGGAACCCGCCGAGTGGATGCTCCTGGAGGGGTTCGACGGCCACGCCACCCGGCAGGCGGGCCTCCTCCTCACGGTGACGGTGGCCGACTGCGTACCCGTCTACCTGGCCGATCCCGACACCGGGGCCATCGCCTTGCTCCACGCGGGGTGGCGGGGCATCGCCGCGGGGGTGCTGGAGGAGGGCATCCGCCGGGTCCTGGAGCTCACGGGAGGCGCCGCCGGCACCTTGGTGATGCATTGCGGGGTGGCCATCGGCGGGGCGCATTATGAGGTGTCCGAGGACGTGCTGGAGCAGCTCGGCGTCGCATCCGAGGGCGGGCCCGAGTCGGTGGATCTGCGGGAGGTGCTGGCGGCCCGCGCGACGGCGGCGGGTGTGGCCCGCGTCTCGGTGAGCCGCTGGTGCACGTATCGCGACGAGGCGCTGTTCTGGTCGCATCGCCGGGACGCCGAAACAGCCGGGCGCATGGTCGCATACCTCGGCCGCCCTTTGACTTGAGCAGTCCACGGCCGTAGATTTTGTGGTGTGAGCGGGCAGAAGGTGGGCCCGCGCTTTTTTTTATCGGAAGCCATGTACGACGATCTCGAGGGCCTGTTGGCCGAAGCTCGGCATCGCGTCTCAGAGATCGGGTACGAGCTGGTAGATCTCAGGCGCAAGGGCTCACGAGGGCGACCCTTGATTCAGGTGCGCATCGATGTGCCGATGTCGACGCCGCCGGACCGCGGGATCACCCACGACGATTGCAAGGCGGTGAGTCGGGCTCTCGAGCGGTGGCTCGATGAGAGCCGGTTGTTCGGCGAACGGTACGTCCTCGAGGTCTCCTCGCCGGGGCTTGAGCGACCGGTTCGCTGGCTGGAGCACTGGGACCGATTTCGCGGACACGACGTGAATGTGCGGATCCCTGGTCGCGGGCGGATTCGGGCCACGATCGTGGACGTCGCCGAGGACGGCTCCGCCGTCGTGTTGCGACCCGTCGGAACCGAAGACGATGTGACCGTGGCCGTCAAGGACGCGCGGGATGCCACGCTCGCGATCGATTGGGAGAAGATCAACATGAAGGAGTCGAGATGACGTCACCGGCCGAAGTGCTCGCGGCACTTCGCGAACTCGCCACCGCCAAACAGCTCGATCGGAAGGAACTGGTCGATCTGCTGCGGGACGGTATCCAAGCCGCCCTCGTGCGACGCTACGGGCCGGACGTGAACTCCGAGATCGAGTTGGACGACATGAAGGGCACCATGCGCGCCGTGGTGCTGCGCACCGTCGTGGAGACGGTCGATGATCCGTCGACCCAAATCAGCCTTGAAGAAGCCCGCTGGGAAGATCCCGACTTCCAAGTCGGCGAGGTGCTCGAGGAGGAGGTGCCGTTTGATGCCTTCGGGCGATCGGCGGTGCAGGCGGCAAAGCAGCGCATCATCCAGCGGGTGCGGGAAGGCGAACGGTCGCGCATTCGGGAAGAGTTCTCCGATCAAATAGGCGATCTGCTGTCGGGGGAGATCCAGCAGATCGATCGCGGCAAGCTGGTGATCATGATCAATCAGTTCCGGGAGGCCGAGGCGATCATCCCGTATCGGGAACAGAATCGCCGCGAACATTTTCATCAGGGCGACAGCATTCGCGCCGTCCTCAAGCGCCTCGAGGAAACGCCGCGGGGTCCGAGGCTCATCCTGTCCCGCGCCGATGGGGCATTCGTGAGCGCGCTGTTCCAGCTCGAGGTGCCCGAAATCCAGCAGGGCATCGTGTCGATCCGGTTCGCCGCCCGCGAGGTGGGCAACCGGACGAAAATCGCCGTGGTGAGCTCCGACGACTCCGTCGATCCGGTCGGCGCGTGCGTGGGAATGAAGGGCAGCCGGGTGCAGGCCGTGGTCAACGAACTGGGGGGAGAGCGCATCGACATCGTCCCCTGGTCGCCCGACCCGGAGCGGTTCGCGCGGATGGCGTTGGCGCCGGCCCGGGTGTCGCGCGTGTTCTTCGATGAGGAGAGCGGTACCATCCAGGCGGTGGTGGACGAAGATCAACTGTCCCTCGCCATCGGCAAGCACGGCCAGAACGTTCGCCTGGCATCCGAGCTCACCGGGTGGAAGATCGATCTGTACTCCAGCCGCGAGTGGTTGGACCGGGGCGGGGAAGGCCCGCTGTTCGCACCCATGCCCCCGTCGGAGGATTTGATGGCCGACGTGGAGCTGGCCGAACTGAAGGGATTCCCCGACGACCTGGTCGAGACCCTGAAGGCCGCAGGGTACAAATCGCTGCGCGACATTCTGGATCTCGAGCGCAGCGACGTGGCGACCATCGAGGGCATGAGTCCCGAGAGTGTCGACGTGTTGCTGGATTTTCTCTCGGAAGTGACCGAAGAGAACACGAGCGCAGAGGACGATGACGCCGTGGCCGTGGAAGCCCCGTCGGCCAGCGCCGAAACGGCGGAATCTCCCGCGGCCGACGCCGAGGTGGACAGCGCAACCGAGACTGAGACCGACGCCGAAAAGACGGCTGAAGTCCCGGTCGCGGAAAGCGAGGAACCGAAGCCGACGCCCACCACGTAGTGACCCACGGCGCGTTGGGGCTGCTCGGGCTCGGGATGCGGGCAGGATCGGTGGTGGTGGGATCAGCCGGCGTGCGGGCCGCCTTGCGGCGTGACGAGCTTGCGCTGGTCATCCTGGCCGGCGACCGGAGCCGGCGCACCGAAGAGAAGGTGCTTCGACTGGTGGAAGCCCGCGGCGTGGCGTGGGTGGAGGGACCGAGTGCCGACGCCCTGGGACGCGCCCTGGGGCGCAGCCCGGTGCAAACGGTCGGAGTACGAGACACACAACTGGCAGCCGGGATCAGAGCCCAGGCCGCCCACGACGACGGACCGCGGTAGGAGGATGCTCTAGGTGGCCAAAACTCGAATACACGATCTCGCGGCGGAGTTCAACCTGCAGACCGAGCAGCTGCTCAAGCTGCTGGCCGAGATGGACATTCATGTCCGGAGTCACTTGTCGGGCCTCGATTCGGGGCAGGTGGCGCTCGTCCGTGCACGATGGGAGCGGGAGAAACGCAAGCGGGCCGAGCCCACGACCACCCGTCGTCGCCGTACCACGAAGAAAAAGACCACCAAGACAACCAAGACCACCAAGGCCAAGCAGTCCAAGACGGCCGAAGCGCCTGCACCGCCGGCGCGGCCCAAGCGGCGCCGGCGCACCGCGGCGGAGATCGAGGCCAAGGCCGAGCAAGTGGCGGCCGAGGAGCAGGAGAAAGAGGAGCAACGAGCCGCCGAACCCGAGCTTCAGACCCCCGAGGTAAGCGAGACCCCGGCATCGTTCGCGGAGCGGGCCGCCGCACTGTTCGGGGAACCCGGGGAAGCCGCCGGCAAATCGCCGGCGCTGGAACCGGTAGTGGCCGAGCCCCCGACCGAGACCGAAGCAGTCCCCGCCGCAGCGTCCGCGCCCGAACCGGAGCGTCCGGCGGCGGTCGAGCCTCCGAGCGAGCCGCTGGACCCGGGCGTCCGTCCGACGCCCGTGGCCAGCGGACTGCGTCCCGTGGCCTCGGCGGCGCCGAAGAGGACCGGCATGCGCAAGCCGCCGCCGCCCGTGCGGCGGGTGGCCCCGGGGGCCCGTCCCATCGCCTCCGCCACCCCGGGCGGCGAACCCACCGACGCCCGCCGGGACCGCAAGAAACGTGGGAAGACCAAACGCACCCAGGTGGACGTGCAGACCGTGCAGGCCAACATCAACCGGACGCTCGCGAGCCTGCGGGGATCCGGGCAGAAGAAGTCGCCTCGGCGCCGGGGCAACGAGCCGTCGTTCCGCGAGGTACAGCAGCAGCGTGCGGCCGAGGAGCGCGAGCGGGAGAAGACGCTGGTTCGCGTCAACGAGTTCGTCACCGTGTCGGAGCTGGCGGGGACGCTGAACGTCCCGCCGACCGAGATCGTCTCGTTCTGCTTCAAGAACCTGGGGCAGATGGTCACGGTGAATCAGCGACTGGACTTCGATCAGATCGAGCTCATCGCCAACGAGTTCGACTATGAAGCCGTCCGCGAGGAAGAATACAGGTCCGACGCGGCCATGCCCGTGGACGAAGACAAGCCCGAGGACCTCGTGGCGCGTCCACCCGTGGTCACGGTCATGGGACATGTGGACCACGGCAAGACCTCGCTGCTCGACCACATCCGCAAGACCAACGTCATCGCCGGCGAAGCGGGCGGCATCACCCAGCACATCGGCGCCTACCACGTGGAGGTCGCCGGCGACCGCGGGGTGACGTTCCTCGACACGCCGGGGCACGAGGCCTTCACGGCCATGCGGGCCCGCGGCGCCCAGGTCACCGACATCGTGGTGTTGGTGGTGGCCGCGGACGATCAGGTCATGCCGCAAACGATCGAAGCCATCAGCCATGCCAAGAACGCCGGCGTGCCGATCATCGTCGCGATCAACAAGATCGACTTGCCGTCCGCGCAGGTCGACAAGGTGAAGCAGGATCTGCTCCAGCACGAAGTCGTGCTCGAAGAGTTCGGCGGTGAGACCCTGTCCCAACCCATCTCATCCAAGACGGGCGAAGGCATCGAGGACCTCATCGAGAAGATTCTGCTGCAGGCGGACATGTTGGACAAGACGGCGAACCCCGACCGGGCTGCGAGCGGCATTGTGATCGAGAGCTCGCTCGACGCGGGCAAGGGACCGATGGCCACCGTGCTCGTGCAGCGCGGGACGCTCAAGTTGGGCGACGACTTCATCTGCGGGAACCTTGCCGGGCGCGTCCGGGCGCTGTTCGACGAACGCGGCGGCAAGGTCAAGAACGCCGGCCCGGCGATTCCGGTGCAGGTACTCGGTTTCGCAGGGGTGCCGGTGGCGGGTGACGGCTTTGCCGTCGTCGCCAACGCCCCCGAAGCGCGGGAAATCGCCCAGAAACGCCAGCGGCTCGATCGCGAGGCGTCGCACCGGCGCACGTCGCGGGGAGTCACCCTCGACACGCTCTCCCAGCAGCTCGAGGCCGGTAAGGTGCGCTCGCTCAACATCATCATCAAAGCGGATCAGGGCGGCCCGGCCGAAGCCCTCGCCGACGCGTTCGCCCATCTGTCGACGGACGAAGTACAGGTACAAGTGATTCACCGGGGTATCGGCGCGATCACCGAGAGCGATATCCTGTTCGCCAAGACGTCCCAGGCCATCATCATCGGGTTCCATGTCCGGCCCGACGCGAACGCGCGGGCCGCTGTCGAGCGCGAAGGCGTCGACGTACGCATGTACCGGGTGATCTACGAAGCGGTCGAGGACGTGCGCCTCGCCCTCGAGGGCCTGCTAGCACCCGAGGAGCGGGAGAACGTGTTCGGCGACGCCGAGATCCTGGAGCTCTTCAAGATTTCGCGCCTGGGAACGATTGCCGGCTGCGTCGTGCGCAACGGGGTCATCAAACGGAACGCACGGGTTCGCGTCACGCGTGACGGGGTGTCGGTGTACGACGGCCAACTCTCCAGCCTGAAGCGTTTCAAGGAAGACGTTCGCGAAGTCAAGGAGGGCCTCGAGTGCGGCCTTGCCGTCGAGAACTTCAACGACGTGAAAGTGGGGGATATGATAGAGGCATACACGGTGGAGCAGATCGCCCGCAAGCTCGAACCGGCAGGGGCTTCCAAGGAGGGATAGGGTGGTCATCGGTGTGATGACTTGGGAGCTACACCTGGACGGGTGTCAGTCGCTCAAGGACAAACGCCATGTGCTCAAGAGCTTGAAGGACCGCCTCCACCAACGATTCAATGTATCGGTGGCCGAGACGAATCACCAGGACCGCTGGCAACGAGCCGAAGTGTCGTGCTGCATCGTCGCCACCGACAATCGCCATGCCCAGTCCGTACTCAGCGCCGCCGACCATTTCGTGGAACAGAATCCGCTCGCCCGGATCATCGATTCCCACATGAGCGTGTTATGAAATCGCGCGGACATCACCGCCCGGAGCGGGTCGCCACCATGGTTCAACAGTTGCTGGCCCAAGCCCTGACGACGCGCATCAAGGATCCCCGCGTGGGGTTCGTGACACTCACGGGCGTGACCGTGACATCGGACCTGTCTCACGCGACCGTGCGCGTGAGTGTCATGGGCACCGACGAGGAGCAGGCGGAAGCCATGGCCGGTCTCGAACACGCCCGCGGATTTCTCCGCTCCCTCCTGGCCCGCGCCGTCGACCTGCGCATCACGCCGGAGCTCCACTTCGTGATCGATCGGGGCCTCGAACATGCGAGCCGCATCGATGCCCTCCTCGCCGACATCAAGCGCGCCGAGTCCGAATCCTGAGCGACGGATTTTTGCTGGTCGACAAGCCAGCAGGCCCCACGTCCCACGATGTCGTGGACGTCGTGCGACGGGCGATCGGTGTGCGCCGCGTGGGACACACAGGCACCCTGGATCCCTTCGCCTCGGGGCTTCTGGTCATGGTGGTGGGACGCGCCACCCGGCTGGCACGCTACCTCGTGCACCAACGCAAACGCTACACCGGTATCGTCCGGCTCGGCACCACTACCGATTCCGACGACCGGACCGGGGAGGTCACCGCAACTTCCGAGGCGTGGACTGGGTTGACGCAGGACGACGTCCACCGGGCCATGGCCGCCCTGGTGGGAGCCGGGCGGCAGCGCCCGCCGGCGTTCTCGGCCAAGAAGATCGGCGGCCGGCGTGCCTATGAGCTGGCCCGGGCCGGCCAAGCCATCCCGCTCGCCGACGTGGAGGTGGAAATCCTCTCCTTTTCCTTCACCTCCATGGACGGACCGGACGTGGGATTCGACGTCCTGGTGAGCGGAGGCACGTACATCAGGTCGCTCGCCCGGGACCTGGGGACCCGCCTCGGCTGCGGAGCCCATCTCGCCGAGCTGCGCCGGACGGAGCTGGGGAGGTTCGCCGTGCGCGACGCATGCCCGGCGGATGCCGTGGTGCCCCGCGCCGTTCGCCCACCCCGGGAGCTGGTGCAGCATCTGGATGCGGTGGCCGTGGGAGAGGCCGAGCGCGACCTGCTGCGCCACGGGCGCGCCATCACGGTGGAGGCCACCCTGTCGGGCACCGTGGCGATTACCAGCGGGGAGGAGCTGCTCGCCATCGCCGAAGCCCACGGTCACGAGCTCACCCCTCGCGTGGTGCTCGCCACATGAGTACTCGCGAGCCCGGTTCAGTGGTCACCGTGGGCACCTTCGACGGCATCCATCTGGGCCACTGGGCGATCCTGCGGGAGATCGTCTGCCGCGCCCGGCGGGACCACAGGCGCAGCGTGCTGGTCACGTTCGAGCCCCACCCGCTGGAAGTCGTCAATCCCGAGGCCGCGCCCCGCTTGCTCACGGTGGGCGACGAGCGCCGGGAGATCCTCGCCCAGGCGGAGGTGGACCTGCTCGTTTTCCTACCTTTTACCAAGGCCCTTTCTCACTACTCGCCCGAGATGTTCGTGCGTTTTCTCATCGATCGGTTCCACATGCAAGAGCTCGTGATCGGTCACGATCACGGATTCGGCCGGGGCCGATCGGGAGACGAGACGCTGCTGCGTCGACTGGGGAAGGAGCAGGGATTCACGGTCGACGTGATCGGTGCGGTGACCGCCAAAGGCCATCCGGCCTCCTCGACCCTGGTGCGCCGCGCCGTGGCCGGCGGCGATCTCGCCACGGCCGCCGAGCTCCTGGGACGCCCGTATTCCATCACGGCACCGGTGATCCATGGTGCGAATCGCGGCAAGGAGATCGGCTATCCAACCATCAATCTGTCCCTCGCCAATCCTAGGAAGCTGCTCCCGCCGGACGGCGTATACGCGGTGAGAGCGGAATGGCGGAACGGGGCGTCCGGGGGGATGATGCATCAAGGCCCGAGGCCCACGTTCGGCGAGGCCAACCGGAGCCTCGAGGTGCACCTGTTCGGCGTGGACGCCGATCTATATGGCATGCCGGTCAAGATCTCCTGGGACACCCGCCTGCGGGACATCGAGGATTTTCCCAGCGTGGAGGCCCTGAAGGCGCAGCTAGACCAGGACTTGGCGGCTGCGAAACGCGCGTTGACAGGCCCCAACGGGCCAGCTAGTTATCACAGTTCTCCAGCTTCTGACTGTTAGCCATGACTTCAATACGCAATCGATTGTTCATCATCCTCTTCCTCGTCGTGACCGCGGTGTGGGGCCTGAGGCCGCACCAGGTCACGGTGGGGACGACGGAGGACGGGGCCGATTCGACCGAGTGGCAGTGGGGATTGAAGCTCGGGCTCGACCTCCAGGGCGGGATGCACCTCGCCGTGGAGATCGACCAGAGTGGGGGCCCCATTTCCAACCCCGAGGATGCCCTCGACCGAGCGGAAACGGTCATCCGGAGCCGCATCGACGAGTTTGGCGTGGCCGAGCCCCTGATCCAGAAGGCGGGCAACGACCGGCTCATCATCGAGCTTCCGGGCATCGACGACCCGGCCCGGGCCAAGGAGATCGTGGAGCGGTCGGCATTCCTCGAGTTTCGGATTACCGACATGCAGGAGCAATTCCGATCGGCGCTCGAGCGGATCGACGCGGCATTGCGCCGCGCCGGCGTGACGGGAATCGACACGGCCTTCACCGCACCCGCTACCGGTCTGACCGCGCTTCAGCAGCTGATCGGTGCCGCTGATTCGACGGCGCAGGGAACCGATTCCATCGGCGGGGATTCGACGACTACCCAAGAAGTCGGACCGGCGGTCTTCAGTCGTTTCCTGAACGCGGGCCCGGGCCAGGTGCCCGGCGAATTCCTGGTTGCCGAGGAGAACTTCGACCAGGTGGATCGCCTGATACAGCACCCGGAGTTTCAACGGGCGATGCCGAGGGGCTTGGACGTCCTTTGGGGTCTCCAACCCATGTCGATCAACGGACGGCCGTATCGTGGCCTGTACGCGGTCAACGCCCGTCCCATCATCACCGGTGAGCATCTCTCCGACGCCCAGGCACAACTCGATCCGATTTACAACAGCGCCGTGGTCAATTTCCAGTTGACCCGCGGCGGCGGCCGCATCTTTGGCCGCGAAACCGCACAGCACGTGGGGGATTACATGGCCATTGTCCTGGACCGGCGGGTCCAGGGACAGCCGCCGATCATCCGGAGTCAAATCACGCGGCGCGGACAGATCGAGCTCGGGAACACGAGCATCCAGGATGCGCAGGACCTCGCGCTGGTGTTGCGGGCCGGAGCGTTGCCCGCACCCATCATCATCGTGGAGGAACGCACCGTTGGAGCGAGCCTCGGCGAAGATTCCATTCGTCAGGGACGGCTCGCCGGCACGGTCGCCATCTTGCTGGTCGTCCTCATCATCTCCGTGTATTACCGCATGGCCGGTCTCGTGGCAGTTGCCGCGTTGACGTTCTACGTCCTGTTCACCCTGGGGGGACTGGCGAGCATCGGCGCGACGCTGACACTGCCGGGCATGGCCGGCTTCGTGCTGTCCCTCGGGCTCGCGGTGGATGCCAACGTACTGATCTTCGAACGAATACGAGAAGAACTTGCGCTGAACCGCTCTCCGCGTATCGCCGTGGAGTCCGGCTTCGACCACGCCATGCCGGCCATCATCGACGGTAACCTGACGACCGTGATCACGGCGGCCTTCCTGTTCCAGTTCGGTACCGGACCGGTCAAAGGCTTTGCGATCACGCTCATCATCGGCATCATTGCCTCGCTGCTCACGGCGGTGTTCGTGACGAAAACCCTCTTCCTTATCTGGCTGCAGCGCCGATCGGCCACAGCGGAGCTGTCCATCTGATGTTGCGTTTCTTCGACAAGGCCCACTACGACTTTCTCAGCACGCGCAAGAGGTCGATCGCCATCGCGGCGGCGTTCATGTTACCCGGATTGCTCCTGCTGATGGTGCGCGGTGTGAACCAGAGCATCGAATTCACAGGAGGTACGCTCATCGAATTGCAGGGATTGGCGCCGGAAATCGAAACCGCATCTCTGCGATCCGCCTTGAATGCCGCCGGCATTTCCAATCCCGAAGTCACCACCTTTGGTTCGCCGAACGAGTTCGTGATCCGTGCGCGCCTCGATCCACGTGCGGAAGTCAACGAAGAATCGACGCAAGCCACCCGGGCGGCCATCGACAGCGTCTTGCAGAGCAATTTCGGCGCCGATGCCTACACCATCGTGCGCACCGAGGCCATCGGGCCCAAAGTGGGCGGCGAGCTGCGCCGGAAGGCGGTGTTGGCGATCCTCATGGGCTTCGGCGCCATCTTTCTCTACCTCTCCGTGCGCATGGAGTGGCGGTTCGGCATCGCCGCCGTCGTCGCCACGATCCACGACATCTTCAGCGCGCTGGCCTTCGTGTCGTATCTGAACCTCGAGGTGACGCTGGCCGTGGCCACGGCGCTACTGTTCATCGTCGGCTACTCGGTGAACGATACGATCGTCACGTTCGACCGCGTGCGGGAGAATCTCCGCAAGTACCGGCGCGCCAACCTCTTCGAGATCCTCAACAAGAGCATCAACGAAACGCTGCCCCGCACGGTGCTCACGTCGGTCACGACCCTCGGCGCCACCATGTCCTGGGTGCTGCTGGGCGGCGAGGTGCTGCGAGGCTTCGCCCTCGTCATGACGTTCGGCATCTTTACGGGGACCTTTTCGTCGATCTTCATCGCGTCGCCTGTGTTGTTCGCCATCGAGCAGAGGTGGCCCGGCGAGGACGCGCGGGGCGTCAAGACCCTCCAGGGCGGGCCAACCGTCGTGCGGTCGGAAACGAAAAAGGCCGTCGGCTAAGCCTGGGCAAGTGCTGGTCGACACACACTGCCACCTCGGCGCCGAACAATTCGACTCCGACCGCTCCGATGTGGTGCGGCGCGCACGCGAAGCGGCCGTCCGTCACATCGTCGTGGTGGCCGACTCCGAGCCAGCGACCAGACGAGCCATCGCGCTGGCTCGGGAACTCAACCTCTCGGCCACGGCGGGCGTACATCCTCACGAAGCGTCATCCTGGAACCCACGGGTGGCGGCGGCCATCGAGGCGGCCCTCGGCGACAGGCAAGTCGTCGCGGTCGGGGAGACTGGACTCGACTATCACTACGACCACTCGCCGCGGAACGCACAACGGTCGGCGTTTGCCGCGCAGCTCCAACTCGGAGCCCGGTTGGGACTGCCCGTGGTCGTCCATTCACGTTCCGCCGACGACGACATGAGCGCCATGCTGCGCGATACCGATGCGATATACATCCTGCATTCGTTCAGCTCGGGCCCCGACGTGCTCGCGGCCGCGCTGGCCGCCAATGCCTACGTCTCCTTCAGCGGTATGGTGACGTTCAAATCGTGGAAAGACGACGACGCAGTCCGCGCCGTGCCGGCCGACCGCCTGCTCATCGAGACCGACGCCCCGTACCTTGCTCCAACGCCACACCGGGGCAAGCGGAATGAACCGGCCTACCTGCGCGAAGTCGCGCTCAAGATCGCGGAGCTCCGCGACGAGGACCCGGACGAGATAACCACCAAAACGACGCGAAACGCGGCAGCGTGTTTCGGCAACCGGATCACCGAGCACACCTCACCATGACGATGACAACCGTTCCTTCGGACATCGCGATCGCCCAGGCGGCGACGATGCGGCCCATCACCGATGTCGCCGCGGACTTGGGCCTAGGTCCCGACGAGATCATCACCTATGGGACCACCAAGGCCAAGATCAAGCTGGACGCCCTCACCGCGCGGAAGCGGCGGGCACGGCTGGTGTTGGTAACCGGCATCAACCCCACGGCTGCCGGCGAAGGGAAGTCGACCGTGACGGTGGGGGTCTCCCAGGCGTTGCGCAAGATCGGCCAGAACGTCGTCATGTGCATTCGGGAACCGAGCCTCGGGCCGGTGTTCGGCATCAAGGGCGGGGCCGCCGGCGGCGGCTACGCGCAGGTCGTGCCCATGGATGAAATCAATTTGCACTTCACCGGGGACTTTCACGCGATCTCCAGCGCGCACAACCTGCTCTCGGCCATGCTGGACAATCATCTCCACCAAGGCAACGCCCTCGGCCTCGATCAACGACGGATCACCTGGCCTCGCACCATCGACATGAATGACCGGGCGCTTCGGAGCATCACCGTGGGGCTCGGCGGACCCTTGGGCGGGGTGCCCCGGGAAGAACGGTTCGTGATCACACCAGCCAGCGAGATCATGGCCATCATCGGCCTGTCCCGGAACATGGAAGACCTCGAGGAACGCCTGGGCAACATCATCGTGGGGCTCACCCGGGCCCGTCAACCGATTCGCGCCAAGGAGCTCATGGCCCACGGCGCCATGACGCTGCTGCTCAAGGACGCCCTCCAGCCGAACCTCGTCCAGACCCTCGAGGGCGGGCCGGCCCTCGTGCATTGCGGACCGTTCGGCAACATCGCGCACGGGTGCAACTCCGTGGTCGCCACCGAGATGGCCTTGCGACTCGGCGACATCGTGGTGACCGAGGCGGGCTTCGGCGCCGACCTGGGCGCCGAGAAATTCTTCAACATCAAGTGCCGCAACGCCAACCTGAACCCCGAAGCGGCCGTCATCGTAGCCACGGTGCGCGCCCTCAAGCTGCACGGTGGCGCGCCGAAAGACGCGCTCACAGAGCCCGACGCGCAAGCCGTGCAACGTGGGTTCTCCAACCTCGCTCGCCACATCGAGAACGTGGGGAAGTTCGGCGTGCCGGTCATCGTCGCGATGAACCGTTTCGTGACCGATTCCGACGAGGAGCTGGCCGTCGTGCGCAGCGGGTGCGAGGCTCTCGGGGCGCGGGTCGCCCCGTGCAACGTGTGGGAGCAGGGTGGGGACGGGGGCGTGGAACTGGCCGAGGAGATCCTGAGCGTGCTGGAGAACGAGAAGTCCAGCTTCAAACCGCTGTACGACATCACGCGGCCAATCAAGGAGAAGATCGAAACCGTCGCGCGCGAGATCTATCGTGCGGAAGGCGTCGACTTCACCGCGACAGCCGCCCGCAAGGCCGACCAGCTCACGGGTTTCGGCTTGGGCGAAACACCGGTATGCATCGCGAAGACCCAGTACTCGTTCAGCGACAACCCGACATTGCTGGCGGCACCCGAAGGATTCCGGATCACGATTCGTGACATGTATCCGGCAGCCGGTGCCGGGTTCGTCGTCGCCATGGCGGGAGACATCATGACGATGCCCGGACTGGGCAAAACGCCGGCGGCGGAGAGGATGCGGGTCAGGAGCGATGGCACGATTGAAGGGTTGTTTTAAACTGCGATTCTAGAGAATCGCTGTTTCAGATTCCGACCAGCAGAAAGGACGCCCCGTGAAGCCCGTCTCGACAAAATCCGCACCCGACGCCATCGGCCCCTACAGCCAGGCAATCATTCACGAGAGCCTGGTGTATTGTTCTGGCCAGGTGGCACTCGATCCAGCCACGATGGAGGTCGTCGACGGCGGCGTGGTGGCACAGACGGCGCGTGTGTTCCAGAACCTGGCGGCGGTGTTGGAGGCCGCCGGAAGCAGTCTGCAGAACGTGGTCAAGACCACCGTATACCTCGCCGACATGGGGGAGTTTCCGCAGATGAATGAGGAATACGCGAAACATTTCGGAGCCCACCGGCCGGCACGGGCCACGGTCGAGGTGTCGCGTTTACCGAAGGACGTGCGGGTGGAGATTGACGCCATCGCCGTCGTCGGCTAGTTAGCTCCACCATGAGGGCTCGGGCAATTCGGGGGCGGATTTGGCCTGGTGGCTTGCACGGTCTTCAAAACCGCTGGGAGGTGCCTTAGGCGGCTCCGGTGGGTTCGATTCCCACACGTCCCCGCCATGCCTCGCCCGTAGCCCGGACTTCGGAGAGAACCCTGGACCCGACTCGCCACGATATGGCCAAGCGTGAATCGCCGGTGCCCATCACCGAGCAAGTGGGGCGTCCCGCGCTGGTGCGGTGGTCGCCGTGAGCGTTCCCGTCATCGCCGTTCTCGCAAAAGGGATTCCCGGACACAGGGGGGACGCGACCTGATCCGGCCGGTCCCTCTCCTCACACTCGGGCTCTTGGCGCTGGGCCCGGGGCTCGTCAGCGCCCAGATTCCCATCCCGCAGCGAACCGGCGAACAGGACACGGTTCAGGTCGATCCCTTCCGGGAAGCGCCTCCCGTCTCACCCATGGGGGCCTTGTGGAGATCGATGTTGGTGCCGGGATGGGGCCAGGCCCGCCTCAACCGACGAGTCACCGGTGCTTTCTTCGTCGTCTGGGAGGGCGTCACCCTCACCATGACCATCAAATCCATCCACCAGCTGGACTATCTCCAGACCGTCGAGTCGGAGGACGACATCGAGTCCCAGGACCGCGTCAGATCCAAGCGAAACGAGATCCAGGACTGGGCCGTCCTCCTCGCCTTCAACCACCTCCTGGCCGGCGTCGAAGCCTTCGTGTCGGCGCAACTGTGGGATTTTCCGGAGGAACTCGCCGTCCGGGTATTGCCCCGCGGCGGCGTAGGGCTGAGGGTGGGGCTTCCTATCCCGGCGATACGGTAGCCAGTAGCTGAGGAACTCTACCCGAGGGGACGGTGGAGAAGGCGGCGGGCGGACTGTCAACAAACGCGCCATTTACAAGCTCGTGAGAAACTTCTAAATTCACTCATAACAACATCTTATCTTGCCATAACAACCCCCTTTTCCGCCGCGGCACGACTTTTGACACGCCCACCAAAGCTGGGTATGTTTGACCATGCAGATCGTGTGTGTGATTCCGGCTCGCCTTGATTCTTCCCGGCTACCGCACAAACCCCTCCAGACCATCGCGGGTCAACCCCTGATTCGCCTCGTCGCGGGGCGGGCGAGGGATCTCGGATGCTGCGACCACATCGTCGTGGCGACGGACGCCTTGCAGGTCATCGAGGCAGTGGGGGGACTGGGGGTGGAAGCCGTGCTCACGAGCCCGTGTCACCGCAACGGGACAGAGCGGGTGGCCGAGGTGATGGGATTTACGCGATTTCGCACGGCCGACGTGGTGGTGAATCTTCAGGGCGACCAACCCTTCGTCGCCGAGGCAGCGATCCGCGGGGTCATCGAGCTGGTGCAAGGGGAAGCCGCGCTTGCCACGGTGGGGGCGCCGCTCCGGAAGCCGGACCTGGAGAATCCCCACACGGTCAAGGTGTTCGTCGATGCCGGCGGCAACGCCGTGGCGTTCACCCGCCAGGCGCAACCGCCGCCGGGGGCGGACGGGGAGGCACTTCATCACGTGGGCGTGTACGGATATCGCCCCGAAGCCTTGGCCCGCTGGGCGAGCGCCGCCCCGGTGGACGAGGAAGTGGCCCAAGGGCTGGAACAGTTGCGACCCCTGTCCTACGGCGCGCGCATCGCCGTGTGCAGGATCAACGAACATGCGGCTCCGGAGATCGACACGATCGACGATCTTCGGAAAGCCGAGGAATTTCTCACCGTTTTTCGATGAGGACAATGGCGTGACGACGCAGTACATCTTCGTAACCGGGGGAGTCGTTTCGGGCCTGGGCAAGGGCATTGCGGCCGCGTCTCTCGGACGGCTCCTCGTGGAACGCGGGCTGCGTGTCACGATTCAAAAATTCGATCCCTACATCAACGTCGACCCGGGGACCATGTCTCCGTACCAGCACGGCGAGGTCTATGTTACCGACGACGGGGCGGAAACCGACCTCGACCTCGGGCACTACGAGCGGTTCATCGAACGGTCGTTGTCGCAGATGAACAACGTGACCACCGGGCGCGTGTATCTGAACGTGATCACCAAGGAACGCCGCGGGGAATACCTCGGCGGCACCGTGCAGGTGATCCCCCACATCACCGACGAGATCAAGTCTGCCATTCGCCGGCTCGCCGCCGATCACGACGTGGTGATTACCGAGATCGGCGGGACAGTGGGTGACATCGAATCGCTCCCGTTCCTGGAAGCCATTCGACAGTTCCGCCAGCAAGTGGGCCGAGAGAACGTCATCTTCGTCCACCTGACACTCCTCCCGTACATCTCGGCATCCGGCGAACTCAAGACCAAACCGACACAGCACTCCGTCCGGGAATTGATGGAAATCGGAATCCAGCCCGACATCCTCATCTGCCGCACCGATCGCCCACTCACCGAAGAGATCAAGCACAAGATCGCGCTGTTTTGCAACGTGGATTTCGGCTGCGTGGTGGAGAGTCGTACGGTGCCGACGATCTATCAGGTGCCGCTCATGTTGCACGAGCAGGGACTCGACAAGGAAATCTGCCGCCGGCTGGGGATCGAAGCCAAGGAGCCGGATCTACGACGTTGGAATGCAATGGTCCAGACCATCCTGCACCCTTCTGCGCGGGTGCGCATCGCCATCGTCGGCAAGTATACGGAACTGACCGATTCGTACACCTCCATTCGCGAAGCGCTCGTGCACGGCGGTATCACCCATGACGTGGGCGTCGATCTGGAGTGGATCACCAGCGCCCGCTTCGAGACCGAGGACCCCACCGAACTGCTCTCCTCGTACGACGGCCTCTTGATACCAGGCGGATTCGGCGAGCGCGGTGTCGAAGGCATGATCGACGCGGTGCGCGTGGCGCGCGAGCGGGGCATACCGTTCTTCGGCATCTGTCTCGGCATGCAAACGGCCATCATCGAGTTCGCCCGCAACGTCTGCGGGCTGGAGGATACGAACTCCAGCGAGTTCGAGGCGCAGTGCAAGAACCCGGTCATCTCCCTCATGAGTGAGCAGCGGGAAGTGCTGGAAGCCGAAGCCATGGGCGGCACCATGCGCCTCGGCGCCTATCCCTGTCGCTTGCGCAGCGGATCGCGTGCGGCCCGCATCTACGGCACGGACGAGGTCGGGGAGCGGCACCGGCACCGCTACGAAGTGAACAACAAGTATCGGGACGTGTTCGAGGAATA
Organism: Gemmatimonadota bacterium; assembly: GCA_027294455.1. Classification (GTDB taxonomy): domain Bacteria; phylum Gemmatimonadota; class Gemmatimonadetes; order Gemmatimonadales; family GWC2-71-9; genus B3T1B10. The sequence continues at coordinate 64,314 of JAPULZ010000109.1, forward strand.
CGGCATGCGCTGCTCGGGACTGTCACCCGACGGTGCACTGGTCGAGATCGTCGAGCTGCCGGATCATCCGTGGTTCATCGGATGCCAGTTCCACCCGGAGCTGCGGTCCCGACCGGCCGATCCGCATCCGCTGTTCGCGAGTTTCGTCGGGGCGGCCCGCGAGCACATGCGGGCGGCGTCCGCCGCGTCGGCCGTGACGATCGAATCGGAGGCTCACGCGTGAGATGACCGTTTCCTGGCTGCCCCCACCCATACTGGTGGCGGGTCCGTGCGCCCTCGAGGACGATCGACTGAACCTCACCGTCGGCGAAACCTTGGCCGAGCTCCAAGCAAAGCTCGGCCTTCGCGTCCTGTACAAGGGCAGTTTCGACAAGGCGAATCGATCGAGCCCCGACGCGCCGCGCGGGCCGGGAATGGAGGCCGGGCTCGCGCGACTCGAGCGGGTGCGGGCGGAAACCGGATTGCCGGTGATCACCGACGTCCACGAGGCACAACAGGTCGAGGCGGCAAGTCAGGTGGTGGACGCGCTGCAAATCCCGGCCTTCCTCTGCCGCCAGACCGATTTGTTGTCGGCGGCGGGCCAGACCGGCAAGCCGGTAAACATCAAGAAGGGGCAATGGATGTCGCCCGAGGCGATGCGTGGCGCGGCGCTCAAGGTACGGGCGGCGGGCGGCGGCGCCGTGGCCTTGACCGAACGGGGAACGTTCTTCGGCTACGGCGACCTCGTCGTCGACATGCGGAGCTTCACGAGTCTCAAAGCCGCGACCGGGTGTCCGGTGCTGTTCGACGCCACTCACGCCGTGCAGCAACCGGGGCAGGGCCCCGGCGGGATCTCCGGGGGCCAGCGCCAGCACGTGGAGGCGCTCCTCCTGGCCGCCGCCGCGGCCGGCGCGGACGGTTTCTTTCTGGAGACACATCCGCGGCCCGAGGAAGCCCCCAGCGACGGGGCCACCATGTGGCCCCTGGCCGAGCTGGAGCGCCTGGTGGAGCGGGCCCTCGATGTGTGGCATGCGTCACGGCAGTCCCCCGCACCGAAGTTGATGTAGGGAACGATGATAGACCCAGCAATCGCGCGGCGCATCAAGCTGATCGGCCTCGATGTCGACGGCGTCATGACCGATGCCGGGGTCTACCTGGGCACGGTGGGCGGCGAGACGGTGGAGCTCAAACGCTTCGACATCCAGGACAACGTCGGTGTCCGGCTGCTGCGCGAGGCAAACATGCCGGTGGCCATCGTGAGCGGGCGCATCTCTCCCGCCACGACGGCTCGGGCGAAGGAACTGGGCATCATCGACGTGTTTCAAGACGACGGCGCCCAGAAGCTCGGCGCGTTTGAGCAGATCCTGGCCCGACACGAGGTCGGCTGGGACGAGGCCGCCTATCTAGGAGACGACCTGCCCGACCTCACGCTCCTCACCCGAGTGGGACTGCCCGTGTGCGTCGCCAACGCGACGCCCGACGTGCGCGCCGTGGCGCACCACGTGACCGCGGCTCGCGGTGGGCATGGCGCGATCCGAGAATTCGTCGAGACGTTCCTGCGGGCCCGCGGCGAGTGGGATGCCGCCGTGGAGCGCTACGTGAACGCCAGAGGCGGCCTGCCCGAGGTGACCCATGTCGCGTAGGTGGCTGCCCGGCGCTGGGGCGTGCGCTTTTGCGGCGGTCGCCATCGGCTGCGGCGGCGTGGAAGGACCGCCCACGACCATCGTCGACGCCGACTCGGCCGATCAGATCGTATTCGGACTCGATCACATCGTCACGACCAGCGGTGTGCGGCGTGTGCGGGTGGAGGCGGACACCGCGTTCTACTACGCGTCGACGCAAACGTTCGAGCTGCGGCAGATGAAGGTTATCTTTTACACGACGGCCGGCACGGAATCCTCGACGCTCACGGCGCGGGAAGGCACCTACCACACGAATAATGGGAACATGGAGGCACGGATCGACGTGGTCGGGTTGACGCCCGATGGACGGCGACTCACGACGTCGAAACTGACGTACAATCGCCTTTCGGATCAATTGCGCAGTACGGCTCCGTTCGTGTTTGACAGCGCTGACGAACACTTGGAGGGCGACGGGTTCACGTCGGATCCGAACTTCAGCGATGTGCAGGCCACGAGTATTCGGGGCGGAGTGCGGAACCAATGACTTCCCGAGCGTGGGGGCTTGCGGTGATGTCGATTGGCCTCCTTTCCACTGAAGCGCTCGCGGCACAGGGCACTACTCCCTGTGTGGCGGTGCTCGACCACGCGGACACGGGGCGACGCATGCAGGGTGGGGTGCGGCAGTACGCCAGCGGCGACGTGCGGGCGCACTGCGACGGACAGGAAACGTCGATGGCGTCGGACAGCATCGCGTGGCTCCGGGCGCAGGGGCGCTTCGAGATGGTGGGGAACGCGCGGTTTCGGGACACGACGGTGACCCTCGATGCCGATCGGGCGGTGTATTTCCTCGACGACGAGCGGCTCGAGGCGTACGGCAACGTGCGGCTGGTGAACCGGGCGAGTGGGACGGTGTTGACGGGTCCCAACCTCACGTATTACCGCAGCGTCCCCGCGTTGAGGGATACGACGGAGCTGTACGCCACGCATCGGCCCACGGTGGAGTATCGCGCGGACGGCGAGTCCGCCGACGCCGAGCCCTACATCATCCTCGGTGACCGGGTGCGCCTGCGGGGTGCCAATCTCGCCTGGGCGAGCGGCGACGTGCGGATCGATCGGTCGGACTTTCACGCAGAAGCCGACAGCGCGGAGCTCGACCTCGGAACTGACGCGGGAGAGCTGCTCGGGCGGGCGTCGGTGACCGGGGGTGGCACCGATGGATCGGGGTATCAGTTGAACGGCCGGGAGATCGGGTTCACGTCGGTGGACAACGCGTTGAACTGGGTGCAGGCCCGGGATTCAGCCGAAGCGGAGAGTACGGAATTCTTCATCCGAGCCGACACCGTCGAATTCGGCATCGCCGACAACAAGATCCAGGGCGGCTTCGCCTGGGGAGACGTGCTGCGCCCCTATGCCGTCTCCGGCACCAACACCATCGTTGCCGATTCCATTGCCATCGACGCGCCCAATCAGCAGCTAGAGGAGCTGCGCGGCTTCGGCGCCGCCCGGGCGCTCTCCGTGCGGGATTCCACCGATGATGATCCCGACTGGATCGCCGGTGACACGCTGGTAGCCCGATTCGCATCCACCGTGCTGACCGGGCGGTTCCTGGAGCAGATCGTGGCGACCGGCACCGCGGCGGCGCTGTACCGCGTGTATCGCGAAGGGGGCGGTGACCTCCCGGACATCAACTACTCTCGGGGCGACCAGATCATCGCGACGTTCAGTCCCTTCGGAATCATGCTCGTGACCGTCCACGGAAACGCCGACGGCGTCCACCTGGAATCGATCCGGGGGAACCGGCCGTGATCGAGCAACTCCGCGCGCGATTCACGGGACGCGATCCGTCCCTCACTCTGGCCGTGGCCTCGGCGCTTCGGTGCGCCGCCGAGCACGGCGTGGTCACGTTCGGCGCCCTCACGACCATATACCGCGACGATCACCAGATGGTCTACCACGGTCAGGGCGCCGAGCTCGCCAAGCTGGGCGGAAACCTCTCGGTGGAGGAAGTCGCCCGCCACCTCGAGGAGTCGGTACTGCCGCGCCTCGTTACCGACGGCGACCTCGAGGCGCTGGCGGACGAACTGAAAAACGACACGGTCATTCAGTTCGCCGCGTCACTGCGTGATCTCGTCGCTTCAGGACCCGAGGCCGCGCGTGACGCGCTGATCCAACTGGCCGCCGAGGACCTCCATCGCCTCGAACCCGCCAGGGCCGAGCCGTTCATGGAAACGACGAGCGGCATCGCGCACCTCGGCGTCCGGGGGCTGACCAAGACCTACAAGAAGCGCACGGTGGTGGACAACGTGGACCTCGACCTGCGACGCGGCGAGATCGTGGGCCTGCTCGGCCCCAACGGGGCGGGGAAGACCACGGTGTTCTACATGATCGTGGGCCTGATCCGGCCCGACCGCGGCGAAGTGGTGCTCGACGGCGAGAACCTCTCCCGACTGCCCATGTACCAGCGCGCACGACGGGGGATCGGCTATCTCTCGCAGGAGCCGTCGGTCTTCCGCAAGCTCACCGTAGAGCAAAACGTGATGGCGATTCTCGAGACGTTGAAGTTCACCGCGGCGGAGCGACAGGAACGCCTCGAGACACTCCTCGACAGGCTCTCCATCAAGCACTTGCGCGCGGTCCCGGCCTACAAGCTGTCGGGGGGCGAGCGACGCCGCCTGGAGATCACGCGGGCCTTGACGACGCAGCCCAAGTTCATGCTGCTGGACGAACCCTTCGCCGGCGTGGACCCCATCGCGGTCCACGACATTCAGATCATCGTGGCCGGGTTGCGGCGCCATGGGATCGGAGTATTGATTACCGATCACAACGTCGAGCAGACACTCGACATCGTCGATCGGGCGTACATTATGTTCGAAGGCAAAGTGCAGGTATCCGGCACGGTACGAGAGCTGGTGTTCAACGATCGTGTGGCCGATTTGTACCTGGGCCCGACACTCACCGCGCGCCTGCGTCAGCGACTCGAGTCGGCCGCATGAGACTCGGAATGCACCAGCATCTTGCGATGAAGCAAGAGATGCGGATGAATCCTCGTCTGTATCAGGCGATGGATTTGCTGTACATGCCGATGCTGGACCTGCAACAACACCTCAAATCGGAGTTGCTCGAGAACCCGTTCCTCGAGATGTCCGAGGAAGACACCGATGAGCCCACCGAACAGACGGCCGAAGAGCAGGAACGGGAAAAAGAAGCCGCCGAGAAGCAAGACGAGATCGACTGGGAGGCCATAGTCGTCGACGGGTTCGACGTGGGACGATCGCGGGGGGAATTCGAGGTCCGGGAAGTCTTTGAACCCGTCACCGTGGCCACGCGCGACCTCATCGATCACCTGCGGGATCAGGTGACGTTGCTGGACCTCACCCCGCGGCAGGGCTTGCTGGCGGAGGAGTTCCTGGGCAGCATCGGCGAGGACGGGTATCTGAAGGAGACGCTCGAGGAGGTCGTCGCGGGTACCAACCAGATCGTGGCGGACCATCTGGCGCTCGCGCAGCAAACGAACGGACCGGCCGAAGCCACCACCACTGTGACGTCCACTGAATCCTTCACGCCGGTCACCGAAGACGAACAGGACAACGGCGTCGCCCCGGCCGGAACGGAGGTGGATGACATCGCACGCCCGTTCACCATCGAGGAGGCCGAAGCAGTCCTGGCGATCCTCCAGCAGCTCGATCCTCCCGGCGTGGCCGCCCGCGAACTTCGCGAGTGCCTCCTCATCCAGCTGCGTGACAGTGACCAGAGTGACACGCTCACGTATCGGCTGGTCGATGAGGCCTTCGACGATCTCATCACGCACCGCTGGAGCGACCTCGCGAAGCGGTTCGGGCTCGAGCCCCGGGCCGTGCAGGATGCGGCCGACCTGCTGGCCAAGCTCGACCCCAAGCCCGGCTTGCGCTATTCCAGCGGCGGCGACGCCTACGTGACGCCGGACCTGGTCGTCGAAAAAATCGAAGGGGACTATCGCGTCTTCCTGAACGACGGGGGCATGCCGCGACTGCGGATCAGCAAGATCTACCGGGAGCTGGCGGGCGACAAGAAAAAATTTGTCGGCGAGAACCGGGAGTTCATCACCAACAAGCTCAACAGCGCAGCCTGGCTCATTCAAGCCATCGAGCAGCGTCGGCAGACGATGCTCAAGGTCATGAACTTCATCGTCGACAAGCAACGGGATTACTTCGAAAAAGGGGTGGAGCACCTGCACCCCCTGACGCTGCGCGAAGTGGCCGACGTCATCAGCATGCACGAGTCGACGGTCAGCCGCGTCACCAACCAGAAGTACGTGCAGACGCCGCGTGGGGTGTTGCCGCTCAAGTTCTTCTTCTCGAGCAGCCTCGGGACCACCGGCGGTGAGGACGCGAGCGCCCGTGCCGTCAAGGCGCAAATCAAAAAAATGGTGGGCGAGGAAGAGACATCCAAACCCATGACCGACTCGGACATCGTCAAGGCCATGGCCCGGCGCGGCGTCAAGATCGCGCGCCGCACAGTCGCCAAGTACCGAGACCAGCTCAACATTTTGCCGGCCCGCATGCGCAAGCGCGTATGAGTCTCGCGCTCAAGACCGGCGACGTCGACGTCAGCGTGCTCGTTCCGGCGAAAGACGAAGTCGACAACCTCGCTGAATTCGTGAGTCAGTGCCAAGCGGCGCTCCAGGAAGCGCCGTTTTCCAGCGAGCTCGTGATCGTAGACGACGGCAGCGTGGACGGAACCGGCGCGCTCCTCGAATCGCTAGCAGACGAACACGACTTCTTGCGGGTCGTCACCCACCGCTCCCAGCGGGGTATCGGCGATGCGCTCAAGTCGGCCAGCGAGGTAGCCCGCGGGCGCATCTTCGTCTTCTATCCCGCCGACTTGCAGTTCCTCCCCTCGGAGATCCCCCGGCTGGTCGAGCCGGTCCGCACCGGCGAGGCCGACATCATCACTGGCACCAAACAGGGCGATTACGAGAAGGCGTTCGTCTCCGGCATCTACAACCGGCTCTGCCGCTGGCTCTTCGGCGTGCGGGTCACCGACCTGAACGCAGTAAAGGCGTACCGGCGGGAGGTCATGGACGTCGTCCCCTCGCGGCCCGACTGGCATCGCTTCATGGTGGTGGTGGCGGCGGCCGATGGATTCCGTGTCCAGGAGCGTCCCGTCACGCTCCACCCTCGGCGGAGCGGCACCTCCAAGTTCGGCCTGGGCCGCATTCCCGTGGGTTTGACCGATCTGCTGTCGGTGTGGTTTCAGCTTCGCTTCGGACGCAAGCCGATGTTGTTCTTCGGCGTGTCCGGCGCGGTGCTGTTCATCGTGGGATTCCTCGTAGGCGTCGCGGCGATCATCCTGCGGTTCGGCTACAACATCGGGCTCCGGCCACTGCTCGATCTGGTCTTGGTGCTCGTGGTCTCGGGGATCGCGTTGTTCGGGTTCGGCTTCGTCGGAGAGATGCTCGCGGGGTCCCGCGAAGAAATCCGATCGCTCGGCAGGTCGATCGATCGTCTGGCCAACACGCTCGATCACGACCACCGCTCATAAGCACCACGGACCCCGCACATCCCGTGAACATCATCTGTGTCACGCACGCCTATCCCAGAACGGAAGGCGACGTCGCCGGTTCGTTCATCCACCGGCTCATGGTCGCGTTGCTGAACCGGGGACATGGCATCGAGGTCATCGCTCCGGCCGACCGGGGCCACGCCACCGACCGGGAGCCCCTCGGGGGCATCCCGGTGACGCGGGTGCGCTACGCTTCGCCGGCTCGGGAAACGCTGGCATACAGCGGGACGATGCTCGAGGCGACACGCTCGCCGTCGGGGGCCCTTGCCGCGGCGAATCTCATACGCGCCCAGACCTCCCGGATGAGAGGCATGGCCCGATCCGGTTCACCGGACGTCATCCACGCTCAATGGTGGGTGCCGGCAGGGGTGAGCGCATGGATGTCCTGGCTGCGCCCTAGCGTTCCGTACATCGTCACGGTGCACGGCACCGACGTGCGAATGCTCGAGCGTTCCCGCATCGCGCGATCGCTAGCGCGAAGGGTGTTGCGGAGTGCGGCGGCGATCACGGCCGTCTCGTCCTATCTCGCCGCCAAGGTTGCCGCCGTCGCCGGGATCGATCCCGGCGACATCGTCGTGCAACCGATGCCTGCGGAGGTGGAGGGCTTCACGTGCCACAGCGCGGGCGGCGACGGCATCGCCGTGGTCGGCCGGCTCACCAAACAAAAGAACCTGGGGTTGGTGTTCCAGGCCATGGCCCGCCTTCGGGCCGAGGGCACCGACACCCGTCTCCGGGTGATTGGCGACGGCCCGGAACGGTCAGCGCTTCAAGCGCAGGTTCGCAGCCTCGACATCGGCGATCGCGTCGAGTTTGTCGGCGCGGTGGAGCCCCGGGAGGTCCCCGCTGCCGTGGGCGATGCCGATGTCACCGTGTTTGCCGCCACGCAAGAAGGGTATGGGCTGGCCGCCGCCGAGTCGTTCATGCTGGGGATTCCCGTCGTGGCGCTGCAAACCGGGGGTGGCGTCACCGACGTCGTTCCCACATCCGGCCCGGGGCGGTTGATACCCCCTGATGACCCGGTGGCCATGGCGGACGCCATCCGGCAATTTGTCGGCGACGCGAGCGCCCGCGAGCTCGCCGCCGCAGAGGGACGCAGGTTGAAGGAGCACCTGAACCCGACGAACGTCGCTCAGGTGTTCGAGAGCGTCTATGCACGTGCGAGGCAGGCCTCGCACGCCCACCGGAGTGCCCATGACGACGGCTGAGCCGGCCAAGACCACCCACCGGCGGCTCTGGATCTGGGCGGCGCAGGCGGCCCTCGCGGTCGTGGTGCTGTGGTTCGTCTGGCGCTCGGTGGCAGATCAGCTCGCCGATTTCTCCCTGCTGGACCTCCCCCTCGAGGTCCGCTGGCACCGCATCGCCGCCGCCGCGGGTGTGGTGTGGCTCACCTACCTGATGCTCATCTCGGCGTGGCGCGCCATCCTCCTCGGCTGGGAACAACACCTGCCGCTTCCCACAGCCGCACACATCTGGTGCGTCTCCAACCTCGGCCGTTACCTGCCCGGGAAACTCTGGAGCGTGGCAGGGCTGGCGGTGCTGGCCAAGCGCGCAGGCGTGGAGGGATGGGCTGCCGCCGCGTCGGCGCTCGCGATGCAGGCCCTCTCCCTCGGCACCGGCGCCGCTGTCGCGGTGGCGTTTCTGCCCCAGGCCCGTTCGCCGCTGGAGTTCATCGCCGCCATCGCGGTGGCGGCGGCCGGCGTCGTGGCCTTGACGTTGAAGCCCATGGTGCGGCTCCTGGCACGCCTCGCCGACGGGAAGATCCCCCTGCGTCCATTGCCGCCACTGGCGGTCGGCCTCGGGGCGTCAGCCACGCTTGTCGCCTGGCTGATGTACGGCCTGGCGTTCCGGCTACTCGCGTTGGGGATTTTGCCGGACAGCGCGCCGTCGTTTGGGTTGGCCATGGGATCGTTTGCGGGCGCTTATATTATTGGCCTGATTGCGATCTTCGCCCCTGGCGGAATCGGCATGCGGGAGGGCATGCTGCTCGCGTTCCTCTCCCCGACCATCGGCGCGGGGCCGGCCCTCGCGCTATCCGTGGCATCACGTCTGTTGTTGACCTTCACCGAAGTCGTGGCCGCCCTTGCGGCGCTTCCCTTCGGGCGTCGCAAAGGAGAAGCGGGTTGAACGCACCGGAAACGCCGAAACACGCCGCGGCGCCGTTCGAGCCGCGCCATCCAACGTGGCTCGCGGCCGGACTCTGCTCGCTGTGGATCGTGGTGCTGTCGCTTCCCATGCTGGCCGGACGCTTCTTGGGTACCTGGGCCAGCGACCAGTACAAAGCCGGCTACGGGTTTCGTGCGTGGGCGGCGGAACAGTGGCGCACCACCGGACGGGTCCCATTGTGGAATCCGGAGATTTTCGGCGGCATGCCGTTCGTCGCCGGAATGCACGGCGACATCTTCTATCCCACGGCGTGGACCAGACTCTTCTTGCCCACCGACGTCGCCATGAACCTGGGGTTCGCGGTGCACTACGTGCTCTGCGGCTTGTTCGCCTATCTGTTCCTGCGACGGATCAAGATCTCGTGGACGGGATCGGTGCTGGGAGGTATCGCCTACCAGCTCACCGGCGTCATCGCGTCGTACGTTAATCCGGGACACGACGGCAAGCTGTTCGTGAGCGCATTGTTTCCGCTGGCGCTGCTCGCCCTCATCATGGCGCTGCGGGAGAAGAAGTGGGAAGGGCAGGCGCTCCTCGCGTTGACCGTTGGCCTGGCATTTCTCGCCCCACATCCCCAGTTGCTGTACTACATGCTGGTCACGTCCGCCCTGTTTGCCCTCTACCTCACGTTCGGCGAGTCGACGACCGAGCCGGTGCAACCCCGGATCATGCGGCTCGGCGTTTGCCTCGCCGCCATCTTCGTGGGATTCGGCATCGGCGCGATTCAGATGCTGCCCTTCTACTATTACATCCCCTATTCGCCGAGAGCCGAAACCGTCGGGGGATGGGAACACGCCACATCGTACGCCATTCCCTGGGAGCACGTTCCCGAATTTTTCTTCGCTCGCTTCGTGGGGCAGACGACCATCGACGGGAGCACCTACTGGGGCACGAACGGCCTCAAGCTGCACTCGGAGTACCTGGGCCTACCCGTCGTGGCCCTGGCCGTCCTCGGCGTCGCGGGGACCGAGCGGAAACGCTTGAAGTGGTGGCTCGGTGGCATCGCCGCGCTGTTCATGCTGGTAGCCCTCGGGGCTGCCACGCCGTTCTACCGCGTGTGGTATGGAGTCATGCCCTTCATGAAACAAGTGCGGGCGCCCGGCATGGCGTTGTACATCCCGGCGTTCGTCATGGCCGTGTTCGCGGGACTCGGCGTCGACCGCCTGTTGCGCGGGGAGGGGAAGACCCATGTGCAGGTCTGGCTCGGCCTGGCTGGGACCGTCGCGGTCTTCGCGCTGCTCGGCGCCTTCGGGGGGCTGGCTCAATCCCTGGCCGTTCCCGCCAGGGCGCAGGTGGTGGCGTCGGCCATCGATTCGGTTCGCTGGGGGGCGTTCGGCAGCGCGTTGGCCCTGGCAGCCGTCGGCGTGATCGGCCTCAGCGTGCTGCGCCAGAAGATCAAGCTACATGTGGCCGGGCTGTTGCTCATCGGCGTGGTCGGGGCCGATCTCTGGTGGAACGCCCGCACGTTTTGGAATTATTCCGACGCGCCGGATACCCTCTTCGCCGGCGACGAGATCACCGAGTACATCCAATCCACCGACCTGCCCCATCGCTCCCTCAGTTTCGGGCTGTATCCGCCCACCAACGCCGAAGGCTCGGTCTTGATGGCGTACGGCATCCCCGAGTTGCTGGGACACCACGCCAACGAGCTCGACGCCTTCGACCGCCTGGTGGGCCGTTACGACCCCGCCGGATCGTTCGCCAACAGGACGCACCCCACCGTTCTCGACCTCTACGCCGTCCGATTCATGATCATTCCCTCAGGGCAGGGGATCGACTCGATCCCGGGCTACGATAAAGTGCTGAGCGGCGTCACGACGGCAGGCGGCGCCGCCGCCGACCTGTTCGAGCGACAGGGCTACCTCACTTACGCCAGGATCGTCCCAGCTGCAGTCCTTGCCCCCGCCGTCCAGGTGGCTTCGACCGTGCTGGACCCCCTGTTTCCCCTGAATCGGATCGTGGTCGTCGATTCCAGCGCCGGATTCAGCCCGCCCGACCTCACCGCGATTCCCGACAGTATTCCGGCGTCGGTTGCCGTAACAGAATGGAATCCGGGCCACATGACGCTGGAAATTTCGCCGCCCGCGCCGCAGGACGCCTATGTCGTGGTCGGCGAAAATTGGTACACTGATTGGTGGGCCACCGTCGACGGAGCGGAGACAGCGACGTTCCGCGGCGATGGAGCCGTGATCGCGCTGGCCGTGCCGGCGGGAGCACGACAGGTGGAGTTGCGGTTCGAGAGCGACGCATACAACACGGGGAAGGGAATCATGCTGGCGTCGGTGGTGATAATCGTAGCCGGATTCGTGGGACCCGCCGTGGCACGGAGGCGTGGCAGTGGCTGATCGGGTCCTGGTGATCATTCCCACCTACAACGAGTCGTCCAACATCCCGCACCTCATTCCGGAAGTGCTGGACCAGGACGAGCGCATCGACGTCCTCATCGTCGACGACAACTCGCCGGACGGGACCGGGAAGATCGCCAACCAGCTGGCGTCCGTGAACCAGCGCGTCAACGTGCTGCACCGAGCGGAGAAATCCGGCCTAGGCACGGCGTACGTGACTGGCTTCAAGTGGGCCCTGGAACGCGACTACGCACTTATCTTCGAGATGGACGCCGACTTCTCACACGACCCGCGCCATCTGACGGAGTTCCTGGCGACCATGGCGCAGGAGGAGGTCGATCTGGTCCTGGGATCCCGCTACCTGAACCATCGGGTGGCCGTGGTGAACTGGCCCATCACGCGGCTGATTCTGAGTATCGGGGCCAACGCCTACGCCCGGTTCGTGACGGGCATGAAGCTGGCGGACGCCACCGGTGGGTTCAAGTGCTTTCGCCGGAAGGTGCTGGAGGCCATCGATCTTTCGTCGATCAAGTCGAACGGTTATGCCTTTCAGATCGAGATGAGCTTTCGGGCCCTTCGGAAGGGTTTTCGCATCAAGGAGATTCCCATCGTGTTCGTGGATCGGGCCGATGGAACCAGCAAGATGTCGGGTGCGATCGTGCGGGAGGCCGTCTGGATGGTGTGGCGGCTGCGATTTCAGGCTCTCTTCAGGAAGATCTGATGCGCGGAACCGTCGTGTACAAGATGTCCGGATCGGGCAACGACTTCGTCATGGTCGACGGTCGCACGAGCCCGGTGTCGGTGTGGACACCGGAGCGGGTCCGGGAAGTCTGCGCCAGGCATACCGGGGTCGGCGCCGACGGGCTGGCCGTGCTGGAGCCCGGGTCGCCTGACCGGGTCCGGTTCCACTACTTCAACGCCGACGGAAACCGGACCGCGATGTGCGGCAATGCCTCTCTCTGCGCGGCCCGGCTGGCCTCGCGGCTGGAGCTCGCCCCAGACGACATGATCCTCGAGACGGACATCGGTCCCATCCCGGCCAGGATCCTCCCGGGACCCGGCGAGAGAGCCGAGATTGCCTTTCCCAGCATCTCGGACCTGAGCGTGCCGGACATCGAGACCGCTGCGGGAGAGCGCTCCATCCATTTCGTGACGGTGGGCGTCCCCCATCTGGTGGTGGTCGTGGACGAAGTGGACGGGCTGCCGGCCACCCTGCTCGAGAGCCGGGGGAGGGACCTCCGGTCTCACCCGGTCCTCGGGGAGGCCGGCGCGAACGTCAATTTCCTGGGCTGCAAGGACGGTCGGTGGCGGATGCGGACCTACGAGCGCGGTGTGGAGGCCGAGACCCTATCGTGCGGCACGGGGGCGGTGGCGGCGGCCGCCACGCTGGCCAGTGCCGGCCTGGTGACCCTCCCGTGGGAGGTCACCACGACGGCCGGATCGACCCTCCAGATCTCCGGCGAGACCGCCGAGAACGCCACCGTGCTGGAGAACCCCCGTCTGGCGGGGGAGGCACGGATGGTCTTCAGAGCGGTGTTGCTCTAAGCCCCGCGGGATGCCTCCGTGAAGACTGTAACGGAGGCCACACATCTGTGGGTTTTCCACATCACCGTTCGGGAAAACCTCAGGTAGGGCACTCGTCCAATGAAACCGAGGGGTTTGGCACCACTTGTCCACAACCACCATGCACTTAGCTTGACATAACATATCTTATACGCAGTAACGACACCACAGAGAACTCGGGCCCGATGCCATGCCTCGCCCGGTCAACCACCGCAGATTGGCCGGATTGGGGCTGATCTCGTCTGGATTTCGGGCTCGGACGACGCACCGCACCGCCCTGTGATGCGCGGATTCTACCCGCCCTGGAGCGTTCGCAACTCGGCCAGGCGGAACACCGCCTCGGCCGCGGCCACGGACTCGTCGTCTTCCTCGATGATGGATCGATACGCGGCTATGGCCCGAGCCGTGTCGCGGGCGGCCAGCGCGGCGCGCGCCTCGTCGAGCCACAGATCGGCCTGCAGCATGTCGTACGGCGTGGCGGCGGCAGCGGCCGCATAGGCGACGGCGGCGTCGTCGTACTGACCAGCCTCTTCGAACGCCTTGCCGAGCATGTCGTTGGCCGGACCCTCGAACTCGGGCTTCGTGCCCACCGACAACAGCTGCTGCAACTGCGCTACGGCCAGTTGGGGCTGTGCCTGTTGCAGGTAGACGTTGGCGAGGAGGATGGCCGCCTCCTGGCCCGCCGGCGTGCGACCATACGTCGTGATGATGCCGGTGAGATCACTCGCGGCGAGCTGGAGGTTGCC
>JAPULZ010000011.1 GCA_027294455.1 Gemmatimonadota bacterium
GAGGACACCGCCGCGCCGGTGGCGATGACCCCTTTGATGAAATTCCGCCTGGAAAACCCGTTGTTCGTCGTCGCCTCGTCAGTTTCGATGATCTCCTGGTCGCCCATGGGTGATCACCTCCTTGCTTGATCCGTTCAAGTCCTCGATGGCCGCGTTCGGTCGACCCCCTTGGATCGATTCAGGCGAGTCTATCACGGTCGCCCGGCCGGTCAAGCCCTATGGCAGATCTTCTCCCTTTTTCATGAAGCCCATATGCTGATTGGCTTGCTGCAAGCCACCTTCGCCTTCCTGCCAGCCGATCCTCCCATCGCTGTTCGCATCGGCGCCAGGAACGAGTTGGCCCGCTAGCATGTTGAGGCGTTCGCTGAGCGGCGCAGCTTCGGCCGCCGAGCTCGCGCCCTGAATCTGCTGCGCCAGCGCCACAATCTCGTCGGCTCGGGTGACGGTGTTGTTGGCAGATGTCGATACGTGAGCGGCATGGGTCTTCACATTCGCCGAAGCCCCATCGTACCGGGCCGCGAGCCCGATGTGCTGCGCGGCGCCCGCGGCCGCCCTCTTGACGCCGTACCCGAGCCCGGGCCCCTGCATTTCAATCGTTGGATCCACGGCATGGATGACGTGTCCAGCGTGAAGCTTCATCCTGTCCAGGTTGCCTGCGCTCTGAGCGGCCAGCCCGGCGTGTCGTGCGGCAATTTCGGCCTCGGCTATCGCCGTCGGGAGAAATCCCTGCTGATCAGGCGTGTCTCGCCACTGGTCCATGACGTGCCCGATGTGTGTATGCGCCATGTTCGCTTGCGCGCGGACGATCGCCCCGCCGCCGGCCAAACCGATGGCGACGAGCGACAACGCGAGTGCCATCCCGATAATCGTACGCATAGTCCTCTCCTTTACTTGCTCGCAACTTGTTCGCAGGTGCACCATCCTACCATTAGCTGCATCCCGTGGCACAAGCCCCTAGCCCCTAGCCCCTAGCTTAGCTAGCGCCTACCCCCTAGCCCCTAGTCCCTAGACGGGTTCCGGGATCTGGGAGTTGACTCTCGGCCACGCGGAGCCTCACTATTTGTACAGAATCCGCGGCTCGGTGCCCGAGCGACAACGACGCGACGATGATCTGGGCCATCTTACTCATCCTCTCGATCATTGGCGCGCTCATCGCTGCCCGACGCGCGATTGGGTGGATCTTTCGCGGGGCGATCTTCCTGGTCTTGATCGGGCTTGGTTTTTACGTCATCGCGTACCATGGGGACGACGTTGCCTCTGCCGGCCGCGATCTGAGGGAAGCGGTCTCAGACATTCTTGATTAGCAGGCGCACAGTTCTCTCCCAACTCTGCCGCCCGGTACGTCGTAGCACCCGATCGGGGCGCCTGTTGTCTGCCTGCGGGTCCACGCGAGGCGCCGGTCAATCCCCGCGCAGGGGTAGCTCGAAGTCGACGGTCACTTCGTTCCCGGCCGCGCCGGCCGCCACCTCCACCTGCTTCGTCACTTCGTACGGGTCTTCGAAGTCGTACCGCTGGAGCGATCTCACCACCCTGGTGAGCGTGACGCCTTCGTGCCACATCGTGATCGTGTACGACCCCGGCGGCACGTTGGGAATGACGAACTCGCCATTCTCACCAGTCACCGCGACGTAGGGATGCGCAGACACGAAGATGTAGGCACTCATCCAAGGATGCCCCACCTCGCACGACAGGACCAGCAGCCCCGGCTTCGTGAGCCGCGTTTGCTCGACGGCCGTGCGCTGCCCGCGGATCGGCTGCGCAATGTTGAACACCGTTCGAAGCCCGGCCCCAACCTCGCGAGCATGGACGTTATGCAGGATCGGATCGCTGTTCACGATCTCGAGCTGGGTGCCCACGGGGACGGCCACGACGTGAGGAACATCCTCGCACTGCCTCTGATCGATCGTGATCGTCGGCTCCGCGGCGTGCTCGGTACCGCCGGCGATCCCGTCCAGATAGACAATAGCGTTACCGACGCCATTGCCCTTACCGAGGGCCAGGCGAGGCGAGCGTAGGCTCGGACCACAGACCTCGGTATCCTGGGTCACGTCGAGTCGCCCCACCTGCGTCGCATCACCGACGAAGCGGACGACGCCGCGGATCGTACCGGCAGCGACGGTCCGCTCCTCGATCGCGACCTCGTTGCGGCCTCCACATGCGAGGCCCAGGATCGTCACGAGCACGAGACCACGGCGCGACATACCGATCCTGCTCACTGTGGGAGATCCTCCGGAGGAATCGGCTCTGGCACCGCATTGTCGATCGGAGGGATCGAACGGAGGTAGGCGAATATGGCGCTCAGGTCCTCGTCGCTCATCTGGCGGTACATGGGCCACGGCATCGGCGGCATGATGTCGCGTCCCTCACCCTGGTGTTTGCCGGTGCGCAGAGCACCTATGAACATTTCCTCGGTCCAGCTTCCCAACCCGGCGTTAGTCCCAGTAAGGTTGGTCCCCTGCTCATCGCGGCAGTTCCTCCTTTGCTATCCCAGTTCCCAGTTCCTAGCCCGGAGACCCACGCAGGTACGAGGACTCAAGGCCATGAGCTGGAAACGTCGGGAATTATACCCGCAAAGAGCGCCACGAGGGGGGTGTGAAACAGGCGAGCCCTGACCCCTGCCTCCGTGATAGCATGTGACGGTTCCCAGGTCATCGGCGCCGGTCGCAGCGCCCGCGCCGGCGGTGCCAGAAGGGGTTACTCTATCGAACCGGATGACGGAGCAGGCCAGGCGTCCTTGGCGGCGCTGAGACTGCCGCCGGAGGAACGGACATATCCGGCTGGCCGCCAAGGCCATGCCGTTGACACTCGGACACGCGGAAGACGCAAGGGAGGGGTACCATGCACGCACGAAGTTGGTCACTCACAGTTCCGCTGGCGGTGGTTTTGTTGTCGCTTGCAGGCCTCGTGAGCTGCAGCTCGCCGATGGGCGGCTCCGAGGACGTTCTCAGCTCGGCTCTACCCCAGGAGAGAGGCGGCCAGGAAACGTTCGGGCCCTACGAGTTGGTTGAGAACTGGCCGCGGGGGTTGCCGGATGGGCCGGATGGCGTGACGCACGCCGGATGGACCTGGGGATCGATGGGCAGCGTGTACGCCGAGAGCCCGGATCGCATCTGGATCGCGATGCGGGGTGAGCTGCCGCTGCCTGAGGGCGCGGAGCCCTGGACGCCGTACGCCCTGCTCAATCCCTCGCGGGGCAATGCCCCTGCTACGGATGACAATGGAAATCGCGGGTACGAACGGCGCTATCACCACGTCATCTTCGTGGTGGATGGCGACGGCAACCTCGTCCAGGACTGGCCGCAGCACGACGAGCTCTTCGCCAAGCGGGGCGGGCGGGGGCCGCACAAGATCAAGATGAGCCCGTACGATCCCGACAAGCACGTCTGGGTGGTCGATGACAATCAGCACCAGATCTTCAAGTTCACGTATGATGGCGAGCTGGTCATGACGCTCGGCGAGAGCATGATGCCGGGACGCGACGGCAACCACTTCAGCCGGCCGACCGACATTGCCTGGCTGCCCGACGGGACCTTCTTCATCAGCGACGGCTACGTCGGCAAGCGGGTGGCGAAGTTCGACCCGGACGGCAACTTCCTGATGGACTGGGGGGTTGCCCCCGCCGACCCAAGCAACCCGGGTCCCAACGAGTTCAATACCGTCCACAGCATCGCGGTCAGCGCCGACCGCCGGGTGTTCGTCGTGGATCGCGGGCACGGACGGGTCCAGGTCTTCGACGAGAACGGCGAGTTCCTCGACATGTTTTATACCGGCCCTCGAGGCGAAGGAGATCCTGCTGGCGGGGGCGGCGTTGTGTCACGGCCGTACGCCCACCTGATCACGGCAGACCAGTACCTGTGGATATCGGACGGCGGGACGCACAGGATCCTCAAGTACGATCTCGACGGGAATTACCTGTACGGCTGGGGCGGGCCTGGCTCGCAGCCTGGCCAATTCTCAGGTCCGCACGCGTTGACGGTCGACCAGGATGGCAACCTGTACACTGCCGAAGTGTTCAACGGCCGCGTGCAGAAGTTCCGGCCGAAGCCGAACGCCGACCCTGCGAAGCTCATAGGCCAAGAGGTGCGCCTGGGCGCCACCTCGAGCAACTGACGGGCGCGACTGACGGGCGGTGGATGCCGCAGTCGTGAGAGGTCGTGGTGTCCGGGCAGGGCCAAGGCGTGACGCGCCCGAGCGTGCAGCCGGAACGGAACCTGCCCGCTGAGCTTAGTGGCCCGTTTCACAACGAAACGGGCCACCGAGCCGCGACTACGAACTCCGCTATCCGGCCTATCGTCCAGCCGAGCCATCCCAGGACCTCTCCGTCCAGCGTCATCTTGTCGATCCGGCCCGGCGACTCACTGCCGCTTGCCCGTAAAGGTGCCTCCAAAGAAATCGCTCGACAGCGTACCGCTGATGGCGTCGTCACCTTCCACGGTCCCTGTGTAGGTCACCGGCAGCGAGAACCCTTGGATGTCAGCGTCGAAGGAGAAAACGATCTCGCGTCCCTTGACCGTCCCGGACAGATCCGCCTCGCCGAGGTTGTCCGACGAGTAATGACCGGTCAGCTGATCGCCCTCCTGCTTCAACGTCACGGTCGGCGTGCCGCCGCCGCCGTCATCAGTGGTGACGTCAAAGATCCACGTGCCGGTGACGTCGACCTCTTGCGTGGCCACCACCACGAGGCTGGTGACGAGCAGCGCGCACGCGACGGCCACCGCCGCGCTCGTGCGACCACTGTGTGTCAGACGCATTCTTGCCCCTCCGTTCCATGATGGGCCATGATGGGTTTCGAGTTGGCCCTCCGCGCAGACTTCAACATTCTACGCGTATCGAGATAGCCCTGGCGAGGCTCAAGGCCCTGAGAGCCGTTCTAGACCCAGGACCGCATCGGCGACCGCGCGTCGATACGGATCCTCCGCGACGCGCATCAGCTCACGCTCACGGTCACCCCGGAAGAGCACCTCTGAGTGGGCCATGACGGCCCCACGACTCGCGCTGTACTAACCCGCGTGATGTGAGACTCTAGCCATAGCTAGGGGCGAGACGTGCATGGCCACATCGACCCGCCAGCAAGCTGTTCCGCTCGCGCCGATTCTGTCGGTCGTCTTCATCGGCACACTCGGATTCAGCATCGTGCTGCCGTTCCTCGTGTTTCTCGTCCTCAGACTCGGGGGCAACGCGTTCGCGTACGGACTCGTCGGCGCCACGTATTCGGCGTTCCAGTTGGTTGGTGCCCCGATTCTCGGTCGGTGGTCGGACCGTTACGGGCGACGCCGCATCCTGCTGCTGAGCCAGTTCGGCACGTTTCTGTCGTGGGCGTTGTTTTTGCTGGCGCTGTCTCTCCCGGTCACGCCGCTCCTCGACATCGGTGGGCCGGCGATCGGTACCTTCACGCTCACGGTCCCACTCGTGCTCCTCTTCACTGCCCGGGCGCTCGACGGCCTGACGGGCGGCAATGTCTCGGTGGCGAACGCGTACGTCGCAGACGTCACCGCCGAGAAAGACCGGAGCGCGAGCTTCGGCCGGATGGCCGTTGCCCAAAACCTCGGTTTCGTCGCCGGGCCGGCGATCGCTGGCCTCCTGGGGGCCACGCCGTGGGGAGAAATCGCTCCGGTGACCGCGGCGCTCACGGTATCCGCGGCGGCACTCGTGTTGATCGGCATGCGGCTCCCAGAATCACGGCCATGTCTCTGGGTCGACCGCCCCCAACCGGCGTACATCGGCAAACTGCTCGGCCAGGAGCAACGCAACTGCCACGAGGTGCAGGGGGATCATCGTCCGGGGCTGCAGCACGTCTTCAGGCTGCCGAACGTAGGGTTACTGTTGACGATCCACTTCCTCATCTACTTGGCGTTCAACTTTTTCTACGTGGCGTTTCCGGTCCACGCGGCGACCGGTCTCGGGTGGTCGCTGCGCGGCGTCGGATTCTTCTTTTCGTACCTGAGCGTCTTGATGGTGATTGTGCAGGGTCCGGTTCTCCGCGCCGCGTCGCGACGCGTGTCCGACAGGGCACTCGTGCGCGTGGGAGGGATTATCCTCGCGTGCAGTTTTCTCCTGTTCGCCGTCGAATCGGCCTGGGTGCTGGCGTTGGGTGCGGCGATCCTGGCACTGGGCAACGGATTGATGTGGCCGTCGCTGCTGTCGCTGCTCTCAAAAGCGGCGGGGCCGTCGGCGCAAGGGGCAACCCAAGGGATCGCGGGCAGTGCCTCGGCCGTGGCCAGCATCGCCGGCCTCGTGGTGGGGGGCGTGTTCTATGGCCTGCTTGGAGAGACCGTGTTCGTCCTCGCCGGTCTGATCGTGGGGGTCGCATGGATGGCGTCGTGGGGCCTTCCGTCGACCACGGGCTGATACACTAACTGCACAAGAGGTAACGCATGAGCGACAAGCCCACCATCAGGCCCAGCGCGAACGGCCCATACATCGTCAAGAACTGCCGCATGCTGAAAGGCCTGGCCGATGGCCAGCAGTACGCATCCGAAGGCACGATCGCGCTCTGTCGGTGCGGCGGTTCAAAGAACAAGCCGTACTGCGACGGCACGCATGCCAAGATTGGCTTCAGCGGCGCCCAAGCCCCGGACCGTGTGCCGGACGCACGCGAAGATTACGCGGGTCAGCACGTGACAATTCACGACAACCGCGGCATCTGTGCCCACGCGGCGAGATGCACCGAGACATTGACGACGGTGTTCAAGTTGGGGCAGGAACCGTGGATCGACCCGAACGGAGATACCGTGGATAAAATCGTCACAACGGTGGAGCAGTGTCCGTCCGGCGCGCTGAGCTACTCGATCAACGGCGTCGAGCACCGCGATCAAGACAGCGATCCGATGATCCTCGTTGTACCGAACGGCCCTTACGCGATCAAGGGTGGGGCGGATCTCGAGGAGGTCGAGTGGGGTGAGGGTGCGTCACGTGAACACTTCGACCTCTGCCGGTGCGGCCAAAGCAAGAACAAGCCGTTCTGCAGCGGCGCCCACTGGCACCACCAGTTCGACGAACACGCACCGGCCCGCAATGGCTGACCGGAGGCGACTGGCCTTCGGCTTACTGCAGCTGGCGACCATCGACATCGTCTTCACGTCGGACATTTCGTCGACGATCGTGGAGGAGGGGATGACTCATGAGGTATAGACGACGCCCCACGTGCGGCGCCTGGCGCGTGGCCGCTCTTGGTCTCTGGCTCATGTTGTGGGTGCCCTCCGCCACGGCTCAAGACTCGCGGGAGCTTGTGGCGCTGAGCGAGGCACTCGAGTCGCTGACCGGCACGGTCGCTCCGGCCGTGGTGCAGGTCTTTGCAAGCGCGTACGCCGCGGGTCAAGGCGTGCTGCCATCCGGAACCGCGCTCTTGTCACAGCAGCGTGGCAGCGGCTCTGGCGTCATCGTTGACCCCAGCGGG
>JAPULZ010000110.1 GCA_027294455.1 Gemmatimonadota bacterium
CGCTTCGATCTGTGGTCCTCTGGCAGCCCACTTCACTGAGGAGTGACAGTGCCCATTGATGTGAATTCCGCTGAAATCCAGCTCCTCCTTCGGCAGTTCGACCGTGGCGATGTCGTATTATTTGCCGGCGCTGGCTTCTCCATGGGCGCTCGAAGTCCTCGTGGGGGTGACCCCGATCCCCATCGATGAGGCCCTCGCCATCGCCAACCAGTCACCTTGACATTGGCCGGTTTCAGGTCGCGGCCCATGAGCAGGGCGTCATCCACCGCGACCTGAAACCGGCCAATGTCAAGGTGACTGGTTGAGGTCTCGTTGTGATTCCTGCTTCGGCGGGGCTGAGTCGGGCACCAATGACGTTCTCCTTGGCGTTCGACACGCCGTTCCGAGATGATAGCCCGACTCCGCCCGGTCGCCGTGGCGCGCACCGAAGCCACCGACGGTCGCGGGGGCGGGCGTGGTTGCGAATCATGGCGACAGGACACTAAAGTGGGCGTCATGAGGCCCCCCATGCGTGTAGCAACGCTCATCCTGCTCGGTGTCCTGGTCGTCACCATTCCCATCGGTCACCCCCGAGCGGCCGAAGGTCCCATCACCGGCTTTCCAGGGGCCCAGACCCAGGTCCAACGGGATCTCGAGGCCCGGTTCGATGCCGGGCTGGACCCGAACGATCTCCGCACCTGGATGGAGCACCTCAGTTCACGTCCGCACCACGTGGGGTCTCCTTTCGGGCGGGAGGTGGCTGAATTTATCGCCGAACGGTTTCGCGAGTGGGGGTACGAGACGGAGATGGAGACCTATGAGGTTCTCTTCCCAACCCCGCGGGTTCGGCGACTCGAGATGGTGGCGCCGACCCGCTTCATTGCCGCCCTTGAAGAGCCGGTGCTGAGCGAAGACCGCACGTCGGACCAGAAGGACGAGCAGCTCCCAAGCTACAACGCCTACTCGATTGATGGGGATGTCACGGGTGAGCTCGTGTACGTCAACTACGGCGTGCCGGCCGATTACGAAGAACTGGAGCGGCGCGGTATCGACGTCGCGGGCAAGATTGTCATCGCTCGCTACGGCGGCTCCTGGCGCGGCATCAAGCCAAAAGTGGCGGCCGAACGCGGCGCGATCGGGTGTCTCATCTACTCCGACCCACGCGATGACGGCTACGCGCGCGGCGACGTGTATCCGGACGGACCGTATAGAATGGCGGCCGGCGCGCAGCGCGGCTCGGTGGCCGACATGCCGCTGTTTCCCGGCGACCCCTTGACGCCAAACGTAGGGGCCACCGAGGGGGCGGAACGGCTCGATCTCGACGACGCACCGACGCTGACGAAGATTCCCGTGCTGCCGCTCTCCTACGCGGATGCCGAGCCGTTGCTGGCCGCGCTCGGCGGGCCGGTGGCGCCGGGGAACTGGCGAGGGGGTCTCCCGCTGACCTATCACCTTGGGCCGGGCCCGGCGCAGGTGCATCTCGAGGTCGCATTCAACTGGGACCTCGAGCCGGCCTACAACGTGATCGCGCGGCTCGAAGGTCGTGAGCGGGCAGACCAGTGGGTGCTGCGCGGAAATCACCACGACGCGTGGGTCAACGGCGCCGCCGATCCGATCAGTGGGATGGTCGTGCTCATGGCGGAGGCCAAGGCGATCGGCGCTCTCGCTCGGACCGGCTGGCGGCCCAGGCGCACCATCGTCTTCACGGCGTGGGACGCCGAAGAGCCAGGCCTGATCGGCTCGACCGAGTGGGCCGAGCATCACGCCGATGAACTCCGCGAGCGGGCGGTGGCCTACATCAACACCGATGGCAACGGTCGTGGGTTCCTGAATATGTCCGGTTCACATACGCTGCAACGGTTCATCAACGAGGTGGCCCGTGACGTGACGGATCCGGAGACCGGTGTGAGCGTGTTCGACCGACGGCACGCCCGGCGTCTGGCGAACGGTGATACGGACGATCTCGCGGCGACTGGCGACCATCGCATCAATGCGCTCGGCTCCGGATCTGACTACACCCCGTTCTTGCAGCACCTTGGGATCGCGTCACTCAATCTTGGGTACGGAGGCGAGAGCGGCGGGGGGTCGTATCATTCGATTTTCGATTCGTTCGATCACTACACCCGTTTCATCGATCCGACCTTCGAGTATGGGATCGCGCTCGCCCAGACGGCCGGCCGGGCCGTCCTCCGGCTGGCCGAGGCGGAACTGTTGCCGTGGGACTTCACCGCCTTCGCGACCACGATCACGCGCTACGCCGACGAAGTGATCGCCCTCACCGACGACATGCGAGATGACACCGAGCGGCAGAACCGCCTCCTGCGCGACGGCCGGTTCGAGCTGGCGGCGGATCCGACCAAGACCTACGTGCCGCCCGACGCCGAGGACCCGGTGCCGCATCTCAACTTCGCGCCAGTGCGGAACGCGCTCGTCCGTCTGGCCGCCAGTGCCAAGACGCACGACGCCGCCCGCCGGGCCCTCGTGGCGGGAGACGACCGGCTGTCCACCGACCAGGCCCGGGAGGTCGACAAGATTCTGTTTCGCACCGAGCGGGCGATGACCCATCCCGACGGTCTGCCCGGACGTCCCTGGTTCGTACACCAGATCTATGCGCCCGGTTTCTACACGGGATACGGGGTGAAGACGCTTCCCGGTGTCCGCGAGGCGATCGAGGAACGAGCCTGGGAGGAGGCCCAACGGCAGATTGCCAGGCTGGCCGACACGATCGGTCAGGTCGCGAGTGAAATCGATCGTGCCACCCAGGTCTTGGAGCCGGTAGCCCCGTAGCCACCGGCCTGGTTTCGGAAGGGGAGCGTCCGATGGTCAAGCTGGTGCTCACCGTAACGATCTACGTCACGCTCAATTGGTTCGAGGAGCTCAAGCGCCTGGTCCCCGTTGAACTGATGCCGATCAATCCTGGTACCACCCTCGGCCCCTACGAAGTTATCGCCAAGATCGGCGAAATGACTGCATGATGACCGGGGCGGCATGACTACCGATAGACGGACCCGATGGCGCTAAGCGAAGGCATGACGCTCGGTCCGTATACCGTGGGTGCCCTGATTGGTCAGGGCGGCATGGGGGAGGTGTATCAAGCCCGCGACACCAAGCTCGACCGGGACGTGGCGCTCAAGGTGCTGCCCGAGGCGTTCACGTCTGACCCGGCACCACGATGGCGTCATCAGAGTCAAGGGATTTTTAGAGGGGTCCTTATGCGATGACAGATTCGGACACGATCAGTCGGCTACGGGGAGGGTGTGTCACCTT
>JAPULZ010000111.1 GCA_027294455.1 Gemmatimonadota bacterium
CGAGTCTTCGGGTGCGCGTGTGCGCCCGGCCGCCGCTGGCGTCGACCGATCATCGTGCTCTTCGGTCAGGCGGCCGATGGAGGCCGCCACCTCGATGTCGAGACCTGGGTCGTCCTGCTGCAGGCGACTGGAGAGGCGCAACGCGTAGCGATCCATGGAGGGCCAGCGCTCCATGGGGAGATCGGGGACGAGGAGGATACGCGTCACGTGACGGCCGTGTGCTCGAACTCGAGATAAAACGCGGGCACCAGCCACGCTAGGCGGTGCTCGTAAAAGTGCGGCCATCGCGCGGCCATGCGCCGCACGATGGCGTCGACCAGCCCGCCGTGGAAGTGCAGGATCCGTCGCGATATCTCAAACCTGGCCTCCGAGTAGTAACGGAGTGCATGGTCGTCCGTGAAGTAGTCGAACGACCGGTAGCCCAGATGATGGCGGTGCGTCGGGTCCGTATAGGAATTGGCGCACGAGAAATGGGGCGTGGTGATCAACACGGTGCCCCCCGGCGCGAGCACGCGATGAATCTCCGTCATCAACGATGTGAGAACTTCGATGTGTTCGACGAGGTCGAAACAGTACACCGCGCTGAAGCTGTTCGTGCGAAAGGGTAGGGGGGTGGTGGCGTCGAGCACCACGTCGGGGCGAACCGCGAAGGAGCGGTCGGCCCGGAGAGCCTCCGGCACTCGCGTCACCGCACCGGCCCCGAGGTCGAGCCGCCGGGTGGTTGCGGGTTCCGTCACTGGTGACGGCCCGTGTGGGTGCCGGGACGCGTCCGGGAATGGAACGTCGTGAGCTTGAACAAAGTGCCGAGGAAGAACCACCAGATCATCCCATGGGGCGCGGCGGACAATGGCGAACCGACCAAGATGATCAGGCCCGTGGCCACGATGAGAGGCCCCATGCCGAGGGCGAGGTCCTCGACGGGGGTCCCGACCAAGGTCTTCAGACCCCGCGCGGCCCCTGGAATGATGCCGAACACCACCATGGCGATGAGGATCAGGCCGAATATCCCCATCTCGACGGCGGCACGGCCGATGTCGCCGTCGCTGCCGATGAAAAACCCCGTGGGCTGCGCCGCGTAGATCGGAAAGGGCACGCCGATGCCGGTTCGGCCCAGCCCGATGCCAAAGAAATTGTCGGACAGGGCGCGGCCGGCGATGGTGAGTGGCGCGTACACCCGCAGCCACAGCAAGCCTTCTCTCACGAAAACCGACGTGAATCGCTCGACGAAGCGGCCGGCCGTCAAGAGCGTCGCGAGATGCGCGGCCACGAGGAGCACCGGAAGGAGTAATAGCTGTCCCGGTCGCAGTCCCCGGTACCATCCGAGCACGAGCAAGCCAAACGCCAGGGTGAGCAGCGCCGCCCGGGTGCCGCTCACCGTCATGCCGGCGAAAAAGAGCGGCAACAAGGTGGCGGCCAGCCAGCGCGTCTTTCGCGGCCGGAGGGGCGAGACGGCGATACCGGCTGCGAGCAGCATGCCGAACACCATCATGCCGGCGAACGGTGCGGGGAAGGTGAACGTAGAGAACGCGCGGAACTCCGAGAGCGATGTCCCCATGATGTTGTAGAACACCGTCACCCCGTGACGTTGGAGCCCCAACGGAGGCGCGAGGGCAGCCTCCGGGCCGGCCACGTACTGCATGATGCCGTACACGGCCGTCACGATGCAAAGCCCCAGGACCAGGCCCACGTAAGCGCGCGCCTGCGCGGCGTTTTGAATGACCGTGAGCGCCATGAGACACCCGACGGGGTAGGCCACCCATGCCCGCAGGCCGGCCAGCTCGATGATCAGCGGCGTGCCGGGATGGAGCATGTAGAGCGTCGGGACGAGGATGATCGCCATGATGAGGTACAGGCTGTTCCCCGGTCCCCGGATCGGTTGGTGCCGAATGGCGAGGCCGGCGAACCAAAACATGGCGGCGGCGACGAAGGCGAGGTCCGCGATCGCGTACGGGATCGGCCCGGCGATGCGGTCCTTGAGATAGCCCTGAAAGGTCGCGGCGGTGATCCCGATCATGATCCCTACGTGGACCGGCGCGTCGCGCCGAAAAATATCGGTCCAGCGGTTCCGCAAGTCGCTGTGGCGATACGCCAACGCCGGATTGGGATGCGTCACCCGGGGCTCTCCACGGGCGAGCGTGCCGCAACGAGCACCTGCGCGAGGCGGCGCACTTGCCGGGCCGGGGCCGCGACTGCCGCGGCCCGTGCGGGGCCGGCCCGTCCGAGCTCGTGCCGCAGGTTGGTGTCTTCGATCAGGCGGCGCAGGGCGGCGGCGACTGCCGGGACGTCGCCGGGCGGGGTGCGAATGCCGCAGGTGTCGTCCACGATTTCGACTGCGCCGCCGAAATCGGTGGTGACGACGGGGAGACCGCAGTACAGCGCTTCCACAAACACGATACCGAAGGGCTCTCCCTCGATGTTGGGTTGGCACAGCACGTCGGCCGCGCGCAACACGAGGGACACATCGGAGTGCTGGCCGAGGAAGCGGATTCGATCCTGGATGCCGAGCTGCGCGCCGCGTTCCTGCAGTTCGGCGAGATAGTTGCTTTCCGCCGGGGTCTGCGCCCCGCCGACGATCCAAGCCACCCAGTTGGGCAGATCCGCGAGGCGCGCCAGAGCGGCCAGGAACACGCGATGGCCCTTCCACGCTTCCAAACGACTGGTCTGCGCGAACACGATCGCGTCTTCCGGCGTTTCCCACGCGGCCCGCACGGTTGCGCCGATTCCCGGGGGGGAAGCAGCAGGTGGCGCGACGGCGTAATAGAGCACGTCGCTTGGCACGCCCTGAAACAGGAGGGCCGACCTGGCAGCCGTGAAATGACTATTGCACACCACGCGGTCTGGTGGGGTGCGTTTCGCCCACCGTTCGAGCCAGTGCCGGCCCGAGGGTGGAGCGTGCATCCAGTAGACCAGCCGAATCCCCCGCTTGCGAGCGACCGGCGCGAAGATGGCGTGCGACCACGCCGAGTGGGTCATGACGAGCTCGGGCCCGACCTCATCGATGACGCGGGCAAACCGCTTGCGCGCGCGCACCACCGTCCAAGGCCGGCTCACGCGGACCGGTTGCAGCGAATGCCATCCCGCTCCCTCCTGCGCCAACTGGTCGGCCAGCTCGCCCTCGAAGCAAAGCGCGAACGAGTGCCGCACGCCCGGCGCCGACGATTGCCACCTTGCCAATGTACTGAGGAGGGTCTCGACACCTCCGAAGATGTTGCCGCTGTGGGCGTGCAGCGCGTGAAGCTCCGTGGTCATCGGGGCGAGACCCTCTCGTACACGGCCAACGTTTCTTCCGCCACGTGGTCCCATGTGCGTCGGGCCGCGATCTCTCGCCCCGCCGTGCCGAGGCGTTGGCGCATCGTGTGGTCAGAGGCCAGCCGGCGGAGCGCCGCTGCGGTGATTTCGACGCCGCTGTCCTCGGTGATCCATCCGGAGTGGTCGTGTTCGATGAGCTCGGAGATCCCGGCTGTACGCGGCACGATCACCGGCAGGCCGTGAGACATCGCTTCGGCCACCACGAGTCCGAACGCGTCGTAGATCGTGGGGTGGAGGAGCAGGTCGGCTGCATGGAACGCGTCGGTGGGGTCGGGGAGAGGGCCGGCCCAGGTGATCCGGCCGGCCAATCTCAAGTCCCGGGCCTCCGCGAGGTAGGGTCGAGACGGCGAATGCCCGACCACCAGGAGTCGCACGTCGGGGACCCGTGCGACCGCGTGCATGGCGGGTCGCAGCCCTTTTCGGGCGTCACCGATGTACAGGGCAATCGTCTCCGGTGATTCGGGTATCCGGAGGCGCGCGCGGGCGTCGGCGGTGGTCGCGGTATTGGAGACCTTGGAAAACCCGTGCGCGATGACATGCGTGTTGCGGGTGCTGCCGTACGACGCGGCGAGTTCATCGCGGACTTTTTCGCTCGGTGCGATGACGTGCGGCACGCTCCGGACCAACGCCCGCTCTCGGCGCTCGACCACCCCGCCGAGGAATCGCTCACCGGGTGGCGTGCGCACGCCGGCCGCCCGCGCCGCCTGGCGCCACGCGTGCAATACGATGTGGGCGGTGACCACATCGGCGGTGTTCGTCACCCAGCCCTGGGCGTGTACCACATCATGGGTTTGGCGCACCCGCTCGAACGCCCAAGGGAAAGTGAGCACCGTGGCATAGGACGGTCCCCCGAAGGCATGCACTCGGACGATCTCGACGTCCGGTGGCACGGGGGCGCGAAACGATCGGGCGTACACGGTGACGCGGTGCTGCTCGGCCAGTCGATGCACCAGCTCGACGACGTATCCGCCGGTCCCTTCGCTGCGGTCGTAATGGTGGACGACGAACGCAATGTTCACACGGTCCCCAAGATAGCGGCAAGTGATCGAAACACGCCGTCCCGTTCGTAATCGGCGACCACCATGGCACGGCCCGCCGCCGCCCGGCGGGCCGCCTCGTCCGGACGGTCCAATACATCCTCGATCTGGGCGGCGAGCGCGGTGACATTGCCCACAGGGTAGGTCCATCCCGTGGTGCCGTCCTTGATGGTTTCGCGTAGCCCACCGGTCTGCGCTGCCACGACGGGCGTCTCACATGCCAGTGCCTCCAGCGGGGCGAATCCGAGTCCTTCCTCACGGCTGGCCTGAATGAAGACGTCGGACGCGTGATAATCCCTCGGCAGGTCGTGCAGGGGATGCACGGCATCCATGGCAATGATGCGGTGATCGATACCCCCGCTTCTGGCCGCTTCGGAGAACTCGCGGTAGCCCCCGCTGCGGTGGAGGAGCCACACGTCGCGCCCGGCATCGAGGAGCTTCTTGAAGGCGTCGATGAGGGTGATCGCATCTTTCTCCGGCGCGATGCGGCTGCCGAAGAAAATGAGGGCCCCCCGGTCGGGAAGCCCGGCGTCGGCGCGGATCGATCGCTTGTCTCTCAACGGGGGCCGAAAGACTGTCGAGTCGACCCCGTAGACCGGCACGACGTCGATGGGGCGGCGCGTACCGTGCCGGAGCACGACGTCACGCAGGTGACGGCTCAGGACGATGTAGCGTGCTCCCAATCGAGCATTGAGTCGTGCGACGATCTCGAGCGCGGCGAGTTCACGGCGACGGTATGGCTTGCCGGCGACGGGATTGACGGCCCGGCACCGGTAGTAGAGTTCGACCGGGCTGCACACCAGCATCGCCGTGGGAATTCCCCACAGCCGTCGCGCGAGATTGGCAACCAGCGCGCCGACTCCGTACCCCTGCGCCAGGACCACGTCGACGTCGCGGCGATGGCGGCGCAGATGGCCGAGTGCCCGGCGGGCGAACGCGAACCGCGATGCCGGGCCCACCGATACCTCGATGGGAGCGTCCGGAGGGTGGCTGATTTCGACGCCTCCGTCGATGCGCCGCGCGAGCACCCGAAGCGCGAAATGCCGGGCCAACCCGTCCACGAGACGCACGTCGGTTCCGCTCTCGACGACGAATAGCAGGCGGGGCGGTGTCATCGCCCTTCCCGCCGGCCCCGCATGAGAATGCCGAGCAGCGTGCGATCGAGCATCACCGGATCGAAATGTTCGGCGTACCATTGCAATCGCCGGCCGCGCTCGTCGGCGCTGTCTGTGCTGTGCCACACCGCCTTGGCCATCCGTGCGAACTCCTGTAGCGAAGCGGCGACGTGGATCGGTCCCGAATCGAACATCGGGTCGTGCAGGTGGCCGGTGGCCGCCATGACCCGAGCGCCCGCGCTTTGTGCCGACAACAGCGATGTGCGCCGCCCCGTCGTTCCATCGACAAATGGGGCCAACACCAACGGCGCTCGTTCCAGGATGCTCCGTACTTCGGTGGAGGGCAGATGGCCGAGCCAACGCCACTCTGGCCGATACCACCGCTTCACGTGTTCGGCGCGGGACACCGCGTCGTCGTCGGCTCCGACCGCGATCAATCCAGGCTCGGCGCCGATGGCTCGTACGGCGGCCTCGATCCAGTCCCACCGCAGACCGGACGCCAGGGGTGAGAATACCACTGGGGAGGTGATTGGTTGGTGTGGTGTCTTGCTCGGCGCTACCGATTCGAGCGTCGAACCGACATACACCAGTTCCGCGGTGGGACCCAGCATGTCCCGCCACGTCGGAACGGCGGTTACCACCTCGTCCGTCACGGACACGAGTCGCCGAAGTTGCCTGCGTTGCAAGGGGGACAGAACGAGCCAGGGCACGCGGGTTGGCGGCACCCAGGGCTCGTGCACGAATGTGGTGACCCGAATGTCACGGGCCTTCGCGTGACGAGCCACAGACTCGGGAAACCTCGACAGACCGCGACGACCGTAGAGGAACGGCACATACTGAATGAGCAGGGCGGCCGTTTCCAGGCGGGCCAGTCGGTCAGCGATGGCGGGCGCCGAGTCGGTCGTGCCGTTCACGATTTCCACCCGGTGGCCCTCGGAGGTCCAGTGCGCCACCAGCCGCTTCGTGTGGTCGGTCACCCCACCGGGGTTCTCGGGATAGCCGGGAGAGACCACTGCCACCGTCGGCTTCACGATCGGCACCGCCGCAGTGTTGACAACACGCCTTTACGTTGCAGTGTTTGAGAGGACCCTACCGTCGCCGAAAGGAAATCGTTGGGCTCGTATCTCTTGGTTTTCTTCATTGGCGCCATCGCGGCCGGCATGGGGACGCCGTTGTGGATGGCGATTGGTGTGCGAGCGGGTGCGGTGGACGACACCCGACAACCACCTGTTCCCCGCGTCGGTGGCTGGGCCGTTTTCTCCGGGGCCGCCGTCTCTCTTCTTCTGGTCGCCGTCGTCTTCGAGCCAACCGGCTTGACCTTGTTGGCCACGTCCCGTTCCATCGGCCCGGTCACGCTTGGGGCCGTTGGAATTCTCGTTCTCGGTTCTGTCGACGACGTTATTCCCGTTCGCGCATCGATCAAGCTGCTGGGGCAGGTGGTCATCGCCCTCGCGGTGTACGCCATGGGGGTCCGCATCGAGTTGCTGTCGTTTCCCCCCGGCAATGTCCCGCTCGATCCGATCGTCAGCCTGGTGTTCACGGTGGTCTGGCTCGTCGGGATCACGAACGCGTTCAATCTCCTCGATGGGGCCGACGGCGTCGCGGCGGGCTCGGCGTTTTTCAGCTCGGCCGCCATCTTCATCATGTCCGTCGCCTTGGGCCACCCCGGCATCGGCCTGGTGGCCGCCGCCGTGGCCGGAAGCCTGCTCGGGTTCCTTCCGTTCAACTTTCCACCGGCTCGCGCGTTCCTCGGTGATTCTGGAGCCATGGTCACCGGGTTTCTCCTTGCGGGCCTGGCTGTCGAAGGATCGACCAAAGGCCCCACGCTGGTCGCGATCGCCGTTCCACTGGTGGCGTTTGCAGTGCCCCTATTCGATACGACTATAACACTCATCAGACGGGCAGTGGCGGGTCAGCCGCTGTTTCAGCGCGACCAGGGACACGTGCATCATCGGCTCAGCGGGGCGGGATTTTCCCCACGGCAGGTCGCCGGACTCATATATGCCGCCAGCGCCGGTTTCGCGTTGTTGTCGATGTTCTTCATCAACCCGGGCGTGCGATCCTTTGCCGTGGTCTTGATCGTCGTGGGCGCGGCCACGTTGCTCATGGTGCGGTTTCTCCGGCTCCACGAAATCAACGAACTGGCCCGACTTGCCCGGCGCGGCGTCTTGCAGCCTCGCTCGGTGGCCATGAACGTCCAACTCCGTCGCGCATCCGAACGTCTCGAGACCGTCGAATCGCTCCAGGATCTGCAAAAGGGCTTGGCCATCTTGTTCGATGAGTCCGAGTTCGATGAGGTGGTGCTGCAGGTCGCGCCAAGTGCAGAAAGGCGCGGCACGTCCGAAATCTGGCACCTGCGGGACGGGGCGTTCGTCGGGGGGGCCCCCGAAGCTCGGGCCGACGAATGGGAAGTGCTCTGCCCGTTCGAAGGCGCCGATTGGACCGGTCAGCTGCGTTTGCGGCGCCGCCTCGGCCGCCGATCGCTGATGATGGATCTCAACCTGTTCTTGGAGGTGGTCCAGCCAGCCCTCGAGAGAGCGGCTCGGCGGATCGAGTCTCCGATTACAGCGCGCACTTGAGAATCCTCCACCTCAGCAAATTTTATCCGCCGGACCCGGGCGGTCTCGAGCACGTCGTGGCCACCCTCGCGGAAGGCGCGGCTCGGGCCGGGCACAACGTGCGGGTCGTGTGCGCGCGTGGGTCCGCATGGAGGGGTGACGCAACGGAGATCCCCACCCGGTCCGATCGCCACGGCGTGTCGGTGCTTCGTGTGGACACGCCCGCGATTTGGTGGTCGCAACCAATCGCACCCGGATATCTGCGTGCGGCGCGATGGAGGGCCGACGTGGCGTACGTCCACCGGCCGCATCCCCTCGCCGACGTGGCCGCCCTCTTCGCCCGGTCGGGCCGCACCATCGTGTTCCACCATTCCGATATACAGCGGCAACGGATCTTCCGGGCGGTGTACCGGCCGTTGTCGCATGCCGTCGTGCACCGAGCGTACGCGACGGTCGTTGGGGCGGAGGCGAACCTGCAACACGCGCACGACCTCGGGCCGGCCGGCATCGCCAAGGCCAGAGTGATTCCGTTCGGCATCGACGAACGCCGGTTTTCTCCTACGCCGCCGGACGAGACGCCGTCGGTGTTTCGCGAGTTCGAGGCTCCGGTCGGGTTGTTCGTGGGCCGTCTCGTGTCCTACAAAGGCCTCGATGTGCTGTTGCGGGCCGTTGCCGGCACCAGCTTGCATGTCGTCATCGTGGGGGAAGGACCGCTGCGGGATTCCTTGCAGGCCCAGGTCGCCCGCGGTGGCATGATCGATCGCGTACGGATTGTCGGTGGAGTGTCGGATAGCGAACTGCCGGCCTACTACCAATCCGCCGACTACGTCCTCCTGCCCAGCACGACACCGGCTGAGATGTTCGGCGTGACGATGTTGGAGGCGATGGCATGTGGCAAGCCGGTCGTATCCACATCGGTCCAAAGCGGCATGCGTGAGGTCAACGTTCCCGATGTGACCGGGCTCCAGGTGGCGCCCGGCGATCACGAGGCCTTGCGGGCGGCCATGGAGCGCGTGGCAGGAGACGAGACCTTGCGCCGGCGGTTCGGAGACGCCGGGCGACGGCGTGTGGAAGAACGATATACCATGCAAGCCATGGTTGATGCGCATCTCGCGCTATGCGCCGAGACGCCGGAGGCTTGAATAAGCGCTTGCTGCCGCGTGGGTCTGCGATACCCTCAAAACAGCCCGAAATGGATTTGCCCACCTCGCAATCGGAACCCCGGTAGGGGAATGTGAAACTGATCGATGATCGCGGCCACGGTGGGCCACCACTGTGCTCGTATGGGAAGGCCGCGGGCATTCAAGTCGAGTGTGAAATACCACTCGTCAATCGGCGGCTGGGTGACCCAGTACGGAACGCTGTGGCCGATGGCCACGCCCAGCCAGGGCGGCCATTTGCCTGGGCCGTTCGGCAGCTGACCCGGGTTGTACGCCAGGAAGAAGCGCATCCCGGCGTAGTCGGTGTCCAGCTGTGGGACGAAGTCTTCGGGCCCCTTGTCGAGATATTCTCGAGACGGCCAGTAGAAGAACTTGTAGAGCACGCTCCGTGAGTCGGGCACCGCCCGGTGCAGGGCCGGCAGCGTCGAGCCGGCGGCGTTCCACAGAAACTGGCGAATCGAGAAACCCTGCCCGTGAAATCCGTCTATGATTTCCTTGGGCAGTCCAATGGCCACCCCGGTGAGCGCGCCGAGCCATCCGGCCTTGACGTAACCCACGCACGTGGAGTCCCATGCAAAGGCCGAGATCTGGGACACCTGATATCCGATCCAGGCGTGCTGCAGACCGTCCTGCTGATTGTTGAGCGATGGCGTGGACGCGAAGTGAAACGAGCGGCGGGGGCTGTTCCACCAGTCGTCGGCACGCCCCGCCATGACGATCAATTGCGTGGCGGCGTACGCCCCTGCGATGACCGCGACCCGTCCCTTGCGGACCGACGTGCAACCCTGCGCGACCGTCATCGTCGGCGATGCGACGAGAAGTGCGGCGAGAATGGCGCAGTTGAATTGCGTTTTCCCTATAGCCATATTGCTGGTGTTGTCGGGCCCTTAGCTCAGTTGGTCAGAGCGGCGGACTCATAATCCAATTGGATCCCTCACAGCGTGTTCCCGCTGTGGGTTCCCCTAAGAAAAACGTTCCCTCTGTTCCCGTGCATTCCTACCGTGTGCGCGCTTTTGGCACCGAGATGTCACCCGGTCGGGTGATTGCGGGCACCAAGGTAAGGTCTAGTGGCATGGGGTCAAACGCTCTGGTGGTTCCAGGCGCCGACGCGGCGCCACTCGGCGTACCGGTTGCTTGGCGTTCAACCAACACGTACGGAGGCGCCATCCCGGGGAAGCCTGGAGCGCAAACGCCCAGCAGCTCTCTGCCACCCCACAACCTCTTAATCGCCTTGGGGTTAGCCATGACCAATGCCTGACATTCCCGCAG
>JAPULZ010000112.1 GCA_027294455.1 Gemmatimonadota bacterium
AGGTGTCTGGTCCGGATTATCTCGACCTTCGAGAACGGGCCACGATGTTCGAAGATCTTGTCCTGTTGCACAACGCCATGAACAACTCGATCACGGGTGACGGTCCAGCCGAGCAGGTCGATGCTGGCATCGTGTCCGCCAACTTCTTCGAATTCCTCGGAAGCCAGCCGATAATGGGGCGCGGTTTTCGGGACGATGACCTCCTCGCCGCCGGCGACGGGGGCGCGCCTGGCCCAATTCTCATCAGTCATGGACTGTGGACACGTCGTTACGGGGCGGATCCCAACATTCTTGGCCGGACGGTCCACGTCAGGGGGGTTCCCCGTGAAGTCATCGGGGTGATGCCCGCTGATTTCCGGTTGCTGATGCCGGAATACGATGCCGGAACGCCGAACAGCGGCGCCTTGGACGTGATGGACCTGTGGATGCCTTTTCCGCCGGCTCAGATAGGGGCGGTGAGCCGGTCTTTGGGGATTTTTCGCGTGATCGGCCGCTTGCGTGAGGGGGTGACGTTCCGCCAAGCGCAGGAGGAGATGGACGCCATCGCGGCGGGCCTGCGCGACGAACACCGCATGCACGCCGATCGTGGGATGCAGATCGATCTCGTCCCGATGCACGCCGAGATCGTGGGCGAGATGAAACCTGTGGTGCTGTCGCTGTTCGGCGCCGTGGGATTCGTCCTGCTCGTCGCGTGCGCGAACGTTGCAAATCTCATCCTCGTGCGTGGCGCACACCGCTCGCGTGAAGTAGCGGTGCGCGCGGCGCTCGGAGCCAATAGAGGCAGGTTGATGCGGCAACTGCTCACCGAGAATGCCGTGTTGGCCGTAGCGGGCACCGCGCTCGGGTTGCTCCTGGCGACAGCGAGTATTGACACGATCGTCGCCATCGCGCCGCCCGGTGTTCCGATGCTCGATGGAATCGGCATCGACGGCAGTGCGTTGTGGTTCGCCCTTGGTGTTGCGGGACTCTCGATCGTGCTCTTCGGCTTGATCCCGGCGTACCGCGCGTCGCAACCCGATCTCAACGTCCAACTCAACAATGGGTCCCGCGGGATCAAAGGGTCGGGACACCGGCTCCGGAGTGGGATCGCCGTGGCCGAGGTCGCGATTTCACTCGTGTTGTTGACCGGTAGCGGACTCATGATCCGGAGTTTTATGCAACTCCAGGGCGCACGACTCGGCTTCGAACCGGCGTCCGTCCTCACCGTCAAGGTTGCGTTGCCGCACGGTCAGTACGACGACCCGACGATACGGACCAACTATTGGAACTCGTTGCGTCGTGAGGCCCTTCGGGTGCCGGGCGTCGAGCGGGCGGGCCTCGTATGGCCGCTTCCGTTCGCTGGTGTCGGCGGGGAAGTACCGTACGCGGACAACGGAGGAGAGTCCGCTGATTGGGGCCGGTACGTCGCCTCCGTGTCGTCGGCATCGCCCGGTTATTTCGAGACGATGGGGTCCAGACTCCTGGACGGGCGGCTGTTCACCGAAACCGATGTCACGAACAGCGAAGACATCGTCATCGTCGATGATATCGTCGCCCAACGGCTCTTCCCGGGTGAGAACGCGGTAGGACGCGTGCTGTGGATGCAGAATCGTAGTGGTGACGAAACGAAGCAGGCGTTCGAGATCGTCGGCGTCGTCGGCCACATCCGTCATCAGCGCGTGGTCGGGCCCGACCGAGAAATGCTCTATTTCCCCACAACGCGGAACACCCAGATGGCGCTGGTGGTCCGAACCACCGGCGATCCGCTCATGGCGGTCGGTGGTCTGCGGCGGATGGCGACGGTGCTCGACCCCGACATACCGCTGTTCGATGCGCGAACCCTTGAAGGATATATCGGTGACGAAATCGCGCCCACGCGCTTTACCATGACGTTGGCGAGTGCCTTTGCGCTCGTCGCCCTCGCGTTGGCCTCGGTGGGTCTCTACGCGGTGATTTCGTACTCCGTGGCTCAGCGTACGGCCGAGCTTGGCTTACGCATCGCCCTCGGCGCCCACCACACCTCTATACTGCGTCTCGTTCTCCGTCACGGTGTTACGGTCGCTGCCGCCGGGATCGGAATCGGGTTGGTGGCCTCGATCGCCGTCACCCGGGCGATACGAAGTCTGCTCGTGGGCGTCACACCCAACGATCCCGTCACGTTCGTCGGCGTATCGCTACTCCTCGCAGCGGTGGCGCTGCTCGCGAGTTACGTACCCGCGCGTCGGGCGGCACGGGTGGATCCGTTGCTGGCGCTTCGAAGTGAGTAGCATGTAAGGGCGACGCATGCGTCGCCCCTCCATGCTGAATCAATCCCGCCGCTGGTAGCTCGCGCCTAGTTCGGTGCGTATGATGCCCGACCCCATCGTCGCTGGGAGCCGAGTGGAACTCGTTACGATGTGATG
This sequence comes from Gemmatimonadota bacterium, assembly GCA_027294455.1. Taxonomy (GTDB): domain Bacteria; phylum Gemmatimonadota; class Gemmatimonadetes; order Gemmatimonadales; family GWC2-71-9; genus B3T1B10. The sequence continues at coordinate 2,382 of JAPULZ010000112.1, forward strand.
CGGCGCCGACTGCATCACGTTCAGAGTCGCCGTGCCCGCACGGTCTCCGTCCAGCGGGGTCACCTCCACCACAAAAGTCCGGTGCGTCCCGCTCCCCGTCTCGACTGTGGCCGTGCCGGTCACCACCACCTTCATCGGTCGCGTCCGCTGCGACTGCGCCTCGAAGACACGGATGGTTGTTTCGTATCCCTCCGCGAGCGGAAGTCCGGCCAGCACGATATCGGTTCCCGCACCTTCCGCGAAGACGGGAGCCGTCAGCTCGGCCTGGACGGGCGTCGTCTGGCCCATGCCCCCGACTTCGCCGACGATCTCGGTGTCACTGAACCGCAGTTGGATC
>JAPULZ010000113.1 GCA_027294455.1 Gemmatimonadota bacterium
GGGAACACAAACCTCGAGAATCCGTTCGGCGAGGCGGGGTGGTTGTGGGGGCGAGCGTCGTGTCGTCACGAGTTGCGGAACATCGTTTCGAGCCCGCCCATCATGCTGAGCAAGGCCTCTCGTGACTCTCGAACCGCGGCGAACCCCTTGGCCGTGACCTTGACGTAGCGTCGAGGACGTCCGCCACGTTCGGGACCGGGATCGCCGAGCCGTGATTTGAGGTATCCTTTGGACTCCAGTCGATCCAGCGTGATGTAGAGGCCGCCACCTGCCACAGACCGGCCGGTCCTGCGGTCGATCTCGCGCATCACCGCGCCGCCGTACGCCTCGTCCCCGAGCCGGAGGATGGCGAGCAACACCATCAGCTCGAACTCTCCGAGAAACGACTTGCCTTTGGTCTTGGCCATCGTTCCCTACATTGTAAGGTTCAACCCACAAACAAACTAGCTCGGGAAAGCGTAGACGCACCCCGAGGATATTGTATACACTCTACGTTAGACGGTGGACCAAGTTTCAAACCCGGGACAACGGGACGGGCCGCCGCTCGCCCCCCTCCGCCTCGCTGTTGAGCAGGGCGTGGACTCGTGGCACCTCGTTCTCGCGGATAGCGGCCGGGTGGATGGGGCCATGACGCCGGGCGTCGAGAGCGTACTGCAAACGCTGCCGGACATCGACCGCGGAACGGCACCGCCAAGACCGCGTGGCTCGCCGCGTGTGAGGTCAGCGAGCGAACGTTCTACCGCGCGGTGAAGACAGCATACCCCAGAAACTGTTGGACGAATTGGTGTGTAGGGGCTCGGCGGCAATTGGGTAGGCGAATATGTTAGGCCGGTGACAGTGAAAGGATGACAGTAATCGTGGAGAACACAAACACAACGAGGACAACTTGAGGCGCCGCCCGGTACCGCCGCCAATCGTGGCCGGCGGGCAGTGATCTTCGTTACGGAATGATGTGCCTCCCATAACCATCTTATTGTGTGCGCCCGGTATGCCCGTTCTAAACCGGAAAAGACCGAAAAAGACGGGAAAGCGGTTTCGCCGGCCAGCACGCCTAGATCCCAGTGCTACCGTGATACGCCTTCGGAAGGCCGCAATTCGGCACGGATCACGGTACCAGTTCCTACTCTATTGGCGTACATATGCAAACAATTGGATCCACGTTCGAGGCACGCCACCGGAACGGCTTCACGCTGATCGAGCTGCTGATTGTCGTCTTGATTATCGGCATCTTGGCATCCATCGCCATTCCGAAGTTCGGCAAGACCAAGGAGAACGCGTACATAGCCTCCATGAAGTCGGACCTGCGCAACCTGGTTACAGCTCAGGAAACGTACTTCACCGACAACACGACCTACACCACCGACAAGAGCGCCGCCGGTCTGAGCTTCACAGAGACGTCAGGTGTGACGGTGACGATCACCGTCACCGTGGGTCCGCCGGTGGGGTTCAGCGCCACATCGGTTCATGTGGGTACTGTCGAGACGTGTGCGATCTACATGAGTGTGGCCCCCGTGGCTCCGGCCACCAACGAGGGTGAGCCGAAGTGCACCTAGTGCGCTAGCACGGAGCGGTTGTTTCGGGGTGGTTCGCGGCGGAAATGAATACGCTGGACCAGTGGCAACGAGCTGGCAACAAAGCTCCGGCGCCTCGGGACGAGACCCTCATGACCCTAGCAAAACTGCGAGCCCTGCGGACTGGGGCGGGTGGACTCGAACCACCAACCTCCTGGTTAACAGCCAGGCGCTCTGCCAATTGAGCTACACCCCAAAAAAACCGCCCGCTCGGATTTCCGGGCGGGCGGTTGCGCTATGAATCGAGTTGTGACTACGCGCTAGCCGGTCCGCCCACGCAGGCGCGGGTTGGTATTGTCGTTGCGCCGTCCGGAAAGCACGCGCATTGTCTTCGATTCCGTCCTGTCGTCAGGTAACGTTGGGGCTTCCAATATATAATGAATGACACGCCATGTCATACGTCCTGATGAGCAGTGGGGGCAAGGACTCGACCCTGGCCCTCGACCGCGCCCGCCGCCAGCACCTCGACGTGCGCCGCCTCGTGAATATCTACGACGCGGCCTCGGAGCGGGTCGCCTTTCACGGGGTCCGGGCCACGTTGATCGCAGCCCAGGCGGCAGCCTGCGGATTGGAGCCCATCCAGGCGAGCACCGACCCCGACCATCCGTACGAGGCGGTGTTTCTCGCCACCCTCGACGACCTGGCCGCCAACGGGGCCTCCGGCGTGGTCTTCGGCAACATTCATCTCGCCGACGTCCGCGCATGGTTCGAAACGAGAGTGCGAGACGCGGGGCTCGACCACGTGGAACCGCTGTGGGGCGACCCGCCCGGTGACCTCCTGCGCGAGTTCGTGGACCGGGGATTCCAGGCAGTGGTCGTGAGCGTGGACCTGCAGCAGGGGGCCGCCGAACTCCTCGGTCGGGCCATCGACCGGGAATTCGTGACCGACGTGCACCACATCGAGGAATTGGATCCCTGCGGCGAGCGAGGCGAGTACCATTCGTTCGTGTACGGCGGCCCCACCTTCGCGCGTCCCCTGGCGGTCACCCCCGGGGTGATCCGCACAGAGAAGAACCACCGCTTGTTGGACCTGAGCCTCGAACCCTGAGGTCGAGAGGAGATTTTTTTGTGAAGCCGTCGCCGCTCAAACTCGCCACCGGCACCCTGGCCGTGTTGCTATCCCTGACCCACGCCGCAACCACGCAGCAAACCATCGCGCTGCAAAACGGCGATCGGCTGTCGGGCACGCTCAAAGAGATCTCGGGGGATCGATGGGTCTTCAGCTTCGGCGGGGTGGCCCTTCGCATCCCCAACACGACCATCGTGGGCTTCACGAGCCCGGATCCTATAGGCGTGCGGCTCGCAGACGGCGCTATCGACGCCACCACCATCGCCACCGTCACCGGAGGCCTCCAGCTCACCATCGCCGGGGCGACACGGACCGTGACACCCGACCAGATCGCGGCGGTCGGCGCGCCAGACGATCTCGCCGCCCTCATTCCCGTACAGATCGGATTCCTCTCGCCCATCGGAAAGTTCTGGGCGCTGAACCTGGGGTTCGGCTACTCCGACAAGAGTGGCAACAGCAGCTCCCGGGGATTGAGGGGGACCATCGACATCGAGCGGCGGACGTCCCACGACCGGCTCACCTTGGGGCTGGGCATCATCCGGGAGTCCACCGAAGGGACCAGCGGTGAGCTCGAGCCCAACGTCAGCAAGTACATCGGGCTGCTCCGCCTCGATGTCTTCGCCGGCCCCAGGTTCTTCGTCTTCGGCGCCACCCGTCAGGAACGAGACCGATTCCAGGACATCGCGCTGCGCTCCACCTACGAAGGCGGCCTCGGTTACCAAGTCATCGACAATGACAACACCGACCTCAACGTCTCCGTCGCCCTGGGCGTGCGGCGAGAAGACTTCCTCTCCCTCGGGGCCGAAACCTCCTCGATCGGCACGCTGGGCTCCCAGCTACGGAACGATTTCGGATTCGCCGCACTACTGTTCAGAGCGGACTATTCCCCCAAGCTGACGGCGCTCGACGACTTCCGCTTCGTCTCCGAGGCCACGATCACCGCCCCACTCATCGCAGGGCTCGGGTTCCGCATCGGCGGCCTCTTCGAACACAGCAGTCGTCCCCAACCGGGCATCCGGAAAGACGACCTGTTGATCACCACCCTGCTGAGCTATAGCCTCGGCCGCTAGTCCTGCCGGCGCGATGCCTCGAGTTTGTCCAACACGGTGAGCAACTCGTCACCGAAGTAGTACCCGAGCTCGTCACGCAGCCCCCGATACAATGTGGGTCCCTGGCTGACGCACATCAGAGTCCCATCGTCAACCTCGTCGGCGGGACAGAGGGTCGCGTCAGAAACGCAGAGCGGGAACAGGCAATCCACGATGGACTTGAGGTCGTGGTAGTCGGTGCCGAACTCCGTGCAGAATTTGTGGATCATGCAGCCCCGGTCCGTGCGATCGAGGAACACGCATGCGCCGTTGACCACGCGGGTGCGGACCGACCCGCCTCCCGGCAGCTCGGGATCCTCTATGCGGTCGTCGGTGAACCACCGATCGCGTGCGACGCCCGTGTAGGCCTCGAGCGCATCCGCCCGCTGCTCGATTTGCCGGACGTGGTACAGATCGACGTCCACCCCGTAGGAGCAGCAGGAATCGTGGCAAAACGTGCAAGAAAGACAGTGCGTGAAATAGCGTTTGAGAAAAATACTGAGATCGACGTGGGCGATGACGGGAACGCCGTAGCGGGCGGGGAAGGGCTTCGTCAGCGTGTGGAGCTCACCCATGGGAAAACCAAAGCGCCTACCTTGACGTCCCCATCTCCACGCCGCCCTCGCTCGCCATTTCCTCATCGCGCCGCGCGCGAAACTCACTTCCCGCACGCCAGTTGGGGAAGCTGGTTTCGTTGCCAAGCCTCAGGCCGATGTTGAAGAGCAAGCGCAGGTCGTCCACCGCGCCTGATAAATCCCAGCTCGGATCGTACTCGTCCGTCGGCTTGTGATAGCGGTTCGCGGTGTAGTCGGCGCGCCGCTCCAGCGTCCACGCTTCGCCATGTTCCACATGATCGATGCCGGCGTCCGCGTAGAGCGCGGGAATGCCTTCCTTGGCGAAGCTGAAGTGATCCGACCGATAGTAGTAGCCCTTCTCCGGCTCGGGATCGGCACGGACCACGCGACCCTGGGCCGACGCAGCGGCCTCCAGATAGTCATCGAGCTCCGACGCCCCGTAGCCGACCACCGTGATGTCGTTCATTCTGCCGTCGGCATTGAGCCCGTCCATGTTGATGGCGGCCACCGTCTTGGTACGAGGATACAAGGGATTGCGCGCGTAGTACGCCGACCCGAGCAGGCCTTTCTCCTCCGCGGTTACCGCCAAGAAGAGTATGGAGCGTGACGGCCGCTCTTCGAGCGTGGCGAACGCCTCCGCCAGCTCGACCAAACCGGCAACGCCCGTCGCGTTGTCAAACGCCCCGTTGTAGATGTTGTCACCCTCGAGGTCGGTATTCCGTCCAAGGTGATCCCAGTGGGCCATGTAGATCACGTATTCGTCGGCGCGATCGCTCCCCGGCAGCACCGCCACCACGTTCTTGGAGGTCGATTGGGTCGCATCGTTCTGCAGCGTGGTCGACGCCGTCAGTCCCATCGAGACCGCCTGGAAATCCCGCGTCGCGGCTCGCGCCTTGAGCTCGTCGAAATCGAGACCGGCCTGCGCGAACACCGAGCGGGACGCCTCGTCGGTCATCCACGCCTCCACGGCCACGCGGGACATGTTGTTGTCCTCGGCGACGAGGTCGAACTGGGGAACGGCCCAACTGCCTTCGACCACTTCCCACGGGTAGCCCGCCGGCTCGGTTTGGTGCACGACTATGGCCCCTACAGCGCCCTGACGCGCCGCTTCCTCGTATTTGTAGGTCCACCGGCCATAGTACGTCATGGCATTGCCCGTGAAGAGCGCTTCGTCTTGCGTGGCAAATCCGGGATCGTTGACCAGAATCACGACGGTCTTCCCGCGTGCGTCGATCCCGGCATAGTCGTCCCACTGATACTCCGGCGCGACGACACCGTATCCGACGAAGACCATTCCCGAGTTGCGCAACGTGGCGCGACTCACCACCCGTTTCGTCCAGCCGATGAATTCACTACCGTAGGCCAGCTCCGTGGTGCCCGTGCCACCACGAATGGTGAGCGTCGGCCGATTGCGGACCGTCGCCTCGATCAACGGCACGTCCTGGAAATAGCTGTCCCCGTTGCCCGGCTCGAGGCCCAGCGCCTCGAACGCGTCGGCGAGGTAGGCGATCGTCAGTTCCTCTCCCGGCGACGCGGGAGCACGCCCCTCGAACTCGTCGGAGGCCAGCGTCTGAATGATGTCGGCGAGGCCAGCCTCGTCTATCGCCTCGAGGGCCGGCGTGAGATACGGATCTCCGCAGCCGTGCAGGGCAAGCGCCGCCGCCAGCAGTATTATCGGTCGTTTGGTCGGTTTCATCGGTTCGTCCTTGGTGGGTCGGTGTGGATTCTACGTACCCCGAGCTTCCGCGGCTACCCCCGGGTGTCTCGCTCACCGCCGCCGATGGCGTCCAACATTTGGTGCAGAAACGGAACACTCTCGGCCGGGTCGGAGGAAAGGTGGAGCCGCCACCCGCCGGGGCTCGCGAGTTGGGATGCCGCCTCCGCTATGGTGTCGTCGTGGCGATCGAACCCGGATTCGATTTCCTCGGTGAGCGCGGCTTCGATCTCGTCGTGCTCGATGGATTCGAGGCGCGCCGGCCCACCGGCCCGTGAGAGCAAGCACACCCTCACCCGCGACGCGACGAGGGGCGCGTCCCGATGAGTCTGCGGGTCGACCGCCAACTTGGTTTTGCCGTTCGCCTGCAGCGTCGCCACGCGGTCGCCCAGCTCGGGAAAATGCCGGCGGGCATCGTCGGAAAGATGAATCTTTCCCGGGAACGCCCACACGCGGAGTTGGGGATGGACTTGCGCATACGCCACGTCTTCGCCCATTACCGTCAGCCCGTCGCAGGCCGCGGCGTACGACAGCGTGCTCTTCCCGGTGGCAGATCGCCCAACGAGCAACAAGGCCACGTCGTCGCGGGCCACGGTGGCCGCGTGTATCGGATGGCGGTCCCGCCCCGTCAAGAGCACGAGGGTCAGGGCCTGGACGATGCCGTAGCGGAAATGCGCGCCGTCCGCCACGAGTTGTTGCGTGACGAAGGCATACGACTCCATGCGGTCGATCTCGGCCACGCCGAAACTGCCTCTGGTCGATACGAGCAAGCGATGCGAGTCGGGAAACCGGTAGTGCAACGGCGCGTGCACACCCGGTTCTTCTTCTCCGTCGTGAACGAACAATCGTACACGGGCCATGTCTTTTTCCAGCAAGTCGGGATGGGCCAGCATCCGTTCCCACGCCCCGAACGAGACCCTGACGGCGTCGATGACTTGCGCGCTGTTGGATTCGAACCGGACCGGAATCCCCAGCACGGGCAGCTCCAGGCGAAACGCGAGCTCGGCGTCGTTGTACATCGCGTCGGCCGGCCGATCGAAGTCGACCCGCACCGCGTCTCCGCCTTGATCGTTCACGACCGTATCATCTCTTCGTAGATCTCCTCGACCCGCCCTGCCGTGGCTTCCGCATCGTGCGCCGTGGCGCGCCGTTGCGCCTCACGCGCTAATTGTAACCGCCTGTCCTCGTCTTCCAACACCGTGGCGATGGCCTCCGCCAGCGCGAGCGCGTCCCCGACGGGCACGGCGACGGCCGCATCCGGAGCAAGGGCTTCGACATGGCCCACGCGCGTGCCGACCACCGGCACGCCGCACACTGCGGCTTCGAGTGTCACGACCTCGCCGCCCTCGTGCAGCGACGACACCACCAGGAGATCCGCCTGCGCCATCATGTCGTGCAGCTGGCCATGGGGGACAAACCCCCGGAACGTGACACGGTCGATGACGGACAGAGACTTCGCCCGCCGCTCCATCTCACCGTCCAGCGTGTCCTCGCCCACGATGTACAGATGATAGTCGACACACGCCTCCTGCAAGTGGACCATGGCTTGCAGCAACGTCCCCTGGTCCTTGACGCGATTGATACTGGCGACTTGGAGCAAGCGCACGGGCGCACGCGGCGCGCGACGTCTTGGCTCCTTCACGCTCCAGCGTTCGAGGTCCACCCCGAGTATCAGGCGCTCCGCCCGGAAGCCGAATGCCGCCGCCTCGCGGACGATCGACGGCGACGCGGCCGTAATCCTCGCCGCGCCCCGCAGGGCGATCCAACTCCACAGCCGGCCGCGGGCCGTGAGTCGCCCGCCGTACCTGATCGTCGGAAGTGATACCAGTTCGCCGCCCGCCAGATGCCACAGCACGGGACGCGACAGCATCTTGCCCAGGATCGCGGCGGCCACACCTGCCGGCGTGCCCCACGCGTGAATGACATCGAAGGGTTTCGCGCGATGCTCGGCCCTCACCGCCTTGACGGCGTTGATCTTCGCCCAGCGCCGGCCGACAGTGTGGACCGTCGCCCCAAGCAGCGAGTATCGCGACGCAGCCGCTTCCTGGAAGAGGGCGAAGACCTGCAGGTCGTGCCGCCGTGCGAGACGCTCGACCAACCACAACAAGCACGGCGTGACCCGATGGGTTCCACTGCGGTCAACGCCGCCCGGCACGATCAACGCGATCCTCACGGGCTCTCCGCCAACGTCTCGTAGGCGTGCCGCAGTTCCCGCCCGATCACGTCGTAGGAGAGGAATCGCTCGAAGTGGGCGCGCGTCCGTTCGCGCGAACCGGTGCGGTCGGCGCCGGACCATTCGACGAGCAGGCTGGCCAACGCCTCGACGTCGCCGCCGGGGAACAACGCCCCAACGGCTCCGTCGCGGGTTATTCGGCGAAACGAGGGGATATCACTCAACAGCGGCTGGGCTCCGCAGGCCAATGCCTCGATCGCCGCATAGCCGCTCCCCTCGGACTTGCTCGCCAACACGAAGATGTCCGCGGCCCGCATGAAGTGCTCGATGTCCTCATGGGGGACGCGTCCCACCAAGTGCACACGTTGCCGCAGCACCGGGTCGGACGCGATTCGCGCCTCCACGCGAGACAGCAGCGGCCCGGACTCGAAACAGCACCATAGACGCGCGTCGTCGCGGTCGCGGTACGCCCGCGCGAACGCGTCCAGCACCGTGAACGGATCCTTGGGTTCGGCCATGCGGCCCACCCACAGCAACCCGGGGTCCCCGGAGACGCCGGTACGCTCGCGCGCCTCACTCTGCTCGCCGGGGGAGAAACGCGACGAACCCTCGAGAATCTCGAACACGGGCAAGTTGGCACCAAACAACCGCGCGGTCATGAACGGCTCGGCCTGGGCGCGCGCAGTGAACGCCGTGCCGCGAATCGGCGACAGCCCCCAGCGATACACGTGACGCCGCCAGCCCGACGGCGGCCGGTTGGCATGGTCCTGCACCAGGATCGGCACGCCGGGAAGCTCTACCGCCAACGCCCGCGTTTGCACGGGAAACCCGAAGCCCTGCACGTGGACCACATCCGGCAGGCTCGACGTCACCGCCCGCAACAGATTGCGGGGAGGGATGGGAAAGCGCGCCCGGCCTCGCCGCTCCGCCACGAAACGATACGTGACACCGTCCCGCTGAATCGTCTCGGATTGATGTGCGGCTTGAATCACCGTGATTTCCACACCGGTCCCCGCAACGGCCGCCGCGACCTCGGTGAGACTCCGCCACACCTCGAGCAAGACGCGAGGCTCGCGGCGGCCCCGGTCGTGGTAGAAGCTCACCTGGACCACACGCACCGGTTACGCGCCCACCGGCTGGGCCGCGCGCCGGCGCATGAGGCCGTATATGAGCAGCGGGGCGGCGACCAACGCGACGATTCCGGCGAGCACGAACAACGCACCGAAGGAGGCACCGTCCAGCACCATGCCGCCGACGGCGGCTCCACCCAAACCGCTTCCGTCGGTGGCCGCGTTGCGCCAGCTGGAGACCGCGCCCTGGCGCTCCGACGGCGCCAGCTCCAGCAGAATCTGATCGATGAGGGGGTTCGTGGCCGGCGAGACGAATCCCTGCACGAGATAGAGCCCGATGACAGGCCCCAGCGACCCCGCCGCCGCCATGAGCAGCAAGGTGGGCCCGAAGAGCAGCATCCAGCCCGCCAAGGCGCGCCTGGGCCCGAGCCGTGATGCCAGCTCGCCGCTGCCGAAGATGGCGAACGCCGTCACCCCGTGGGCCGCCGCGAAGATGATCCCGATCTGGGCCACCGGCAGGTCGAACTGCCGTTGGAAGAAGATGTTGAAGAAGGGCATCACCAAGGCGGGCGCAAACATCCATCCCGCGACCAACACCACCACCAGCACGAGACCGAGCGGCACCGGAGCGGTGGCCGCGGCCTCGCCCGAGGGCCCTGATCCGGCTACTCGGTCGCCCGCCGCCGGGCCGCCTGCGGGCAGCAGCGCGAACAGCATGAGGCTCACCAGCGTGCCCGCTCCTCCGGCGATCAACGTCAGGCGAATCGCACCCAGCGTCGAGAGACCGAACGTGGAGGCCAGCCATTGGGGAACCCCTCCGGCTATGAGAATCCACAACGCCCCGGTCCCCACGAGGAGGGCCACGTTCCACGAAAACGCCCGCGCCCTCGAGTGCTCGTCGGTGAGTCGCATGAGCATCGGCCCCCCGGCCACGCGCCACGAACCGGTTCCGGCGCCGGTTGCCACCGAGGCCGCGTACACCAGGGCGGGCCGGGTGACCAGCGCTCCCGTGACGAGACCCACGGCACCCAGCAGCACCGCGCCCAGCAGCACTAGCCGTGAACCCCTCCGATCGACCAGTTTACCAGCGGGGAGGAGGGCGGCGAGGGCCCCCGCCGTGAGGGACGCCGCGGCGTATCCCATCACCGTCTCCGAATGCCCCAGCGCCTGCAGGTAGAAGTTGTACAGGAAGGCGTGAAAAAAGAGCCCGGCTCCAAAAAGGACGTTGCCCCCAAACAGGGAACCCAGGGTCGCTCTGGAAGTGTTGTGCAGGTTCACGGCTGTTCGGCACCTTGATCGTGCCGTCGACGTTCCCCTTCAGCATCCGGCGGAGGGAAACCGTGGCGCGACATTCCCCTACGGAGTGAGGTCATATGGCTCATTTCTCTTCTATTCGTGTATCGCTCTTGGCGCTCGGCATGACCGCTACCCCGGTCATCGCCCAACAGGACTCGACGGCGGCGCGCGACACCCTCAGGGTTCGTCCGATCATCCCGCTGCGAGCCATAACGGTAACCGGAGTACTCAACCCGGCGCCACAGAACCAGCTCGGGTTCGCCCTCTCGGTGCTCTCGAGGGAAGACCTCCTGGCCGAACCGCGGCTTTTTGCCACGGACGCTCTGCGCCGGCTGCCCGGCACGTTCATCGACGAGGCGGCGGGACCGGGCGGTCCGACGATCATCCGCCTGCGGGGTGGCGAAGAGGTCTTCACTCAGATCCTGGCGGACGGCATTCAACTGAACGAGAACGGCGGCTTCTTCGACTTTCAGGGCGTGACGCTCACCAACGTGGATCGCGTGGAGGTGGCACGAGGCCCGCAGAGCGCCATGTACGGATCGTCCGCCGTGAGCGGTGTGGTGAACTTCATCACGCGCACCGGCATGGTAGGCAGGCCGCGGTTCGAATTCACCTCGGAAGGAGGGGGCGCCTCGAACAACGGCGGCAGCTTCCGCACCACCCTGACGACCACCGGCGGCTCGTCGAAACTGCTGTACTCCGCCGGCGCCGGTGTGACCTACTTCCGGGGTATCTACGACTTGCCCAACGACACCTGGAGCCGGGACGGCTCGCTGCGCATCGATGCGCTGCCTTCGGACGTGGTCAACATCACCGGATTGTTTCGATTCATCGGGCAGGACTCGAAGCTGCCCGTGCGCGATCCGGGCGCCACGCGCGTTCCGCTGGACCCCAACGCGCGGGATGCCCGGGATCGCTTTGCCGGCTCGGTCCACGCCACGTTCAAACCCGGGTCACGCTGGCAGCACCGTGTGGGCGCCACCGTTCTGCGCGACGACTTCGTGTTCGAAGACGAGTTCGACGGCGTCGTCCTCCCGGACCCGCCGCCCTTCTTCGTGTTCGACGCGAACTTGAAGTTCGAGGCCGACCTGTGGCGCACGAAAGTCGATTATGTCGGGACCGTCAGCCCCGAGGTCTCCAACAGCACCGATCTCACGTTCTCCTACGGAGCGGCCTGGGAGCGCGAAGATGTTGCCAACACGATCACCGGCGACTTCGAGGACGCCAGCGAGTTTGCGCGCTCGAGCGGGGCGGTCTTTGGGGAGGTACAAGCTCGCTTTGGTGATCGACTGAGCATCGTGGCCGGCGGCCGCCTGGAAAAATTCCAAGAGATCGACGCCGACTTCTCCCCCAAAGCCAGTGCCGTTCTGCACGTCGTGCCACAGACCCTCGCGCTGCGCACGGCGGTGGGACGTGCGTTCAAGGCGCCCAATCTCCAGCAACAATTCGTCGACAATCCCTTCATCGTCTCCAACCCCGACCTCGAACCCGAAACGAGCACGAGTTGGGAGGTCGGTGCGACGGTGAGCGATCGCCGTGCACGATTCATGGCGAGCGCAACCTACTTCCGGCAGCTCTTCAAGAACCTCATCCGCGCCGTCGACCTCGGCGACGGTACCGGACGGCAGATCAACCGCAACATCGGCGAGAGCGAGGCACAGGGCGTCGAGTTCGAGGTCCAGGTCAGGCCGACCAACAAAGTGCTGGCTGGTGTCAACGGGACGTGGATTCGCACGGAGATCCTGGAGAACGACGGTCTCCCGTCCGGCGAATTTCCTCTCGACTCAGCGCTTCCGTTCCGTCCCAAATGGGTCGGCACGGCTTTCCTGCAAGTGGCCGTGGGCCGGCGCCTCTCGGGCGTGGTGCGGGGACGCTATGTCGGATCGCAAATCGTGTTGTCGGAACGCTTCAGCGGAACCCGCGAGGATATCGATCCCTATTTCCTCACGGACCTGACGGCGACCTACAACTTGCGGACCAATCTGTCGCTCTATGCACGAGCGGAGAATCTCTTCGACGTATCCTACCACACGGCGTTCGATCGCATGGGAATTCCGTTGACGCTTGCGGTGGGGGCGAGAATCGTGCGCTAGGAAAAGCGATTTTGGATTTAGCCACAGAGGGCACAGAGGCAGTTCTCTCTCTGGGCCCTCTGTGTCCTCTGTGGCTAAAAACAAACAAAACCTTCGTCTACAATGGGCGATCACTTGGTCTCACGCCGGCTTGGCCAACTCCCCCAAAGGCACCGTTCGTCTCGCTTTTCTCCGGTGAAATAGCCGCGTGACGAGGAGCGCCACCAGAATCACCCCGAAGATGGTCGGCTTCCGCAAATCGGCTTTCACCAACCACAAAAAGTGCAACACCCCACCCGCCGCGCTGACGTATACGAGCTGGTGCAGGCGATTCCATCTCTTGCCGCCGAGGCGTTTGATCCATCCCTTGGTGGAGGTGAGGACGAGGGGAATCAGGAGCACGAGGCTCGTGAACCCCACCGTGATGTACGGGCGCTTGACCACGTCTTCGATCATGGCGCCCACGTCGAAAAGGTGATCGAAAATGACGTACGTGGAGAAGTGCAGCACGGCATAGAAAGAGGCGAACAAGCCGATCATGCGTCGGAACCGGATCACCACGCCCCAACCCGTTAATCGGCGCAACGGCGTCACGGACAGCGTCACCAGCAGCAGGATCAACGTCCAGTCACCGGTGCGGTGGGTGATGTCCTCCACGGGGTTGGCGCTCAAGCGGCCCAGGAAGATGTCGGCAACGAGGAGCGACAGCGGAATGAGGCATGCCGCGAAGGCCAGAGGCTTTCCCACGCGGCGTACCCACTGATTCGGGGTCATGCAGATCCATCAGAAGTTACGGCGGAGATCCATTCCCTCGTACAGATGTCCCACCTGGTCGGCGTATCCGTTGAACATGAGCGTCGGCGTGTTGCGGAACAACCCGGGAATACGACGCTCCTTGGCTTGACTCCAGCGCGGGTGATCGACTTCGGGGTTGACGTTCGCATAGAATCCGTATTCGTTGGGCGCACTGACCTGCCACGTGTTGCGCGGCTGGGTTTCGGTGAAGCGGATGCGGACGATGGACTTGATGCCCTTGAATCCGTACTTCCACGGCACCACCAACCGGAACGGCGCCCCGTTCTGATTGGGGAGGTCTCGACCGTAGAGCCCGGTGGCAAAGATCGCCAGCGGATGCATGGCCTCGTCCATTCTCAACCCTTCGACGTAAGGCCACGGCAAAACCGCCCGTCGCTGTCCGGGCATCTGTTCCACGTCGTACAGTGTCTCAAACTCGACGTAGCGGGCCTTTGACGTGGGCTCGAACCGATTGATGAGCGTGCTGAGCGGAAACCCGACCCACGGAATTACCATCGACCACGCCTCCACGCACCGCATTCGATAGATGCGGTCTTCCATGGTGACGCCGTGCAACAGGTCGTCGAGGTCGTAATCGCCCGGCTTGGCCACTTCACCATCGACCCGGACGGCCCAGGGACGCGGGCGTAGCGTGTGCGCGTTCTCGGCCGGATCGGATTTTCTCGTCCCGAATTCGTAGAAGTTGTTGTACGTGCTCACATGCTCGAACGAGGTCAACTCGTCCTGCGACCCCATCGATTCCCCGGCATCGCTTCCGGGCTGGCTGCGCAACGCCCACGGCACCGCCACACCGGCGGCGGCCACCGCCCCAATGGCCACGCCCTTCCCGATGAACTTGCGGCGATTCAGGTACACGCTCTCGGGCGTAATCTCCGAGGACTTGATGTCATCCGGGCGCTTGATCAGCATATCACGCTCCTACCAGTGAAGGCACGACTGACAGCACGTGGAGAACGTCGGCTCCCGGCGTCGGGTTCCCTGTGAAAACTGTTGATCCGCCGGGCGCGAGGCAACCGTGGAGCTTCACCCCACCGCCTCGGCGCGAATCCGCTGGAGACGCGACACCGCCTCGTCCAACAGGTCGTCGGTCTTACAGAAGGCGAATCGAACCATCGATCGCCCCTGCCCCTCGGCCGATTGGCTGTAGAAGCTCGAACCCGGCACCGATGCCACGCCGATCTCGGCCGTCAGCCATGTCGCGAACTCGTCGTCGGGCAGCCCGCTGACATCGGAAAAGTCGGCGAGGATGTAGTAGGCGCCGCCGGGCGGCTCGCAGCGGAACCCCGCCTCCACCAACCCGCTGTAGACCCGATCACGCCGGCCACGATAGGCCGTCGCCAGATCGGCGTAGTACTCCGGGCCCAGCTCCTCGAGAGCCACGGCGACGGCCTCCTGCAAAGGCGCCGGTGCGCCCACCGTCAAAAAATCATGCACTTTTCGAATGGCATTGGTGACGTCCGCGGGAGCGACGATCGTGCCGATCCGCCAGCCGGTGACGCCGAACGTCTTGGACGCCCCGCTGATCGTAATCGCCCGATCGCGCATATCTGGCAGCGTGGCGACGGGGATGTGCGGACCGTCGTAGGCGATGTGCTCGTAGATCTCGTCGGTCACAACATAAGCATCGTGACGCCGGCACAGCCCGGCAATGCCTTCGAGCTCCACGCGAGAAAACACATGGCCCGTAGGATTGTTCGGCGTGTTGACGATAATGGCGCGTGTACGGTCCGAGACCACACCGGCCAACCGCTCGAGGTCCAGCGATTCCCCGAGATCCATGGGGAAGAATACCGGATCCGCTCCGCAGAGAATCGCATCCGGTCCGTAGTTCTCGTAGAACGGCTCGAAGACGACGACCTGATCACCCGGATCGACGATGGCCATCAGCGTCGACACCATCGCTTCGGTCGCCCCGCAGCACACCGTCAGCTCGGCTTCCGGATCCACCTCCATGCCGTACCATTCGTGATATTTTTGCGCGAGGGCCCGACGAAGCCGCGGAGCCCCCCACGTCACCGCATACTGGTTGATGTCGTCCCGGATCGCGCGCACGGCGGCTTCTTTCAAGACGTCGGGCGCCGGAAAATTGGGGAAGCCCTGGGCCAGGTTGATGGCGTCGTGCTCCATCGCCAGGCGGGTCATGCCTCTGATGACCGACTCCGTAAACGAGTGTGTGCGGCGTGCGGTCCTCATGACGGGCCCCCTACCTCGGATTCCAGACGGAACAACACGGCGGTCCCCTTCCCCAGTTCGCTTTCCGCTTCGACAGTCCCTCCCCACGACTCCACCAGGCGCTTGCAGATCGCCAACCCCAAGCCCGTACCACTCGTCGTCGTGGAGAACTTGGGCTCGAAGACACGCGGCAGGTCATCGGCCGGAATACCCGAGCCGTTGTCGCGCACCGTGAAGCACACGCGGCTATCCGCACAACGCTCGACGGTAATACTCACGTCGCTGGCCCCGGCGCCGCGCGCGTTTTCCACCAGATTGATCAACACCTCTTTCAGTTCGTCCTTGCGCACCTTGCCCACGACGGCGTCGTCGGCGTGCACCGACACGTTCGTGCCGCTCCCCATCGTGTAGAGGGCCGCCGTTTCCCGCACGACGCCGGACACATCGACCAACGCCAGCGGCTCGGCCTCGGCCGGCGGCGCGCCGAATCGGGAGAACGCCCGGGCGATCGCGTCGAGACGCTCGATCTCCGCCAGGATCTGCCGCGACGTTTTCTCCAGGGTTGCGTCGAAATCCCCACGTTTGTCGCGGCGGCTGCGTTGCAGATGTTGCACGCCGAGGCGAATCGGCGTCAAGGGATTCTTGATTTCATGCGCCACCTGGCGCGCCATCTCTCCCCACGCCAGCACGCGTTCCGCCTGCGCGAGCTCCGTCGCGTCGTCCAAGGCCAGCACGCAGCCGCCCTCCTCGGCGGTGAGGACGGCCACCTGCGCCCGAATGCGCTTGTCTCCCACCGTGAACTCGCGGGCGTCCATCTCGCGCTTGCTGTTCAGGAAGACGCGCACCCACACCCAGAACGCCGACCACTCCGGCCCCGTTTGGTGATCGACGGGCTCGTACGGTGACGGGTCAACGCCAAGCAAATGGACCGCCCGCGGGTTCGCGGTGGTGACGCGCAGCTCGCCGCCCAGGGCGACCACCCCGGTGGCCACGTTGCGCAGCACGGCGCCAGTGAAGCTCACCGCCTTTTCCAACGCCTCCTGGTGCGAGGCGACGTCCGCCGCCATCTGTTCGAACGCGTTGGCCACCGGGACGAACTCCGCCGGCATGTCGGGATCGAAGGGCACCATCTTCTTGCCCATCCCCACCGCGGTGGCTGCGTCGCTCAACGCCTGGACCGGTTTGGCCAGCTCCCGGCCGGCCGTGTTGGCGAGCCCCGACGCGGCTCCGAAGCCGATCAGGATGACCAGCAACAACCCGAACAGAATGTCCTGTTGGTTGTGGGTGAGCCGCTCGTCGTCGGCCAGGCGGGGCGCAGCCAGTACCAGGGAGTGGTCGTTGAACCGCGCCGTGGGCAGCGCGCGATACCCCACTCGCGTGCCGCGGCCGCCGATGTCCCGGTCCGCGGTCGCCTGTTGGCTCGGCCCACCGCGCAACACGACCTCGCGATACACGGCCGGCGGAAGATAGGGCTCGATGAGCCCGAGCTCGGCCAGCACGCGGGCGCTCGAGTGCAGCAGTCGCCCGTCCTCGTACAGCATCAGCTCCGCGTCGAGTTGACTGGCGAGCTGATCCAGCCGGCGGCCGCTGCGCACGCCCATGATCGCCAGATCCACCCCGGCGCCGGCTGCATCGCGCAGGGTCTGGCTGATCCCCAGATCGCGCGTGGTGCGAAACTCCACGGTCAACCGGGCGACGCTCCAGGCGGCGAACACCACGGTGGGCACGAAGAAGAAACCCGCCAACCCGATGGTCAGCCGCGCCCGGTAGGACACCCCCTTCGCAAACCGCACGAGCGCCAGGGGGTCCACGTTGAGGCGCCCCTGGATGATTTCGCCGAGGGACCAGAACAATGCCGCCACGAACGCGCCCAGCAGCACCAGCAACATGCCCCGCACCATCAGATCCACCGTACCTCCGAGGGCCAGTTCCACTTGCACGTTGCGGCGACCCTCGGGAAATTCGAGCGACCGTTCGCCCACGACGAAACTGCCGCGGCGCTGCCACGCCAATCGCTCCACCGTCTGTCCACTCAGGACCCGGTCGGAGATGGTCATGTCATAGGGAAAGATCGACCCTTCGCCGCGGAGGAAGCGGGCCACTCGATTGGGCTCGACTGCCCGCGACCTCGGACCCACCGCCGCGGTGACCACTACGCCGCTCGGAAACGGCACCGCCACCAGATGGTGCAGGCCCGGCACCAAGGTGAGTTCCTCGAAGATCGGCGCATCGCGGCCTACGGCCGTCAGGGCGCTGGACATGATGAGCCGTCTCGGTACCTGCAGCGCCGCCAGGTCGAGCCGGGCTAGCTCGTCGCCGGAGCGGCTCCAGGCGGACAGGGTCGCGGGATAATCGTCCCGGCTCAACGTCGAGCGTTGCCAGCGGGCGTACAACCCGGCGGCCGTGACCGGCGGGCCGTTCCCGCGCAGGTCGCTGGCAAAAGTCTCCAGCGCGCTCATGGCCACCGGGTCCGCTCGATCGGCGAGCCGCTGGACGTCGCGCCCCGCATTGAGCAGCAGGCCGTCGTTCACGGCGCCCCAGATGAGCAGCACCCCCGCCGCCCCCGCCACGGTCGCCGATGAAAAGATAGTGCGGGCCCGGCGCCCCGGTTGAATCGCAGAGAACAGCGCCGGCACCCACATGAGGGAGTACCACATGGGCCAGCCGATGCCGGGCCGCCAGATGAGAAACCCGAGGAGCGCCATGAGGAACGACCACCCACCGGCCACCCACGTGGTCCACCACCGATACCGGCTGGCTCCCGACCACCGCAACAGCAGGCCGGCCGCCACCAGGGTCACCGTCCCCACCAGCGACATCATGACGGCCCAGCTGAGCCAGGTGCCCCTCGAGATACCGGCCTCCGGCACCGCGATCCCACCGGCCAGAACCTGCAACCCGAACGGTGCCGCGACCACCAGTCCCACGGCCGGAATCCACGCCCACCGGAGGGTTCGCCGCCGCCAGGCAACCGCCGCCAACGCGAGGCCGACACCTGAGATGGCGAGGAGGTCGCCCGCCGACGAGCTGAACGGGCCCAGGCGGGACAGGAAATAGGTCCGCGAGGAGAACACGGCTTCGAGCCAGAGTCGCGATCCGAACGGCGTCAGGATCAGCAGCGCCGCCCAACCGACGAGGGTCACCAACCGGAGGCCCGGTCCCGAGACGACGAACAGGACCACCAACGACATCGCCGTCGCCACGGCCACCCGCCGTCCTCCACGCTCCAGCACCGTGAGCTTGAGCGTGCCCTGGGCCGGCGGGACGGCCCGAACGCTGAACAGGGTGTCCGGATACTCGTCGACTCCGGGATCGCACTCGGGTTCGCAGTAATGAAAGACATCGTCCCGGTCCGACGACGCGCCCGGCGCCAGGAACGCGAGCTCCGCTCCGGTGGCCCGGGCGAACCGCGAGGCAACCGTAGCATCTCGGTCGGGCACGGCGCTGTCGGCCGCGAGAACCAGCTGGGCCACCGCAGTCCGGCCGTCCTTGGTCCGCTCCGCTTCCAGCACGACGTAAAACAGGGCGATCCGGGCCCGGAGGCCGCTCCCGGCCGGCTCCGTCGGGAGCCTGAGCCTGCCTGCCCACACCAGCGCCTCGCCTGATGCGTCGAACACGGCTACGCCGCGCTCCGGGCTCCGGGCCGCGAAGCCGCCTTCCAGCCGCCGAAACGTTTCCTCGCGGGATCCCGTCTCCAGGGCCGCCGCTCGATCCGCCAGGGCACGCACCGTGACCACGGCGTCGGACAAGGTGGACTCGAGCTGCCGGCTGGCCCGGAGCAGGAGCGACTCCCGGACGTCTTCCCACCGGTTCTCAATGGCGGCCACCTGCCACGTGGTGTGGAGGGCCGCCGCCGACGCCGCCAGGACCAGCACCGAGACCGCGACGTTGGCCGGGAACCCGGTCCGGGCCGCCAACACGATGGCGCCCATGGCCAGGATCGCCGCCCCGACCCCCCAGGCGCTTTCCGGACGCCGGAACCAGAAGCCTAGAAGGACCATCGCCGCGACGACCCACGCTTCCCACCGGGCGAAGGGGTGCTCGTTCAAGGGCCGCTTATCGAGTCATCCGAGGAAACAACGCGTCATTCCTGTAATATGATGAGGTGTATCTTCATATTGATCTGATCATGCGCAACCGCAGAACCTCGCCCGGCCTCACCTTGCGGCTCCCACACCGTGGGATACTGCTCCCCATGGCCTGCCTGCTGATTCCAGGACCCCTCGCCGCCCAAGGCCGCATCATCGACGAGGGGGTGCTCCGCGTGAGGATCGGCCGGGCCGAAGTGGCCAGGGAGGAATTTTCCATCACCCAGGGCGGCTCCTTCGACGGCCGCCTCGGGTATCGTATCACCGCTACCGCGTTTTACCCGCCCCGGAGGACGAGGGTCGTGATCGCGCCTGCCGTGGACATCGGCGCCGATTCCCAGCCCAGGCTGGTGGAGTTCGAGGCCCGGACCGCCGATGCCGTCCGGACCATCGCCCAGATCGGCCCCGGGCGGCTGACCATCCGCCGCTTCTGGCGGGGGGGCGAGAATTTCATCGAGTACCGCAGCTCCTCCAGGGTACTCGTGGTGGACGACTCCGTGTTCGCCCTCTATGCCATCCCGCCGGGCCTGACCCCCGGCGACGTGCTCCTCGTGGCCCCCCGCACCGAGGTCCGCCTGGAAGCTCGACTGGACAACCTGGGCCACGGAGAAACCGTGGTGGATGGCCGCCGGTACTCCCTGCTGCATCTGGTGCTCACCGCCGGGACCGACACCCGCCACCTCTGGTACGACGACGACGGGCGATTGATGAAGGTGGAGATCCCGAGCCGGGGGCTCTCCGCCGAGCGGGTCGCCAGCGGCAGGGGGACGCCGGGCGAGGCCGATGGGCAAGAGCGGGATCCTCCCCTCCCATAATCGAACACCAATCCGGGTAGCCAAGCCTGGACCAATCAAGGTAAACCTTTACCAAATAACAACTTAGAGAAAAACGGGTGGTGGCACGGTGCCTGCGTTGCTCGGTCGCGCCATGTCCGGGCGGACGGGCAGGTGGCACCGCGGCCGCCAGACCCGAGAAACGCCCACGCCGAGAAACCGACCGTTCGCGCTAAGCAAGCGGCCGGTCACCTCTAGATCCTTATACCACAAGGGATTAGGATTATCTCGCCGCGTCGCAAGGTGAAACTTTGGCACCGGCGTCGCGTACAAATGAGCAAGCGGACGCTCGAGGAAACACCATGAAAACACGTGTACTCTCCCTGCTTGGACTCTTGGCTGTCGGCACCGTGGGCGCCACCGCTCAGGGCCGGCTTCCGTCCATCCCCCAGACGCTGTCGTTGCAGGACGCGCTGGAGCTGTCCGAGATTTACAGCCCCATTTATGCGCAGACGTTGAACGACCGCGGGCCCGCGGCGTGGGGCGTGCGAAACGCCTACGGCTCGTTCCTTCCGACCCTCAACGTCAGTTCCAACGCCACGTACTCGGGGGCCGGTACTCAGCGCTTCCTGACGACGAATTTCGTGCAGCCGTCGGCCACCATCGGCTCGAGCTATTCGCTCACGCTCAACTGGACACTGAACGGCAACACGCTGCTGCAACCGGGCGTCCAGAAGGCCGCGCTGAGTGCCACGGATGCGTCCATCGACGCCGCCCGGATGACCCTGCGGAGCGCGGTGGTCCAGCAATACGTCGCCGTCCTCGAAGCGGAAGCGCAAGTCGCATTGCAGGAACGCCAGGTGGCACGCAACATCGAGAACCTGCGCCTCGCCCAGGCCCGTCACGACGTGGGCCAGACCACCATGATCGACGTGCGGCAGGCGGAAGTCACCAAGGGCCAGTCCGACGTGGCACTGCTGGTCGCCGAGCATCTGGTGCTGGTCAACAAGCTCACCCTCTTCCAGAGCATGGGGATCCCCGCACCGGCAGATCCGATGGTGGTCACGCTGTCCGACTCGTTTCCCATCATCGAGCCACACTGGTCGCTGGATGAACTGCTGGCGGATGCCGAGGCCTACAACCCCGACATGAACAACCTGCGGGCGCAGCAGACCTCGGCGGAGTGGAATGAGCGCTCGGTCAAGTCACAGTGGTTGCCTTCGCTGAACTTCATAGCCAATTGGTCGGGTTTCACCCAGCAATTCACCAACGGGGAATTCTTGGTCACATCGGCCCGATCCCAGTCGGTGGCGAACATCGGGGGGTGCCAGGAATCGAACGTGATCAACCAGGACTTGAATTCACGACTCGGTCTCGACCGTCCGATCGTGGGGGACTGCAACGCGCAGTTCGGCATCACACCGGCCGACGAGAACGCCATCCGGGCGAGCAACTCGGTCTTCCCGTTCAATTTTTTCAATCAACCGTTCTTCCTCCGGGCGACCGTCAGCCTGCCCATCTTCGATCAATTCAACCGCAACCTGCAGGTGAGCCGGGCGTCGGCCCAGGCCGAAGACATGAAGGAGCTGTCCCGGGCGCGGGAGTTGCAGGTCCGCACCGATGTGAGCCAGACGTTCTACGGGCTGCTCGCGGCGCACCGGGCCATCGAGATCCAGGAGAACAACCGGGTCGCGGCGCGGGAATCGACGCGGCTGGCCCGTGAGCGATACCGGGTGGGTGCGGGGACGTTCTTCGAGCTCCTCGACGCCCAGCTCGCGAACGAGCAGGCTGAAGCAGATTACATCACGGCGGTGTTCGCATACCACCGGGCATTGGTGGGGCTCGAGGCCGCCGTTGGGAGGCCCCTCCGCTGATCTGACGTATCGCATGGCGAACTAGAGCGACCACGGCGGAGGCAAGATGGAGTACACGTAACCAACCGATTGGTGTATTTTTTGACATGGCAAGCCGTCGAAAGAAGTTCCTCATCCTCGCAGTCGTCGTCGTGGTGGTGGGCGCGATCATCGCGACCAAAGTTGGTCAGGGAGACGTCGGCGTCTCGGTCCGAATCGATGTGGTCGAGCATCGGGACCTGGTCGCCTCCGTCACCGCCAATGGAAAGATCGAGCCCGAGCGCTCCGTCGACATCGCGTCCGACATCACGGGCCGCATCGTGTACCTCCCGGTGGACGAGGGAGACGTGGTGCGGCGCGGCCAGGTGCTCCTCCGCATCGACCAGACCCAGTTCCAGGCGCAGGTCCAGCGTGCCGAAGCCGGCCTCGCCTCGGCACGGGCGTCGGCCATTCAGGCCAGGGCGAACCGGGACCAGGCCGCGCGTGCCCTCGATCGGGCGGTGGCCCTGGGCGACAACGTGACAGTGGAGGAACTCGAAACCGCCCAGACAAATTTCGCCGTGGCGGAGGCCATCGTGGAATCCCAGAGGCACCAGGTTGCTCAGTCGGAGGCCACTCTGCGGGAGGCCGAGGAGGAGCTCTCCAAGACCACCCTCGTCTCCCCGATGGACGGCCAGATCACCAGGCTCGCAGTCGAGGAGGGCGAGGTCGCCCTGGCCAGCACGTTCTCCCGGGAGACCGGACTTCTCATGACCGTGAGCGACCTCTCCGTCATTCAGGTCAACGTGCAGGTGGACGAGACCGACGTGGTGCGCATCGCCGAGGGGGACTCCACGATCGTCACCATCGACGCATTCCCCGATACGACGTTCTCGGGACGGGTCACCAAGATCTCCCAGAGCGCGGTGGTGGCTGCCGCCAGCGGCGCGGGCGACCGCGCGGTGGACTACGACGTCGAGATCACGCTGGACGATCCGCCGCCTGGCGTTCGTCCGGATCTCTCGGCCACCGCGGAGATCGTCACCGACACGCGGGACGACGTGTTGAGCATCCCGATCATCGCGCTGACGGTGCGGGAGCATCAGCCCTTGTCCACGGAGAACATGCCGCGGGACACGAGCAAGACGGAGACCGAAGGCGCCTTCGTCGTCATCGACGGCGTGGCGTACTTCCGGCCCGTGCGGGTCGGCATCGCCGGCGACGAACACTTCGAGGTACTCTCGGGACTCTCCCTCGGCGACTCCATCGTCGCCGGTCCCTATCAGACCATTCGCACGCTGTCCGATAGCTCGCTCGTTCGGGAAACCGCAGCCGACGACGACAACGGCCGGCGATGAGCAGCAGCAGCGCCGGGGCCGGGGTCTAGCTCGTGCCACTCCTGGAAGCCTTCCGCATCGCGTTCCAGATGATCTGGGCGCAGAAGCTGAAGAGCAGCTTTTCGGTGGTGGGCGTGTTCATCGGGGTCACCTTCCTCATCGCCGTCGTCACGATCGTGGAAGGCATGAACCAGTACATGACCGACCGCTTCGCCACGCTGCTCGGCGCGAACACGTTCCAGCTGCGCCGCTACCCCGACTTCGAGGTGGGAGACACCTCACGGGAGCAGTGGCGGGAATGGCGCCGCCGGCCGCGGATCACCACTGCGGACGCCATCGCCGTCGCCGACGGCATCCAGACTCGGGTTCTCACGGCGTGGGAATCCCAGAGCGGCGCCAACGTGGACTACCGCGGCCGGGTGGTGGAAGGTGTTCGCATCATCGGCGCCACCGAGCAGTACTTCGACATCCGGGAATGGAACATCGAAGAAGGACGGCCGTTTACGGCGCAAGAGGTACGGTTCGGCCGGCCTGTAGTGGTGATCGGCCGGGAGTTGGCCGACCGGATCTTCGAGGAGGTGGATCCCATCGGGCAGGAGCTCAGGATTCGCTCCCTTCCCTATCGTGTCATCGGCATCGTCGAGAGTCAGGGTAACATCTTCGGGATCTCGCTGGACAAGTTCGTCGTGGCACCGGCGCTCTCTCCGGTCAAGCGGTTCGTGAATCCCCACAACGTGGTAGACATCCTCCTCGTCAAGGCCGAAACCGCAGCCGACATGCGGGCGGCGATGATAGAGGCCGAGGCGATCATGCGCAGTCGCCGCGCGTTGCGCCCCACACAGGAGAACAACTTCGCCCTCGAGACGGCGGAAGCCATTCTCGAGTTTTGGGGACGCATCAATCAAGTGATGGCATTGGCGCTTCCCGGCCTCGTCGGCATCTCTCTGGTCGTGGGCGGGATCGTGATCATGAACATCATGCTGATGTCGGTGTCGGAGCGAACCGCCGAGATCGGCATCCGCAAGGCGCTCGGGGCGAAGCGGCAAGACATTCGCCGGCAGTTCCTGGTCGAGTCCGCCACGCTTTCGGTGGCCGGTGCGGGACTGGGCATCGCCACCGGCCTCGGCGCGGCGGCTCTCATCGAAGCCGCGACGCCGCTGCCGGCCGCCATCGCCCCGTGGTCGCTCGTGGTCGGCGTCCTGTTGGGGGCCGGTGTGGGGATCATCGCCGGTTTGTATCCCGCCACTCGTGCGGCGAGGCTCGACCCCGTCGACGCCATGAGGCACGAGTAATGCAGATATTCGAAGGCGTCGGCATCGCCCTCGATTCGATTCGCGCCAACAAGGGACGCGCCGCGCTCACGATCCTCGGGGTGTCCATCGGCGTGGCCGTGGTCATGGTCATCGCCGCGATGATCACCGGCCTCAACCGCGGCGTCACCGACCTGGTCGAACAACTCGGGCCGCGAACATTCTTCGTGGTGCGTTACTTCCAGGGTGGCATAAACATCTCCGACGGATCCGACCGCCGGGAATTGCGCCGGCGCACCCGCCCGCTCACCCTGGACGAGGCCGAGCTCCTGGAAGAACTCGACAGTGTCGAGTTCCTCGTCGTGCGCAGTGAAACGCGGGCGAGCATCGAATTCCAAAACGTCGATCTGGAATCGGTCAACATCGCCGGGCGGGGCACCCAGTGGCTCCGCGTGAGCGGGGGCGACGTCTTCTCCGGCCGGAGCTTCACGGAGGTCGAACAACAAACGCGCGCGCGTGTCGCCGTGGTGAACGAAGCGCTCGCAGAGCAATTGTTCAGCCAGCTCGACCCCATCGGCCAGCGGATCAAAATCCGCGGGATGCCTTACCGGGTGATCGGCGTCTACGCCCCGCCACCCAGCCTGTTCGGCGAGGGTGCCACGCCCCAGGCGATCATCCCACACGGAACCTATGACCGGAACGTCACGCGCTTTCGCGGCCGCATAGCGTTCATGCTGGCCCCGCCGCCCCACATCACGGTCCGCGAGGCCATCGACGACGTGACCGGCGCGTTGCGAAGCCACCGGGGACTGCGCCCGGGCCAGGACAATACGTTCGACGTCGTCACCCAGGACAGACTGCTCGAGAGCTGGAACGGCATGACCGCCGTGTTCTTCATGGTCATGCTCGGCCTGTCGAGCGTGGGTCTGCTCGTGGGCGGCGTGGGCGTGATCGCCATCATGATGATCTCGGTGACCGAACGCACTCGTGAGATCGGGGTGCGCAAGGCGTTGGGGGCCACGCGGCGCGAGATCTTGTGGCAGTTCCTCGTGGAGGCCTCCACCCTCACCATGGTGGGTGGCGCGATCGGCATGCTGCTGGGCGGTGGCCTCACGTTGCTCGCCAGAGCCCTCACGCCCCTTCCCGCCGTCGTGCCGCTGTGGTCGGTGGTGGTCGCGCTGGGGGCGTCGGCGTTTACCGGCGTGGGATTCGGATTGCTCCCGGCCGCACGCGCAGCCCGCTTGGACCCTGTGGAAGCATTGCGATACGAGTGAGTTGTGGTGGCTAGGGTGCTAGCCACAGAGAAACACAGAAGCATGAATCGTGGCGTGACAGGACTGGGGCCTTCTATCACGGACAAAACCAAAATCATGATCGGGTTGTAGTGCGCCGACTGATCCTACCCGCCAGGAAAGCCCCGCGAGCCATAGCCCAACCACGACAAACCCGACGAGCATTCTAAGGGTGCGGCCATCTTGTGGTTCAACGACGACCGCCCCAGGCGCCGAGGGGGCCAAGAGACGGGAACAGAAGCGATGTTGCAGCAGGCCGAGTATGTGGCCAAGGCGGGTAACGTGAACGACGCCGTCAGCGTCTTCGCCGAGATCACCAACCTGTATCGGTAGGTGATGGATTTCGTGATCGCAAACGCGGCTCCGCCAGAGTTGCATCGACGCAACATCCCTGGAGGCGATGGGACAACGGTACTCTGGTGCCTTCTGCTGCGGATCGTGGTTGAGCCGTTTGTGCTGGTGTCCAGAGAAAACTAGCTTGCATCCCCATGGAACCTGTCGATCTCCTGGCCATCGCCGCCCACCGCGATGACGTCGAACTCACCTGCGCGGGAACGCTGATCAAGATGCAGCGGGCCGGCTACCGTACGGGCATCGTCGATCTCACGGCGGGGGAGACCGGCACATTGGGCGACACCGAGACGCGCGCCGCTGAAGCCGTTCAGGCGGCGGAAGTCATGAAAGTGTCCGAGCGGGTAAACGCCGGGCTGCCGGACGCCGGGGTCTTCAATACGGACGAGACCCGCCGGACCGTCGTCGGGTTGATTCGGCAGTTGCGTCCCAAGACCGTGATCATCCCGTTTCCCGCGGGCCGGCACCCGGACCACCGCATCGCCTCGGAGTTGGCCCGGGACGCCTGCTACCTTGCCAGCCTCGTCAAATACGAGGCGGACGGCGAGCCCCACCGTCCCGACAAGGTCCTCTACGCCCAGGCCTATAGAGAGGACCCCGTGAAGCCCACCTTCGTGGTGGACGTCTCCTCCGAGTTCGAGACTAAGATGGAAGCCATCCACTGCTACGCCTCCCAGTTCGACGCCGCCACGGCCGCCGGCGAGCTGTTCCCCACTGGCCAGGCCCTCTACGAGCTGATCCGCACCCAGAACGCCCACTACGGCAGCCTGATCCGGACAGCTTACGGCGAGCCGTTCTACACCCTGGAGACGGTGCGGGTGGACGACGTGGTCACGATGGGCGTGTCCACGTTCTAGCAGGACCACGCAGGGTGTAGATTCCTTTAGACCGGACCATGAACAAGCCTATTTACCTGGATAACGCCGCCACCACGCCGATTCGGCCCGAGGTGCTGCAGGCCATGATGCCGTACCTCACCGACGAGGCGTTCGGCAATCCCAGCTCCATGCACCAGTTCGGGCGGGCCGCCCAGGCCGGCGTCGACACGGCAAGGCGGCAGATCGCCGAGGCGTTTGGCACCGAGCCCGGCGACGTCATCTTCACCTCGGGCGGCACCGAGGCCGACAACCTGGCCATAATCGGCGGGGCGTTGGCATCCCACCGCCGCGGGGGGCCGTTCCGCGTGGCCGTGGGTCAGGCGGACCACAAGGCGGTGTTGGCCGCCGCCGAGGCGGTGGAACAGGCGGGAGGCGAAGCCCTGTACCTGCCCGTCGACAGCAACTGCCTGCTTCGGGCGGACGCGGTGCAGGAAGCGCTGGCGAGCAAGCTCGCCGTGTTCAGCATGATGTGGGTCAACAACGAGATCGGCGTGATCCAGGACGTCCGCGCCGTCGCCGAGCAGTGTGCGGCGACCGGGGCCGTGTTCCACACGGATGCCGTCCAGGCCGTGGGCAAGGTGCCGTGCCGCATCGACGATTTCCCCTGCACACTGCTCTCCATCTCCGGCCACAAAATCGGCGCGCCCAAGGGTGTCGGCGCGCTGCTGGTGCGGGACCGGACCGTCGTCGACGCGTTGATCCACGGCGGCGGCCAGCAGTTCGGCATCCGGCCCGGCACCGAGAACGTGGCGGGCATCGTGGCGCTGGGCCAAGCGGTGCGCTTGGCGGTCCGGGAACAGGAGACCACGCACCAAACCCTCGGTGCGTTGCGGGACGACTTCGAGCGCCGGATGCGCGAGACGTTCCCCGATGCCAAGATCCTGGCGGCCGACGCCGACCGGGCCCCCCACATCAGCAACCTGTCGCTGCCGGGGATCGACTCCCAAGCGCTCCTGATGCAATGCGATATGGCGGGTGTCGCCCTCTCGGCCGGTTCGGCCTGCAATACGGGCGCGGCGGAGCCGTCTCATGTCCACGAGGCCATGGGACTACCCACCGACGTCGCGACGGGTGCCGTTCGCTTTTCCTTTTATAAGCAGAACACGCCACAGGACGTGAATCGGGTCATGGAGATCCTGCCCGGGATCGTGGAGAAGGTGAAGAAGCTAGCCGAGGTACTGGCGCGATGAGCACCGCCCGAAAGAAAGTACTCGTCGCCATGTCGGGGGGCGTTGACTCCTCCGTGGCCGCGGCGCTACTCGTGGACGCCGGGTACGAAGTGGTGGGAACGACGATGAAGCTGTTCTGCTACGGCGACACCGTCCCCGACCGGCCGTGCTGCTCGCTGGATTCGATTCACGACGCGGCCGCCGTGGCCAACACTCTCGGCATTCCACACTATGTCCTCAACTTCGAGAATCGGTTCCGGCGCGACGTCATCGACAACTTCGTGACCGAGTACGAACAGGGCCGCACGCCCATTCCCTGCGTGCGCTGCAACACGTTCACGAAGTTCCGCGATCTCGTGGCCCACGCCGACGCGCTGGATTGTGATCACATCGCTACAGGCCACTACGTCATCGCCAGGGACGGCGGCCTCTACCGCGGCGCCGATTCCAACAAGGATCAGACCTACTTCATGTGGGGCATCGATCGCGCCGTGGTGGAGCGCATGCTCACCCCCGTGGGGGATATCACCAAGGACGAGACGCGCAGCATCGCGCGGCGGTTGGGGCTCGTCACGGCGGACAAGAAGGACTCGGTGGAGATCTGCTTCGTCCCGGATGGGAATTACCCCGGGGTGCTGGAGCGATACCTGGGCGCGAACACCCCGGCACTGGCCCCCGGCCCCTTCATGAACAGCGCCGGCGAAATCGTCGGCACGCACGACGGGTATGCCCGGTACACGATCGGGCAGCGGAAGGGACTACCGGGGGGTTATGCGGAGGCCATGTTCGTGTTGCAAATCGATCCAAGCGAACGAGCCGTCGTGATCGGCACCGCCGACGAGCTGTACGGCGACCGCGCCGCGCTCTCCGAGGTCCGCTGGCTCGCCGATCCCCTCGATGTCGGCGACGCTTGCGAGATCCAAATCCGCTACCGCGCCGCCGCGGTGCCTGCCAAGGTGCTCGAGATCGATGCCGCAAGTATCTACCTCGAGCTGGCCGAGCCGGCCCGGGCCATCACGCCGGGGCAGTCGGGCGTCTTATACGATGGCCAGCGGTTGCTTGGTGGCGGGATTCTGAATTGAGCCACAGAGGACACAGAGACCCCCAAACTCTTTTTTTTCTGTGTCCTCCGTGGCAAACTAGCTAGCGCACCCCGACGACCCCTCGTACTGACTCGATCAGGCGCGGCGAATCATAACCGAGCCCGTCCTTGAACACGATGGTGACGTTGCGGATGTCTCGCGGGTTGCTCACCGGATTGCCGTCGATGATAACGAGGTCGGCGATCTTGCCCACCTCGATAGTGCCCAATTCATCGTCCACACCGAGGATCTTGGCCCCGTTGGCCGACATGATCTGGATGACCTCCTCGGGAGCGAAGCCGGCTTCGATCAAGAGCTCGTAGTTGCGTTGATCGCCGAACCCCGGTAGCGCGCCACCGTTGCCGGTGGGATCCACGCCGGCCGCCAGCAGCCCGCCCGCGTTCACGAACGCCCGCTCGTAGTCCATGGCCTTCCGGAAGATGCGCGAGATGGACGTGGTACCCGATATATCGAGTTGTTCCCGGGTCCGCAGGTATTCCTGCCGGGGGCCATCGGCCAGGGCCCGGATCATGCGCTCGTCGATGGGCGGGCGTCCCGGTACGAAGAGCTCGTACACGGCGAGGGTCGACGTCATGGCCACGCCGCTACCCACCATGTCGCGGAACGTGGCCTGAACCTCGGGTCCGTCCAGATCCACTTCCATCAGCGCATCGCGGAAATCCATGGGACAGGTATCGTCCGGTTTGTCGGGATCGTAGTCGGTGTTAGTGAAGAATCCGTGTTCGATGTTGTCGATGCCGAGCGCCACGGCCTCCCGGAAGCTCACGGAGCAGAGATGGCCGGTGACCTTGAGCCCCCTGCTGTGCGCCTCCTCGATGGCGGCCCCCAACTCCGCACGGCCGATCTGGTTGTACGCCTTGAACCAGGTCGCACCCTCCTCGGCCCAATACGCGACGACGCGGCGCGCATCCTCCGGCCCCGTGATGTGGTACATGTCGCCGCCGGCACCGGAGGAGCCTTGCAGGTAGGGACCGGTGATGTGCATGCGCGGCCCCGGCGCCCGCCCTCGGTCGATGTCCCGCTTCAGGTTCAGCTCGGCGTAGGGCGAGCTGCTGCCCGTCGTGCGGATTGTCGTCACCCCGCTGGCGAGGTAGAGGCGCGGCGCGCTGAAGCTCAGCTGCGCGGAGCGCCCCGTGGTGGTATAGAAGGTGTGGTTGTGCATCCCCACGATTCCCGGGATGACAGTATGGCCCCCCAGGGTCAGGCGCTGCGCCCCACGAGGCACATCCACGGAGTGGCTTGGACCGACTTGTTGGATCCGACCGTCCGCGATCACGATGGTCTGCCCCTCCCGCGGCGGCCCTCCGGTGCCGTCGATCACCCGCACGTCGGTCAACGCAATCACCGGCCCATCGATGATGATGAACTCGCGCACTTGTTGAGAAAGCGAACCCGTCGTCTGGGCCGCCGCAGAACCGATGGTTACCGTGGCCACCGTCATCGCGACCGACATGATTCTTCGCATGATCTCCACCTTTCGACAATTTGCAATCTGCAATTTAGAATCGCAGTGCTAGCTCCCGTCCTCCACAACCTCGAACACCATTCTCATCCCCGCCTCCAGATGCTCGGCGATGTGACAGTGCACCATCCAACGCCCGGGATTGGTCAACTCCAACAGAATGTCCGCCGTCGAGCCCACCGGCAGCAGAATCGTATCCTTCCACACCAGGTTGTTGTTCCTGGCGCCGTCTTGCTCGAGCACGAGAAACCGTTGCCCATGGATATGAATGGGATGCTGCATGGCATGGAGCGAGTGCCGGTCGTTGGTCAGCCGCACCTTCACCACGTCTCCGACGGTGAAGCGCCACTGGACGTCCATGTTCTCGTTTCCCGAGGTCGGGTCGCGCAGGATCCACCGTACCTCGGCAGACGTCGACACCCAGTTCATGATCGGCATGGTCCCGGTCCATTCCACCGGACTGAAGTAGATCGAGTCGAGCCGCATCATCCAATCCACCGAAACGGGCAGATCGTGCGTTGCGAGCTGCAGGACGAGATGGTAATCGACCGGCCGGTCGAAGAACGGGCGGTATGGGTCGATGCCGGCGATGACGTCGTCGTGCTGCCGCAGCCGGTTGAATTCGGCCGCAAAGTCTTCCGCCGGGGGATCCGCTCCCACCGCGATCAACCCCAATGTGTCCACCTCGGCGAAGAACGTCCCGAAGAAGTGGTTCAATCCCTGCACGCGATTGGTCACCGTCGCCACACCCGGCGTATCGAAACGCACCTCGACGATGAACCGTTCCGCCGGCGCGATCACGACGCTCTCCACCCACGCTTCCCGCTCGAACTTACCCACGTCGGACCCCACGACCTTCACGGCCGCTCCACCGAACGAGACGTTGAACGTCCGCGTATTCGACACGTTCGTGAGGAAGAACCGCACGACCTCACCCCGGCCGACCTCCAGCTCGTAGGTCGGCTCGCCGTTGACGAGCACCACGTTGCCAAAGCGGCCCATGAGCGTGTGTGTCGCCCGGTCGCGCCCGAAGGGCACCAGGCCGTCCGCCCCCACCAGCAGGTCGTCCAGCATCAGGACTTCTTCGCGGTTGACCGGATTGAAGAATCCCGGGTCAGAGGAGCGCACCAGCATGTTGCCGTACAGTCCCAGATCCTGCTGGATGTCTTCCCGATGGTGGGGATGGTACCAGTAGATGCCGGCGTCGGGGAAGTACACTTGATACCGAAACGTCTCGTCCGGCATGACCGCATCCTGCGTGACACCCGGCACGCCGTCGAAGCGGTTGTCCAAACGCAACCCATGCCAATGCACCGTGGTAGGCAGGTCGATGTGATTGGTGAAGTTGACGACGATCGTCGCGCCCTGGGACACCTCGATCAACGGGCCGGGGTACTGGGCGTTGAAGCCGTACATGATGAACTCGCGCCCCAACACGTTTCGTCGAACCATCACCGCCTCGAGGTCGAGGGTGTCGCCATCGTCCAGTCGCAGCAGTTGCCGAGGTCTCGCGTCGACGATGCGTCGGCCGACGGTGTCGGGGAGAAACGGCGCCGTCCGGGGCCTGAGTCCCCGCAGAGCCCACATCATGGGCACGGCAGGATGCATGGGCGGCACGAACCAGCGCTGGTCCCCGGAATTCGCCGCGTCGTCGCGCACGGCCGGCGCCACCATCATGTGCTGGTCCGGCAGCATCCGCATGCTCGGCGACATGCCCCGCAAGACCAGGCGCCCATCGCGCCGCTCGACGTCGGCCGAATTTTCCGCGCTGATCAGCACCATGAATTTGTCAAACTCGACGTGCCCCGCCGCCGTCGACCCGTTGCCGACCGCTCCCAACTTCACCATCGGGTCGAGCACCGGCGTCGTCACCCATGCGACATACGTAGTATACGGACCAAGCGTGGATGGATCGGGCAGTCCCGCGATGTCGATGGTGATCGCAAATTGCGGTCGTCCGTCCGGCGTCACCGTCGCCCCGAACGGCGACGGACTGCGGGCCATGCGCACCGTGCCCGTCGCCGCCATGAG
The DNA here is from genome assembly GCA_027294455.1 of Gemmatimonadota bacterium. Lineage (GTDB taxonomy): Bacteria > Gemmatimonadota > Gemmatimonadetes > Gemmatimonadales > GWC2-71-9 > B3T1B10. Next base: position 33,183 of record JAPULZ010000113.1, read on the forward strand.
ATCCGGCGTCGGCACCAGCACGAGACAGTACAGATCGGCATCCGCGCGCGGCCCCGACACGCCGTCCCAGCACGTCGCCTCCTGGGCCGCGGCATCCGAGACGCTCGCCAGCACAGCAACGGCGACCCCAAGCGCGGCCATCCGTGAGAAGGCCAAGGACTTGATCATGTCCGAGAACTTCGCACGAAAGAGAGTCCGACTCAACCCGAGGGTGCTGGTCGGGATCCAAGCACACCTGTTATGTTTCCATAGAGGTCCGTGGCCGTGAAACGAACGGCCGTGGCGACTCGTAGTTTCACAAGGTGACGCTTCTTGAGGGCATGGCATGCGGGTGTTCATCGCGCGGATATTCCTCACATCGCTGGGGCTGTGGTTGGCCGATTCTCTGCTGCAGCGCATGAGCTTCGACGACCTGCAGTCGATGATTCTGTCGGCGTTGCTGCTGGGCCTCGTGAACGCCATCGTCCGCCCCATCGTCGTGCTCCTCACCCTCCCCATCACCTTTCTCACCTTGGGCTTCTTCATCCTCGTGATCAACGGCGGCATGCTGCTGCTCGTGGCGAAGCTGATGCCGGCATTCCACCTCGACGGGCTCCTCACTGCCATCCTCGCCTCGGTCGTGGTCGGGCTCACCGGTTGGCTGGCCAACGCCGGCACCCCGTCGAAGAGACGGGACAAGAACCGCATTCTGGTCGGATAGCAGGAGCGGGCAGATTTCGGCATATTTTCGGGACAGCCACTTGGCGACATTCCCCTGGCCCGTTGGCCACTCGTGAGCACCCTGTTCGAATTCATCCGGGAACTCATCGACATACCCTCCGTGACGGGCGACGAAGAGCCGATCGCTCGGTTCCTGGAGCGAGAGCTGGACACGCGGGGTTTCCGCGTGACCCTCCAGGAAGTCGCCCACGGGCGGCTCAACGTGTTCGCCGGCGATGCGGGCACGGCCGTGGTCGTACTGTGCACTCATCTCGATACGGTTCCGCCCTTCATGCCCAGCGCCGAAGACGACGAGTTCATCTACGGGCGGGGTGCCTGTGACGCCAAAGGCATTCTCGCGGCGATGGTCACCGCGGCCGAGCGACTGCGGGGCGGCGGCATCGACGGCGTCGGGTTGCTCTTCGTGGTCGGGGAGGAAACCGACAGTGCCGGCGCCCGCAAGGCGAACGAGCTCGGCGTGCATTCACGCTACATCGTGGTCGGAGAGCCGACGCACAACGTTCCGGCCAGCGGCCACAAGGGCGCGTTCGGATTCGTGCTCAAGGCGTCGGGCACCGCGGCCCACTCGGCCTACCCCGAACGGGGAGACTCCGCCATCGATCGCCTTCTGGCGGTTCTCGAGCGCGTTCGCCACACCTCGTGGGGCACGGACGCCATGTTGGGTGAGGCCTCGTGCAACGTCGGGACGATCGCCGGTGGCGCAGCCGGCAACGTCATCGCCCCAAACGCTGAGGCGCGCGTCCTTGTTCGGACCGTAGGGCCGGCGGCCGAGGCGCGCGCCACGTTGGATCGATTGATCGACGGAGACCCCAAGCTGCACTACGACATCGTGACCGAGAACGACGCCGTATGGTGTGAGACGCTTCCGGGAGTCGATGCGGCCCCCGTCGCGTTCGGCTCCGACATCCCGTCTCTCACGGCGTTTGGAAAACCGCTATTGTTCGGCCCGGGCAACATTCACGACGCACACACCGACGACGAAAAGATCGCCAAGCGGGACGTGGAGGACGCGGTGGACCTGTACTGCCGGGCGGTAACCCATCTCATGCAGCACGGAACGTAACCGGTGCCTCCAAAACTCGAGGTGGCGGTGCTCGGCGCGACGGGTGCGGTGGGCCAGCGATTCGTCGAGCGTCTCGACGGGCATCCCCAGTTCGTGGTGAGCCGGGTGGCCGCCTCGGAACGCTCGCAGGGCAAGCCCTATCGGGAGGCCTGCAGCTGGAGGCTTCCGGTCCCGATGCCCGAAGCAGTGGGTGCGTTGACCGTGCAAGACCTGACACCGGATCCCGGTATTGCCATCGCTTTCTCCGCCCTCACGGCTGACGTGGCCGAAGAAGTGGAGGTGGCGTGGGCCAAGGCCGGTGTCGCGGTGTTCAGCAACGCCCGCAACCACCGCATGGCCCCGGACGTCCCGCTGTTGATTCCCGAGGTGAACGCCGACCATCTGAGCCTGGCCGCCTGCCAGGCCGAGACACGACGATTCCCGGCCACCGGATTCTTGGCCACCAACCCGAACTGCTCCGCCACGTTTCTCACAATGGCGCTCGCCCCGCTGCACCGGGCGTTCGGCGTTGAGGCGGTGTCGGTGGTGACCCTTCAAGCGGTTTCCGGCGCGGGCTACCCCGGGCTGCCGGCCATCGATATCGCCGGCAACGTGATCCCCTACATCGCCGGTGAAGAAGCCAAGCTCGAGACCGAAACCCGCAAGATGCTGGGCAGGCTCGACAATGGCGTCATCCGGCATGCCGAGTTCCCCATCTCTGCCCAGGTGAACCGTGTACCGGTCGTGGATGGGCACACCGAGTCCATATCGGTAAAGCTGGCCCAGCGCGTCGGCCTGGACGAGGTGCGCGACGCCCTGGTCACGTTCACCGGCGAGCCGCAGGAGCGAAATCTCCCATCGGCGCCGGTGACACCCTTGATCATGGTGGAGGAGCCCGATCGTCCCCAACCCGCGTTGGACCTGGACCGGAACGGAGGCATGAGCGCCGTGGTGGGGCGGCTACGTCCCTGCCCCGTACTCGACTTCAAGATGACGGTGCTGGGCCACAATACGGTACGCGGGGCGGCCGGGGGCTCGATCTTGAACGCCGAGCTGGCCGTGGCGCGAGGGGTGCTCGGAGGCTCGCGGTGATCGTGATGAAGTTCGGCGGTACGTCGGTGCAGGATGCGGCGCGCATCCGCGCCGCCGTGAGCATCGTGCAACGCCACCGCGATCGGCAACCGGTCGTCGTCCTCTCGGCCATCGCGGGCGCGACGCGGGAACTCCTCACTCTCGCCACGACCGCACTGGAGCAAGGCTGGCAGGCGGCGTGCGCGCCTCTCGCCTCCTTCGAGAACCGCCACCGGGGCATCCTCGCCGACTTGGGCCTCGACGCCGCCGCCGAGCACCAGGTCGGTGACACCATCACGACGTACGCCGAAGAGATCGAGGAATTTCTCAAGGGCGTCGCCCTGCTCAAGCAACTCACCCGCCAAACCCAGGACACCATCCTCGGATACGGCGAGCGGTTCTCGACCTTACTGTTCCAGGCTGCCGCGCAGTCGAGCGGCCTCGACGTCGAGACCGTCGACGCGGCGACGGTCATGATCACCGACGCGCGATTCCGCGCAGCCCGCCCGGATCGCGCGGAACTCGAGACCCGCAGTGCGGCAACGATTCTCCCCATCATTGCCCAGGGCCGCATCCCCGTCACGCAAGGATTCATCGGGGCGACGCGCGACGGCATTCCGACGACGATGGGCTTCGAAGCGTCAGACTATTCAGCCTCACTGCTCGGTGCCGCCCTCGGCGCGAGCGAGATTCAAATCTGGACCGACGTGGCGGGCATGCTCACCACCGGCCATACGGCGGTGGACGACGTCAAATGCGTGCGCGAGTTGTCGTTCGACGAGGCAGCGGAGTTGTCTCTCTTCGGCGCCAAGGTGCTCCATCCCAAGACCGTGGAGCCGGCCATCGACCGGAATATTCCGGTGCGGATCATGCATGCGGCGAACCCGGACGCGCCGGGGACGACGATCACCGCCGCCCCCACCCCGACGGGCGTCCCGGTCAAGTCCATCGCGGTCAAGGAGCAGGTCACGACGCTCCGCATGCGGCCCCTGAGTCCGACGCCGAGACACGTGAGCCTGCGCGTGATCGCCGAGATCGTCGATCGGTACGAGCTGTCGCCGATCTTGATCACGACGTCGGGCCACCGCATGGCCTGGGTGTTCGACGACCCGGGGTTGGGCGCGGCTGCCGATACTTCGCCCGCCCTGGCGGCGTTCGGCACCCACTTCGATACCATATGCAATCCCGACTGCGCCATCGTGTCCGTGGTCGGGGAGATGACGGAGCGGGCGGACGGCACCCTGGCACGGGCGCTCGGGGTTCTCACCGACACGACGTTGCACATCGCAAGTCACGGCGCATCGGATACGAGCCTATCTTTCGTCATGCCCAGACACGAAACGGCCCACGCTGTCCGAAAGCTGCACGACGAATTCTTCGCGGGCGCCGCGCTCGGCGGCCTGTTTGGGCCGGCGGAGGCCCCGCGTTGAAGCTCGCCCTCCTGGGCATGGGTCGCATGGGACAGGAGATTGACCGCCTCGCCCGCGCCGCGGGTCACGATGTCGTGGCCCGGATCGACATCGCCCTCGACCCCGACCCCGACCCGGAGCCACTCCCCGACCAACTGCGGGGGGCCGACGTCGTGGTGGATTTCACGGTACCGCGTGCGGTGCTGGGGAACATCGAGGGCGCAGCCGCGGCCGGCGTTCCCATGGTCGTGGGCACCACGGGCTGGTACGATGAGATGGACCGAGCGCGCGCCCTCGTCGCGCAGGCCGGCATCGGTTTCATCTCGGGAGCAAATTTCTCCATCGGTGCCCAGGTGCTCATGCGCCTGACCCAGCAGGCCGCGACACTCCTCGATCGGTTCCCGGAATACGACCCGTACGTGTTCGAGCATCACCATACGGCCAAGAAGGATGCCCCGAGCGGCACAGCCATCAAGCTCGCCGAGCGGATTCTCGACGCGATGGAACGCAAACGGCATGTGCAAACCGGCAATCCGGACGGCGCCATCGATCCCGCCGCCTTGCACGTTACGAGCTTGCGGGCGGGCGAGGCGTTCGGACACCACCGGGTGGGATTCGATGCCGCGGCGGAATCCATCGAGCTCGTGCACACGGCGCACAGCCGAGAAGGATTCGCCCTCGGAGCCTTGTACGCCGCCGAGTGGATCAAGGATCGCAAGGGGTTCTACGAATTCTCCCAGCTCTTCGAACAGGGCGACGACCCATGAAGACCACCTGGAAGGGCACCTACACCGCCCTCGTAACGCCGTTCCAAGCCGATGGCGCGATCGACGAACCCGCTCTCCGTGGGTTGGTCGATCGCCAAATCGCCGGTGGCGTCGACGGGATCGTACCATGCGGCACGACGGGCGAGAGCGCCACGTTGCACGCCGACGAGAAGCTGCGCGTCGTGGAGATCGTGACAGAGCAGACTGACGGACGTGTGGCCGTCCTCGCCGGGGCCGGCGGCAACTCCACCCATGACGTGATCGCACTCGCGCAGCGCATGGCGGCGGCGCGCGTCGATGGGATTCTGAGCGTCGTGCCCTACTACAACAAGCCGACGCAGGGCGGCCTGTACAGCCATTTCGCCGCCATCGCGGATGCGGTCCAAGCGCCGGTGGTGCTGTACAACGTCCCGGGCCGCACCGCCGTCAACCTGGCGGCGGACACGGTACTTCGTCTCGCCGAACACGGCAACATCGTCGGGGTCAAAGAGGCCTCGGGCGACTTCCCGCAGGTCATGCAAATCATCCAGGGTGCTCCCCAGGGTTTCCATGTGTTGTCCGGGGAGGATTCCCTCACGTTGCCCATCATCGCGTTGGGCGGGCACGGCGTCGTCTCCGTGGTGGCCAACGAGCTGCCCGACCTCATGAGCGACATGGTCCGCGCCGCACTCGCCGGCGATTTCTCGAGCGCCCGGGAGCTGCACTACAAACTGCTGAGGCTCATGGACGCCAATTTCATCGAGACCAATCCCATTCCCGCGAAGGCAGCCCTCGCCATGATGGGCCTCATCGGAGAACACTACCGCTTGCCCATGGTGCCCATCACGGATGCTTCCCGTGAGACTCTCCGAGCCGACCTGATTGCACTCGAGTTGCTGGAGCCCCAATGACCGCCGCCGAGTTGCGGACGATCATCGAAGGCCTGTACGAACTTCCAGCTGCCGAGCTACCCGCCGATGCCGTCGATGCCGTCCGCGCATTGCGCGACATGCTCTCGCGTGGAGACGTGCGGGCGGCGGAGCCCGCCGGCGCCGGCTGGCTGGTCAACGACTGGGTCAAGAAGGGCATCTTGGTGGGGTTCCGGGCTGGCCAGATCGCAGATTATTCCATCAACGAGCGCTTCCCCTTTTTCGACAAGGACACGTTCCCACCACGAGCGTTTGGCCGCGAGGACGGCGTGCGCATCGTCCCGGGAGGCTCCTCGATCCGCGACGGCGCCTTCGTGGCCCCGGGCGTGGTGTGCATGCCGCCCATGTTCATCAATGTGGGGAGCTATGTGGACGAAGGCACGATGATTGATTCGCATGCGCTCGTGGGGTCGTGTGCGCAGATCGGCAAGCACGTTCACCTCTCCGCGGGGGTGCAGATCGGCGGGGTCTTGGAGCCGATCGGTGCGATGCCGGTGATCATCGAGGACGGCGCGCTGATCGGCGGCAACTGCGGCGTATACGAGGCCACGATCGTGGGCGCCGGCGCCGTCTTGGCCCCGGGCACCATGCTCACCAGATCGACGCCCATCTACGATCTCGTCAACGACACCGTGGTGCGCAGCGCTCCCGGAGAGCCCATGACCGTGCCGCCGCGCGCCGTGGTGGTTCCGGGAAGCCGTCCCGCCAAGGGAAAAGTGGCCGAAGCCCAGGGGGTGCACCTGTACACCCCGGTGATCGTCAAGTATCGGGATCCCGCCACCGACGCGGCCGTTGCCCTCGAAGACGCCCTGCGCTAGCCCCGGCCCGATCACTCTCCGACGACCGTCAGCACCACCTCACGTCTGCGCGGACGGTTGTCCACGTTGATGACCACCACCTGCTGCCACGTGCCGAGCTGCAGCTGGCCGCCGGTAACGGGAATCGCTACGCTGGTCTTGAGCAATGCCGACCGCACGTGGGAGAATCCGTTGCCGTCCCCCCACCGGGCGTTGTGTTCGTAGTCCCCGTTCGTCGGCGCCAGCGCGTCCAGGGCGGCGCGCAAATCGGCCAGGGCGCCACTCTCGTATTCGATCGTGGTGACGGCACCGGTGGATCCCACCAATGCCACGACCGCGATCCCGGTGGTGATCCCGGACTCGGCCACCACGGCGTTGAGTTGATCGGTCACATCTTCGTGACCAAACTCCTCTGCCAGCGGAAGCGTCCATTGGCTCTGCGCGACTCGCGACATGGCATCCCTCCACCGATCGTTGGGTATCTTCAATGGTGTAACGTCGAATGGACACAAGTTAAGGGGACCGCGGTGACCCGTCTTCACAAGCTGTACCTCATCACCTGGCTGGCCATGGCCTGCTCGAGCCCCTCGCGCTCGCTGGGGTTGATCTATCTCAACGGTCGCGCCGTCGAGCCGGTGGGCGACAGCATCTTGGCGATGACGTCGGAGGGCGCCCGGGGACTAGTCCTCTACGACCTGCGATCCAACATCGCCGACACCATCGGCACCGACGCCCTGCGGCACCCACTCCATGTGCAGCAGCAAGGTGGCCGCTGGTACGTCTCCGACCTCGGCGACGCCGGGCAGCCAGAGATCGTCGTGCTTTCCTGGG
>JAPULZ010000114.1 GCA_027294455.1 Gemmatimonadota bacterium
GGAACCGAAGGACACCGCCACCACGTCGCAGTTGTCCAGGGCCAGGTTGTAGCCGCCGGTGGTGTTCAGCGCGCCGGTGATTTCAATGGTCCTGATGGTTGGCGGTAGGCTGCCGGTTGCTTCAGGCTGGGCCCGCAGCCGTAGTGAGGGATCGGAGGTCAACCGGCGCCAGCTGTGGGCCAACGCCGCGTCGGACGGGGCGGCGGGCTTGGACCGGGGCGTCACTTCGCGCGGCGGCACGACCAGGTGGTCGAGCCGAGCTTGCCGCTCGTCCATGTTGGGCGCCGCCGAAGCCGGATCGAACGCCACCACCCACTCGAGGTTGTTGTTGCCCACGACCCCGGCGTCCTTGTTCCCGCCGTATCGGACGCCGCCGAACGGGCCCACGGTCATGGCGAGGTCCGGGGGTGCCACGTTCCCCACGGGGAAGGACACCACCATCGGGCCGTCGGTTCCGGCAACGGCCTCAAAGCTGTACACCTCGACTTCGCCCGGGGTGTCGATGCTACTCGTGATGAAGTCGCCGTAGATGAGCGTTCCCGTGACCACCGCGGCGATGCCGCGGGCGGGCTTGCCGCTTTCCGGAATGTCGCTCCGCACCCCTCGCACGCGAACGTAGTACGTGCCCACGGAGGGGGCCGTGAAGTCGGCCGCGAAGTTGTTTCCCACCTGTGACTGCCCCGTGGGGGTCAAGGTTCCCGAGGAGAAGTCCGGTGACGCGGCCGCCTCGATGAGATAGCTCTCGGCGTCGGGAACGCCGGTGCCCGAGACGCTGAAGTCCAACGACATACTGGGCGGGATGACGTCGAGCGTGGGGACGAACGAATTGAGCGTCATGGAGACCGTCGCCTCCTGGTCGGCCACGATGGTGACGCTCGTTTGACCGAAGAACTCCACCTCGCCGGAGTCGAGTCCGCGGATGATCACGGTGTACGTGCCCGGATCGATGCTGCCGCGCGACCCCGCGAACGTCCCGTTGCCCTGGTCCTGCAGTGTGAAGTTGATGTCGGAAACGCCGTCGCGGCGCAGCGTCACGGCCACCTGGGTGACGTTGAACGCGACACCGGACGACGTCGAGAACTGGAAGATCAGACTCCCGGTCGTGGTCGTCTCCGTGGGTTGGTCTCTACAGGCCAACCCCGCGGCCGCCAGCACGGCGGCACCGGTCAGAAGGAAACGCCTCGCATTCATTGCGATCGTCACTGAAAGCCGACGACGATGCGAATGCTTCCCCTGCGCGTGCCGTTGCCGTTTCCGTCGGCGGAGCCCTTGGAGGCCAACAAGAAGGCCGCCGCTCCGCCACCGGCCAACCCCAGAATCACGAGGGCGATGGGAAACCCGCCGCCACCGCCGGCTTGCGGCTCGATTTCGGCCCCGGGGGGCGTCTCGGGGAGCGGTGGTTCGGGAGGCGGCTCCACGACGACCGGCGTGGGCGTCAACAGCAGCTGGGCGGCCACCCCGGCCTCCAGCGAGACGGTCGTGGTGCTCTGCACCGCACCGGCGGAGAGCAACTCCACCTCGTACCGCCCCTGCGGTCCCGACAACGTGAAGGGGAGCGTGCTCTGCCGAGCGAGCTCCGGCCAGTGCCAGTCTTCCAACGGGGCGATGCGCGCGATTCCATCCGACAGGTTGGAGCGCAGTGCCACGGAACCGAAAGTGTGGCGTTCCGCCGCCGCGACCTGTGCCGGACTCAACACCGATCCCGCGGCAACATTCTGCCGCGCTTGATTCACCAGCGAGCCGATGTCCGTCGCGGTGACGGCCTGCGTGCCGCCGGCGGCGAGGCCCACGATCTCTCCCTCTTGGTTGATCACCGGCGCGCCGAGTTGTCCCAAGACGAGGGGCCGATCCATGGTCAACCGGGGACCGCTGGCCGCCACACTGGTGCGCGCGGTTGTCGCCTGCTGGCAATCGGGCTGGCCCACCACCCACACGAAATCTCCCCGGGTCGGGTTGGCCCCGATCGTCAACGCACCGGTGCGTGCCGCGGGAATCCGCAACACGGCGAGATCCGTGGCCGGGTCGTATGCCGCGATCCCGACTCCGGCGCTGAGGCGCTCGCCCGTGGCCAGCACTACCTCGATCGAATCCGCACCGCGTACCGACACATAGCTCGTCACCAACAGGTCATCGCCGACGAAACCGCCGACACGGCAGGGCTGGGCAAAGCCGAAATTGTGGGGTTCGATCCGCGCGATCAGGTCGATGCTCGCGGCCGCGACATCGACGGGAAGAACCGAGTCGGGAACGATCACCGGTTCGATCGGCTGCACCGCGGCTGCTCGTACGACGACCACGATGGAGGTTCTCACCGTGCCGGACCGCGCCTCGATCTGCGTGATGCCCGGTGCCAGCGCCTGGATCGTCGCGAACGTGGGAGACGCCGCGTCCCAGCTCACGGTGGCGATCTCCAGGTCGTTGGAAATCCACGTGAGATTGGGCACGACCCCGAGAGGATTGCCCCGGTCGTCGAATGCGGTGGCGATGGCCGTGCCGTTCTCACCAACCACGAGCGTCAGGTTCTCGGGGAGAACCTGCAGCTCGGTGACCCCCTGGGCCATGGCTTCATCGACCATCCCACACATCACCAGGAGCGAACACAGCAACAACGGGCGTTTCGGAGGCATGCCGTACCCCGGAGTCAGGATTGACCTGATACCACGTCAGGCGGTGTCTGACGGACTGGGGCAACTTGCAGGCCCACACGAGGCGGTGCAAGTGGGGTCGGGTTGGCGGTTATCGATTCCCGAATAGCTCGCGCAGTCGCTCGCGCAGGCTCCCGACACTGGCACGGGTCGCGGCGCGTAGCGACGCGGCGTATTCCGCCGCGGACGCGAAGCGCTCGTCGGGGTTTTTGGACGCGCCACGCTTGAGCACGTCGAACAACGCGTCGGATACGTCGTCCCGGAACTGCTGGATGCGGGGAAGCTCGCCGGCAGATTTTCGGGCGAGCACCGATTCCACCGTGCCGCCCTCGAACGGCAGACGACCGGTGAGGCCGTAGTAGCCCACGAGCGACAATGCATACAAGTCGGCGCGGTGGTCCACGGGTTCGCCGAGCATCTGCTCGGGGGCCGCGAATTCCGGGGTGCCGGAATGGGATTCCTCGACGCGATGTCGCTTGCCGTGGAGGGCCAACGCCAATCCGAAGTCCGTGATCGCAACGCTCAAATCGTGGGCGTCAATGAGGATGTTTTCTGGCTTGAGGTCGCGGTGGACCAGGTCATGCGAATGTGCGTGTTGCAACGCGCCCAGGATTTGCTCCATCATCGTCGTCCACCGAGACAGCGTGAGGGGACCCTCCAGGTGGATCAACTGCGCCAAACTCCAACCGGCGATGTATTCCATCGTGTACCACAGGAGCCCGGCCCGGCTGCCGACGCCGTAGATGCTCACGATGTTGGGGTGATCCAGTTTGGCGGCGAGCTGGGCTTCGGTGCGGAACCGCTCCACCACCTTGCGGTCGGCCGTGAGGTAGGGGTGCAGCACCTTGAGGGCGACCTCCCGCTCCAGGCTCAGATCCCGCACCCGGTAGACGCTTCCGAAGCCGCCGACCCCCACCTCCTCCAGCAGCTCGTACTGATCTCCCAGCGCGCGGCGCAGCTGTTTCTCCCATGCGTCGGGATCCTCCCGGGAGGCCCCCGGGGCCGGCATCGCCACGGGCGCCTCGAACTCTCCGAGCTCCGACGCCAGGTGCTCCGCCATGTCCGCGGCACTGAGGTAGCGGTCCCGGGGATCCTGGGCCGTGGCCCGCATGACCATCCGGTCGAGCAGCTGGGGCGAGTTGGGTCGCAGCTCGCTGGGAGGGACGATGTCCTTCGGGTTTGACGCCGGCGGTTGGCCCGTGAGCGCGAAATACAAGAGCGCGCCCACCGCATAGACATCGCTGCCCGGTTCTCCGTAATGGCCGTGCCAGGCCTCGGGTGCCAGGAACGGGGTGGCCGACTCGTCCTGGTCGGGATCGGCCAGTTTGAGACAGCGGTTGGCGTAGCGAAGGTCGGTGATCACGGGGCGCAGGGTCTCATCGAGCATCACGGTCGTGGGGATGATGCGTCGCAGCACCATGCGCTCGGAGTGGGCGTACTCGATGGCGCTCATGAGATGCCTCGCCAGATGCAGCACCAGGGGGATGGAGCGAGGCCCTCGGGCGACGGCATCGGCCAGACTTTCGCCTTCGATCCATTCGCTCACCCGGTATGCCCATTCGCCTTCGTAGCCGGCCGCGTACACGGTGCGAATGGAGGGGTGATCCAGCGTCGCCAGCACCTCCGTTTCGCGCTCGAACCACTTGCGGTTGCGTCCGCCCGGGGTGAGATGCACGCGCAGCGCGACGCGTCGCTTCAGCACCAGGTCACGGGCCACGAAGAGCACCCGGTCCCGGGAGCCGGCTACCACCCGCTCCAGCTCGAAACGGCCCTGAAAGACGCCCTGGGCGCTGGTGAAGATATCGGGACCGTGAAAGGGCTCGTCCCGCGGTGTTGTGAGGGGGTGTTCAACCTCGGTTGTCTGTTGAGCTTCCAATCGCCCTATCCCGTTGGATTGCTGCCGCAGGGAAGATAACCCGCCCGCGATGGGAGAGGAGTGATCCAGGTCGCCAGCGCTTTCCTCCAGGGCGGTGGCTAAGTAATTTCGGCCCATGGCGTACCTCAAGCTCCGCAACACGCGCTCCGGGGAGATCCTCGAATTCGAGCAGGACGAGGTTCGGATCGGCCGGGCGCCGGATCTCGACCTGACCCTCGATGGCCCGGGATGCGATGGGGTGTCGGGGAATCACGCCGTGATGGCGTTTCGCGACGGGGCCTGGACGCTCGAGGACACTGGGAGCACCAACGGGACGTTTCTCGATCAGCAGCAGCTTACCCCCAGAGAGCCCCTGCCCCTGCGCACCGGAAGCACGCTGGGAATCGGCACGGGCGGGCCGCGCTTCCGGGTCGAGATGGCGGGTGCCCGCAAGCTGGCGTCGACCGTGGTCCAGGGTCAACCAGGCATCTCCACCGTGGACAAGACGGTGCCCATGGACGGGCTCCCGGAAGGGTTCGACGCACCCGGCCAGACCGGCCCCGAGGATGCGACGACGCCCATGACGCCCACCACCGATACCACCATCGCGCTGACGCTCCGGGACGCGCGGACGGGAGAGGACTTCACCTCAGTAGGCGGGAGGATTCGGATTGGGCGAGGGCGCGAGTGTGAGATCCGTCCGGTCAAGGAAGGTGACACGACAGTCTCACGGGTTCACGCCGAGATCGTGCTCAAGCCCGACGGCGTGGTCGTGCTGCGCGACGCCCGGTCTCGCAACGGGACGGTCGTGAATGGTCAGCGCATCACCACCGAATATCCGCTCAAGGAAGGGGATCGCATCTCTCTCGGCAATGACGGGCCGCAGCTCTTGGTGGCCCGGCTCGAGGGCGGCCGTCCCCCTCCGATCACCCCGGTGCCCGCGGGCGACATGGGCTCCGGCGACCTGTCGGCGCCGGAGGAGGCCCGCCGGAGCTTTGGTGGCAAGGGCAGGACCCGTTTCGTCAAGGACCTGGTCGAGTCGACGGCCCAAAAAAGCCACGCCAAGGTCCGGGCCGTGGTATGGGGCTTCACGATTCTCCTCGCGGGGGGCCTCGGAGCGCTGTGGTGGTACAGCGAGCAGATGATGCGGGACACCGAAGCCGCGCTGGCACTCCAGCGCCAGGTTATTGCGGAGCAGCGAGTGATCGCCGATTCGGTGCAGGCGGCTGCCGAGGAAGAATACAACCGATTGCGGCAAGATCTGAACGAGGCCAGGGCGGCCTCGGCCCCGGCGGTCGTGGTCGACAGTCTGCGGGATGCCCTGGTCGAGGCGCAACGCCGGACCCTGGCTCTCGAGGCCTCGCTGGGCCGGGCGCAAAACCAGTTGAACACCCAGCTGGCACACGCGGATTCGCTGCGGCGTATCCGCGAAACCGAACTTCAGGGCTTGCGGGCGGAAATGGTGGCCGCGTCGAACAATCGAGTGCCGCAGGAACTCATCGACAGCCTACGCCAGGCCGTGAGAGACGCCGAAGAGCAGATCACCGGCATCGAAGGACAGTTGCGCGCGGTGAGCGGGGTCGATCTGGCCACCGTCGCACAAGCCAATCAGGGAGCCGTGGGGCTCGTCTCGGTGTACCGGGGCGGGCGGGTGTACGACGGATCGGGTTTCGTGATTACCCCGTCGGGCTACTTCGTCACCAACCGGCACGTCGTCATGCAAGACGGCCGGCGGGCGGACTCCGTCTTCGTGACGATGGCCGATCAGCGTCGCATGATTCGTTCGGACATCGTGAGTTTGGCATCCGCAGAAGGCGCCGACGTGGCGCTCCTCAGGATTCGAAACTACACGGGCCCCCACGTGCCCAGGGTGGATTGGAACGGCACCAAGGCCAGGCAAGGCGAGCCCGCTGCGCTCATCGGGTTCCCGGCCGGATTGGCGGCGGCGTTGGATCGCACCCAAACCATCCGCACCTCTATGAGCGGCGGCATCTTCAGTCAGGTCACCAAGGACGAGATTCGCTTCGACGGTTTCACGGTGGGCGGCTCGAGCGGGAGCCCCATCCTCAACGCCTCGGGAGACGTGGTCGGGATCCATCGGGCGGGCTTGGCCGATGCCGTGGGGATGTCCTTTGCAGTGCCTATCCGTCTCGTGATTCCGCTGCTCCCGGCGGATGCCCGTGCGGCAGTCGGGATTCGCTAGCCCTTCCCCCCCGCCGCCAGTACTGTCAACGGGTTGGGGGGCGCGTCGCAGGGTCCAGGACATCGCGCAGACTATCGGCCAGGAGATTCGTCGCCACCACGGCGAGGACAATGGCCAGGCCGGGAAGGGTGGCGATCCACGGCGCGTGGACCATGGCGTCGCGCCCCGAGGAGATCATGTTGCCCCACGAGGGTGTGGGCGGCGGTACCCCGATGCCGAGAAAGGAGAGTCCCGACTCGAGCGTGATGGCGCTGCCCACAGCGAGGGCGGCAGCCACGATTACGGGCGTCGTGGCGTTGGGCATGAGATGCCGCCACAACAACCGGGGCAGGGACATGCCCTGTGCCCTGGCCGCGTCGATGAACGGCCGGGCGAGCACGCCCTTCACCTCGGCCCGGGTGAGACGGGCGATGCCCATCCATCCCGTGAGTCCCAACACCAGAATCACGATGGTGATACTCGGCTCCCAGAGCGCGACGAGGGCGAGCAACAGTACCAAGCGCGGCATCGCCAGCGCGGCATCGGTAATGGCCATCAGGACGTGTTCGACCCAGCGGCCGCCCAGGGCCGCCCCCACGCCGACTGTGCAGCCGACCACGACCGACACGGCGACCGAAAGGAGTCCCACGGTGAGTGAGATCCGGGTGCCGAAGATGAGCCGCGAGAGCATATCCCGTCCGAACCGATCGGTCCCCAAGATGTGCAGCACGCCGTCGGGCCCGGTACTCCACGGGGCGAGGTAGCGCGTCCGCAGAATATCTCCCTGGAGGGTGGGATCGGTGGGTGCCACGACGGGCGCGAACACGGCCACGATCACGAAGAGACCCAGGATGGCCAAGCCCACGACGGCGCGCGGGTCTCGCAGCAGGATCGGCACCCTCGTCACGCGGGGTGCTCGCGCAGGCGGGGATCGGCCACGGTGTACAGCACGTCGGCCAGCATGTTGCCGGCGACGACCAGCACCGCGAAGATCGCCGTGGTGGCCATGACCACCGGATAGTCTCTGGCGAGCACCGCGGCGACGATCTCCCGGCCCATGCCGGGCCATGCGAAGATGACCTCGACGAAGACGGTGCCGGAAAACAGCGCGGGGAGCGAGAGTCCCAGGAGCGTGATCAGGGGAAGCAGCGCGTTGCGTACGACATAGCGGGTCTCGATCGTGAAGGGCTTGAGTCCGCGGGCCCGGGCCGCATTGACGAACGTCTGCCCTCGAGCGTCGAGCATCGCACCCCGCGCGAAACGCGACGTGCCGGCGATGCCGAGGGCCGCCAGAGTCGCCAGGGGCAGGGTGAGATGGCGCAGCCGGTCCACGATCCGTTGCCATGGGTTGAGAAAATCGGCGTCGAGGGATGCAACCCCCATGGCCGGGAACCGGATCCAATCGGGCCATCCGAATCGCGCCGCGGCGTAGGCGAACGTGAGCACCAGCATGATGGCGAGCCAGTAGGCGGGCATGCCGAACACGACGAGATTTCCGATGGTGAGGGTCGTGTCCCATTTCGTCCGGCGCTTGGCCGCCTGAAACGCTCCGACGGCGATGCCACCCAGGTAGGTGAGGAAGAGCGATCCCCCGGTGAGCAGCAGGGTATGGGGAAGGGCGTCGAGGATGATGCGGCGGACGGGCCGTTGTTGTGCGAGGCTCATCCCCCAATCGCCTCGCGCGAAGTCGCTGAGCCATGTCACGTAGCGGACCGGTAGTGGTCGATCGAGCCCCAGGGCTCGCCGGGCGCTCTCCACCTCCGCTTCGGTGGCTCCGGGGCTGACCCACAGGCGCACCGGGTCGCCGGGGGCCATATTTATCAGCACGAACGTGAGTGTTACGATCAACACCACCAGGCCACCGCCGAGCGCGGCTCGGCGTAACGCTGTGCGCACCATAACGAACATTCGGTCCCGGAGTAGGATGTCGTCAAGCTTGCGAGTTGGTCTGACGGTTTTTCTCGGGGTGGCGAGTGGCGTCGCGTGCGGCCCCGCGCCACGCCCCGAGGGAGCGACGTTGCTGTTTGCGTCCGGCGCCGACCTGCAGTCCATCAATCCCCTCGTCGCGATCCATCCCCTCGCGAAACAGGTCCAGAAACATATCCTCTTCCTGACCCTCGCCGCCTATGACGAGGCCATCGAGCCCGTACCGCGATTGGCCTCGTGGCAGTGGAGCGAGGGCCGAACCGTGCTGAGGTTCGCGCTGCGGCGGGACGTCCGCTGGCACGACGGTCGGCCCACGACGGCGGATGACGTCGTGTGGACGCTGCGGATGGCGCGTCACCCCGAGACCGCATACCCGAGGGCTCGGGACCTGACAGCGGTTACCCGGGTGTCGCGGGTCGATGACTACACGGTCGAGCTGCGGTTCGCGCAGGCGCAACCGACGTTCCCGGATGTACTGACGGATCTTGCGATCCTGCCGCGACATCTGTTCGCGGGCCTGGCACCGGCGGAGATTCGCACGGCGGCGTTCAACCAGAACCCCGTGGGCAATGGTCCCTTTCGGTTCGTCGAGTATCGGCCCAATCAGCGGTGGGTATTCGCCCGCGTCGATGACTTCCCCGAGTCGTTGGGCCGCCCGCGCCTCGATCGATTCGTGGTGGTCGTGGTGGACGAATCGACGACCAAACTGGCGGCGTTGACCTCCGGGGAGCTCGACTTTGCCGGCATCAATCCCGCCCACGCATCGTTCGTTCGGGACGATCGTCGGCTCACCGTCATCGACTACCCTGTCCAATTCGTCAATGCCTTGATCTGGAATGTGCGTCGTCCGCCGTTTGACGATGTGCGCGTTCGCCGAGCCGTCGCCCTGGCCCTCGATCGGCAGCTGCTGGTCGATGCGTATTTGTACGGGTTTGGCGTGCTCGCCGACGGTCCGGTCTCGCCGGATCATCCGTGGTTCGAGTCGCCGGCGCCGGTCGGTTACGATGTGGACGCCGCCGAGGCCCTGCTCGAGGCAGTCGGGTGGCGCCGAGGAGATGACGGCGTACGGCAGCGGGAGGGACGTCGATTGTCGTTTCGCTTGTTGACCGTCGGCAGTGCCGACAACGCCTTGGAGCAGATGATCCAGGCCCAGCTCCGCCGGGTGGGGATCGAGATGGAAATCCGCCAGCTCGAGCTCTCCACGTTTCTCTCTGTGGCCCAAGGCCGTGCACGTGACTTCGACGCGTTGATCACCCTCGTG
The DNA here is from genome assembly GCA_027294455.1 of Gemmatimonadota bacterium. GTDB lineage: Bacteria > Gemmatimonadota > Gemmatimonadetes > Gemmatimonadales > GWC2-71-9 > B3T1B10. Next base: position 9,870 of record JAPULZ010000114.1, read on the forward strand.
CCGGGCGATCTGGCCCTCGGGCACGTCGCAGCGCTCTTCGAAGGGGCGGCGGGTCCGCTGGCGTATTCGGGATTGCAAAGCCCGGACTTCGAGGGTGCGCTGGCACGCGTGCGCGAGGCCCAAACCGCCGGGGAGCTCGAGGCGGGGTGGCGAGACGCCCAGCGTGTGATCGAGCGGGAGTTTCCGGTGACCTGGTTGTATCATGCTCGGGGCGTGCAGGGCGTGAATCGCCGCGTGCGCGGCGTGTCGTTGGACCTGCGGGGTGAGCTGGCCGGAGTGGCCGGCTGGTGGATTGCCGATCGGGAGGAATTGCCTTGAGTTTTCGCGTACGGGCTCCGGTGCGAATCGATCTGGCCGGCGGGTGGTCGGACGTGCCCGAGTTCGCGGACCTGGAAGGGGGCGCGGTCGTGAATGCGGCGATCACGCTCTTCACCCACGTCGAATGTCTGCCCGGCGGCGGGACGTACTGCCTGCACGCCGAGGACATCGGTGAGCGGGTATACCTGCAGGACCCCGCCGACGCCCGGTACGATGGAAAGCTCGATCTCCACAAGGCGGCGTTGAACATGTTGCCAGTTACGGGAGGACTCGAAGTCCTGACCTCCTCCGATGTGCCTGCCGGGTCGGGGCTCGGTGCCTCCGGGTCTCTCGACGTGGCGTTGCTGCAGGCGCTGGCGCTGTGCAGGAACGAACGGTTCGACCCCATCGATCTCGCGGAGATGGGATTTCGTCTGGAAACCGCGGAACTGAGACTCATCGGCGGGCGGCAGGACCAATACGCCGCGGCGCTGGGAGGGATACACGAGTTTCGCTTCGGCGACGGATCGGATGTCGAGGTTCGTCGCGTGGACCTCTCGCCCGAAGCCGCGGCCGAGTTCGCGGAGCATGTGACCCTCGTCTACACGGGCGAATCACATTTCTCGTCACAGATCCACGATCGGGTCTGGCGAGCGTATCGCGAGCGGCGCAACGAGATCGGCGACGCGATTCGCACGATGCGTGATCTCGTCGATCCCGTCGCCCGGGCCATCGAGGCCGGGGAGTGGCGTGAAGTCGCGAGGCTCGTCGACGAGAACTGGAAACAGCAACAGCGTCTCGACGCCACCATCTCCACGGAAGGCACACAGGCCATCGAGACGGCTGCCCGGACTGCCGGGGCATGGGGCGTGAAGGCGACGGGCGCAGGTGCGGGCGGTTGTCTGGTGATTCTCGGTCCACCAGATGCTCGCGAAGCCATCGAGGCTGGGGTGGTGGCCGCCGGCGCTCGCGTGCTGGACTGGGCCGTGGACTTCGACGGAGTGACGGGCTGGCACCTCGAGAACGATGCTGATCGCGGGACCGGGTGAACTGGCCGGCCGCCGGGCCGCACTGAATGGTTCGCCGGACGTTGCCGCCCTTGCCGGCCGGCTGGCGAAACTGGCAATCCCGATTCTCGACCGACCCCTCTACATCCCGCAGCAAAAGGCCTTGCTGTCTCGCGGCGGGGGCGTGTGTTCGGGCGATGGATCCCGATTGCGCTTCGATCCCCTGAGCCCGCACCGGCATACGTGCCCGGAGTGTGACGCGACGTTCCAGGGAGTGCGCCACGATGGCGCCTGGGTCTGGCGGTACCACATCTGGCTCAGCGAGCGCGCCATCCACCTCGCGCTGCTTGGCAGAGTGTGCGGGACCGCCAGGGCGGCCGACCGAGCGCGCGACATCGTGTTGGGATACGCGGATCGTTACCGCGACTACCCCAACGTCGACAACGTCTTGGGCCCCACCCGGCTCTTCTTCTCGACCTACCTGGAATCGATCTGGTTGACCCAGCTCCTGATCGCGGCGTCACTCCTCGAATGGGACGAGCGCGCCGCCGGTCGGGTGTCGGCCATGGCGGAGGAGTCGGCCCGGCTCATTGCTTCGTTCGACGAAGGGTGGTCGAATCGACAGGTGTGGAACAGTGCAGCGCTCATCGCCGCCGGACGCTGGTTGGCTGATGACGCGTTGCTTCGCAGCGGCGTGGACGGCACCCACGGGATTCGGGCCTTGTTGCGAGATGCGGTGTCGGAGCGCGGGTGGTGGCACGAGGGAGAGAACTACCATTTCTTTGCCCTACGCGGTTTTCTGTTGGCCGCCGAGCTGCTGAGACCCTCCGGGGTGGACTTGTACGACGAGGAATCGTTCGGTCCCAAGCTGCCCAACATGTATCTCGCGCCCCTCGACACCGTGCTTCCCGATCTGTCATTGCCCGCCCGCGGCGATTCGCCTTTCGACGTGACATTGTACCAGCCGCGGTTCGCCGAGTTGTGGGAGATGGGCTGGGCGCGCACTCGGCGGCCGCGTCTGGCTTCTCTGCTCGGCTCACTCTACGGTGGTGACGTTCCGCCGGCCGCCGATCCGGGATTCGCCGAAATCGCCGAGGTGGAGCAAAACCGTCCCGCCCAGCGGCTGCATCGGAGCGGCCTCGGGTGGAAGAGTCTGCTGTGGATGGACCAAACCCTTCCCGGCGAGGAGCCCCACGACTGGCAGCCGGGATCGGTCTTGGTGGACGGCGGCGGACCGGCGGTTCTTCGAGCCTCTCCACGTCGTCTTGTCGGACTCGAATGCCGCGGCACCGGCGCCGGGCATGGGCATCCCGACCAACTGCATCTCACGCTGTTCTGGGATCGGCCTTGGTTGCTCGATTTCGGTACGGGATCGTATGTCGCGCCTTCGTTGTTCTGGTACCGCTCGGCCCTCGCCCACAACGCTCCGGCGGCTCCCGGCGTGGGCCAGCATCCGGCGCCGGCCTGGTGCGCTGCGTTCCATGAGGTGGGAGACTGGGCCTGGTGTCGCGGCGTCGCCACCGGATTGCTGGGACCCGACACGTACGTGGAGCGGACCATCGTCGCGGGCCCCGCCTACGTCCTCGACGTGATCGACGTTCGCGTTCCGGACGACCAACTTGTCGAACTACCGCTGCACCCGCTGGGCGCGTTTGCGCTGACACCGGACGACATCGCCGAGGTGGAGGAGACGCGATCGGCCACCCAACCCGGCCAGACCGATGGAGGCGTCGATGGTGTGTGGCGGCTGATGGCGGCGCCGGCACGGGCGCGCTGCGGGGCGGGCGATCATCGGTGGGACATCATCTTCGCGCCGCGACCGGACGAGACATTCTTCGTGATGCAAGCGCCGGGGCCGCCGACCCTCGCGCTGTCCGATGCAGGGCGCTCGAAATTTCTCGTCCGCCGCGCCGTCGGGCCGGGGCGGTGGATCCAGGTGTTCGCACCGGAGTCCGCCGGGGTCACGGCAGCGGAGGACCGCGGCGACTCGATTCAGGTTGCCCGGGGCGACGCCGCGGTCGACTCGATCAGCTGGTCGGACGGCACACTGGAAGTGCGTGAGTCGGGCGGCCCGGTGACGCCACTCGGCGGCGCGGTGCCGCCGCCCATGCCCGTGGAGGTGCCCGCACCAGTCCGTGCGCGAATTCCGTGTACGTTGCTCGAGTCGCCACCCGCCGTCGAGGCGCTGTTCGACGGTCTGCCGGCGGATGCCGTCATGGTACTGGGAGAGGACGCGTACCGCAGGTCGGAGGCGCCGTACCCCGGTCCTGACGCATTGCGCGGCCGGGTGGCCATCGTGGTCCACGGGACGGAGTTGTTCGTGTGCGTCGAGGTCCGGAAAGATCCGCTGTGCTTTCGCGGACCGGCAGAACCCGACCCCGCGCTCGACAACGAGGTGCCCGACATTCATTCTGACGGCGTGCAATGCTACCTCGACTGGGACGGCTGGAGAGGGTTCGTGGCCGTCCCGGTGGACGGCACCGACCAGGTGCGGATTCGACCGGTGGCCGGCACGCAGGCGCAGCCGGGCGACCTCACCGGCACGTGGCATCGAACGCCCGACGGCTTTGCACTGTTGCTCGTCGGCGACGTGGGCGCGCCGGTCGTGCTCGGGCAGGAGTTCCTGGTGCAGGTCGTGATCAACGAGATGCGGCCGGGTCGTCTCCGGCGGGCCGGACAGCTGGCGTTAGGGGGCGCACCGGGGTGGACCTATTTGCGCGGTGATCGGGAGTCCCCCATGACGGCGGTGATCGCGGAGGTGCGGTGAATATCACGGTGGTGTTGCACCGGCCACAGGATCTGGTCAATATCGCGGTCGTCATCCGGGCGATGAAGAATTTCGGGTTCCGGGATCTACGCCTGGTCTCACCGGTCGATTTCGACGTGCGTCGCATCGAGGGGATCGCACACAAGACGGGCGATGTCGCCCAACACACCGAGATCTTCGACGGCCTCGACGAGGCCCTGGCCGATTTTACGTGCGTCGCGGGCCTCACCGCGCGGGGACGCGCCGCCAAACGCAACGCCATGTTGGTCGCCCCCGCAGCCAGCGAGCTGGTGGGCCTCGCGGAGACGGAGCGCGTCGCCGTGCTGTTCGGGCCCGAAGACAAGGGGCTCACCAACGACGACCTGGATCGCTGCCACCGCATCGTCACGATCCCGACGCGCAGCGAGCACAGCTCCATGAACCTGGCGCAGGCCGCGACCGTCACGTGCTACGAGTTGTTCAAGGCCGCCGGTGCGTCCCCTGAACTCAAACGTCCACGACGCGACGCGCCGCCAGCCAGTCGAGAGCAACTCGAGCAGCTCTTCGCCGACGCCGAGGCGGCCCTCGAGGCCTTCGAGTTCTTCAAGAGCCGCAACCAGAAGAGCATCATGCGCACGATTCGCGAACTCGTGCATCGGGACCCGGCGGATGAGCGGGAAGTGCAGTTGTTGCGAGCGATCGCTTTGGAGGTGCAGCGGTATCTCGAGCGGAAGGGCGTGTAGCAGTGATTCCCGGATTCACGTCGACCGGCAGCAAGCATCCCGCAGCACTGTTCGGCGCAGGAGGCGACGCTCCCGAGCGGATGGTTCGCGCCGAGGGGTGTGCCGTGTGGGATATGAAGGGACGGCGCTACATCGACACGACCATGGCCCTCGGTGCGGTGTCCCTCGGCTATGGCCACCCGGTCGTCTCCGCTGCGGTGCGCAAGGCGGTGGACGACGGAACGGTCGGCCCGCTTCCGCCGGTCCTGGAGGCCGAGGTCGCCGACCGCCTGGGGGCGACGAATCCCATCATGGAGAGCGTACGGTTCTTCAAGACGGGTGCGGAGGCCGTGGCGGCCGCCGTACGGATCGCCAGGGTGGAGGCGGGGCGTGACCGGATCGTCACCAGTGGCTACCAGGGGTGGTTGGATACGTTTTCGGATGCGGTCGGGGTCCCGGCGGCGGTTCGCGGCGGCCGGCAGTCGGTGCCGTTCAACGATGTGGCGGCGTTGGAGACCGCAATGGGGCACGGTGAGCCCACCGCGGCGATCGTGGTGGAGCCCGTGGTGGACGGACCTCCCCATGAGGCCTGGATCGCGGCGCTCAACGACGCCCGGGCGCGCACGGGCGCGCTCATCGTTCTCGACGAGATCAAGACGGGCCTGCGTCTCGGTCCGGCCGGGGCGCGCCGGCGATATGGATTCGACGCCGATCTCGTCGTCATGGGCAAGGCACTCGGAAACGGTTTCCCCATCGCGGCGGTGGGCGGAGCGGAGGCGTTGATGCGCGCGGTGACGCGAACCTGGATCTCTTCGACGCTCGCCACGGAGTTCGTGAGCTTGGCGGCGGCCGACGCCGTCCTGCGGGTGTACGATCGGGAGGATGTTTCCGGACACATCGCCGCCGTGGGACAGCGATTCAGCGACGGTCTGGTGGAGATCGCCGCCGCGCATTCGTCGGTGATACGCTCGGTGAAGGGGATCGCGGAGTTTTGTTATCTCGAGTGCGCGACGGAATCCGTTTCGACCCGCCTGGGGGCGGGGTGTGCGGCGAGGGGGGTCATCTTCAAGCGCAATGCGTACAACTTCATGTCGCTGGCGCATTCGGAAGAAACCGTCGACGACGTGTTGCAGGTGGTAGGTGGGGTCGTCGCTGCCCTCGCCAAAGAGGAGGCGGAGTGACGGCGGCTGCGTTGATCGACGTGCATGCGCACTTCCACTCGGAGCGCTCGATCCGTGCTGACTGGCAGGCCCTGAACGCGGCACGGCTCCACACGGGGGCGGCCATGGGCGTCACGGCGCACGTGGCGTCGATTCTCGGCACCTGGGGTGCGACGTCTCCGACGTACTTTCCCTCGCCGGCCGACGTCACCCATGCCAACACCTGCATGGCGGCCTTGGCCGAACAGCACAAAGGCCTGATCCATGGATACTGTGTCGTGAATCCCAACTACACCGAACATGCCCTGACCGAGCTCGCCCGGTGCTTTGAGGGCGGCATGATCGGGGTCAAGCTGGCGGCCAGCCGGCGCGCCGGCGACCCATTGCTCGACCCCATTGCCGAGTTCGCCGCCGAGCACGATGCGCCCATCCTGCATCACATCTGGCAGCACCGGCGGCGTGATTGGCCTGGCCAGGAGGCGTCCGATGCGGTCGAGCTCATGACCCTCGCGGCGCGTCATCCGAAGACGAAGTTCCTGTTGGCCCATCTGGGTGGTGGGGGAGACTGGGCGCACACGCTCCGCGTCCTGGGGGGTGCGGAGAATGTCTGGGTCGACCTGTCGGGCAGCGGGGTCGATACCGGGATGCTGGAGGACGCGTTGGAGGCCGTGGGTGTGGGGCGCGTGGTGTGGGGATGCGACGTCACCATGGACACCGGGCTCGCAAAACTTCGCTACTTGGAGGCCTGCGGTCTCGACGCCGACGACCTGACCGCCATCAAGAGCGGCAACGCCCGAGACCTGTTCCCTGCGGGAGCCTTCGACCGATGATCGTCGACGTCTCCACATTCGTCGGGTCCTATCCGTACCGGCACCTGCGCGAATCCACGGCGGCATCCCTCCTGGGTGCGATGGACCGGATCGGAATCGAGGAAGCCTGGGTCGGGCACCTCCCCTCTTTCCTTTATAGGGATCCCGCTTTGGGAACCGAGGCGCTGCTCCGGGACCTCGACGCTGCGGCCGACCGGTTGCGGCCGGTCCCGGCGATCCATCCGGGGCTCCCGGCCTGGACGACGGATCTCGAGCGGGCGCAGGACATGGGGGCGCCCGCGGTCCGGCTCTACCCCATGCACCAGGCTCTGGCCCCGGATGGAGCCGAGATGCGAGAGGCCGTGTTGGCCGCCGGCGACATGGGCCTGCCGGTGCTCCTCACCGTGCGTTTCGAAGACGTACGGCAGCGCCACCCTCTGGATGTCGTGGCGGACCTGCCGCCTTCGGCGGTGCGGGCCCTGGCCCGGACCGGACCTGCCGCGCGCATTCTCGTCACGCACGCGGGACGGGATTTCGTGGAGGAAGTCCACTTCGGGCTCACACCCGACGAAGCGCGGCGCGTGTTGTGGGACGTCACGTGGATCTGGGGGCCCCCGTCCGATGATTTGCTCACACTGGTCTCCACGGTGGGTGCCCATCGGTTCGCCTTCGGCACCGCCATGCCGCTGCGCATTCCGGAAGCTACGCCGGCCAAGCTGGATCTTTCCCAATTGACGGCAGAGCAGCGGTCCGGCATCGAGTCCGGCAACCTGCTTCGGTGGATGAGCCCGTAGCTCATGGAGTTTGCCGCGCAGGTTCGCGATCGCGTGATACCGGCCGTACCCGTGCCATTCGATGAGTCGGGCGAAATCGATGGGGAGCTGCAGGATCAATACGTCACATGGATGGCCGGCCAAGCCATCGGCGGGGTGGCCGTGTGGGCACACACCGGGCGGGGAATGAAGCTCACCGACGGACAGCGTGAGGCGGTGTTGCGCGCGTGGCGGTCGGGCCTTCCGGATACCGCACTCGTGTGCGGGGTCGGTGTCCCCGAATCGAGACCGCTTCCGGCAGATGCCGCCGCCCGGAAGCAAGCCGTGCTCGCCGCTGCGGCCTCGGTCGCCGATGACGCGAAGCGAGGCGGAGCCGACGCGCTGCTCGCCCATCCACCGAAGGCCTTGGCCGATATCCCGGCTCGCGACCAGGCCATCGTGGAATACCATGAGACGCTTGTCGCCACCGGCTTGCCGGTCATTGCGTTCTTCCTCTACGAAGCGGCCGGTGGCCTGTCGTACGCACCCGAGTTGATTCGCGCGATCTTGTCGCTCGACGGTGTGGTGGGCATCAAGGTGGCCACGCTGGACAGCGTGATGACGTATCAGGACATCCTCGCGATCGTGCGAGCCCGAGGGGAAACCCTCGCGATCACCGGTGAAGACCGTTTTTTGGGCTATTCGCTCGCCGTCGGCGCGCGGAGCGCGTTGATCGGCATGGGCGCCGCGTTGACCGACGTGGCGGCCGCGTTGCTCGCCGCCCGGGCACGCGGGACCTGGGACGAGTTCATCCGCCTCTCGTCGGCGCTGGACGACTTCGCCCGCGCGACCTTCGTGGTGCCGATGGAAGGGTATGTGCAACGCATGTTGTGGGCTCTCGAAGCGGACGGCGTGATGTCCCGGGCCGCATCGGATCCGTGGTGCCCCCCGCTGGAACCGGGGGATCGGGATCGGGTCTTCGCTGCCGTCCGCGCGCTGCGATCCTCGTGAACCTCCCGGGCGTCCCAACCTACTCGCGCGCGCTGGGCGCGAAGCTGGACACCGTGATACGTCAGACGGCCGGCGGTCCTCCCGCCGACCTGGCGGACATCGCGCGCGAGGAACTCGGTGTCGACCTTGCCACACAGTACGGCGGCATGCGGATTCCCCATCCCTTCGGCAAGGCCTCCGGTCAGCTCTCGTGTACGGTTGCTCAGGTGGACGACGACGTGCGTGCGGGATTGGCGTTCGTCGTGCTCAAGACGGTCATCGCCGAAGACGCGACCGGTGGGCGGTCGATGGAGGCGTGGACGGTTCGAGATACGAAGATGCGCGTGGAGGAGCGCGTCGCCTCGTCGGGTCGGACCGGCTGGACGGTGACGTGGACCGGGCGGGGCTGGCACGGCACGCTGGGCGAGTACCTCGCGTTCTTCGAGGCTGCCCTGGCGGCCGCGATAGAGTCGGATGTCCCCGTCATCCCGTCGGTCAAGTTTCACCTTCCCGCGGGCGGCGAGCCGTTTCGTGTCGCCGAGTACGAGCACACGACCGCACAGCTGCTCGGTGTATGGACCCGGGTAGGATGTGGAGGTGCGATGGTTCTGGAGAAGGATTTCAGCCCCACCCTCGCGGGCGACGCTCGCGCGGCCGATCTCGAGGGTGTGTTGCGTTGGCTGGAGAACGTACCGGGGCTGGTCGATGCGGCCGTCCCCGACGGGGTGCGTCTCGGGATCAAGGTCATGAACGCGGTGGCGGACGACGATTCCCAGCTCGCCATGCTGCACACCTTGAGCCATCGGGCCCCGCCACGGCCGGCGTTTCTCGTGGTCTTCAACCGCCTGTTCGATCGGCGTCGCGGGGTGGCGTTCGGAGGATGGGATCTCAGCGATCGCAACCTGCGCGTGCTGCGCGCGGCGCGGGAGCGAGGCATGGCGTTGCCGCCGCTCTCGGCCACCGGGAACATCTGTTCGGGGCGGGTGATGCTCGAGTACGCCTTGCTGGGGTGTGAGAACGGGCAGGTGCACACGTTCTTTCAGCTTCCCCATGGTGCATACACGGCCTCGGCGGGCACCCGCTCGGCGCGGGCACTGCACACGTTGTTGCTGCATCCTGCGGAAGGGCTCGTACCCTGGCTGTGGCACCTCCACGAAGCGGGACACCTCGAGCCCTCGGGCGGGGTCCTCCGGTTTCGCGACGTGATCGGGAGGATCGATGAGTGAGCAGATCCGGCGGGTCCGGCTGTACGAGGTGGCTCTCCCCCTGCGATCGCCCTTCACGATCAGCGGCGGCTCGCTCGCCGTGCGGCGCTCGCTGATCGTGGAGCTCGAGGACGAGTCGGGCATGTGCGGGTACGGCGAGTCGGCACCCTTCGAGTTTCCGTTCTACTCGGCCGAGACCCTCTCCTCCGCGCTGGCGTGTCTGCGCGACGTGTTGATCCCCAGAGTCCTGGGCCGGCGCGTCGAAGATACGGGCGCCATGTGGGCGCTGTTGGGAGACGGCGTGCGTGGCAACCGGATGGCCCGGGCCGGGCTCGACACCGCCTGGTGGGGCCTGACGGCCCGGCGACGCGGCGTGCCGCTGGCGGCGTTGGTAACCGAGCGGCTTCGGGAGCTGGGGGTGACGGATGACGGGCTCGGTCCATCCGACTCGTTCGCCTGCGGAGTGGCCATCGGCATCCCCGAAAATCTGCGTCTTTCGGCTCTCCAGGACGAGGTACGCGACGCTGTGCGTCGCGGCTACCGCCGGGTGAAGCTCAAGGTCCGGCCGGGGTGGGATGTGGAGCCGGTTCGCGCTGCGCAGGACGTGTTGCGCGCCGAAGGGGTCACGCTCCCGCTCTGGGTCGATGCCAATGGGGCGTACGACCGGCGCCGTGACCGCGCCGCGTTGGTGGCCATGGACGAGCTGGGTTTGCTGTTCGTGGAGCAACCCTTTGACGAGACGGCCCTCTTGGACTGTGTGGCGCACGAACGACACGCGCGGACGCCGCTATGTCTCGACGAGTCGCTGGTCTCCGACAGCGTGGCCCGGCAAGTCGTCGAGATGGGCGGGCCGATGATCTGGAATCTCAAAGTCCAGCGCATGGGAGGATTGGAGGAGGCGTGCCGTGTGTACGCCACCGGGTTCGCGGCCGGTGCGAAGCTGTGGGTGGGCACGATGCCCGAAACCGGCGTCGGGGCGCAGGCGGCCATCGCCCTGGCCGCCCACGGCGCGTGTGTCTACCCGTCCGATGTCGAGCCGTCGGCGCGGTGGTACGAACCCGGGACGGATTTGCTCGAACTCACGATGAGCGACTCGGGCACCATGGCGGTGCCCGCAGGCCCGCCGGCCGCACCGCCCATCGAACGAATGACCCTGGTGTTTGAGCTGACGAATGGCTAATAGCAAGGGAAGAAAGGCCAGCCGGGGTGCGGTGGCCCGAGAATCCGGAAGACACGAGAGAGATTGCGATCTGCATTCCAGTGATGCCTGGTAAGATCTGTCACGAGTGCGGGAAGACCGCGCCCCCGACCGCGTTCTACTGCCCCGAGTGCGAGGCAGCTCTCAAACCCGAGCGCGGCGATCGCATCGCCGTCATCGCAGACCGGGTGGGACGGGCGCTGGGGGAGCACTATCGGGTGGAGGAGCTGGTCGGAAAGGGCGGGGCCGCGGTGGTGTTCCGGGTGTGCGACAAGCGCCTGAACCGTGATCTCGCGGCGAAGGTTCTCAATCCAGACCTGCTGGCCAGTGTCGAGCTCTCGGCGCGATTTCGTTTCGAGGCCCAGACGGCGGCACGGCTCAACCATACCAACATCGTCCCGATCTACTTCGTGGGTGGCGAAGAGCGATTGCCCTTGTACGTCATGCCCTTGGTGGAAGGGGAGTCGCTGCGCGATCGCCTCAAGCGGGAGGGGCAGCTTCCCATCGACGTGGCCCTGGGGATCGCCAAGGACATCGCCAGCGCCCTGGATTTCGCCCACGGCGCCGGCGTGGTGCACCGCGACGTCAAACCCGACAACATCTTGCTGGAGTTCTCCACGGGCCGCAGCCTCTTGATGGACTTCGGGATTGCCAAGGCTTTTCAGGACGCCGACGCGGAAATCACGGGCTCGGGGGCGGTGGTCGGCACGCCGCATTACCTGGCGCCGGAACAGGCCGCGGGGGAGAAGGACATCGACGGCCGGGCCGACGTCTACAGCTTGGGGGTGGTGGTCTATGAGATGTTGGCGGGCCGACCTCCCTATACCGGTGGCACGCCCCAGGCCATCTTCGCCCAACACATCACGGCCGACTACCCGAGCATCGAGGCAATGCGGCCGGAGCTACCACGGGCCTTGGAGGACGTGCTGCGTCAGGCTCTGGCAAAGGCGCCCGAAGATCGATTCAGCCGCGCCGGCGAGCTGGTCCGGGCCTTCGAGCGAGGACGCGGCCGGCGGAGCCTGCGTACATCGGGCAGCACCGTGCTCGGCACGCAGACCCCCTCCGAAATGCACCTCATGGATTCGTTGATGGTGCGCTCCGACGAGCCATCCCTCCAGGCCCTGCTCGACGCCGACGACATCGTCGCCATCGCCCAAGCTTCCGAGAACGTGGAGCGGTTCCTCCGGACGGCGGCCGATGAGGGCAACTGGGCCGGGGTGACCGAGGCCATCAAGTTCCTGAGGCGGCGGGCCGGCGACCCGCGGCCGGCCTTTCGTGACCCGCCGATGCGGGTCCTGGAGCGCGTCAGCGACAACACGGCCGTCGTGGAGGGGCTGGCCGCCGGATGGAGGGGTGGGGACGAGCAAGCCCAGGCCCAATTGGAGGACGCCCTGAGTGCCGCACCGGGGCTCGCCGGTCATCTCCTCGACCTGGCCATTCGTGACCGGAGCGCCGAGCTCATGTTACTGGCCGATCGCATCGGTGGATTGACGGAGGACCGGGTCGATGCCCTCGCCCGGGACACCCGGGTGAGCGTGGTGCAGGCGTTCGCCGATGCGTTGCGGGAGAGCCTGCGCCCGACGACCACCATCGAGCGCTGGCTGGCGCTCGTGCTGCAACACTCGCGTCCCGAGGCGAGGATCCTCGCGGTGGAGGCCGCGGGTGCCCGCGGCGGTGCCCTGGCCGAGCGCATCGGCCGTCTGGCTCTCGGCGACGATGTGGAGGAGGTGCGGGTGGTGGCCCTGCGCGCCCTCGGTAGATCGCGCCGGCGCGAGGCGTTGCCGGACCTCGCCCGGTTCCTCGAGCACGGGACCAAACCGGAGCAGGTGGCGGCGACGGAGGCTCTGGGAGACCTGGGAGTTCCGGCTTCGGCCTCGGTTCTGCGGAGCGTGTTCGAGCGCAAGCGGCTCTTTCGGAAGGAGCGCGGGCCGTTGCAGGAGGTGGCGGTGGCGGCCTTGGCCCGCTTGCCGGCGGATGTGGCGGGCGACATGCTGCGATCGCTGGCGACGGATCGCAATACGCGCATCGCCCGAATGGCCGCGATGGCAGTGGCCGACAACGCACGGGACTAGCGCGAGAAACCCGTTTCGGGGTGCTTGTGTTGGGCCGACTTTGCAGTAATTTCTGTTGGGCGGTCGCATGTGAAGTTTTTCACGAGTCCCTCGTGATGGCCTCCTGAACCAACATGTATGCCGTCTGCCGCCGTCTCAACCCCCGACCGCGGCGGGCTCACCCCCTACGGGGAGCAATGACCAGAAACGTCCAGCCGGTGATCAAGGTGATCGCGGCGCTAGCCCTGGTTGGGGCAGCGCTCTACACGGTGTTCCAGGCGGTTCAGGCCCAACAAACCAACCAAAACACGGTGGGCACATTCGTGGCCCCGGTCGACGTCGATACGGCATCACTCGCCGGACCGGTGCAGCCCATCTTCTACCGCCACGACATCCATGCCGGCCAATACCAAATGGATTGCCGGTACTGCCACTATGCGGTGGAGATCAGTTCGAGCCCGGGCCTCCCGAGTGTGGACACCTGCATGGGGTGCCACCTCATAGTGGGCGCGGGCAATCCCGAAGTCGCGAAGCTGCAGCAAGCGGCCCAAAGCGGTGAGCCCATCGAATGGGTTGAGGTACACAAGCTGCCGTCGTTCGTGCGCTTCCCGCATATGCGGCACGTCAATGCCGAGATCACCTGCCAGGAATGTCACGGGGCCGTCGAGGAGATGGCCCAGGTGTACCAGGCATCCTCGCTCAAGATGGGGTGGTGTCTGTCGTGTCACCTGGACAAAGGCGTGACGACCGACTGCACCGTCTGCCACTACTAGGGTGACGAACTGATGTCAGACCAAATGGACCGCAGACGGTTTCTCAAAGTGCTTGGCGTCAGTGGCGGTGGCGCCGTCGCGGCGTCCGGATGTTCCACCGACACCGCCGAAAAGCTGATTCCCTATCTCGTACCGCCGGAGAACCAGGTTCCGGGTATCGCCACCTACTACGCGACCACGTGTCGCGAGTGTTCGGCGGGGTGCGGAATGCACGTGCGCGTGCGCGAAGGGCGCGCGGTCAAGGTAGAAGGGAATCCGGGAAGTCCCATGAACGGCGGAAGGCTGTGCGCGCGCGGGCAGGCGTCGCTGCAGGGCCTTTACAATCCCGACCGACTCCGCGGGCCGATGGCGCGTTCGGCGGCCGGCGGATTCGAGCCGATCACGTGGGACGAAGCCCTGGCGCAGATCGCCGGCCGTCTCGGGCAAACCTCCGGCGATCGGGTCGCATTCCTCACCGGCAACGAGGCAGGCACGTTCGATCGGCTGGTGAACGAATGGCTGGCGGCCATCGGATCGCAGGGCCGCGTCGTGTTCGAACCGTTCGGCTACGAGGCGCTGCGCTACGCTAATCAACAGGTGTTTGGCGTGGACGAAGTGCCGGCATATCGCTTTGCGGATGCCCGGTACGTGCTGTCGTTCGGCGCGGATTTCCTCGAAACGTGGATGCACCCCGTGCAGTACACCCGAGAGTTCGTGGCCGGTCACGCCCTCGACGGAGATCAGATGGGGCGCTACGTGCACGTAGAGCCCCGGTTGAGCATGACAGGCATCAACGCCGACGAGTGGATCGCACCCAATCCGGGCACGGAAGGCGTGCTGGCGCTGGCGCTGGCCAACGTGGTCTTGACCGACCATGGCGCCAATGCGCCGAGTGACGCGTTTCGCGTCCGGAGCTTGCTCAGCGACTACGACGCGGAGAGCGCCGCGGGTGTGTGCGGCGTCTCGGCCGACATCATTCGCCGATTGGCGGCGGAATTCGCGGGCGCCCCGAGCTTGGCCGTCGCCGGCGGCATGGGAGCGCAACACGATCAGGCTCATGCCACCGCCGCCGCCGTCAACATTCTCAACTACGTAGCGGGCAATGTCGGCACCCGCGTGGTGTTCGGTCCCACTTCCAATGCGTCGGGCGGGTCACGGTACCAGGACCTCGCCGACCTCGCGCAGCGCATGCGGGATGGCGGCGTCGATGTGCTGTTCGTCCACGGGACGAACCCGGCGTACAACTCGCCATCCGGGATGGGGTTGGTCGATGCGTTGGGCCGGGTGGGTTTCAAGGTGAGCTTCGCCCGCTTCATCGACGACACAGCGGCGCATGCCGATCTCATCCTGCCCGATCACGATCCCCTGGAGCAATGGAACGACTACGAGCCCGGTGGGGGGGCCACGTTGCTTCAGCAGCCGGTCATGCAGCCGGTGTTCGACACGCGACAGACAGGCGATGTGTTGCTCGGGTTGGCGCAGCAGATGGGCGGCTCGGTCGCCGGCCGCTTCTCGGCGGCCACGTACAAGGATTACCTGCAAGACTCGTGGCGCCGCCGCCAGTTCCAGTTGGGCGGGCGGGGCAGCACGTTCGAGGATTTCTGGAACGGTTCGCTGCAGACGGGCGGCGTGCACCAGCCCCAAGCCGGCCGCACGGCGCGGCTGAGCGGAAACATCGGCCAGCTGTCGTTTGCCACGTGGTCGGGGGCCGGCGACGCCTCGGGAATCGCCCTCATCGCGTATCCGTCATCGGTGTTCTTCGACGGGCGGGGCGCCAATCGACCGTGGTTGCAGGAACTCCCCGACCCGGTGTCCAAGATCACATGGAGTTCCTGGGTCGAGATCCATCCGGAGACGGCCGCGGAACACGGGATCGTCGAGGGCGACTTCGTGGAGGTGACGTCGCCGGCGGGCTCGGTGAGCGCACCGGCCTTCGTGTATCCCGGCATTCGGCCCGGCGTGATAGCCATGCCTATCGGCCAGGGTCACACCGAATTCGGGCGGTACGCCACCGATCGCGGTGCCAATGTCTACGACGTGCTGAGTGGTGAGGTCACGGATTTCGGCGGCCTATCGCACTATCAGATCGTATCGATCAGGCCCACGGGCGAACACGAAGTGCTCGCCTCCCCCGCCGGAAAGAAGCGGCAGATGGGTCGCGGGATCGCGCAAAGCACCACGTTCACCGAGGTGCTGAACGACGACATCCACCATTTCCATATCGAGCACGCGGCCGCAGTGCCCGAGCGCATCGAGCACGTGCTCGACGAATGGCAAGCGGCCCAGGATCGCGAACGCGCCATCGGCAACTACGCCGGCGAGCACCCCCGGTGGGGTCTGGTGGTCGACCTGACCCGCTGCACCGGTTGCAGCGCGTGTGTGACGGCCTGCCACGCAGAGAACAACATCCCGACGGTGGGCAAAGCCAGCATGCAGCGGGGGCGGGACATGTCGTGGCTGCGCATCGAGCGCTACTTCGAGGGTGGCGAGGGCGACGAGCCGCTATCGGTCGAGTTCCTGCCGATGATGTGCCAGCAGTGTGGCCGCGCGCCGTGTGAGCCGGTGTGCCCCGTGTTCGCCGCCTATCATACGCCGGACGGGCTCAATGCGCAGATCTACAATCGTTGCGTGGGCACGCGATATTGCAGCAACAATTGCCCCTACAAGGTCCGCTACTTCAACTGGTTTGATCACGCCAACCCGCGGGACGCCGCCCATTCGTTCCCGGAGCCGCTGCAGCTCCAGCTGAATCCGGACGTCACGGTTCGCTCCAAGGGCGTGATGGAGAAGTGCACGTTCTGCGTGCAGCGCATTCGGGGCAAGCAGAATACGGCGGCATTGGAAGGGCGCGATGTGGCGGACGGCGAGATCATGACGGCGTGCCAGCAATCGTGTCCCGCGGACGCCATCACCTTCGGCAACCTGAACGACCCGGCCTCTGTCGTCTCGCGGATGGCGGCGAGTGAGCTGCGATACCGGGTGCTGGAGGGTCTCAACACCGATCCTGGGGTCACGTATCTCATGAGGGTACGCAACACGGTGGAAGCGTAGCGATGGCTGCGATCATCCAACCTGAGAAGGTCGCGCCTTCCACCTACGCCGAAATCACCCGGGATGTGGTGGCGACACTCGGCAATCCGTCGAAGACGTACTACATGCTGCTGGCGTTTGTGATTGCCGTTTTGGGAATCGGCGTCGTGGCGTTGATGTATCAGATCCGCATCGGCCTGGGCGTGGCGGGATACACGCCGCCGGTCATGTGGGGCGTGTACATCACGACCTTCGTGTTTTGGGTCGGTATCGCCCACTCCGGCACGCTGATCTCGGCCATTCTCTTCCTGTTCCGCTCGGCATGGCGCACGGCCGTCTACCGCACGGCGGAGGCCATGACGGTGTTTGCCGTCATGACGGCCGGATTGTTCCCGCTCATTCACGTCGGCCGCCTGTGGTATGCCTACTGGCTGATTCCCTATCCGAACCAGCGGATGCTATGGGTGAACTTCAAGTCGCCGCTCGTGTGGGATCTCTTCGCCATCGGCACCTACTTCATCGTCAGCACGTGTTTTCTCACCCTGGGGCTCATCCCGGACATCGCGGCGGTGCGCGACAAGACCACGGGGTGGCGAAAGAAGCTGTATACGATCACGGCGTTGAACTGGCGCGGGACCGATCAGCAATGGCGTCACTATTCCCGGGCCTACCTCTACCTCGCGGCGCTGGCGACGCCCCTGGTGCTCTCGGTCCACAGTGTCGTGTCGTGGGATTTCGCCATGGCGATAGTGCCCGGCTGGCACGCCACGATCTTCGCGCCGTACTTCGTCGCCGGGGCGATCTATTCCGGGGTGGCTCTTGTGGTGACGTTGTTGGTGCCCCTCCGGAGGGTGTTCAAGGTCGAGCGTTACATCACGACGGATCACTTCGAGAATCTGGCCAAGTTGCTGCTGTTCACCGGTATGATCGTCGGCTACGCGTATGTCATGGAGTACTTCCTCGCCTGGTACAGCGGCAACATGTTCGAGCGGGCGGCTTTCTGGAATCGGGCGTTCGGCGATTACTGGTGGGCCTCCTGGACCATGATCATCTGCAACGGCTTCTTGCCGATGTTGCTGTGGTTCAAGAAGATACGCCGGAGCATTCCCACGTTGTTTCTCTTGTCGTTGTTCGTGAATCTGGGCATGTGGTTCGAGCGCTTCGTCATCATCGTCGTGTCGCTGTCGCACGAATACGAACCTTACGCCATGGGCCATTATACGCCGTCGTGGGTCGAGTGGGCGATCCTGGCCGGCAGCTTTGCCTGGTTCTTCATGTGGTTCCTGCTGTTTGCGAAGAATTTCCCAACGGTATCCATCACGGAGGTCAAAGAGGTCATTCCGATGCCGCGCAGGCGGGGGGCGCACTCATGAGCAGGACTCCCGGCGGTATTCTGGCGGCCTACCGGCACGTCGATGCGGCCGCCGAGGCGATCGGAGCGCTCAGGCAGGGCGGGTACAAGGACATTACCGTGTACACGCCGGTGCCGAACCACGAGATCCAGGAAGCGATCGGCCACGCGGTGAGTCCGGTGCGCCTGTGGACCCTGTTCGGCGGCATCACCGGATTCGCCACCGGATTCGCCCTGACGATGTGGATGTCGTACGACTATCCCACGGTGGTGGGCGGCAAGCCCATCGGGTCGGTGATTCCGTATATCATAATCATGTTCGAACTCACGATTCTCTTCGGGGCGCTCGCGACCCTCGTTGGCTTGGCGTTTCACGCGTGGCAGACGAATCAGCGGGCGCCGTTCGACGGACGATTCAGTGACGACCAGATCGGAATCTTCGTTCCATGTCCGGTCGAGATGCGGCCTGCGGTGGAGCGGTTGTTGAAGGCCACGGGCGCAACGGAGGTGAAAGTTGAAATGGCGTAACGCGCTGTTCGCTGCCTGCTGCCTGGTCGTGGCGGGATGTTCCGTCGAAGACTGGCGGCGCTCGCCAGGGCCCGACGATCTCGTCGCCTTGGTGCCGTGGTTTGCCAACATGTACAACCATGTCGCCATCCCGCCGCTCAAGTCTTGGTGCGCGCCGGACCGGCCCGACTGTCGCCAGCCCGTACCCGGCACGGTCCCCATCACCGGCGTGGATCCCGTGGTTCTACCGATCCAACTGGCGCCGACGCCGGCAAATATTCGGGATCTCGGGCGGCGCTTCCGGAACCCTATGGAGAGCACCGCCGAATCCATCGAGCGGGGCCGCGATCGCTACGACATCAATTGCAGATTGTGTCACGGCGATCGAGGGGTCGGTGACGGCCCGGTGAGCGCCGCGATGGGGGGCGGGGCGATCGTGCCGTCGCTGGTCACGCCTCGGGTGGCCGGTTTTACCGACGGATACCTCTATGCCGTGATCGTGAACGGCCGTGGCGCGTTCATGAAGCCGTACGGACACCGCGTACGGGGCGATGATCGCTGGCACGTCGTCAACTACATCCGTGTTCTCCAGGGGACGGCCCAATGACCGCTCCAGTATCGCGAGACGAATTGTTCCGGCGGGGGACCGACGCTCCCGCCGGCGGGATGTTGCTCGTGGGTGCGGTGCTGGCCGTGCTCGGCATCGTGCTGTTCGCGGTTCAGCTGTCGGGTGACGATCCGGCCCGGGGGTGGCGCGTCTTTCATATCAATTTCTTGTTCTTTACCGGCATCGCCGTAGGCGCCAACATCTTCGTGGCGATCCAGCAGGTGGTGAAGGGTCGCTGGGCCGGCGCGATCATACGGTTCGCCGAAGCGAGCGTCGCCTTCCTGCCGGTCTCGCTGGTCTGTTTCCTGGTCATTTTCATCGGGAGAAACGATCTCTTCCCCTGGATCGAGCACCCCACGCCGGCGCGGGGCCAATGGCTCACTGTCGCCTGGGTGTTTTGGCGCGACCTGGCCGCGTTGGTGGTGTTGTTCGGCCTGACCATCGCCTTCGTCTATCACGACCTCAAGCCAGACGTCGCCGAGCTGGTGAATCACGTTTCGGGTTTCCGCCGCCGCGTGTACGAGAAGATCGCGGGCGGGTACACCGGAACCCAGGAACAAATCGCGCACAACGAGCGGCGCCTCGGCTGGATCGCTCCCTTGCTCATCGTGGCGTATGCCTACTTGTTCAGCCTGCTCGGCTTCGATCTCATCATGTCGCTGGCACCCTACTGGGTCAGCAACCTCTTCGGCGCCTTCTTCTTCATGGGGGCGTTTCTCACCGGCCTCACGATGCTCGGGCTGATGATGATCTACTGGCGCAAGAAGATGCAGCTGTACGACATCATCGGGACCAAGCAGCTCCACGACCTGGGCAAGCTGGTGTTCGGGTTTTCGATTTTTTGGGCCTATTTGATGTACAGCCAAGTCCTCGTGATCTGGTACGGTAACCTCCGGGAGGAAACCAGTTTCATCTACGATCGGCTGTGGGGCGATTGGCGGCCTTTGGCGATCACGGTTGGGCTGCTTGTGTTCCTGGTCCCCTTTTGGGGATTGATCTGGATGAAGGCCAAGACGACGCCATTCACGTTCACCTTGTTCTTGAGTGTGAGCATCGTGGGATTTTGGCTGGAACGATATCTCCTCGTGCAGCCGTCGCTCGTCGACAGCCCGGCGTTTGGGTTGCCGGAGATCGGCGTGTCGTTGGGATTCTTGGGCGCGTTCCTCTTCGCCTATGCGACGTTCGCCCGCTACCTTCCCATGATCAGCCCGCGGTTGACCCTGCGAGCCCAAGAGTCCCACCACTAACGCAAACGCGAGTGGTGGGATCTGAGTTTGTGAGCCACAGAGGGCACAGAGCCCATCTCACCCCCCTCTTTTTGTGTTCTCTGTGGCCTCTGTGGCAAACAATCGTCCTTCCTTGTCCTTGGTCACTGATGCGTCGTAGATTTCCGGTCACGACCTCAGTCACGGAGTGTCACTAGGATGAACGAAAACGCCGCGTTATGGGCGGAGGCCGGCCGGCTGGCGGCGCAGGGAATCCCCGCGGCTTTGGCCACGGTGGCGCGCCAGCGGGGTTCACTCCCCATGGCGAGCGACGCGAAGATGTTGGTCACGGCCGCCGGTCGCAGGGACGGTACCGTGGGAGGCGGCTGCGTCGAGGCCGAGGTCGTGCATCAGGCCTTGGCAACGCTCAGTGCCGGCACCCCGAGCTTTGCGCGACACACGTTGAACGCCGACGTGGCCGGTGATATCGGTTTGTCGTGCGGCGGAACGGTGGAGTTGTTTCTGGAGCCGGTCCTGCCATCCCCGGAGCTCGCCCGCCTGTACACGACCGTGGCCGCGGGCATCGAGCAGCGGCGCAAGGTCACCGTCCTCACCGGACTGCAGTGGAACGGCGGTCCGAAGAAGGGAATTCAGGTCGACGACGAGCGGTTGGTGATCGGGCTGAGCGAGACGGCCGCCGATTGGGGAGCGTTCACGGAGCGCCGGGCCGGTGAAGTCTTGGTGGATGAAGAGCGGGCGGTGTTCGTCGAGTGGCTCCATCGCGTGCCACGGGTGATCATCTTCGGCGCTGGGCATGTGGGCGCTGCCATCGCCCGGGTGGCGTCGCAGGCCGGCTTCACCGTTCTCGTGACCGACGACCGTGAAGAGTTCGCCAACCACGAGGTGGTGCCGGACGCCGATGAGATCATCGTCGGCAGCTTCGACCAGGCCCTCGATCAAATCACTCTGGATGAAGACGACTACGTTCTGGCGACGACGAGGGGGCACAGTTACGATGCCAATGTCGTCGAACGGACCGCCGATTCCCCGGCGCGGTACGTGGGCATGCTGGGAAGCAAACGCAAGAGGGTGGTCATCTGGAAAGCGCTCGCGGCCGCCGGTGTACCCGAGCACGCCCTGGCCCGGGTGAAGACCCCCATCGGGCTCGAGATCGGCGCGGAAACGCCGGCGGAAATCGCCGTGTCGGTGGTGGCCGATCTAATTCGTACGCGGCGCCTCTCGGAGGTCGGCCAGTAGCGACTCCACCGAGTCCCGCGGCAAATCGGCGATTCCCGCTACCCACAGCCGCCCGATGATGACGCTGGGATACTCGCCGAGCATTTTCGCCAGGGTGGTCTGTGGCGCATCCTCCCGCCCGGCGCCGGTCGTAGGGGCAGCCATCTGAATGAGGCCCAGGAGCACGCCCGACTCCATCCGCTGCACGATCCCCACGGCCAGGATGCCGGGAAGATCGAGTATCTCGACGCGTTCGATGGTCCACCCTTCGACTGCCAACACCGGGCTCCCAAGCAATCGCTCCGCATCGGCGATGGTGCTGTTGCTCCAGTCGGCAAAATCCACGGCTCCCTGGGCAAACACCGCCCGCGGATCGCGGGCCGCCATGCGCAGCGAATCTCGCATGACCAAACTGCGGACCATCGAGTCCGCATCGGCTTGACGCTCGAGCCGTTCCGCGGCGACTTCATCCAGTGCGACCGCCTCGCCGGCAACGCGCCGGGCACGCTGGGGCGGCGGCGCCGCCGCGGCAACGCCGCGCCCACTGGCGGCGTTTGCGGCCCGTGTTCGTTGTTGCCTGAGCTCCTCCGTCTCCGCGACGGCCTTGCGGGCCCCTGTGGTGCTCACGGTGGGGGCCACCCGGCGGTTTGCATTCAGATCGGCGACTTCGCCTCGGTCGGCCTCGGCAAAACCCAGCGCCCGATCGTCCGTGGGCTGGGCCACGGCCTGCCGATCTTGGCCGGCGGGTTGTGGGACGTCTGCCGGTGTTTCGGCTTCCGGATCGCTCGCACGGGGCGCGGCAGCCGATTCGTTGACGACGGATGCGGGGGTGACCTGGTCTGTCAGGAGGGTCGGTCGCAGATACCAGCCCACCGCGAACACGGCTCCCACCGACGCGGCCAGCGCCAGGACACGGATGCCACGGAGTTTCTTGAGATGCGCGCTTCGACTCGCCGCCGCATTCGCCCGCTCGACAACGGCCTCGAACGGGGGGATGTCCTCGCTGCCAACGTCATCTTGCCGCAACAACCCGGTCGCCTGCTCGCGAATCCCACGCGCTTCCTCGACTCGGGCCGCATCGTCCGGATGACTCGCCAGATGTCGCTCGAACGCATGACGGGCCTCGGGTTCGGCGAACTCGAGTTGTTGGTCGAGGTAGGCCTGGATCGTACCGTCATCCACGTGCGACATGACTTCTCTCCGATGCGTCGTGTGCGGCAACCAATCGTTGCCGAGCGCGCGACAGCGTTGTTCCGATCGCCCCCGCTGACAACCCGGTGGCTTCGGCGATCTCCGTATAGTTCAACCCGGCGTCCCAGAGCAGCAGGACTTCCCGATCCCGTTCTCCCAGCTGTGCCAGCGCGCGTTGGACGGCCGCAACCCTTTCCTCTTGTTCGAACGTCTCCTGGGGTGTCGGTGCCGCTTCCTGGTTGGCCTCGGCTTCTCCCTTGATGAGTACCAAATGCTTTCGGCGGCGAATCGCCGACCGAGCCTCATCGTTCGCCAGGTTCTTCGCGACCCGGAACAGCCACGCCCGGGGATTCTCCGGTGACTGCCCCAGCGCCCGGGCGAATGCGTCCTGCGCCAGGTCCTGGGCCCGGTCCGCATCCCACACCAGGCGGTGCAGAAAGCGGACCAGGTCCCGATACGTTTGACGGTACACGTCAGCCCAGTCGACAGCCACGGGGCTAGTTTAGTGCCCTCGAAACTCCTGCACCAGCCTGGCGAGCGCGTTTCCTTCGATTGACGGCGCCCGCTCCGCCACGAATTTGATACTCGTCTCGGCCCCGGCGATCAACACACTCTCGAGTTCCGTGAGCCAGCGCTCGAGCTCAGGCAGTGCCTGCAACAAGTCGAAGTAAGTCTTGCTGTAGATCTCGACCTCGACCACGCTAGCCGAGCCGCGATGCGCGGTGTCGATCCACATGTCGCGATCTGGTCGGAACCATCGTCCGGCCACAAGGCGCAGGCCGGTCGCTTCGTCCGCAAAGCTCTCTTCGAGACGGTCCAGATCGGCGGCGCTCGCCACTTCTCGCTGCACCCGCTGACGCTCGGCGGCCTGCACCGCTTTGCGGCCCACCGGGGGGCTCGCCGGCACCGCGGCGCCGCTGCTGCGTCCACTCGCGCGACGCGCATTGGCCGACTGGAACATGGCGATGGAACCCGCCCGCAGGGCATCGGCGGCCACGACCTCGGGCTCCTGCACGAGATAGGACGTGTACTCGCTGAGCAGGCCATAGCGCAGCGCCGTTTCCCGAATCTCTCGCTCCAGATCGGCGCTGTGTCCCTCGATGCGGATCTGCCGCGCCAGGTGACCGAGCTTCCTCGACGCCCACAGCCGCGGAATGAAATCACTGCCCAGCTGGTGGGCCGGAAACGTCACGTCGGTGGTGAACCGCTCGGTGCGTCCCGCTCGGCGTGCGGTGAGGCGGAGCGCGCCGGCCCGGTCGTGGTCGAGGGCGGCGTAGCGTCCGAAGACGATCAACTCCTCGCCCGCAAACAGGTCGGGAAGCTCGAGCGGATAGATCTCGCTCAGGCGTACCGGGACATCGTCGATCTCCAGATCCGTGAGGACCGGGTGCTGGATCTTGGTCGCCAGTGTGCCGATGGCGCGCTCCACGTCCTCGGTCGGCTCCACGTATTCCGTGGCACCGCGCCCGGCGGCGGTGAGCCGGTCCAGCAGGTAGGTGTTCACATCGTACCCCACACCGAAGGCGAACACGCGCGCCCGGTTCCGCAGCTGTTCGGCTTGCTGCGCGATGCGTTCCGGGTTTTCCTCGCCCACCGACGGCAGGCCATCGGTCAGAAACAGCACGATGGGAAGCCGGCTCTCGTCGCTTTCGAGGCGGAAGGCCTCGCGCAGCGCGCCGGCGATGTTGGTACCGCCGTCGGCGTTCAGCCCGTCCACCCACCGTCGCGCGGCCCTCAATGTGCGTTCGGAGACTTCTATCCAGTCGCGGCTGTGGGTCGAGACCATGTTGCTGAACGCGATCAGGCGGAATCGGTCGCGCTCGCCCAAGGAGCCCAGAACCTGCCTGAGGGCGGCCTTGGCCTGATCGAGTTTCTCGCCCGACATCGAGCCGGACACGTCCACGACCACCGTCATGTCCCGCGGTGCGCTCTCGCCGTCGGCATCGCCGGGGGAGAGGGTCAACATGAAATAGCCGGGGTCTTCCGAAGGTTTATGGGTTGCCATGGTGACGCCCACCAACCCGCGTGCCAGGGGAAGGAACAGGGCGAAGTTGCCCCGGAGGTTGCCCTCGGGACGGACCCGGATCCGTCCGTCGCGGCGCTCGACCTCCACGCCGTGCGTCGGCGAGAACGGATCGCGAAACGCGTCACCATCCGCTATTTCCAGTACGAAGCTCAGCGGGATGTCCGCCGGCCGTGAGGGCCGGATGACGGCGCCGTCGCGTATCGGCCTCGGGGTGCCGTCGTGGCGTGAGCCGGCGGCGTATTGAAAGTGCAGCGCGCCGCCGGCGCGCTCCATGACCTGAGTGTAGCGAAGGGTGATCTTGCGCGTCTCACCCGGGTTGATGGGGAAGATCCGCGCGCGAACCATCCCGTGTCCCACCAGCTCGATGAGTGCGGGGTCGCGCTTGCGGCGTACGATTTCCTCGTAGATGCTGCGGGCCCGGGCGGCGTCCATCGTCTCGCCCCGGAGCTCCTGATCCCCCTGGAACAGGGAGAAGTTGCTGAAGACCGCCTCGCCGGGGAGGGGGTAGAGATAGTCGCCCTCACCGAGGATGGTTCCGTCGTTGCGGAACCACTCCTCCACCTCGACCTGGGCGATCCGGCCGGACACCGTCACGTGCACGGCCGTGCGAATCTTGGAAACTCCGTTGCCCAGCACGGCGACGGGTGGCTCGATCCATCCCTGCGCGGCCAGCGGGGCCGCCATGGTGGTCAATGTTACCAGTGCGAATAGCGTTCTCATCGGATCCTCACGTTGGGGGCTTTACCCTGGTGACGATCCAGGCGGGTTTCCTTGCACACGGAAGGCGGCAGGGGGGTAGGGCGGCAGGCAAAACGGGGGCGCCCGGTGCTACCAAGGCCGCCCCCGTTGGACGCCTACCGGCCTATCGCCTATGCGGCGCACTCATTCTTGCCAACCTCCAGCTCCTCGGCTTCCTGCTCCGTGACCTCGAGCAGGCCGACGTTGGCCACCTTGATCTTGCGATAGGCCTCAGGAAAGCTGGAGGTCCGTCCCTTCACCCAGGCGATGAAATCTTGCTCGCGTTCCATGGCGAAGGGCTCGCTCTCGGCGCGAACGGCGTCGAAGGTGGCGCCGATGGTGCGGTCTGCGGCGCGCTCGGCGTCGGAGGCGTAATGGGCGGGATAGATCATGATCGAGGCCGGCAGCGACTCCCGGGCTCGGCACACGCTCTTCCACAAGTTGGCGGCCCACGCATCGACCTTGCCGCCCAGATCCGGCCGCCCCAGGGAGTTGATGAAGATGAAGTCGCCAGTGAACGCCGCTTCGTCTCCCAGGAGGAACGTGACACTGCCCTCGGTGTGGCCGGGTGTGTGCATCACCTCGAGAGTGGCACGCCCCACGGTGAGTTCCGCGCCGTCCTCGATGGGGCTGATGTCGAGTTTGCCCGGCGTTCCCTCGTACACGTGCGCGTTGTCGGCCGGATGGAGGTGGTAGGGCACGCCGAGCTGGGCGGCCAGAGCCGGTGCGCCGCTGAGGTAGTCGGCGTGGACGTGGGTGTCGGCCACAGCGAAGATCTCGGCCCCCAGCTTCCGGGCGCGCGCGATGTACACCTCGATATTTCGGGCCGGGTCGATGACCAGGGCCTGGCCGTCGCTCACCAGGAGATAGGCCAGGGCCCCTTTGCCCACCCGGTCGAGCTGGATCAGGTGATCGAGTCCCGTTTGGGTGGGCAGGGCGCGGGGATAGGCCGTCATCATCCAGCCCGCCATTCCCCCGGCCAGCGAGGCGGCGGCGAATCCCTGCTCGTGCAGCAGGGCGGCGATGGGCTTGCTCGAGCTGCCGTGACCACACACGACGGCCACGGGCTGATCCTTGGCCATCCCGATCTGGTTGATGTCGTCCAGGGCGCGGACCTGCGACCCGGCCATGTTGAAGAAACGATCGGCGGGAATCACGTCGATATGTCCGCCGCCGGCCAGCCGTTGGGGCGCGCGGACATCCAGGACCTGGATGTACTCACCCGCTTCGACCCGGTGCAGCAACTCTTCGGGCGTCATCTCTCGAGGCGTATCGGGTTCAGTCATGGCTGGTTTCCTGGTTCTAGCGGTGAGGCTCAGTCGTCGATCAGCACGCAGCCGGGGTGGCCGGTCTCGTCTTCGGCCAGATCGTCGGGCCATTCACTGCATATCGAGGGCTTGGCCGGCCGGTCGTTGGGCCGCACACGGTCGTGAAGGGTGCAGTTGACGCTGCCCTCCTCCAGGTATCCGCAGGCTGAGATCACTTCGCAATCCAGCGTCTCGTCGTCGTCCCGTATGACCCGGCACACGTAGGGCGACTTGCGGGACCGAATGAGCGCTTCCAGCCTTCGCCGGCTCCTGGGAAGATCCAGCTCCAGGGTGAGGTCGCGGCAGCAGGCCGCGCCCACCTTGTTGTCGGAGGTGCGGCACTGCGCGTCGGCGCAGGGGTTTTCCGATTGGATGACGGGGAGGGACCGGGCCGGCGCTGCTTCGTACGGCAAGGTGAGCTTGGTGCGCTTCCGCCGGTGGACAACGGAAAACCGCTCTCCACCGAGTTGCAGCCGCATCGGCTCGGTCTGGGTGGAGCTCGGCATCCTTCCCCGGAACCCGTGGGCATCGCACCTGGCCCCCTTGGAGTCCCCCGCCAGATAGCGGCAGGACACGTGCACCGTGGCGTCGACCATGAAGAGCCCGTCGGTCACGTAGGGCTCCCCCCAGGTGATGCGCTCGGTGTGCCCCGTCAGCCACGTGGCTGCCGCATCCTGGAGGGTGAGGCTGTCGTCCTCGAGGTCGGAGATGCGGACGGTCACGTCCAGCTCCCGACAGTGCCTGCCGAGGTGCTTACAGGGCGGCGGGTTGGGCATCGCGAGCCGGCGTGGGTTGGTGGACAGCCGAAGTCCTTGTCACTGCACGCATTACGCTGTCCCGGAAGTTCTCCTGTCTGGCCGGAAAGGCAAGGTGCCATCTCGGGGTTTTCGGAATCGCCCAAGCAATGTAGATTATGTGAAACGATTCACAAGCGGTCGGGCGCTTCTCGGAAGGCCCGTCCGCTTTGTGCATGGGAATCGACATCATATCCGATCATACAATGGAGGAAAGCAACATGCGGAAGCTCATTGCTGCAATTGCGCTGACCGTCATGGCGTGTGGAGGCGGCGATAGAGACGCGCAGGCCCAGCAGGTCACGCCAGCGGGAGACACGCCCGCGGCCGAGGCGACCGAGGGTGCGGTGCACGAAGTGCAGATGGTCCTGACCGACGCCGGCGAGTACAAGTACATCCCGGACGAGCTGACCATCAAGGTCGGCGACACGGTTCGGTGGACCAACGTGAGCGGCGGCCCCCACAACGTTCAGTTTACGGCGGGTGAGGTTCCCGATGGCGCTGAAGAGGTGTTGAACGCCGCGATGGCCAATCGGATGGGCCCGATGAACGGCCAGCTGCTCCTGGCGCCCAACGCGGTCTACGAAGTCTCGTTCGCCGGTGCGCCGGTGGGCCAGTACGGTTACGTGTGCACGCCCCACGTGATGCTCGGCATGACGGCCAGCCTGACCGTCGAAAACTAGATCGCACGCCTTGCAAGAAAGACCGCCCGCTTTATGGGGGCGGTCTTTTTGGGGGGTTCATTCTGAGTTGAGCCACAGAGGACACCGAGCCCAGCCCATCCCCTTTTCTTTGTGTTCTCTGTGTCTTCTGTGGCCAACGATGGTAGAAAAACCGTCAGCCTTGTATTCTCGCCGCGACGATCGGGGCAACTAACCCCACCGCAAGCCCCGCCGCGGCGTCGATCCCGTAGTGCATCTGGCCGTACACCGTTCCAATCGTGAGCAGGATGAGCGGCAGGGTGAAGCCGACACCTACGGGCTTCCAGGCGCGCCACAGGGCCGCCGTGGCAGCCGTCGACGCCGCCACGTGGGAGGACGGAAACGCGGCACCGAAGGACGACCCGCCCGCCAGTATGCCATAGACCAGCTTGGCACTCCACACGTCCCGCACGGGCCCGGTGGGATGCTCGAACGCGTAATTCGGGCCGGCCACGGGATAGAGCACGAAAAACAGGTAGCAGACGACGAAGGCCATCATGGTGGCGAACACCACGGCCCGGGCGTCGCCGGGGCGCCCCCGCAGAACCAACAGGACCGGAGGGAGAATGACGATGGGATAGTAGGAGAAGTAGGCTAGGTGGAGGAGGCCGGACCAGAACACCGACGGATGATCGCGAATCCACGAGTAGGAGATTTGCCCGCGAAAGATCAAGTTCTCCCACGATTGGACCACCGCGTCGTTGGCGTAGACCGAGTCGGGTGCGAACTGGGCGTTGAGCAGTCCGATCTGGCTGTAGAACGGCAGCAGCAGGATGATGGGATAGATGACGTGGAGGGCCCGGCCGAGCCGGTCGGTTTCCCGCAGGCGCGTGAAGAGATAGAGCATGACCCCGAAGAGGGCGTGCATGAGGAGCATCCATCCGTTCGCCGCGTCGCCGAACGGTCCCCGCGCGAGGATGAGTATCGTCAGGAAGCCGAGGTAGCCTGCGAGCAGTTTGTCGACCGCCGTCAGAGCCACTCGGCCTCCGCGTACCACGCGGCGGTCTGCCGCAAGCCGGTCGTGATGTCGGTGGTGGCTTCCCACTCGGTAGCCGTGACGAGGGACTCGGGAGAACAGGTCCAGGCGGCCGCCAGGAATTCATTGGCCTTGTCTGCGTTCAGCACGGTCGACCGTCGCGCCAGGGACGCGGCCGTTCCGGTGAGCCACAACACGACTCGCGCCACGGGAGCCGGGACGGCCACGACGAAGGGCCCGCGGCCGGCCGGTGGTTGCTTGACCGCGTGGTAGATTCCGCGGGCGAATTCCCTGGCGGTCAGTATCTCCGGGTGACTCGCGTAGAACACCCGGTCACGGGCTGCGGGATCCAGACAGTGGATGAGGGCCCCTACCAGATCGGTCGCGTAGACGAAAGACAACTCCTGGGAGCCGTCGCCGAAGAAGACGGCGAGTCCCAGCTTGGCGAGCTTGAAGAGCTTGAAAACCTCGGTGTCCCGCGGCCCGTACACGGTCGGCGGTCGGATGATGGTCCACGGCACCGCTCCCGATCGCACGGCTTCCTCACCGGCGAGCTTGCTCCATCCGTAATCGCTCACGGGCTGGGCGGCGGAGTCTTCGGTCAGTGGTACGCCCTTGGTTGTCGGGCCGGCGGCCGCGAGGCTGCTCACATAGACGAAGCGCTGCAGGTCGGGCGCCGCCCTACCGGCCACGTTCACGATCGTGCTGGTCCCTTGTCTATTGACGGCGAAGAGCTCGGCGCGACTGCGGGCGGCCACCGCGCCGGCCACGTGGTAGACCACGTCCGCTCCGGTGCAGCCTGCAGTCAGAGCTTCGACGTCGTTGAGATCGCCCTGAACGGTGTGTGGTTTGGGTCCGGCGGCAAACAGTTGCTCGGCTTTGGCGGGGTTCCGCACGAGGCAGGTGACATCATGTCCGCCTTGCAGCAAGGCCTCGACGAGGTGCGAGCCGATGAAGCCCGTGCCACCCGTGACGAAAATCTTCACAACGGTCGGTCGTACAATCGCAGCGTCTTGTAGGTCTCGAACCCCATGCGGACGAGGCCGTTGTTCATGGCGGGGTTGTCTTCCAGAATCCATCCCGCTTCCGCCCAGCGGTATCCGAGGGCATACCCTTTTTCCCAGATCCAATGATACATCAATGCATCCGCGCCGGAGCGGCGGTATTCCTCGATCAGGCCCAGGAGCAGGATGCGGGCCCGCTTTATCTTGCGGCTCTTCCAGAGAATCTTCAGGATCCCGGGAAAGATGCGTCCGGACGGGTTGGCCTTCAGTGCCACATTGAGGTCCGGAAGGGCGACGGCGAAGCCAATCGTCTTGCCCTCGTGTTCGGCGAACACGATGAACTCGGGCACGACCACGGGCTTCATGTCCTTGGCCATGTGATCGATTTCGGCATCGGTCATCGGCACGAAACCCCAGTTGCGTTCCCAGGCTGCGTTGTACACCTGTTTGATGAGGTCGACTTCTTGGTCGAACCGCTTCATGTTGATCGAGCGGAGGGTGATCTTGCGTCGCTCGGCGATCAACTTGGCTCCACGCACCAAGCGTTCAGGAAGTTGATCGTTTACGCTCTGGTAGAGCAGCAGATCCTTGGCCTTCGTGAACCCGGCATGCTCGACCAGTTTGGGGTAATGTCGTGGGGTGTAGGGGGTGAGGATGGCCGGGGGCGTGGAGAATCCCTCCACCAACAGGCCGCATTCGTCATTGGTCGAAAACGAAGTGGGCCCGCGCATGACATCCAGGCCGCGCGGCTTGAGCCACGCGCTCGCGGCATCGAACAATGCGTCGGCCACCGCCTGGTCATTGATCGTATCGAAAAATCCGAAGAATCCGACCGCGTCGTCATGCTCCTGGTTGTGCGCGCGGTTGTGAATTGCCGCGATTCGCCCCACGATTTTCTTGGCCGAGCCGTTGCTCCGCTCGGCGAGAAAGTACTCGGCGTCGGCGTGCTGGAAAAAGGGGTTCTTCTCACGCGAAAGCATCTTTCGCACGTCCATACGCAACGGAGGGACCCAGTGTGGGTCCCTCCTGTGCAGCTTGTATGGAAAGGCGATGAACTTCCTGAGGTCAGCTGCCGCGCGAACCGGCCGCACGGCCACAGTGTCGGTCAAATAATCCCCGTTGCCTTGCCCAGCTGGGAGAACGTTTCCAACACAAAGTCGATTTGCTCGTCGGTGTGCGTCGCCATGAGACTCGTCCGCAAGCGGCATTCCGACGGGGGCACGGCTGGCGGCACCACGGGATTGGTGAACACGCCGGCTTCGAAGAGCTTGCGCCAGAAGCGGAAGGTGTTCTCGAGAGTCCCGATCAAAATCGGAACGATGGGCGTCTCGGACGGACCGATCTCGAATCCCAGGGAGCGCATGCCGCTTTGGAGGCGCGCCGTGTTGGCCCAGAGCCGCTCGCGCCGCTCGGGTTCCTGCACCATCACTTCGTGAGCCGCCAGCACGCCGGCGGTGTTGGCCGGCGGTAATGCGGCCGAAAAGATGAGCGGACGCGCGTGGTGCTTGAGGTAATGAATGATACTCTCGGACGCCGCGATGAACCCGCCGATCGACGCCAGCGACTTGGAAAATGTTCCGACAATCACGTCCACATCGTCGATGACGCCGAAGTGAGCTGCCGTGCCGTCGCCCTTGGGACCGAGGACGCCGATGGAGTGGGCGTCGTCCACCGCGAGGGCGGCACCGTACTTCTGCGTCAGGGCGATCAAGGCGGGTAGATCGGCGATGTCGCCTTCCATGGAGTAGATGCCGTCCACGATGACCATCGTACCGCGGTCGGCGTGTTTCTCGAGCAGGCGCTCCAGTTGTTGGAGATTGCCGTGCGTGAAACGTTCAGTCTGGCCGTACGACATCTTGGCGCCGTCGACGATGGACGCGTGGTCGAGCTTGTCGATGAGTACGATGTCACTGCGTCCCACCAGACTGGAAATCATGCCCAGGTTGGCCTGATAGCCCGTGGAGAGGACCAGCGCACCGTCCTTGCCGAGGAAATCCGCCAACCGGGCCTCCAGCTGTTCGTGGAGGTCGAGGGTCCCGTTCAGGAACCGGCTGCCCGTGCAACCCGAGCCGTACCGTTCGAGGGCGCGGCGGGAAGCTTCCAACACCTTGGGATGATGCGTGAGTCCGAGGTAGTTGTTGGATCCCATCATGATGCGAGGCTGGCCCTCGATGGTCACCACGGTGTCTTCGGACTGTGAAATCGGCTTGAAATATGGATACAGGCCCGTCCGTTGGACCTCACGGGCCTTGGTAAAATTCGTGCACTTGTCGAAGAGCTGAACGTGCTGTAGCGTCTGTGCGTCCACGGAACCTCAGCTCTGAAAGGTGATGTGGTGATACGACAGTGGTGTAGGCCCGCAACGTGGAGCAAAAGAGCCCTACGATAGTATCCCGACCTCTGATTTGGCACAAGCCCGCGGCGGCATGGGCTATCTTCCTGCTAGTCACCAATTTAGCCGCTCCTCAACCCGTTTCCGGGCAGGTGGCGGCCGATTCCGGCCCTTCCTCCATCGATGCGGCCATTTTCGGGGTTATCGGGGGGCTGCTGCTGGCCCCCGGCGCCCTGGGAATAGACCCGGGGACCCCGGATTGCCTGCCCTGCGACCCCGCTGACCTGCCGTTTTTCGACCGGTGGGCGGTGGCTGCCCCGCGACCGGTCTGGGACCACGTCAGCACGGGCCTGCTCCTCGGGCTGGCGGCAGCCACCTGGTGGGATCTCTCCCGGAACGGGGCCGGGGCCCCGGGGAAGCTCCTGGCTTCCATGGAGTCGGCCGGCTTGGCGGCTGGCCTCTCTTTTCTGGCCAAGGCCCTGGTAGGACGCCACCGTCCGGTCCTCTACACCACGGAAGCGATCGATCTTGCCGACCCGGCGAGCCACCTGGATTCCTGGCCGTCCGGCCACGCCGCCGTCGCGTTCGCTCTCACGACGAGCTATCTGCTTGGCCGTCCGGGTGTCTCCGCCTCCCGGGCCGGGCGAATCGGGGCAATGGCCGTCGCCCTGGCTGTGGCCGGGCTCAGGATAGCGGCGGCGAAGCACTTCCCGTCGGACGTAGTTGCAGGAGCCGCGGTGGGGGTCGGTAGTGCGGTGCTGGTGCACTCCATCCGGTTCTGACGACGGACTCCCCGCTGCAATCCGCCTCCTTCTAAGACCAGATCCTCCAAGCGGTTGGATGGCGTGCCGCACCGCTGAATGTGTCCGGGCGCACAGAGCGGGTGGGGGAGGTGATAGTAGCGTTCAGGGTGGGACCCAAGGCCATCCGCGATGATCATCTAATGAATCGGATTTCGCAGCACGTGGCTCCTGCTCTTGTGGCAGCGGCTCTTCTTGCGGGCAGCTCGCCGTTGGCGGCCCAGATCGTGGGCATCGAACGCCGGGTGTCACGCGACGGCGTGCCACTGGATTTTGCCGCCGACGGTGTGTGGCGCCGGCGGGCGGCGGCGGTCTCGGCGACCCGTGCCCGACTGAGAAGTCAGGCCCAATTCGACCTGCTCAATCAATCCGTGAGTGGCGCCGCCGCCACCGGTGGGTCGCTCTCGGGCACCTTGTTCTTGCCCACCGTTCTCCTCGCCTTCGACGATACCGACACGACGCAGCTCCCGCAGTCGAGCAGCTACGATTCCGTGTTCTATACCGTGAATCCGCTGGCGGGCCGCCCCTATACCGTTCGCACGTTCTACGAGGAAATGTCCAACGGACAGCTGACCATCGGCGGACAAACCTACGGGTGGCATCCCGCGGGCAACTCCACGACATACTACCTGGACGCGTGCGGCCTCGTGGCCAACGCGCTCGATTGCACGATCGGTCGCGACCGGATGGGCGATGCGTTTCGGGAAGCGATTGCGGGGATCGACGCCGCGGTGGACTTCGGTATCTACGACAATGATGGGTTGGACGACGTGCCCAATTCCGGCGACGACGATGGCGTCGTCGACGTCATTCAATTCGTGCAGCCCGTGCTCGGCGGCGAGTGCGGCGGTCCGGGCATCTGGGCACACAAGTACACGCTGGACAACATCGGCGGGACCTTCACGACGGACGATCCGGCGTCCGGCGGCGGTTTCGTGACCATCAATTCGTATTTCGTGGTGTCGGGGGTCGGCGGTCCCCAATGCCAGGGAAGCTCTGACGTCATGGCCATCGGTGTCTCGTCGCACGAGCTGGGGCACGGCCTCGGCTTGCCCGATCTCTACGACACCGGGGGCGGCAGTGCCGGCATCGGAGAGTGGGGCCTGATGGGTTCGGGCATCTATACCAGTCTGGCGAGTCCGGCGCACATGTCGGCGTGGTCGAAGGAACAGATGGGCTGGGTGTCGGTGCGCGAGCTGGTCGTTAGAGGCTCCTATTCCTTGGGGCCGGTGGTCGGGTCCGACACGGTGTTCATGATCCGGGCGCAAGCGCCCAATCCCCGGGGCGAGTACTTCTTGCTCGAGAACAAGCAAGCCGTCGGGGCCGACACGGCGAACATCCAGTCGGGAGGGTTGACGGGCCCCAAATCCGGTGGATTGCTGGTCTGGCATGTCGACTCGACCAAGGTCGCGCTCAGTGTGGCGGCCAACACCGTCAACGCCGGAGCGACGCACGGCGTCGCCGTGGTCGAGGCGGACGGCAACAGCAGCTTGCGCTCAGGTGTGAATCGCGGTGATGCCGGCGATTTGTTCCCGGGGCCCGACAACAACACCGGGTTGTCGTTTGCGACCGTCCCCGCGGCGATTCGCAACAGCGACGGTGAGTTCGCCGGCTTTCAACTCAGTGCGATTACACAAGTGGTCCCCGGCGGTGCGGTGAGCTTCGACCTGGTCTTTGGCGATCCCACCGTGGTGCGAGCGTCCGACCCGTTGGCCGAAATTTCGGTGGATGGCGTCGCCTACGGTCGATTCGAGGATCTCTTTGAGCCGGCCCGGGACTACGTCGTGAGCATAGAGGCCACGCAAATGAGCAGTGACGGCCGCAGTGACTTCACGTTCCAATCGTGGTCGGACGGCGGTGCCAGAACCCACACCGTGACCGACCCGCCTCCGGGGGATTCCATCGTAGCATTCGTCGGCGCGCGCCACCGTCTCCTGGTTGCGGTGGCGGGGCCGGGGAGCGTCACCTCGCCCTCGGCGATCGATCCCGCCGCCGGGATCTTGGTCGATGACGATTCCACCATCACCCTCTCGGCGATCCCGGACGCCGGTCTGGCGTTCAACGGATGGACGGGGGATACCGTCGCCGTCGGGGCCGTCCTCGCGTTGTCGATGCGGCGTCCGTTCGACGTCACGGCGACGTTTCTGCCGGTCGTGTCGCTCGCCGCTTCTCCTCTCGATACGGCCGTCATGGGGTCGCAATATTCGGCGACCATCGCTGTGAGCGGCGGCGCGGGCGCAGGGACGTATTCCTTCGAAGTCGCCCAAGGGAGACTGCCGGCCGGGTTGACTCTGGCGAGACTCGGGCCAAGCGGCCAGATCGCCGGGGTTCCGGAAGAAACGGGGGTGTTTCCGATCCGCATCGGCGTCACGTCCGGGAGCTTGCGCGCGGAGCAGGATTTCGAACTCCGGGTCGGCGCGCCGGCCCTGAGCATCGACGGCGTGCTCGAGCATCTCCTGGGTGAGCCGTCATCGTTGACCGATGCGGACGTGCGCTATCTCGACCTGGTCGGAAATCGCAACGACCGGTTTGACGTCGGGGATTTCCTGGCGTGGATGGAGGCGACGCAGCGATGAGGCGACATTTGGCGTTGCTTGCGGCCATGCTGGCACTGGCGGGGTGCGACACCCGCCAATCCGGCGAGCTGGTGTACTCGCTCGCTACGCCCAACGGTGACGACGGGGCCGTTCAGTTCACGATTCAGGCCACCCCGGGCTACGAGATCATCGGAGTGACGACGAGTTGCTCCGCGTGTGAGCTGTTCACGCGACGGGTGAGCGATCTGCACCTGCGGGCGGTCATCACGGGGCCGATCGGCTCGGGGCCGCTGCTCCGCGTCAAGGTCTCCGACCTGGAGACCCCACGCGTCTACACGGTGCAGATCGTGCAAGTGGCGAGCAGAGGATACGAGTTGCGCTCCACTGCCGGCTACAGCCTCACGCTCCTTCCGTAGGCCACATCCCATCGGTGAGGGGTTGCGGGAACTTTTCCCCGTGGGCACCTTCGGCGCCATGGGATGTTGAGATAAGGAACTACCCTCGCGATCCGGGGATTGAATGGAGGAAGCGAGCCTCCCTCGAGGCAGCCCCGTTCATGGCTCGCCGTTCATATGCCATTTGGAGCAATGATGAGATTGAAGTCCATGGCGCGCATTGTGATGGCCGGATTGGCCGCGTCCGCCGCCGGGTACGCCTGCGGCGGCACCAACCCGTCGGAGAACGCTCCGGCGTCGGTCGTCTTGAGCCCCAGCTCCATCACCCTCAATGCCATTGGCGATACGGAGACCCTCACGGCTACCGTCCGGGATGCGCTGGGCAACGTGGTGGAGGCCACGGTCGAGTTCAGCTCGACCGATATTGACATATTCACCATTGCGCCGTCCGGCACCGCGACGGCCACCGGGCTCGGCGAGGCCAAGGCGGTGGCCTCACTCGGATCGCTGGCCGATACGACGGACGTCTCGGTGATTCAAGTCGGCAGCGTCATCACCCGGGCGTCAGGGGACGGCCAGTCGGCCGAGGTCGCGACCACGTTGCCCGACGCGCTGGTGATTCGCATTACCGATGCGAGCAGCAACCCGGTGGCGGACATCGACCTGACTTTCAGCGTCACGGGCGGCGGCGGATCGGTTAGTGTCACGAACGCAACGACGGACGCAAAT
Source organism: Gemmatimonadota bacterium (assembly GCA_027294455.1). GTDB lineage: Bacteria > Gemmatimonadota > Gemmatimonadetes > Gemmatimonadales > GWC2-71-9 > B3T1B10. The sequence continues at coordinate 47,025 of JAPULZ010000114.1, forward strand.
GGCGAGGCCCAGACGATGTTTACCCTGGGTACGACGGCCGGGTCCGTGCACACGGTGAGAGCCGTGGCGGGCGGCGTGGGGCAAACCCAGTTCACGGCGACCGGCCTGGCCGCGGCGCCCGTGAGTGCGCAGATCATCTCCGGAGACAATCAGCTGCAGCCCGTGTCGACCACCCTTCCGGTGGATCTGGTCGTCAAGGTGTCCGACCAGTTCGGCAACGGGGTGCCCGATCAGGACGTGAATTACGCCGTGCAAACCGGCGGTGGATCCGTGGCGCCCGTGGCGGCGAAAACCGACGGCGTCGGCGAGGCGCACGCCCAATGGACGCTGGGAAGTCCCTTGGGGGCCCAAACCCTCGACGCGGATGTTCTCGTCCTGCCCAGTGTCTTCAACTTCACGGCCACCGGCACCGACCTGACGGTTACGAGCGTGACCCCGTCGCCGCTGGTGGAGGGCCAGGCGGCGCAGGCCATCGGCACCGGTTTCGATCTCAACGTCAACAGCATCTTCGTGAGCGTGGACGGGGCATCGGCGCAGATCACGGCCTCGACCACCACCACCATCGACTTCGTGGTACCGCAAACCCCCTGCCGTCCCGCCCGCGACGTCCCCGTCGTGGTGACCACTACTACGGGTGGCACGGCCCCGCCGGTTACGAATCCCCTGAATCCCGGCGCGTTCGTGTCGCTCGCGGTCGGCGATTTTACCGTGGTGGCCGATCCCGCCGACTTCTGCTTCCAGTTCGATGCCGAAGTGGCCGACCAGGTGTACCTCCTCGGCGTCCAGTCGATGACCACGGGCACCGGCCTCACCTCGGCCAGTGTGCGCGGCGCGGTGCTCGCGGGCTCGTCGGCGTTCCGGTCGACGGTGGTGCCGCAACTCCTGGCGCCGTCCGGCGGACGCCGTTACCGCTTCGATAGCGCGCGCGAGGCGCGGTGGCGGCTCCACCGGGAAGCGGAGGCCGTGTGGCGGGAGGCGGAGCTGCAAATGCTGGAGCCCCTGGCGCGGCAACTGCGCGCGCGCGGCCTGCGCTCCACCCGGTCGGCGCAGGCACAGTCGCAATCGGCCGTGCCGGGGACGGTACAGGTCGGTGACATTGTCGCGCTCCGGATGCCGTCGTTCGGCGGCAGTTGCAACGACTTCGCCAACATCAGCGCGACGGTGAAGGCCAAGGGCGCTCGGGGCATCTGGTTGAATGACAACCAGAACGCCGGCGGTGGATTCTCCAACGCCGACTATCTGGCCATGAGTGACCAGTTCGATAATTTCATATTCGATACGGACACGTCGTTCTTCGGGGCTTCGACCGATCTCGATGGCAACGACCGGTTGGTCGTGCTCGTCAGCAAGAAGCTCAATGACGACACCCAGTTCATCCTGGGCTTCGTGTCGCCACGAGACATGTTCCCGACCACGAGCTGCCCGGCGAGCAACGAAGGCGAGATCTACTATGGACGGGCGCCGGATGCGAGCTACAGCCGCGATGCCGCGTTCAAGGACGCGCTACCGCTCATCGCCCACGAGTTCACCCACGTCATCCAGGTGGGCCGGCGGTTCGTCGTGAACCAAGAGCCGTTCATGTCGTCTTACATGGCCGAGGGCCAGGCGACATTGGCGGAGGAGGTCGCGGGCCACGCCGCGCTCGGGCAGGCGTCGCTGATGAATTACGGTTTCGTCCGCGCCTTCAATAGCGACGACGCCGACGACCACGACTGGTACATCGCTGGGCTATCCGACATCGCGTTCTACTTCGGCGCCAACAGCCAGTCGGCGAGTTCCAGGATCTCAGGCGCCCCGCACGAGTGCAGTTGGCTCAGATCGGATCCGGACCCATGCCGCGGCCGGCCGCTCTGGTACGGCGTGACGTGGTCGCTCTTGCGTTGGGTGAACGATCAGCTAGGGCCGTCCTATGTGGGCGGCGAAAAGGCGATCCAAAGAGCCATCGTCAACAACAACATCACCGGCCTCGCCAACCTGGAGGACGTACTCGGTGAACCGCTGGACCCGCTGATGGCCGAATGGGCCGCCACCCTCTATTTGGACGATCGATTCGGGGGCATGCCGGCGCGGCTAAGGTTCCCGAGCTGGAATCTCCGGGATATCTACGAGGGCGGCAATCTGTTCGAGTCGGCACGACTGGTCCCGTTCGACATCACGTTCTCGAGCTTCACCGAGACGGTGGACGTGCGGGGCTCCTCGGCGGCGTACTACCTGTTGAGCGGTGCGAGCCGGCCCGCCACCGCGGTGCGGGTGCGCGACCGGCTGGACGGACAGCTCCCGGGCTTCATGCAGGTCTTCCTGGTACGGGTGCAGTGATGCGGCAGGCGGCGATGGTTTTGGGGATCGGCGGCTGCATCGCGATTGGCGCGTGCAGCGGAACGGGCGGATACGGACAGTTGGATGGGCAGGCCCCGGAGACCCTGGTCGGCCAGGTCGGGCTCTCCGGAAGCGTCCCCATGGTGATGGTCACATTGCGGTTATCGAATGGGCAATCGGTGTCGTTGGTCGGTGAGCTTCGCGCCGAGCTCGCCGAGCTGACAGGTGCCGTGGTGGCAGTCGAGGGCGTCAGGACGGCGACGCCGCGGGAGTTCGACGTGGCGGGTTACCAGATACGGTCCATCGAGGGGGAGCGCCCGCTGGTCGGGATTCTAACCCTGCTCGAGGGTGCGATATGGCTCGAGGTGGAAGGGGACGAGGCCGTGCGGCTGATCGAGGTCCCCGAGCGGCTGCGGGGGAAGGTCGGGGCCAAGGTGTGGATTCTCGGGCGGCCCGTCGATGGGGGGACGTACCCTCACACCTACGGGATCATTCGGGACGTCGGGAGGGAGTAGGTCGGAGCGCGATCGCCGCTACACCAGTATGGCGATGAGCGCCAGGATGAGCACGATCACGATCGCCACGAGCGTGACCACGGTCAGAATGAGGCCTCCCAGCCATTTCCAGCCGAGCTTCGTCAGAAACTCGAGGAGGCCGATCTCCAGAATTCGCTTGAGCCACGCCCACACTAGCGCCATGGTGTCCCCTTCCTGACCGCCCTACGGTAAAAACGAAGGGAGGTTTCCGGGCTTCTCGGGTCGGGCAGCCGCTGCCGCGCGGCAAAACGGGCACGCAGTGGTTAGTTTGCACGCTCCTGGGGGCGGTAGCTCAGCTGGGAGAGCACCGGCTTTGCAAGCCCCCGCGAAGATAGGCGAGTTTGGCATAATCGCCTAGTCTACCGGCAGTTACACGCCAAGGGTGCGAACCTCAATCCAGGGATTCGCACCCTTTCTGCATCTGAAATTACACACTTTCTTACACACCTCGCCGTGCGGTGCAGCACTGTGGGCGCCCCCCCAGGGGCCCCTCCGTCAATAGGGTGGTACACCCGTTCAAGAATGCGTGAGACATTTTCTTGAATGTGACCTCTGGGAAAACGCATCGTAGGCAAAACCTCAAATCTCACAGCGACCTTGGAGGGGGCCTCCGGCATTACCGTCGGGGGCCGTTTTCGTTCCTCCCATGGCCCAAGGGTGGCGCCCTGGCGACTCTGGCGTGGCCGTGGACCTGGTTTCATGTTTCACTCCATCCAAAACAGCGGCGGGCCCACCGTCCACGGCCGGCGTTGGTACGCCTCGACCAAGAACGGAGATTACTATGAAACGGATTGCGGTCGCACTGCTTGCCGTCGCCGCATGTCAGGGTGGCGGTCCGACATCACTTGACATGGTTCCTGCGGATCCGGCCGCATCGCTGAGCGCGAGCGTTTCCGACGTGGAACTGAATGGGGGTAAGCCACTCGTCATCGCGGGGTTCGACGCGGCGAGGGGCGGTGCGTTCTCCCTTGGAGGCGGAAGCTTCGTTGACGAGGCCATCGCATCCTTGGAGACGCATGGCAACGTGACGATCATGCCGTTTTTCGAACTGACCGCCGCCGCGCTGGCTGGCGCGGATATGGTGATCCTCTTCTCGGCCACGGGCAACATATCACATATCAAGAAGCTTTCTGCTGTCGAGCAGCAAGTGCTGCTGGAGTTCGTCGGCGGCGGCGGTTGCGCGATTCTGGGACCGAACAACGACAGCTTCGGAGGCCCCACGACCGGCGATGCGAACAACAGCCTGATCGCCCCCTTCGGCATGGAGATCAACTTCACGGTTGGAGGTACCGTGTCTGTTCAGGTGCTTCGAACGGCGAGTCCCGTCACCGACGGACCGTTCGGTACGGTCACCACGTTTAAACAGCTTTTCCCCGGTGTATTCACGGAGTTGGGTCCGGCCACGTCGTTGGCCGTCAGCCAGCATGGCGACGCCGCCCTGGCCGTGATCGAGCGGCACACGTTGAGCGCAGGCGCGGGCCCGGTCGTGGTGTACTCGGATATCAGCACATTTGCCGACCCAGGGGCGGAGTCGCAGGGGTTTCTTCAGTGAGAGCGAGGCCCTTTGGTTGAACACCGTGGAATTCTGCTCGCCACCGACCCTGGAGGAGCTGATTGGCGCACTCAACGAACACATGGCAGAGCTGGGCGCCAGCGGAGTTCTGAACGACGGGAATGACACCGCACTCTTGGCCATCCTGGCGAACATCGGGAAGAGCGTGAGCAACGACAGGCCCAACGCGATCGTGCTCTTAGAGGCGTTCATCCACCAAGTCAGCGGCTTCATCAACGGAGGCATCCTCACGGTCGAAGAGGGGCAGCCCCTCATCGACGCCGCGCAGGCCGTGATCGACCAGTTGAACGGGTAACGACGCCCCGACCGGGACACCGCGGAGCCCCGAGCATCCCAGCGCGTTCGGGGCTTTGATTTCCCTGGGCACACCACGGCTCCCTGGCAAACTGGCACCCGCATTCACACCTGCTCGTCACATGGCGGATTCCGGGCGGACGGCACCTTCGTGCCGTAGCCGCTGCACGATGTCACAACACTCACCGAGGCCTTCCGAGGGGCGGTGCTGCGTCTGTTCGTGCGCCGGGAACTCATGGATGTCGAGACGGTGCAGGGCATGCTCGCCTGGCCGCATTCGGGGTTTCACGTGCATGACGGGAGTGGGTCGCGGCTACGGAACGTGCGAGCGATGGAAGCCCGCAAGCTGAGGGAGCGAGAAGAAGAGCGCCGGCGGCGGGCCATCGTGGCGCGGCGGGACTCCATTATAGGGAGATTCTAGGCTCAATATCCAATATCCAATCCGCAATATTCAATATTCGTTGTGACACCTCGATCGTGAGCTTGGTCACGGCGCCGGTCCGCCCCCATTGATACGCTTAGAGCCGCAGAAGCCCTGGTTGGGAAGAGAGGGGTTTCCCCGCTACTTCATTTCGAACGTACGCGTGTCGATAACCTTACAGATGGTCGTTTGAGCACATGACACGAGGGAATAGAATGGACAGACGTTGTTCCAGAGCAATCGCCGCCCAGCAGCGAAAGGTCACGCGACGGTGGGATCACGTTTTTCAGGTAATGATCGGCGTCGGTCTCTGAGCTAACGCGAGTAATTCGGGGCCCGCGGAGGCAATCATCTGATGCGACAGCGAGTGCTGTTTTTGATCATTGGGCTGCTCGTCGTCTCGGTGGCTTCGGCCATTGCGGTTCTCGCGTACATGAGTCGGCAGGCGACCATCAGCTCGCTCAATGAGCAACGAGACGCCCTCATCCAATTCGCGGTGGGTAAGGTAGAAATTGGATGAGGGCGTCTCGTTGCTCATTGAGCGAGCTATCAGCCAATCCACTCTTTGCCGGCGCGATCATCTATGACGCCGATTCAGATGCCCTGATCACCGTACCTGATGACTTCGAAATCGATCCATCGGTCGAGGAGGAAACCCTCACGGGCGGTAGCGTCGTAACC
>JAPULZ010000115.1 GCA_027294455.1 Gemmatimonadota bacterium
CGAGTCGGATACGTAAACGATTCCATCTTTGCCTGCCCTTATTGCGTACGGAAGGTTGAACTGACCCTCGCCGGTGCCGAGGGAGCCCCATTTCGTCAAGAAAACTCCGGCCCCTGTGAACCTCTGCATGCGAGGTGCGTTCCGGTCGCACACATAGACGTTCCCCATCTGATCGGTTGATAGACCTCGCGGGAAGTTGAACTGTCCGTCTCCGGTGCCGGCAGAACCCCACGAAGTGATGAATACGCCGTTGTTCGTAAACTTCTGGATCCGCGGGCTGCTGTCGCCAACGAACACATTGTCATCACCGTCGACTGCCACGCCGTTCGTGCCCGAGAACTGCCCGTCTCCGGTTCCAGTGGTTCCGAACGCCAAGGTGAACGTTCCGTCGCTGGTGAACTTCTGGACCCGATTTTGGTTCCGGTCCGCGACGAAGACGTTTCCGTTGCTATCCACTGCGAGACCATGATTGTGCTGAAACTGACCATCTCCTGCACCAATCGAGCCCCACATGGTCATGAACGTTCCATCACTCGTGAATTTCTGAACGCGATTGTTGCCGGTCTCCGCAACGTAGAGGTTGCCCATGGGGCCAATGCCGATTCCATGAGGATGATTGAACTGACCGGGGCCGCTACCGGCGGTTCCCCACTTCATGAGAAAGGCGCCGTCGCTGGTAAACTTTTGTATGCGGTTGTTGCCGGTATCGGCCACGTAGACGTTGCCGTCAGCGTCGACCTCGATCCCGTGCGATCCGCCAAACTGGCCATCGCCGGTTCCGTTTGATCCCCATTCAAGGACGAACTCCGGCGGATCCGCTCCAGCCCACGCCTCGATCGAGAATAAGGTAGCCACGAATGCAACAAACCAGACTCTCACTACTCTCACCTTGGCTCACGGATTGCGGACCCTCTCGCTCCGCCTCTGGTTCCAGTAATCGATGGGCTCTTGCAGCGCCACAACGGAGGCACTCTTTATGGCGATGTTCGGGGCCGTTGCGGTCTGGGTAGAGATATTGACCCGCCGCCTCCCCTAGCCTAGCGCCGCCACGATTTCGCCCAGCCCGATCGCCAGCGTCCTTGCAGATTGACTGAATCCGGCGACGCCCGAAACATCACCAGGGAGGAGATCAAGGTTGACCGGGGGGATCACGCTCCGAGGGGGCGTGTAAACGGCGTCAGGGGGCGCGCTCGCGGTACACCGCGGCGGACGAGTATTCCTCGCGTCGAGAGGGCGGGCTTCGTGATTCTGATGCCATACTGAAGTCCTACACCCACCGGAGGCACCCCCATGCCCGACATCACTGGCGGCGAGCTGCTCGCCCGCTGCCTCGCCACCGAGAACATCCGCTTCGTCTTCGGCCTCCCGTGTCCCGAGATCGACCCGCTGCTGGCTGCCCTCGAGGGCCACCAGATCCGCTTCGTACCGGTGCGCCACGAGTCGGCGGGCGCGCACATGGCCGAGGGTGTCTACAAGACGACTGGCGCCGCGTCCGTGGTGTTGGGGAACCCAGGGCCCGGGTCGGCGAATCTGCTGCCGGGGGTGATCACGGCGCGCCACGAGGGCGTCCCGCTCGTGGCCATCACGTCCCAGCACCGGCTCGGCGTCGTCTACCCCTCTCCGCCCTCGACCTTCCAGGGCCAGGACCAGCTCGACGCCTTCGGCCCGAGCGTGAAGTGGGGCGGGCCGATCTTCGAGTGGGGAAGGATCCCCGAGGTGACGCGCCTGGCCTTCCGCGAGATGTGGAACGGCCGCCCGGGCCCGGTGCAGCTCGAGATCCCGGCACCGGTGCTGGTAGCGACTGGCGACGAGGCGACCGCTCCCGTGCTCGCGCCGGAGCAGTACCGCTCCGGGCCGCCGCAAGCTTCGGAGTCGCAGCTCGAGGAGGTGGCCGAGCTTCTGGCGTCGGGCGAACGCACTGCGGTGTTGGCGGGCTCGGGCGTCGACCGGGCGGGTGCGAACGAGGCCCTGCTTCAGCTGGTGGCGATCCTCGACTGCCCGGTCATCTCCACCATGTCGGGCCGCGCGGTCGTGCCGCGCGACCACGATCACGCGTTCTATCCCTACAGCGCAGGCGCCGACCAGGTACGGCGCGAGGCGGACGTGGTGCTGGTGGTGGGATCGCGGCTCGGCAACCTCGACCTCCCGTACGACAAGTACTGGGGCGATCCGGCCGAGCAGAAGATCGTGCAGATCGACATCGATCCGACGAACCTGGGCGTCACGCGGCCCCTCGCGCTGGGCGTGATTGGCGACGCCAAGGGCGCCCTCGAGGGTCTGGTGCGCATGCTCGAAAAGCGCGGCCTCCGCCGCAACCGTGAAGCCGATCTGGCGCGCTACCGCGAGGCCGAAGCGGGTTGGTGGCGCGAGCAGCTCCAGCCAGTGGAGACTTTCGAGGGTCCGGGGCTCCACCCTGCCCACGCGTTGCGAGCGGTGGGCGAGGTGTTCGGCACCGATGCCATCTACGCGACAGACGGGGGCAACACCTCACTCTGGGCGCACTGGCTCCTGCCGTCCACACGCCCACGCTCCTACATGAACATCTTCGAGCTCGGCATGCTCGGCACCGGGATTCCCTCGGCCCTGGGCGCAAAGCTCGCAAACCCCGATCGCGAGGTCGTCTGCACCACCGGTGACGGCGCTGCCGGCTTCAACTTCATGGAGATGCAGTCGGCCGCGCGTGAGGGCCTGAAGATCGTGACCGTGGTCTTCGCCGAAGGCTCCTGGACGATGGAGGAGCCGGGCGAGCTGATGAACTACGGCCGCACCTTCGGCACCGAGCAGGGCACGATCCGCTGGGACATCGTGGGCGAAGGCCTCGGCTGCAAGGGGTTCTACGTGGAAACGCGTGACGAGCTGGTGCCGGCGCTCGAGCAGGCCAGGGCGGCCGACGGCCCGACGGTGGTCTGCCTCCGCACGAGCCGCGAGGCCAACCTCGCTACCCCACGCGATCCGCTCATGCGCTTCGTCGAGGTGTACCAGGGGCCGATGGGGTAGAACGACTCGCGCTGCGCGCGCGGGCAGCTCCAGTGAACTCGCGGAGCCAGGCGCCCAGCTCCTTTCCGAGCAAGTCTGCTAGGTGACGTCGGGAAAGTTCCAACAACGCGGCATCGGGGCGGTTGCGGCCGTCAAGATGCCCGGGGGCGCATCGCAGACGTCGCGGATCGAGTTGATCATTCGCGCCCAGGTAGCGATCTTGCCCGCACCGGAAATACCTCCTGGGCTAGACAG
>JAPULZ010000116.1 GCA_027294455.1 Gemmatimonadota bacterium
GTCGTGGGGATCTACGGCGTCATGGCGTACACCGTGGGTGACCGCACGCGCGAGATCGGCATCCGCATGGCCCTCGGCGCCCACCAGGGGAACATCGTGAAGCTGGTTCTCAGCACCGGACTGGGTCTCACGGCGATCGGTGTGGGCATTGGCGTTTTGGCAGCACTCGGGCTCACCCGGTTCATCGAGAGCATGCTGTTCGGACTGGCCGCGCACGACGTGGTGACGTTCGGCGTGGTTTCCCTCGGGCTCGGCGGCGTGTCGCTGCTGGCGACCTATTTGCCGGCACGCCGCGCCGCGAGGATCGATCCGTTGAAGTCGTTGAGGTACGAGTAGGAGGTAGGATGTAGGAGGTAGGGTGTGAGCAGGGGTCTCCGTTGCTCTACTGCCCCTGTGCCCCCGTGCCCTTCTGCATCCCTGCCTCCCCTGCCTCCCCTGCCCCTGTGCCCCCGTCTCCCTGCATCTCTGCCCCTCTGCGTCGTGGGGAAGGGAAGTTGGGTGCTACGTCCCCGGCAACGGCTCGTCGACGTTCCAGACGTCCCGCGCGATCTTCCACGACCCATCCGCCTGGCGCCGAAAGATGTGGATGCCTTTTAGGATCTCCTCGACGGCGTCGCCTCCGTCTTTGGGCGTAATGGTCCAATGTGCCGTGAAGCGTTCGTAGGCCAGGTCGCCCGCGACCTCGATTTCGGCCGTTTCGTACGAGTGGAACGTGATGGAGAACATGGCGGTGAATTCGTTCGCCCATTCCCGTACGGCATCCCGTCCGCTCACCAGCGGCTCGTTTGGCGCCATCATCACGATGTCGTCCGTGACGACGACCATCACGGCGTCGATGTTCTCGGCGGCGAAGGCCGCACCTTCGGCCTCACGCACGGCCTCGATCGCCGCCCTGTCGGCCTCGACATCCGCCGCGGGCGCGCAGGCGGCGGCAATGAGCGGGAAGAGAGCTAATGCACTCAAACGGTGTTTCATGGAACGGCCTCCTTGGTAGCTGGTGGCTTACGCTGCGGGGGGAAAGTATCCGGCGGGACGGGAAGAGTCCATGGAGCGGGGGGGCCGCCCCGCCGCCGCTGTTGGGCTGGTGTGACGGCTTGCAGCATTCGTTACTCCGGTGTCTATCGGTCAGTGGGACCCTATCGGGACGCTGGGTTGCGTCGTATGATCGATCCGATTCGGTGAAAAGCGACGGCTCCGTGTGGTGTGAAGTCCGTGAGGCGGGTCAAGGTTGCGATATTCTCGCTGCTGGTCGGGGGCTCCGCACGATCCGCCCGTCCGGCAGCCGAGCCGTCGGAAGGGAGTCATTGGTTTGCAGTCCGGGGAGCGCGCCGTCACGATGCCGTTGACCGGCAGGAAACAACGGCGGCACTGGGGTGGACTCATTCCGATCCTTCTGCTGTCGGCATGCACGTCCGTCGCCGACGTGGAGCCGCCGGTGGTCGTCTTGGTGGAGCGCGCCGAGTCCGGCTCTCTCACGCACACCCTCGAGATCACTCTGGAGCGACCAGCGCCTCTGGCCGTCAGGTATTCGACCGACGGGGCCCCCGACCTTCGAGTCAGCTCGGCGGAGGCGCAAATCCACGTCGTTCCGCTGACGCGACTCCGGCCGGGTCGCGCCTACCAATATGAGATAGAGGGTACCGCGCATCGGGGCACCTTTCAAACAGAAGACCTACCAGCCGATCTGGCGGAGATAGGGTTTGCGGCCGAGGGGGTGCCCACCGTGCCTCTGGTATTCCTTCATCTGTTTCAGTTGGACGGCTTCCAGGGCTATGCCATTGTCGATGCGTCGGGCGAGGTGGTCTGGTATTGGCGAACCGAGGACTTCCCCTTCGGCATGACGCGCCGCGAGAACGGCAATTTTGTGTTCATGGACAAGGCGCGGGGTTTGGTGGAGGTGACTGCCACGGGAACCGTCGTGCATGAATTGCCCCAGGATACGATCCAGCGGGAGCAACATCACGATGTGATCGCGACGTCGGCCAACAGCATACTCTTTCTCGCGTTCGACACGCGCCAAGTTGCCGACGCACGAATCAAGGGCGAGGGCATTTGGGAATGGTGGCCCGAAACCGGTGCCACGGTGAAACGCTGGACATCGTGGGACCATTTCTCGGTGACCGACGACCGGGGGCCCCGATTCGGTACCGAGTGGATGCACGCCAACGCCCTGTCGGAGGGTCCCCGGGGCAACGTGCTGGTCAGCATTCATTATTGGAATCAGATCATTTCGCTGACCCCGGACTGGCAGGAGATAGAGTGGCGGCTCGGGGGCGTCAATGCCACGATCGCGGTTCCCCCGGGCGAGCAATTCTCGGGCCAGCATACGGCGCGGGAGCTTTCTCCAGGACGGGTCCTCCTGTTCGACAACGGCCTCGAGGGAGGTGAGCTTTCTCGGGCCGTGGAGTTCGAGTTGGAAGGCGATCGAGCCGAGAAACGGTGGGAGTGGAAGGCGACGCCGCTCAACTTTGCCTCCGCGGTAGGCTCGGCACGCAGAATGCCCAACGGCAATACGCTGGTGGGGTTCGGGATGAGCGCTGGACTGGTGGGTTCGACTGGGCCCACCGAAGTGTTCGAGGTTACGTCGAGCGGCGACGCAGTGTGGCATCTCGTGGTGAGCAACGTCTGGGTGATGTTCCGGGCGGAGCCGCTATGGTCCATCGCCGCCGAGGAAGTGGTGGGGCGGTAAAGGGGTGGTAGGGGAGGACTCGGAGAGATCGACCACACGTTCGAGTGGCTCGCTGCTGCTCCCCTCGCCGGCCGTTCCCGCCAGAGCCCGAGATGCCTGGACTGCGCACCCGAATACCGGCCCCGTGACCTGACCCCTCCGCGAGCGGTGCGCCCCCGACTAACAAGGGCAACCCACCGATCGCCAAACCCGTAGGTTGACCCGGCGTCCGGGGCCGGTTATAGTTGGTCACCTTGAAAGCAGGCTCCCTTTTGGGGGCCGACCACATTCGAACGTCGACGGGGGACCCTGCAACGATCGGGTGCCCCGTTTTTTTGTGAGATTTCACGCCGCGCACGGTAGCGCGACAGCCCAACGCGGGGGCATTATCCGCGGAAGTGTAGTCGGTTGGTACGGCATTACCCGCACCCCGGCCACGTCAACACAAGGGAGTACGTAATGCGTACCAAGGGAACAGTAAAGTGGTTCAACGACAGCAAGGGCTTTGGCTTTGTCACGCCCGAGGACGGTAGCAAGGACTGCTTCGTCCACCACAGTGCCATTCAAGGAGAAGGCTTCAAGTCACTCCGTGAAGGTGA
>JAPULZ010000117.1 GCA_027294455.1 Gemmatimonadota bacterium
ATCATGCTCTCGTTGATCGGCGGTATGGACATCCACGCTGAGAGACAGGGGAACCACGGATGGGGGCGAACGCAGACAGACGTGGTGAAGGACAAGAACCTGGATAGGGAGTTCCAGGATCTGACATTGTTGGTCGTCGGCCTCGGTAGTCTCGGGACGGAAGTGGGGCGACTCGCCCACGCCCTGGGCATGCGAGTGATCGCGATTCGGAACAGCAGCACCTCCGGACCGGCTTTCGTGGACTATGTGGGCCTCTCGGATGAGATGTACGCCCTCGCCGGTGAGGCCGACGTGGTGTTCGCCTCAGTACCGAACACCCCCGACACACAGGAGATGTTCGACGCGCAGTTCTTTGACGCGATGAAGGAAACCGCCTATTTCGTCAGCATCGTGAGGCTTCCGGTCGTGAACTGGGACGATTTGAAAGACGCGTTAAGGTCGGGGAGCATCGCCGGATTTGCGGCCGACGACTTGCCTCAGCAGGACTTCGAGCTCTGGGACATGCCCCGTGTCATCATGACGCCGCATGTCTCGGACTACTCCAACCGATATCGCGACAATCAGTTTCTTCTCTATCGCGAAAACCTCCGCCGTTATGTCGCGGGCGATAGAATGTTGAATGTCGTTGACCTTCAGCGTGGATACTGAAGCTCTCTGACCTCTTGCCAGCCGGCCAGAATCAGTTTCTCTTTTGTCGTTTCGCGGGGCGGTCGGCCCGGCCGCCTCAGTCTCCAATCGACTCATCATCCGGTCTCGTTCCATGTCGACACTCGAAGTGAAGCCGCATAGGCTCGGAGCCGGTTACCGCCGTGAGTATTGGAGACGGAATCTCGTGTACGTCGGCTCTCTGCTCGTGATCTGGTTCGTGGTTTCCTACGGATTCGGAATCCTGCTGGTAGAGCAGCTCAATCGCATTCGGATCGCCGGATTCCAACTGGGCTTCTGGTTCGCACAACAGGGCTCCATCTACGTATTCGTGGCCCTGATCTTCGTCTATGTGCGCTTGATGAACCGCCTCGATCGATCGTTCGACGTGGACGAGCGGGAGGAAGCGCCGTGAACGTCCAGGCCTGGACCTTCGTGATGGTCGGACTGTCGTTTGTGGTTTACATCGGGGTTGCCATATGGTCGCGGGCCAGATCGACGGACGAGTTTTACGTAGCGGCCGCTCAGGTGCCTCCCGTCGTGAACGGGATGGCGACTGCGGCCGATTGGATGAGCGCGGCCTCGTTCATCTCGATGGCTGGACTCATCGCGTTCACGGGACGTGACGGCTCGGTCTACCTGATGGGATGGACCGGCGGATACGTGTTGTTGGCCCTGCTACTGGCACCCTACCTGCGAAAGTTCGGCAAGTACACCGTCCCGGATTTCGTTGGAGACCGGTACTACTCGCAAGTGGCGCGGATTGTGGCGGTAATCTGCGCGTTGTTCGTATCGTTTACGTACGTAGCCGGCCAGATGCGCGGGGTCGGCATTGTGTTTTCTCGCTTTCTCGGGATCGACATCAACGCCGGCGTGTTCATCGGGATGGGCATCGTGTTCTTCTATGCGGTGCTTGGTGGGATGAAGGGGATCACGTACACGCAAGTGGCTCAGTACTGCGTGCTCATTTTCGCGTACCTCGTGCCCGCGATTTTCATCTCGCTGCTCCTCACCGGTAATCCCATTCCCCAGCTGGGCTTCGGCGATACCCTGACCGACGGCTCGGGGACGTTTCTCCTTGACCGGCTCGACGGTCTTACGCAAGAGCTGGGATTCGGGGTCTATACGGACGGAGCGAAGAGCACACTCGACGTCTTCTTCATTACCGCGGCGTTGATGGTTGGTACCGCCGGGTTGCCGCACGTCATCGTGCGATTCTACACGGTTCCCAAAGTCGCCCAGGCCCGTAGCTCGGCGGGCTGGGCATTGCTCTTCATTGCGATCCTGTACACCACCGCACCGGCGGTGGCAGCGTTCGCCCGCACGAACTTGTTGAACACCGTCTCGAATGCGCCCTACGAGGACGTTCCGACGTGGTTCACCAACTGGGAGGCGACGGGGTTGATCGAATTCGAGGATCTCAACGGAGACGGGCTGATTCAGTACACGGGCCCCATGTCGGCCATCCCGAACGAGCTGAGCATCGACCGCGACATCATCGTGTTGGCAAACCCTGAGATCGCGAACCTGCCGGCGTGGGTCGTGGGCCTCGTGGCGGCGGGCGGCCTCGCGGCGGCGCTGTCGACCGCCGCCGGCCTCCTGCTCGTGATTTCTACCTCGGTGGCGCACGATCTCCTCAAGAAATCGATTCGTCCCAACATCAGCGAGCGAGGGGAACTTCTCGCCGCGCGAATCTCCGCCGGATTGGCGGTGATCGTTGCGGGATACTTCGGGATTCACCCGCCCGGGTTTGTGGCCGAGGTCGTGGCGCTCGCATTCGGTCTCGCAGCGGCCTCATTCTTCCCGGCCATCGTCCTCGGCATCTTTAGCAAGGGTATGAACAAGTACGGGGCAATCAGTGGAATGATCACGGGCATCGGGTTCACGGCGTCCTATATCGTGTATTTCAAGCTGATGCATCCAGAGCTCAACACCGCAGAGCATTGGTGGCTTGGGATTTCGCCTGAGGGGATAGGGACTGTTGGTATGATCGTGAACTTTGCGGTGGCGGTGGGCGTGGCGTTCTTCACCCCGCCACCGCCGCCCCATGTGCAGCGGCTCGTGGAGGAGATCCGCGTGCCGCGTGGCGCCGGGCCAGGGCACGAACTGACCGCCTGATCCGTCCTAATGCGGTCGCTAGTCGCGTCGCTCTGCCGCGCCTCCATCGCCGGCACACAGAGCACCAGAACGTGGTACAGCTCCTCGCCCGGCCGTGTCTCAACGGCGTTCGTCACCTCGATCTCCGCATCCGTTCCGAGCAAGATCCCCTGGTAGACGGAGAAGAGGCAGTCGGTATCCCCGAAGCGGAAGCGCAGCGAGGCTTCGTTGGGTGAGTCGCTTGGATCCGGCGTTCTCGTCCAACCGGCCGCCCGAACCTTCTCGTAAAAGACCCGGGCCGCCACCGCGAGCGTCGTCCTCCGTGCCCCGGCGCCGGTGATGCGGCACGCGGCGAGGCGTCTACCGGTGCGCCAATCGTCCAGCGTGTCCGGGTCGATACGCGTCACCATGATGAGTTCCTCAATGAGAAAGCGTTCGGCTAGCACGCACCGCCCTTCTTCTTGAGCTGCTGCTCCCGACACGCCGGTGCCCAGCCAGAGTACCAGCGCAGACACGACAAAAAAGTGAAGGCTGGGAATCCGGCGTACCCAGATGCTTGGCGGCATTCTCCTCCTCACGAGCGTGCGGCCCATACGTAGTGGATTGCAGCGGCGACCGCCAGCCCACTTGCCGGCCAGCTTGAATTGGCTTCTCTTTTTGCCGTCCCCCTGGACGGGCGGAGAGCATTCACCATGAGCATGACAAGGCCGCCCGACATCCGCCCCGTGGTCGCATTCGACCGCTTTGCGCTGTGGTGCGTCCTAGGTCTGGTTGGATGCGGCGACGGCACGGGGCCCCTCCTCGAATTCCCCGATCAACCCGCGCCCGATCCCCAACCCCCAGTAGTGGCGTTCAAGGACGTGCGTGTGGTGTCGACCCAGACCGACCGTTCGCTCGAAGGACAGACGGTGCTGGTACGTGACGGGACGATCGAGGCCGTCGGTCCTGTCGCATCGGTGTCGATCCCGGGAGGCGCCTTCGTGGTCGAAGGGTTCGGGCGATACCTGATGCCGGCTCTTACCGACATGCACGTCCACATAACCGAGGACACCTTCGAGGAACTCCGAAACGATTACCTGGTCTATTTGGCGAACGGTGTCACCACAGTGCGGATCATGTGGGGTTTCCGAACGATGCTCAACGAGCGGGACTCCATCGACACGGGTGCGCTTTTGGGCCCGGACCTCTTCATCGCCAGTCCGGGCATGGATGGCCCCGGCGGGCCGTGGGCAGAGTCTACGGCACCCGTCGCCACCGTCGCGGAGGCCCGCCAAACCGTGGCGGAGTACGCGGCAGCTGGGTACGACTTCATCAAGGTCTACAATCTGTTGGCTCCCGACGTGTATGAGGCGATCGTGGACGAGGCGGCGTTGCACGGCATACCGCTGGTCGGCCATGTACCAGGCCGCGTCGGCATCGAACGCGTCCAAAGCGTGGATCAGCGAACGTCGGAGCACTTCATTGGCCTCAAGCTCGCAGCGTCCAGCGGGTTCACCGCCGGCACGATCGATGTGTCGCGTGTCCGGGAGTTGGTGACACGCTCGGCCGCGGTGGGCCTGTGGCACACCCCGACGATTACCGTGGACGCGCTGTCGCGCGACGAGCGCGACGCTATCCGGGCGGGGCACGAGCTCGGCTTCATCGCGCCGGGGGTCCGCGAGTTCTTCGAGTCCGGGTTCCACCACGGGCTCACTGGCTCGACGGCGTCACGGGAGCGGGACAATCACGAGCTGATGATTCGGGAGGTCGACCGAGCCGGCGCGGGGCTGCTCGTCGGGACCGATGCCGGGTTCGGGTGGATGCTGCCGGGGTTCTCGATTCACGACGAGCTGGATGGCATTGTCGCGGCCGGCCTCGAGCCCTCCGAGGTGCTAAAGGCTGCCAGGGTGAACGCCGCCGCCGCTCTGGGCGTGTCGGGCGAGATGGGGCAGGTAATACCCGGGTTCCGGGCCGACCTCATCCTCGTTCCCGCCGATCCGCTGCGTGACGTTCGTGCCATTCGAGACCATGATGGCGTGATGGTGCGGGGGCGGTGGCTGTCGCGCGGCACGCTGGACACGTGGCTGGAGCAGATCCGGGCCGGCTACGGCAATTAGCCGGGCATGACCGTGGTCCCATAACTCCGAGCTAGGAATACGTTCCGCCATCACTTCGTACATCGTCGCTTCATCGGCCGCGCCGCACGGGGGACGGCTATACGCTCGAGGTCCCCCGATCCTTGCCACTGCGCGGCGCGACGTGCATAATCGAGCAGGCGTGGGCCACTTGGGCTGCGAGGCCCTCCGGCCGTTCTGGCCGCCACCGTACCGGGAGGAGGGTCGACTATGTCTACCACGACCACGCGCTTCACGAATCAGGAGGCTTCTTGTGGGCGGGTCGTAGACGGAGAGCGCTTCCGTGATTGGGACGAGGAGTGCGTGCTCAGCGACGAGCTGTTCTATGACGGCGGCTGCCGGAGTATCCGTCACGAATATCACGACGGCAGCGTTTCGCATAATGTGGTCCGCCACGACGGTAAGGTCCTGGAAGACGAGCTCATTGGCGAGCAATAGAGTTTCTAGACCTTCGTTCCGGGTCCTGCCGTGACCGCTTCTCATGACGTAGTACTGGTGGGGGGCGGCGGAGCAGGATTGCGTGCGGCCATTGCCATCGCGGAAACCGACCCCCGCCTCCGCATTGCCGTCGTCTCCAAGGTGTATCCCATGCGCAGCCACACGGTCTCCGCAGAGGGTGGCGCTGCGGGAGTAATCGCCGCAGACGACTCCCTCTTCGAGCACGCCTTTGACACCTTCTCAGGTTGCGATTTGCTGTGCGATCAAGACGCCGTCGACGAATTCG
>JAPULZ010000118.1 GCA_027294455.1 Gemmatimonadota bacterium
GGCCAGAACGTATCGGCCATCGTCTCGTTCACGAGGACGACAGGGAGCGTTGACTCGGCGTCCTGCGCCTCGAACAACCGTCCCGCAACCAGCGGGATATCCATGGTCTCGAAGTAGTCCTCGGTCACGTACTGATAGAAATCGACGATCTGCGGCGGACCGTCCGGCGTTCGTTCGATTCCTTCGAACTGCAGCGTGTTGGCGTTCATGCGGCGTCTGGGAGGCAGTCCACTCATCGCGGTCACGTTCGTGACGCCGGGTACCGCCCGCAAGCGATCATGCAACTGGCTGAGAAAAGCGGACTGGCGCGCGCCATCGGGATACGTCTCCGCCGGCAAGAATATGCGGAACGTGAGCAGGCCGTCAGGGCGGAACCCCGGCTCCACTTGTTGCAGCAACGCAAAGCTCCGCAACATCAAGCCAGCGCCCACGACCAGCACCACGGCCAACGCCAACTCGGCTACCACGAGCGAACGGCGCAGGATCAAGCGGGCCGATCCTGCTGTGGCACGCTGCCCGCCCTCCCGCAACGCCATGCCGACGCTGCCGGGCGCGAGGTGGAACACCGGGGCGAGCCCAAAGAGCACGCCTGCCACCAGGGAGACGAGGATGGTGAACAGCAACACAGACGCGTCGAGTCCCACCTCGCTGAGGCGCGGGATGCTGTCAGAACTGGTGGCGAGCAGGAGCCTGACGCCCACCGTGCCGGCGATCAAACCCACCACACCTCCCACCATCGACAGGACGATGCTCTCCGTGAGAAACTGCCGGATGAGCCGAGCACGTCCCGCGCCCAGTGCGGTCCGCACGGCGATCTCTCTCTGCCGGGACTCGGCTCTCGCGAGCAACAGATTGCCCACGTTCGCGCAGGCTATGAGCAAGACGAATCCCACCGCTCCGAGCAGCACCAATAGCGCCGGGCGCACTTCACCGATGACTTCCTCCTGTAGCGGCTTCATGCTGAGGAAGTGGAAATCCGGGTTCGGGGCGTGACCGCCACCGACCCGGTCATCCCATTGGGCCACCAGCGTACCGAGCTCGGCTGCGGCCTTCTCACCAGAGACGCCGCGTTCCAACCGGCCGACGACATAGAGAAAATGGCTGGAACGCCCGGGGAGGTTCGCCGGATCCAGGGCCAAGGGAATCCAGGCCTCGACCCGGTTGTCGTTGATGTCGAACTGCGGCGGCATGACTCCGATCACGGTCCGTTGCCTGCCGTCTACCTCCAGGTCTCGACCCACGATGCCGGGGTCGGAGCCGAACGCCCGTTGCCACAGCGCGTGCGAAAGCATCATCACACCATCCACCCCGGGGCCGTCCTCCTCCGGCGTGAAGACACGGCCCATCCGCGCCTCAACCCCCAGCGTCTCGAAGAAACCGGCGGTCGTGAAAGCCCCTGCGATCCGCATGGGCGTTTCGCCGTCGTTGATGCTCACCTCGCCCGTAGTGTAGGCGCCGGTGCTGCTGAACGACTGATTCCATTCCCGGTACTCGAGATATTCCGGCGCCGACCACCAGAATTCGCGCAAATCGAGCGTCGGGAACTCGGTCGTGACGAACATCAACTCATGAGGCGCCCGGTACTGCAGTGGCTTCAGCACCACGGCGTTCACGACGCTGAAGATCGCGCTGTTCGCGCCGACACCGAGGGCGAGAGTGAGCACGGCAACGGCACTGAATACAGGGGCCTTGACGAGCGTACGGATCGCGTAGCGGAGATCCTGCAGGAGCAGTTGCATGTTACCGCCTGAGTTTGGAGGAGAGACGGACGTCCCTAGTGAGATTCGCGACATCCCACCGACGTTGGAACGCAGGCGTCGGTTTCAGTGGGACCCCCCGCGGGGAAAGAATCACGCCAACGCCTCCACCAGGCGGTCGACATCCTCCTCGGTATTGAACACCGCCGGGGAGACCCGGATGCGGTTGCCGCTCAATGCAACCGTGATGTTCGCCGCCCGAAGGCGAGCCCGAAGGTCCGCACGGTCCCGCACGACGAACGTGATGATCGGCGAGCGGTCCACTTCGGGCGTGATGCACTCGTAGCGGTCGGGGTCCAGGGCATCTCCCAACCGTTTGGCCAGACGGACTGAGTGCTGCAACGACGCCTCGACGCCGATGCGTCGGATGAACTTGAGCCCCTCGTACACGCCACAGTATCCCAGATAGCTCACGTGACCGGGTTGGTAGCGGCTCGCATCCACGGGCGGCGCGTAGCTGAAGTCGCCCGTGGCGGGATCGGGCCGCTCCACCCAGGGCACGTAGTTGGCGTTCGCATGCCCGGGATACACGCTGTCGATCAACGCGGTCCCCTGCAGCTCGTCCCGTACATAGAGGAAGCCGACGCCGTGTACGCCGTAGAGCCACTTGTACCCCGAGCAGGCCGCGAAATCGATGCCCAGCGCGCGCATGTCCATGGGGACGGTCCCCGCCCCCTGGATGATGTCCGCGTACAGCAGCGCCCCCCGGGCGTGGGCGATCTCGGCCAGCTCCCGCACCGGCTCGATCCGGCAGTTGATGTTGGACACGAGGGTGACGGCGACGAGTCCCGTGTTGGAATCCATGGCCGCGTCCATGGCGGCGAGCGTAACGTTCCAATCCTGCCCACGGACGATGCGCACGTCCCGCCCGGCCCGCTGCCACCCGATGTACTTGTGCAGCGAGCCGGAGAAATGCATGTCGTTCG
>JAPULZ010000119.1 GCA_027294455.1 Gemmatimonadota bacterium
CTGGCGCGACATGCGGATCGAGTTTGGCGGGGAAACCGGGTGGTTGGCAGCGTACTGGGATCGCTTTCACGGCGCCACCGTCGCGGTGACACTCGGCGTGGCCATCATGCTCACCGTGATTTCGCTCCTCTCCTACTTCTATCGGTATCGCAAGCTGTTTCAGAGTGCCTATTCTGCTCATCCGGGCTCGGGCGATGGAACTTGAACTCGTCACCATTGGTAACGAGCTCCTACTTGGCTTCACTCTCGACACCAACGCTGCAGAACTCGCGACCGCGCTCACTGCGGCCGGCGTTCACGTAGCCCGGGCCACTACCGTCCCCGACGACGGCGACGCGATACGCGGCGCCGTAATGGACGGCTTGAATCGCACGGGTTTCGTCGTGACCACGGGCGGTCTGGGACCGACCAGCGACGATATCACCAAGAAGATCGTAGCAGACATCTTCCACGCTCCCCTCGAACTCGACACCGAGTATCTGGAAAAGCTGCGCCGGCGCTTCGCCCGCCTGGGACACAATCCCATGTCCGAAAAAAACCGTACCCAAGCTGAGGTGCCCCGGGGAGCCGTGACCATGAAGAACCGATGGGGTACGGCCCCCGGCTTGTGGCTGGAGGGCGCGCTGGGAATCGCCGTGATGTTGCCCGGCGTACCGCAGGAGATGCGGGGCCTGCTCCATGGTGAGCTGCTACCGCGCCTGAAAGAACTGATGGGTGCCGGGTCGCAACGCACCACCCGTTCTCGGATGCTGCGGACCACCGGCATGTCAGAATCCGCGCTCGCCGACCTCCTGGAGGGGGTGGAGAATCGCATAGCTCCGGCAACGTTGGCGTACCTACCCGGTACTCATGGGGTGGACCTGCGCCTCACCGTATGGAATGCGAACGCCCCTGAGGTAGACGGGTGGCTGGAAGAAGCGGTTGCCCTCGTCCGGCCGCTTCTGGGGAAACAGTATTACGCGGAGGGAGACAAAGACCTGGCGGCTGTGGTGCTCGAGGTCCTGGCAGAGAGCAGCCATCGGTTGGCCGTAGCGGAATCGTGTACCGGCGGTCTCATAGGGGAGCGTCTCACGGCGATTCCCGGCTCCTCCGCTGTCTTTGCGGGTGGTGTCGTGGCGTACGACGACAAGGTAAAGGAAAACGTTCTCGGAGTGCCGCGCCGACTGCTGGAGGAGACCGGGGCGGTGAGCGAACCGGTGGCGGAGGCGATGGCCCAAGGTGTCGCTAGGCGGCTAGGGGCAAGCGCGTCCCTGGCAATCACGGGCGTGGCCGGACCGACCGGAGGTACGCCGGAGAAGCCGGTGGGTACGGTGTGCATTGCAGCTGGTGCCGGCGAGGCACGGCGAGTCATCACGCTCAGGCTGCCGGGGGACCGGATAGGGATCAGGCAGCGCAGTGCTCAAGCGGCGCTCAACCTGGTTCGCGGCCTGCTTTCCTGAGGCTTCTCAGGAGAATTTGGGATTGGCAGAAACTGGCCTGCCATTTTGACGGTAACGCTGGTATGGAGATTGCTCTGCCACTATAGTACGACCGTCGCTCAATCGAGAAATCATACTAACGGTGTTACATGGTGGGGGGATGAATCCACGGAAGAAACGTTCCGGGCGAAAGAGTGCACCGAAAACGCCCTCCTTCGAGGAGAACGACTCGAACGTCGGTGCAGAGGCCGAAGTCGAAGTCGAGGCCGAAGCCGAAGTCGAAGCCGAGGCCGAAGTCGAAGCCGCAGTCGCTGCGGTGGCTGATGGTGAGCAGCTCCAGAGCAAGTTTGACGAATTACAAGATCGCTATCTTCGTATTGCTGCGGAGTACGAGAACTTCCGCAAGCGCACCGCCAGGGAGCGGGTGGAGATGTGGCAGCGCGCCCAGGCGGAGGTGGTATCGAACATTTTGGATGCCCTCGATGACTTCGAGCGGGTGTTACAACTGGACTCTGCCAGCGCCAGCGTGGAGGACGTGATCAAGGGAGTGGAACTAGTGGAGCGCAAGCTGCTTCGCGAGCTGGAGAGTGCGGGGTTGGAGCGGGTGGGTCGTGTAGGTGAGGCATTCGACCCGAAGCATCACGAGGCGATTGGCTCGCTTCCCGCCGGAACCGAGGAGGAGGACCACACCGTTGGGGCTATCCTGCAATCAGGTTATAAATTTGGCGGTGCCTTGATTCGTCCGGCTATGGTACAGGTGTTGATGTGGCAAAATGAGGGGAGCCAGGAGCCCGGCTGATGGCGACATCGAAGGACTACTATCACGTACTTGGCGTCAGCGAGTCGGCGGGAAAGAGCGAGATAAAGAAAGCGTACCGCCGACTTGCCAAGCAGTACCATCCCGATGCCAATCCCGACGACAAGAGCTCCGCAGGGCGCTTCAAGGAGGTGTCGGAAGCATACTCCGTACTGAGCGACCCGGAGCAGCGCAAGAAGTACGACCTGATGCGCAGGCTCGGGGCGTTCACGGGTGCGCGAGGTGGGGGTGGCCCGGGTGGCGGTCCCAAGTTCGAAGACTTCGGTTTTGGTGGACTGGGGGGATTGGGCGGTCTCGGCGACATCTTTTCGTCTATATTCGGTCGCGGCAAGAGAGAGGTCTCTGTCGAGCCGATTGAAATGACGGTCGTGGTGCCGTTTCGTATCGCGGCACTCGGCGGAAAAATACCGGTGAGCGTGTCTGTGTCCGAGGCGTGCCCCGTCTGCGGCGGCGGAGGCGCGGCCCCCGGGTCGAAGGTCTCGACGTGTGACGAGTGCAAGGGGCGCGGAACCGTGAGTTTCGGTCAGGGAGGTTTTGCGGTTAACCGTCCTTGTCCGCGGTGCCTGGGGCGCGGAAACGTGGCAAGCAAGTTATGCGGAAAGTGCGGTGGGGGCGGCGAAGTCGATGTCAACAAGCGCCTTATGGTGACGATTCCGCCCGGAACGGATTCCGGTAGCAAAGTCAGGCTGAAAGGGCAGGGGCAGCGGCATCCGACGGGTGGGAAGCCGGGAGATCTCGTCGTCACGTTTGCGGTGGAGCCAGATCGCTTCTTCCGTCGTGAGGGAAGCGACCTGATTTGCACCGTGCCCATCAACGTTGTTGGTGCGGCACTCGGCACGAAGATTCGGGTGCGAACAATCGACGGTAAACGCGTCGCCTTGCGTATCCCGCCAGGTACCCAGCCCGGCCGCAAGTTTCGCCTAAAGGGAATGGGCATCGAAAAGAACGGCAGGAGGGGAGATCAATTCGTGGAGATTGATGTGACTATTCCGGAGAAGCTCACGGAAAAGCAAGCGAAAATCCTGAAGGATTTCGGGGAAGCTGTCGGGTTGAAGTACTAGCTTCCCTCCTCCCTAACTGCCACCCCCAATCCAGTTCGCCGCACTGTCGGGTCGGAAACTCCCATTGCGTTGTATCGTGAACGTCGCATAGGGACCCGGTCCCGACCACCGAATCACTTCTCCGTCGTTTCGGCCCAGCGTGTACACAATGAACGTTTGATCGGCCGGGACGCCGGCGATGATGTGAATGCGCCCCTGACGGTCTACGGCGATATCGGTGAAGTACGCGGTTTCGGCCCAATACCATGGAATCCGCCAGCGTATGTGACCGAACTGATTGTAGAGCGTCATGTGCACGAGCGGCACCGCATAAAGCACGCCCCCGGCCACACCCGCCAAGAGGCTGGGCCGAGCGCCGGCTTCCGCAAGAGCAAAGGTGGCTATGCTGTCTCCTTGCAGTGCGACAAGCCTGCCGTCTCTGGACTCCAGGACGATCCGGTCGTCCGGCAACACGGCAAATTGGTGAGGTGTCGACGTGATCATACTGACGTCGCGATACGACTCGACCTCGCCATCCGGGGTGAGTACGGCAACGTGCGGACGGCCATCTAAGATGTCGGAGACGTACCAGTGCCCGTTGAGGGCCTGGATGTGGAGCGGGGCATTCAGCACGTCCCGCCCAATGGTGTCCACCGTAT
>JAPULZ010000012.1 GCA_027294455.1 Gemmatimonadota bacterium
TGATCTTCCGCGAGGAAGGGCTGCGACACCTGGTGGCCGAAGTCGGCGTCAGTCAGATCGTCTACGGGACGGACTTTCCCTTCGACTGGCCCGTGGGCGTGGATTTCATCCTCAACGCGGCGTTCCTCACCGACGCCGACAAGGAAGCCATCCTGGGGGGAAACCTCGTGAGGCTACTTCGTATCACCGATTGACACGATGTTCGGTGGCGTCGGCCCGGGTAGTGGGCGGCCGTCTCGTCAAGGTCAGCGCGCAGTTCGATTTCTGAACCGAAGGGGGCAGGGAGAAAACCCTGCCCCCTATCTCTTTCAATACCATTCAATCCGATCGCGGGCGTCGCGAAAGCGGCCGGGCATTTGGAGAGGCAGAGGGACGTATGCGCATCGGATGGAAAACGTTGGTCGCGGGTTCGGCGCTCGTGGCCGTGGCGGTACTGGGGTGTGCGGGGGGGCAGGGCCAGGAGCCGGGTGTCGCGCGGGCGGAAGACGGCAACCCCGACTTGAATGGGATCTGGCAGGCCGTCACGACCGCCAACTGGGACATCGAGACGCATCAGGCCGAAGCGGGCCCCCACCCCGGGGTCATGGGCGCATGGGGCGCCCAGCCCGGGGGCATGGGGATCGTCGAAGGCGGCACGATTCCGTACACGCTGGAGGCGCTGGCTGAGAAACAGGAAAACCTAGAGAACCGGATGGTCGTCATGCCCACCAACGACCCGCGCCGCTTTGACACCGGCGATCCGGAGCTCCAGTGTTACCGGCCGGGTGTGCCGCGCGCGAATTACATGCCGTTTCCCTTTCAGATCTTTCAGAATAGCGAGCAGATCCTGATTACCTACGAATACAAAGGCGCCCATCGATTGGTCAACCTCGCCTCGAATGAGGAGGCGCCGGCTGGCTCCTGGATGGGATGGTCGAATGGCCGCTGGGAGGGCGATACCCTGGTGGTGGACGTGACAGGCTTCAACGGCCTCGCCTGGTTCGACCGGGCCGGAAATTTCGCGACCGACGCGCTCCATGTCGTGGAGCGCTGGACGCCCATGGGTCCGAACCACCTGATGTACGAAGCCACGATCGAAGACCCGAACGTCTACACCGAGCCGTGGACGATCAGCTTCCCGATTTACCGGCGTCTGGAGCCGAACGTTCAACTGATGGAATTCAACTGTGTGCCATTCGTGGAAGAGATAATGTATACGCCGCTGGGGCTCTACAATCCGCCGGCTCGATAGGGGTGGTGACTGAGGAGGCAATGCACATGCGTATTCGGGTTCATCGGCTATCAATCGCGCTGATGCTCCTAATCGTGGGCGTCGTATCGATGGCGGTGGTGGTGGCGCAGGCGCCCTCGACGATCACTCGGGGCGATACCGAGGCCGCGGTCAACGCGGCCGCCGAAGCGGCAAGAGCCGAGGCGGCGCTGGAAGAGTGGCAGGCACCGCGCACCTCCTGGGGCGACCCCGACTTGCGCGGGTTGTGGATGACCGCGACGTACACGCCGTTGGAGCGTCCCGAGGAGCTGGGAGCGAAGGCGTTCTACACCGAAGAGGAAGCCTTCGCCGAGTTCAAGAGTGCGGCGGATGCCGACGCGACGGTTGATACGCGGACTATGCACTACGACTGGAAAGAATTCGGCATGGAGGCGTGGCAGTCGGGCGCCCGGCCGAACCTGCGCACCTCGCTCATCGTCGATCCTGACAATGGACGGCTGCCCCCGTTGACGCCCGAGGCGCAGGAACGGCGCGCGGCCGTGGCCGCCGCGGCGAGGGAGCGGAACCCGTCGATCAGCGTACGGACCTTCGGCAACCTGTACACGCGGTGCGTCCAGGGGCTCGGGGCCGTGCCGCTCGTCCGGGGCGGTAATCCCGGAGCGGATTCGGCCGCGAGAGCGGCAGGCGTCACTGCGGAGGTGCTCTTTTTCCAGAGCCCGGGCTACGTGACGATCATGACGCAGTCGAACAACGATGTGCGCATCATCCCGCTGGACGGCCGGCCGGCTCTGCCGTCACACGTCCGGCATTGGCTCGGTGACCCCCGCGGCCGCTGGGACGGCGACACGTTGGTCGTGGAGACCGCGAACTTCATCGACAAGACCCCGGGGACGAATTTTCTGGGATCGACCGACGCGCTGCGCGTGACGGAACGTTTCACACGGGTCGGCCCGAATACGGTCCGCTACGAATACACCGTCACCGATCCGAATACCTGGACGCGTCCCTGGAGCATCGATACGCTGTTGCCCAGAGTCGATCCGGGTACGTTCTACGAGTTCGCCTGTCACGAGCACAGCTACGGCCTTATCAATGTGGTGATGGGCACGCAGATCCGGGAGCGTGAAGGCAACTCACCTTGAGGCGGTGTGGCCAAGAGGCCTGTTGATTTGGGAAGATGACCAGCACGCCCGGCTTTGCTCTGCAAGCCGGGCGTGCTGGTCTTTTTATTTAGCGCGAAACGCCAAGGCGTGCGTTCCTTTTCTGTATCCAGGCATCGGCCTCCGGCGATCCCTCGGCCACAAGCGTGTTGTGCAGGGTGCCAAGGCCCGTGTACGAGCAGCTCTGGCGATCACCAGGCCGCATGCTCCGGCCCATTCCGCCATGGGAGCCGGGAGGGGTGCCGAGGGAGAGCACC
>JAPULZ010000120.1 GCA_027294455.1 Gemmatimonadota bacterium
TGGTGCAGGATACCAAGCAGGGGATCGAGGTGTGGGCCAAGAAAGAGCCCCGAGCGCCATCATAGCACTCGGGGTTTTGTCGAGGTGAACCCTCGTAGACTACCCTTGGCCTACTGCCTTTCGAGGACCATCACCGAATCGGCGTCCTCTTCCACGCCGTCGTCGTCGAAATCAAAGCTCTCGTCACTGTCCGTCATCGTCAGCGTGTTGCCGTTGAGCTCGAACGCGACCGTGCTCGTGTCCTCGGGATCAAGGTCGTCGGTGATGACGAGGTTGCTACCGGAGATGGTGATGGTCCCGGAGAACGTTTCCACTTCGGTGCCCATGGCGAAGTTACCGGTGTAGCTGCCGTCCGCGGCGATCACGAGCGTAAAGCTTCCGCCTTCGGCAATCAGCTCGAAGGTTACGTTCGGGTCGGCGTCGCTGACGAACAGGAAGCTCGCGGCGTTCCAGGTACCCACCAGATCGGCCACATCCTCGACCGTGGTGGCGTCGCTACAGCCGATAACGGCGACGGTCAGCATCGCTGCCGTCAACGTGCGCAGTGCCTTCATGGATTCTTCTCCTCTTGAGCGGTTGCTACAGCAGTGTTGTCTCAGTTTTCAGTGAGTCCGCCTCGAAACAGGCCGAGAGTACCGTGCTACGGAACGGCCGGGGCCGCCGTGGGCACCACTCTAGAGCGAGACAACACCGATTTGAGATTAGGAGCTAGCAATATCGACGGCACCGGCCCGGCTGTCAGTGAGCGACGTCACGGGGATTCACCATCCCCCACACGAGCCCCGGGCGATCCGGCGCCACCCATCGAACGATCACGAACACTTTTCCCCCGCAACGGCTGGAATCCTGCAACCTTTCCTGCATTATTCTCGTAACGAACACATCTTCTGTCGGAGTGGCCGCCGGTGCGAGTGAAGTTGAAGCGGGAACGCCTGATCCGGGCGCTGTCCCAGAGCCATCTCAGCCAAAACCATTGGGCCCAGAAGCTCGGATTCTCCCGGGGACATTTTTCAGAGATCCTCAATGGGAAGCACCCCTTCGTCTCGCCCCAGACGCGGGAGAAGCTGCTGGGCGGGCTCGGCATTCCCTTCGACGAGCTGTTTGACGTCGAGGCCGGCGACGAATGGACGCACGAGACCAGTGCGAATTTTCAGGCCGCCATCGTGGACCGGTATCTGATCGACCACGAGCTGGGGCACGGTGGGATGGGCACGGTATACCTCGCCCGAGACGTGAAGCACGGCCGGCAGGTGGCCATCAAGGTGATCTCGCCGGAGGCCGTGAGCGGCATCGGGACACGGCAATTCTTGAAAGAGATTCGCTACGCCTCGCGACTGGAGCATCCCAACATCCTGTCGCTGCACGATTCGGGAGAGGCCGCCGGATACCCATTCTACATCATGCCCCACATCCGGGGTGGCTCCCTCAAAGAATATCTCAAGAGCAAGGGCCGGCTGTCGTTTCAGGAGACGGTGCGCATCGCCGCCGACATCGCCGCGGCCCTTCAGTACGCCCACGAGAATCGGGTCATCCACTGTGACATCAAACCGGCAAACATCCTTCTCGCCCCCAACCACGCCTATGTGGCCGACTTTGGGATCTCCCGGGCGCTCCACGCGGAGGTCCGCGAATGGGGCCGCCGCGTGGGTGTCGATTCGTCGGCGGGCACACCGGCGTACGTGAGCCCCGAGCAGGCGAGCGGCGAGACCGAGATCGGCGGCCGGGCGGACACGTACAGCCTCGGCTGCGTCATTTACGAGATGCTGACCGGGCGGCCGCCGTTCACGGGCTCCACCACGATGGAGATCGTCTCCAAGCGCTTCACGACGGCGGTTCCCAATGTGCGGGACGTCGTCCCGAGCGTACCGCTCGGCGTGGCCGCGGTCGTGGAGCGATCGATGGCCACGGAGGTGCGCCGCCGGCCGGGCTCGGCCCAGGAATTTCTGGACGACCTCGAGCGCGCCGCGAAGCGATACAACCCGCTGGTGGAAGGCGTGACTCTAGGGTGGGCGCGCCTGCTCACCACGGTTCGCAAGATCACGGGCAGGACCTTGAGCTACGAACGTCACCACTGGAAGAGAAAGGCCTGGAGCATGGATCGGTTGATCGACAATGTCAGGTTTGCCCTCCGTTCGCTGCGGAAGCGACCGGGGTTCGCCACCGTGGCCGTGCTGACGTTGGCGCTGGGTGTGGGCGCCAACAGTGCGATCTTCAGCGTCGTCAACGGCATATTCTTCCGGAAGCCGCAGCTCACCGAGCCGCAGCGGCTGGTCGAAATCTCGCGTCTGTATCCCGGCAACGATTTTTTCCTCATCAGTCACCGCGACATCGAGGATCTACGCACCGGCGCTGGGGAGCTGTTCTCCGGCGTCGCAGCCGTCAAGCCGTTCACCGGCCAGGTGGGCCGGGAGGGCGTCGGGGGTGACGTCGTGGCGGGGATGCTCGTGAGCGCGAACTACTTCGGGGTGCTGGGGGTGCAGCCGTTCCTCGGGCGGTGGTTAGTGCCCGGAGAAGACCTCACTCCCGAGACGCATCCGGTGATCGTGCTCGCCCACCGGTACTGGACCACCCGTTTCGGGGGAGACCCGTCGGTGGTGGGACGGTCGATTCGCCTGAACGGCCGCATGTACGATGTCGTGGGCGTGGCGTCGGAGAGCTTCCCCGGGCGGGTGCCCGCGTTCAAGCCCGATCTCTGGGTGGCCATGATGATGGAGAATCATCTCTTCCCCAGCGGCCGTGACGCCAACAACCTTGCCGGCGTGGCTCGCTTGCGGCCGGGGGTGACTATCGGCCAGGTCGAGGCCGCCCTCAGCACGCTCGCCGCCCGCATCGACGAGGAGAGAGGGCGCACGAACCGCCGGTGGGAGTTCACCGCGGTGTCGCACGACGAGATCACGGCGTACGCGGGACTGGATGGACCGCTCTCGGCGATCGCGTCGTTGCTGCTCACGGTGGTGGCGGTCGTGCTGCTCATCACCTGCACGAATCTCGCGGGGTTTCTGCTGGCCCGCGCCACCGATCGGCGCAAGGAGATTGCCGTGCGGTTGGCCCTTGGCGCGACGCGCGCCACCCTGGTGGGACAACTGCTCACGGAGGCGCTCCTGCTCGGAGCGCTGGGCGGCGTGGCCGGGCTGGTCCTGGCGGTCTGGGTGGTGCGGTTGCTGGTGGGGCTCGAGCCCCCGCTGCCGTTTCCCATCAATCTGGACGTGAGTCTCGACGTCCGGGTGCTGGGATACACGATGGCCGTGGCCATCGTGGCCGGCGTGCTCTTCGGTCTCGCACCAGCCCTCCAGTCTACGCGGCCCGATTTGGCTCGGACGCTTCGGG
Source organism: Gemmatimonadota bacterium (assembly GCA_027294455.1). Classification (GTDB taxonomy): domain Bacteria; phylum Gemmatimonadota; class Gemmatimonadetes; order Gemmatimonadales; family GWC2-71-9; genus B3T1B10. Next base: position 3,328 of record JAPULZ010000120.1, read on the forward strand.
ACGAGGCCGGCGCGGTAGTGGGGCCCACGCGGCGGTTCAATCTGCGAAACGGGCTCATCGTGGCCCAGATGGCCATGTCCCTCCTGCTCCTGGTTGGGGCAGGGCTCTTCATCCGAAGCTTCCAGCGCGCGCTGGACGTGGACGTGGGGTTTTCCACCGATCCCGCCGCGATACTCACGGTGGACGCCCGGGGCAGTGGATACGAGGAGGAGGAATGGCCGATCCTCTACCGCCGCTTGCTCGAGGGAGCCCAGGGCATTCCCGGGGCGAGGCAGGTGGCCGTGACCACTCGCTTGCCACTGGCGCTGGGGATAAGCAACACCGGGGTGGAGGTGCCCGGTGTGGAGACCTCAACCGGCGGGACGCGATTCAATCTGGACGTGGCGTGGGTATCGCCGGCGTACTTCGCAACGCTGGGGATCGGCATCGAGCAGGGGCGGGCGTTCACCGGGACGGACCGGGAGGGGTCCCAGCGTGTGGCCATCCTTAGCGCACCGGCGGTCGCACGGTTCTGGCCGGGTGAGGATCCCATCGGCCGGGTGATCCGGCGGGGTGGGGAGGACATCGTGGTGGTCGGGGTGGCCTCCAGTGCCAAGATCCGCAGTCTCAATGAAGCCCCCCGCCGGTACCTCTATCTGCCCATCGAGCAGCAAGCGCCATCATTGATGCGTCTTGTGGTCAAGGGCGCCGCGCCGGCCCACGAGCTGCTGGACGGACTGCGTGCGGTGGCTTTCGGCATCGACCCCAATCTCTTCGTGGCGCAGGCCTATACCATGGCGGACCACCTGGGGGTCATGTACTACCTGCCCCGGATGGCCGCCTTGTTCCTGCTGGTGTTCGCGGCTCTGGCTCTGGTCCTGGCCTGCGTGGGCCTCTACGGTGTCGTCAGCTACGGTGTGGCGCGTCGGACCAGGGAGATGGGCATTCGGATCTCCTTGGGTGCCCAGGCGCCCGAGGTCGTGCGGCTGGTGATGCGCGGTGGGTTGGGCCTCGTGCTCGTTGGGGGGGCCATCGGCGTGGTGGTGGCGCTGGCCGTCACCCGGGTCCTCGAGGGGTTCCTCGTGGGGGTGTCGGGCACCGACTTGCCCACCTTCGTGGCCGTCCCCCTCGTGCTGATTGGGGTGGCCATGGTGGCCGCCTATCTGCCGGCCAGGCGCGCCAGTCGCGTGAACCCCACCGATGCCCTGAGAGCGGAGTAGGCCACCCGGGAGAAACGCCGGACGACGCCAGCGAACCGGCGAGCAAATCGACATTTTGTCAGTTTTCTGCACCCCGGGATCCCCCGTTCTTCCTGGTGGCTCGGTCCAGAGTAAGTCCAGGACTACAAATGGACTTGCCTCCAGGCCCCGAAGGTCCCACTATGGTCCCTCCCCCTGGGCTGGGCTGCCGGCCCCAGGGTATCATATTTGCTCGCTCACATGCTCGTGTCGTCAGCCTTACCGTTGCCTATGCGCATTTCTTCGCCGCGTCACCCCGGAAACGCAGGGTACTCCCTCGTCGAGCTCTTGGCCGTCATGACGGTGATGACGCTGTTGATGGCCATCGTGATTCCCGTGGCGAGCCCGATGCTGGAGCGGACCCGGGTCAACGGGGCGGCGAACGTGCTCGCCAGCGACCTCCAGAACGCCCAGGCATTGGCGGTGCAGCACCGCACCCCGATTCGGATCAGCATGCCTGCCCCGATGGAGTATCAGATCTTCGAACGCAACAACCCGGGCACGATCTACCGCACCCGGACGTTGGGTCCCAATTCGGAGTTCAGGCTCGACGAGCTCACCGCGACGAGCTCCACGATCGATCTGTTCCCCAATGGCGTGGCCCGCGCAACCGTCACCTTCACCCTCGGCCTGAACGGGTATCAGCGCCGGGTGCGGCTCACCCGGGCCGGTCAGATTCGGATCCTCCGTGGTTTGTAGATCGCGTGGGGAGCGAGGTGTGTCCCTCATCGAAGTCATGTTCGCCCTCGCGATCATGAGCGTGGGGCTCATCGCCCTGGCCGGGCTCATGTATCAAGTCGCCCGTCAAACCCATGCGTCCACGTCGGCGAGCTATCGTTCCACGGCCCTCCAGCGCGCCGGGGCCTGGATGGAGAGCGTGCCCTGGGACGAGATACCCGGATCGACTGGGTGCACGGCCGACACGATCGGCGTGCTGTCGTATTCGAACTGCGTGAGCTATCAGCAGACGGCGGCGGCGTTGCGCAAGCTTCAGGTGGTCGTCGTCCCGGAAGGGAAGTTCGTCTCCCTGCCAGAGACGCTGGTGGTATTCCGACACCAGGGATTGTTGCTGTCCCCCTTCCAATGAACGATCGCGACGGCTTCTCGCTGATCGAACTGCTCGTCGCGATGACGATCCTCGCCATCCTTGGCGCGAGCGTCACGCGCATGCTCGTGTACAACTCTCGCTACGTCACGCAGCTCGACGCGATGATGAACGCACGCCAGGCGGCGCGGGCGGCCATGCACACGGTCGGGGTGGAGCTGCGCATGATCTCCACGGGAGGGTTGACCGCCGCCGATCCCAAATCGGTCACCGCGCGAATCCCGTACGCATGGGGCATGACGTGCAACATGGACGCGGGTGATCGCATCGCGTCCTTGGTCCCCACCGATTCCATGATGTTCGCGTCCGCCACGGCGGGCGGCATTGGATACCGGGGAATCGCGGGGAACTACACCTTCATCACCGGCATCACCGTGGCCACCTCGACGGCCATCCAGGCGTGTGACGACGCCGACAGCGTACGGGTCGTGCCGGAGGGAGATCTCATCGCCATCACCGGCGGCGACCCCGTGCCGGCCGGTTCCCTCTTCTACTTGTACGAACTGGTCCAGTACAGCTTCGCGCCCTCCGTGGACTTGCCGGGGCGCACCGGGCTCTGGCGGCAGGCGGGCACCGGACCCAACGAAGAACTCATCGCCCCGTTCGACACGGCAGCCGGTTTTGCCTTTCTGATCGGTTCGAACCTCGCAGTGCAGGATACGGCGCCTGCGGTGCTGGGCACGTTGCGGGGTGTGGAGCTCCGGCTCCTGGGCTCGAGTGTGGTGATACCGCAGGGCCGCACCGATCCGGAGGTGTTCGACCTGCGATCGACCGTCCTCTTCTTGAACGCGCAACAGTGAACACGCTCGCCGATCGGATTCGCAACAATCGGGGAATTGCCATCCCCATGACGCTCCTGCTCCTTACGGTGCTCACAGTGATGCTCTCGTCCCTGTTCTTGCGGGTGTCGGCGGACCGCAGGATGGCCGCCAGCAGCGAGGCCACGATCACGGCGCTCACCCTCGCCCAGAGCGGGTTGCAGAGCTATATGAACTCGGTGACGGCCAGGCCGACCGACGGTGATTCGGTCCGCATCAACCTCAACGGCGGCTACGCGGAAGTCGTCGCGCGGGTGCTCCAGCAGCCGTTGGACACGATGATGCCGCAGACGTTCATCATTCGCTCCACGGGCTACGTCATCGTGCCGTCACTGGGGTCGGTTCCTCTGGCGGTGCGAACGGTGGCGGAGTTCGCGGTGTGGCAATCGGGGGGGGTGCGCACACTGGGAGCCTTCACCGGTACGCGGATCAGCACCCTTGCGAGCGCCCTGGACGACCTCTGGGTATACGGAGCCGACCGGTGCGGGATGAGCGCGGCCATTCCGGGCATCCGATCCCAGAATGGAACCTCATTCTCGGACTTCAACCCCGACATGACGCCCCGGGACGTGGTCGAGCTGAGCACGACTAACGCCGTCGGCTTGGCGACGGGCATCCGTTGGGCGGAAATCGTTGGCGGGGGGTTCACCCCCGACCACACTACGCTCGCGTCCATGCCCCCCGGCGATACCACGTTTCAGAGCTACCTGATCGACGAGATCGAGTACGACGCCGTGAACATCCGCGGGAGTGGGTTGCTCATCATCACGGGCGAGCTCGATACCGGCAACACCGGCAGCGACCTCATCTTCGAATGGGACGGGATCGTGCTGATCGGAGACGACCTCGACGCCGATGCGTTGGATTCCACGGTGATCCGCGGGCTTCTCGTCACGGGACTCAATACGTTGCTCGCGATGACACCGGATGCGAACGTGCTCGCCAACGCGCCCGTCTACGTGTACTACGATTCCTGCAACATCGCCAAGGCCATGGAGCGATTTAAGGGATTTGTCCCTATCCCCAACGCCTGGGTCGACAACTGGGCCATGTATTGAGCGTCTCCCTGGTAGCCGCTTTTCGCCGTCCTTCGGTCCGGTTCTTGCCATAAACATCCCGTACAGGTCCACCACCGGGTCGCGGTGAGGCCGATATGTTCGATGGTAGCGGTCCTCGAATCGGGGATAGCCAAAAACATGCGGTTTTCTTCAAACGGCCGGGATCACAACCGGGGCTTCGCCATCCCCCTGATGCTCCTCCTCCTTGCGGTGCTCACCGCCATGCTCTCGTCGGCGTTTATCAGAGTGTCGGCCGACCGCCGCATGGCGGCCAGCAGCGAGGCGTCGGTGACTGCCCTCGCCCTCGCCCAGAGCGGACTCCAGAACTACATGGGTTCCCTGACGAGCCGGCCGGCCGACGGCGATTCGGTCCGCATCAACCTCACCGGAGGGTTTGCCGAGGTGGTGGCGAGGGTGGTGCAGAGGCCCATCGACACCATGGCCAACCAGACCTTTATCATCCGCTCCACCGGATACGTCATCGAGCCATCGCAAGGCGCGGTACCTCTAGCGCTTCGCACGGTGGCCAGCTTCGCGCAGTGGCATCCTGGAAGTCTTCGCACGCTGGCGGCCTTCACCGGCATCCGGATCGACGACGACTCGAACGACCTGGATAGTCTTTGGGTCTACGGCGACGACCAATGCGGTGCCGCGGTGTCCATTCCCGGCGTGCGATCCCAGAATGGCACCTCCTTCTCGGCGTTCAACCCTGACGGATCGCCCCGGGGCGTGGTGGAGTTTGGAAGTCAGATGGAGGTCGCCGAGGCGACGGGAATCCTCTGGCAGGAGATCATCGCGGGGGATTTCGAGCCCGACTATTATTCCCTCGACTTGATGCCCCATGGTGACACCACGTTCCAGAGCTATCTCATCGACGATGTGGAATTCGACGTCAAGAACGTGAAGGGAAGCGGGCTGCTCATCGTGACGGGGGAGCTGGATACAGGTGACGACAGCAGCTTCGAGTACTTCGAATGGGACGGGGTTGTGTTGGTTGGGGAGGAATTGGAAGCGTCTGCCATCGATTCCACCGTGGTTCGAGGGTTACTCGTCACCGGCTTGAACCGGCTCCTCGGTGTGAGTCCGGACGACCAGGAAATACGACAACGGCCGACGTACGTTTATTACAACTCGTGTAACGTGAGTCGCGCGCTGGCGCGCTACAGGGGTCTAGCACCGCTCACGAACGCCTGGGTCGACAACTGGGCCATGTACTGAGGGCCCAATCGGCCGGATCCCTCCCGTTTTCTGTGATTTGCACGACTTTCCCTGGCTCGCATAGAGGGTAGTTTTGGCGGTCTGGCGTTCAACTAGACCGGAACCGAGACATCAGGCGGGACGTCCATGGCGGTGGTGCGGTGCCCCAAACACGAGCTCCCCTACAACGAGGACAACCCTCGGGGGTGTCCCGCGTGTGCGGCGGAGGAGTTGGGCGGGACCGACGGCTCGGCGTCGGCGGCATGGACCCGGTCGGGAACGACGGACCAGCCGGTCGAGCTCGAGGGATTTGGCCACGCGGGGGCCGGCGCTGGTTCGGGCAGTCTCGTGCGCTCCATCGAAGGGCAGCTCAACGCCGCAACCGCCTGGCTCACTGACCCATTTCGGCGGATTGGCCGGTGGATCAAGGGCCAGGCCAAAGCTCGGCCGGGGTGGGCCACGCTGGCGGTGGTGGCGGGGTTCATCTTCGTGATCGTGATGATTCGCCGGATCGGCGCCCCGGACTTCCTGGCGCAAGCGGATCCGCCCGCCGCGAGCGGTGAGGTGCTGCCGCTGGCCGTCGAGCCCGGAACACGGCTGGACATCATGTTCTCCATCCTCGGAACCCGGACGCCGAGACCCCATCCCACCCAGGCCAACCTGGAGCGCTATGTCTACAGCCTGGACTTGGTGGCTGATGCGATGAACGGTGAGGTCTATGCGCTCACGCTCCGCACTCCGGATCGCAGTTGGCGTGGCTTGCGGGTGGGCATGTCCTCGATCGAAGGAGAGGGCGCCCTTTCGATGCTCGGCCGTTTCACGTCCAGGACTCAAAGCCGGGGGGAACCCCAGATCAAGGACGGATACCAGATTTTCTCGTCTCGGACGATCCTGCCGGTCAGGAGGATCACCGCCGAGGTGCGGCCACCGAACGGGTGTCTCGACGTCACGGTGGAGTTTCGGCCGGCCATCACGGGCGTGCTGATCGACGGAGGATTGCGCACGCTGGTCGTGGCGAGGGAAGCCGAGGAGTTGAACTGGGTGCTGACGCAGACCTACGTCGTGAGCCGGACGGGAGACAGAGATCCCAGGAACGAACTCATTTGCCGGTGAACATCGCCTTCACCACGTGGCCAGGTGCTCAGCGGGCGGAATCGGCGCTGCGGTAGCCCAGCAACCGCTGTTCGAGGTTGTGAGGATCGGTGCTGAGGATCTTGCCTTTCGGGGTCACGTAGATGGTCACCTCGAGGAGCCGCACCAAATCGGTCGACGGGTAGTGAAAGACCCACACGCGCGGGGAATCGGGCAGCTCCGCGACGCCCAACAGCGCGAACCGCACCTTCCGGTGGCCGAGCGCCTCCTCGGCCTGTTCGCTACCTACGAACTCGGCTATCGCCTTGCTGCCGGCGGCGTAGGAGGTCCCCGTGACGGCTGCGCCGATGAGCACCAGGACCGCAAGCACAATGAGGAACTGCTTCATACCCCTCCATTCAGGCAATGAAGTGTGCCATAGCTAGGGGATTCGGTCCGAACGCGCAACGGCTCTACGTCACAATCCCCGCATCCCGCATCTATCGGGGGCAAGAGGGGGAGGGGAAGGGCGGACTACACCAGCGGTTCGATCGGTACCAACTCCCGACTGCGGCACTGGCGGCAACCCTCGTACTTGGAGAACTGTCTCCACAGCGAGAAGATTACCGGGATGATGACGGCCCACCATGCGGTAGCCAGGAACCGGAAGGACAGCTTCGAGAACCAGGCGGCAACCTCCACCACGACATTGGTCGTGGTGATGTTCGCTGTTGGTGCCGGTTCCTCTTCTTCGGCCTCGGCCGGTGAAATTCCGGAGAGCGATGACAACATGAGGCTTTCCACCTCGAGCGTGACCGGGGGAGCCGACGAGGCCTTTGTGGTGGACAGGAGTCCGGCCACGAGCCCAATGACGATGGCGACGCACCAGATGGAAACCTCGAGGGATAGCGTGGAGCGTGGGTAGGTCTTCGGAACGGCCTTGGCTTGACAGCTCACACAGCGCATCGACAACGGCATCTTGCCACTCCACCGAAGGGGAGGCTGCCAAGGTACGTCTCGCGGGGCCCCGATGCCAGCAAACGAGCCAGCCCGTGGCGTCGCAGTCTGAAACCGTTCCTCGCGACGGGATTCGGTGTTCGGATTTCGCTGGAACCCGAGAACGCGGCCGGTAGATTCATGGATGACCAAGACCGCTCTACCCCCGGCTCGCGAGATGTTCGACGCATTTCACAATCGCGACAGCGATTCTCATCCCGTGTCATCGCGTGGTGCGCTCCAATGGGAGCCTGTGCGGGTACGGGGGCTGGTTGTGGCGCAAGCAGCATCTCCTCGATCTCGAATCGTAAGGACGAGGCAGCCTTCCGCCGGGCTTCAGCCCGCCGTATTCTAGCTCCGAACTTCTTTCACAATCGCAGATCCCGCGCCTATGAACCGGAGCTTGGGGCATCGTCGTTTCGCAGCGTGTAGTGCGGCCGCACTGGTGGCCGCGGCGTGTGTGGGCGGCGGCGATGCCGTCGCCGGACAGCAGGAACACAACACCCTGACAGCCGCGGAGCGCGCCGCGGGATGGCAGCTCCTGTTCGATGGGACCACCACCAATGGGTGGCGCGGCTTTCGCCTCGATGATGCGCCTGACGGGTGGCAAGCGAGCGACGGGGCTCTCACCCGCGTGGGCGGCGGCGGCGACATCATTACCACCGAACAGTTCGGTGACTTCGAGCTGACCTTGGAGTGGAAGGTCGAGGAAGGAGGCAACAGCGGCGTTCTCTTTCGCGTGACCGAAGAGGCCGATCGGGTGTGGAAGAGCGGGCCCGAGTTGCAGATTCTCGACAACGAGCGCCATCCTGACGGCCGCGTACCCGCGACCTCCGCCGGCTCGAACTATGGACTCCACGCGCCCATGGAAGACGCGGTGCACCCTGCGGGGTCATGGAACGCGGTCCGACTCGTCGTGCAGCAACACCACGTCGAGCACTGGCTCAACGGCGTGAAGGTGGTCGAGTACGACCTGGGGACGCCGGAATGGGAGGAGATGGTGGCGGCCACAAAGTTCGACACCCTGCCGTTCTATGGCCGGGTGCCGGCGGGCCACATCGCGCTCCAGGATCACGGCGACTGGGTCGCCTATAGGAACATCAAGATCCTGCGGCTGCCGTGAGCGCCATCCACGTCAAGCTGGCCGTCATGATGTTCCTCCAGTATTTCATCTGGGGAGCGTGGTGGGTCACGCTGGGCACCTATTTGGGTCAGACACTCGAGTTCGATGGAGGCGAGATAGGCCTGGCGTACGGCACGACGGCGATTGCGGCGATGATCTCGCCCTTTTTCGTGGGTATGGTGGCCGATCGCTTCTTTGCGACCGAGCGGATCTTGGCGTCCTTGCATGTGCTGGGCGGTGTCGTGCTGTATGTCGCCTCGACCTTCGATTCCTTCGGCCGCTTCTATCTCCTGGTGATCGCCTACGCGCTGCTGTACATGCCGACGCTGGCGCTCACGAACTCGCTGTCGTTCCATCATCTGCAGGATTCGGCACGGGAGTTTCCCCGGGTGCGGGTGTTGGGCACAATCGGCTGGATCGTGGCTGGCATCCTCGTGGGACGGCTCGGGCTCGAGGCCACAGCCATTCCCATGCGCATCGCTGCCGGCGCGTCGTTGGCCATGGGGCTCTATTGCCTCTTTCTCCCGCATACGCCGCCGAGGCCGTCGCCGGGCCCGATCAAGGCGCGTGATGTCCTGGGACTCGATGCGCTGTCGCTCATGAAGGATCGCTCCTTCGCCGTGTTTGTGATCGGCTCGTTCCTGCTGTCCATTCCGTTGCAGTTCTACTACGCATTCACGAACCTCTTCCTGAACGAGCTGGGCATGGCGGAGCCGGCCACGAAGATGACCATGGGACAGATGTCGGAGATCGTCTTCATGGTCTTGATGCCGTGGTTTTTAGTGCGGCTCGGGGTCAAGCGAATCCTGTTGGTCGGCATGCTGGCGTGGACACTGCGGTACCTACTGTTCGCTTTCGGAGACGTCGGAGGGCTCGCGTGGATGCTGTATCTCGGCATTCTGCTGCACGGGATTTGTTACGACTTTTTCTTCGTCACGGGGCAGATCTACGTCGATCAGCAAGCCGACGTCCGGATCCGTGCCGCGGCCCAGGGGTTCATCGCCTTCGTCACGCTCGGGCTCGGTCTCTTCATCGGGGCGTGGCTTTCCGGAGCGGTGGTCGAGGCCTACACCGTCACCGGTGGAGCCCTGGCGCATGATTGGCGAACCATCTGGCTCGTTCCCGCCGCCGGTGCGGGCGGTATACTCTTGTTGTTTGCGGCCATGTTCCGGCCGCAAACCGACGTGAAAACTACGGCCTGACCTTCAGGCCGGGAGGAATTCGGTCATGCCAACTCAGCAGATAAGCCGGCGCACATTCATGGGTGACGCCGCCGCCACCGGTCTCGCCTTCACCATCGTTCCGCGACACGTGTTGGGCGGTCCAGGGTATCGCGCGCCGAGCGACACGCTCAACATCGCGTGCATCGGGGTGGGTGGGCGCGGTGCGGCGAGCGTGCGCGGCGTGAGTGGCGAGAATGTCTACGCGTTGTGTGACGTCGATGAGAACAGCGCCGGGGCGATGCTTGGACGGTTCTCGGGTGCCAAGCGCTACAAGGACTTTCGCGTCATGCTGGAAACCGAGAGGGACAACATCGATGCCGTGACGGTGGCCACGCCCGATCACACCCACGCGGTGGCGTCGATGATGGCCATGCAGATGGGCAAGGGCGTCTACTGCGAGAAGCCGCTCGCGCGGAGTATTTGGGAGGTCCGCCAGCTCTCGGCCGCCGCGCAGCGATACGGAGTTGCCACACAGATGGGCAACCAAGGGCACGCGAACGAAGGCACGCGCCAGATTCGCGAGTGGGTCGAGGCGGGCGCCATCGGGACCGTGCGCACCGTCGAACTGTGGACCAACCGGCCTATCTGGCCCCAGGCCATCAACCGGCCGCTGGAGCAGTACCATGTGCCGGCCACGCTCGATTGGGATTTGTGGCTCGGCCCCTCGCCGGAGCGTCCGTACCATCCAGCCTACGCGCCGTTCAGGTGGCGGGGTTGGTGGGACTGCGGAACCGGGGCACTGGGCGACATCGCCTGTCACTCCATGGACGCGGCGTTTTGGGCCCTCCAGCTCGGCTACCCGACCCGCGTCGAGGCGGAGACGACGCAGCTCTTCCCCGAGACCGCGCCGGCCGTCTCCAGGATCGTCTATGACTTTCCGGCTCGGGGCAACCTGGCGCCGGTCAAGGTGGTGTGGCGGGACGGCAATCTCTCCCCGTCGCGCCCCGAGGAGATCGCCGCCGACCGGCCGTGGCCGATCGAGAGCAGCGGTCAGATGTGGGTGGGTGATGACGGGAAGCTGTTTGCCGGGATCTACGGAGAGAATCCGCGTCTGCTCGACGAGGATCGTCACGCCGAATTGATGGCCAATCCGCCCGGGGAGAAGTATCCGCGGTCCGAAGGCCCCCACGCCGAATGGATCGCCGCTTGCAAGGGCGGACCGCGAGCTGGTTCGAGCTTCGCGGAGCACTCCGGTCCGTTGACGCACATGGTGTTGCTGGGAAACCTGGCCGTGCGCAGCGGACGCGTGCTCGAGTTGAATCCCGAGAACGGTCAGATCACCAACGGTGCCGTCCCAGAGGAATTGATCCGGCCCGAGTATCGCGACGGGTGGGGCTGGTAGCGCGGGCTAGGGTTTCCAGGTACCCAATGCCACGGCGGGGGTGAACTCCTCGAGTCCGCTCGGCGGAAAGTCCAGCGTCCGGCCCTGCTCGGCGCTCTGGTAGGCCGTCATGAGGATCTCCACGACCTCGACGCCGTCATCGAAGGTGAGCATGGGCTCCTCCCCCGCGAGGAAGGCCTGCGTGAAGTGGCGGTTCTCGGCTTCGTATCCGTAGGCGGAGGCTTCGTTGGCGACCACGGGCATGAGACCCGTCTCCGCGTTTTGCTTCTCGACCAGATCTTCGCCGGCCCGCCCGGTCACCTCCCGGCTGAAAAAGAGTTTGAGCCCACTGTCCAAGGTGTTCCATGACATGGAGTATTCCGGCCCCAGCAGCTCCGCGGAGAGTCGCAACCCCGCGCCGACGAAGCTCCAGGACGTCGTGACTTCCCCAATGAGCGGCCCGCCGTCCTCGGCTTCGTACTCGATCGTCGCACTCGCGAAATCCTCGGAGGGCCGTTTGGTGTAGTCGACGCCTTCGCCCATCATGGCCGAGAGCTTCTTCGCGTATTTGGGTTGCGTCCATTTGAGGCTCGCGATGTGCGCCGTGACGCGGACCGGCTGGATCGAAGAGCGGGGCGCCCCCGGCTTGGTGAGCATGTGGCGCACGACCTCCACCGAATGGCACATCATGTCGTTCAGCACACCGCCACCCTGCAAGTCACCCCGCCAAAACCACGGCGTGTGCGGACCGCTGTGCTCCTCGGCGGCGCGGGCGAGGTACGGGCGGCCCGTCAAGGACGCCCCGCGGGCCCAGATGATGGCGTGTCCATGGGCTACCTGGGGGGAGAAGACCTGGTTCTCGAGGTATCCATGGCTCAGGCCCGCGCTCTTCACCAGATCGGTTACCTTCTTGGCTTCGGCCACCGTGCGTGCCAGCGGCTTCTCACATGCGATGCCCTTCAATTCTCCTTTCCCGCTAGTGACGGCGTCGACGATCTCCTCGACGTTCTCGATGCGGGTGTGATTGGGTCCGCACAACCAAATGGCATCGATGTTCGGATTGGCGACCATGTCGGCGATCGTCGAAAACGGTTTCGCGTCACCCACGTTGAGATCGCGGGCGAGCGCGGCTGCGCTGCCAGCGCGAGCTTGGTTGGGGCTGAAGACGCCGCGCACGTCGGCGTCCCGCACGCCGACCCACGATTGAATGTGAAACCGTGCGTTGAAGCCACTTCCCACGAAACCGACCCCGAGGCGATGGTCAGGCATGGTCCTCCGCTGCACGCTATTGCTCATCGTAGCTGACGCCGAATTTGTCCAGGGCCTCCCGGGGACACCCGTCCCACTCGGCCACGAAGGTGTTCCCTTGATATCGCAGATCCTCGATGCCCATGCGGCTGGAAAAGAATCCGGAGGCCGTGAGATCCCGAAGACTGTTGAAGAACGCCACTCCGTGACTCATCTCCGGCCGCGCGTGCTCCGGCCAGGCGATCTGGTCCAGCAGCACGTAGCGTTCTTCATCGGCGCAATCGACGAACGTGTTGCCGAAGCGCCGCAGGCACTGCACGTCGAGCCACGCGAGGCCTCCCCGCATTGCCGTTTGGCGGCTCGGTTGGTCGGCCACGATGAAATCCATGAATTCCGGCACGCCGGCGTCGGTGGCGCTCCCCGAACGCTCGTCGGCTGGCAGAATCAGATCGACCAGCAGACGCACGGTGCGGTATTCGTGCGGCGTGAAAAACTCCGGAGCGAATTGCGCGCCGCTCGTGGCGGCGGCTCGGGCGGCGCGGGCCGCGTGCCGGGCCCGTTCCGCGTCTGCCGGGGTCCAGTCGAACGCGGCCGCGAGGGGGGCGACCGCCAGGAGTTGGACGACTTCGCGTCTCTTGAGGTCGGCCATTACAAATTCCCCTGGTTGCGTTGCTGGATGATGTATTCACTGGTCCGCATGGACAGTGCGAGGATTGTCCATGTGGGGTTCTTGTCGGCTTGGGACACGAAAGGCCCGCCGTCCGCCACGAAGAGATTCTTCACGTCGTGCGCCTGGCAATCTCGATTGAGCACCGAGTTGTGAGGGCTGTTGCCCATCCGGGTGACGCCGAGCTCATGAATGACGCGTCCGCCCGGAAGGATCCCGTACTCGTTCTCGGCCGTCGGCATGTTCCCGAAGGGCGTTCCTCCCATTTCTTCTATCAGGCTCCGGAACGTCTCTTGCATGTGCTTCACCTGGAAGCGTTCCCGATCCGTCCACTGGAAGTGGAAGCGCAGCACCGGTATGCCCCACCGGTCCACGACGCGCGGATCGAGCTCGCAATACGAATCGGGGTTGGGAATCATCTCGCCCCGTCCGGAAAACCCGACCACGGCTCCATAGTACCGGCGGTAGTCTTCCTTGAGCTGCTTGCCGTATCCGCCGCCGTTCGGGTAGTTGTGAATGCCGCCCATGAATCCGTAGGACGGCATGCCGCGCCCGCCCCATACCTCGATATGATATCCCCGGGGAAAGTCGAGCTTGCTGTTGTCGAGCCACCAGGGCGTGTAGATGTGCATGCCGCCGACTCCGTCCTCATTGTGTGGCACGCCGTCCATGAGGCGAGGGATGAAGCCGGCTACGTCGGTTCCTGTGGAGTCCGTCAAGTACTTGCCCACCGTCCCGCTGGAATTGGCCAACCCGTCCGGGAATAACGACGAGGTCGAGTTCAACAGTAGGCGGGCCGTTTCGCACGCGCTGGCCGCCAGCACGACAATGCGGGCGCGAATGTGGTTGTCGCTCCCGTCGTCCTTGTCGATGTAGTTGATGCCGGTGGCCAGGCCCGTCCGATCCGTCGTGACATTTCGGGCCATCGCGTTGGGGATGATCTGGAGGTTGCCCGTGGCGAGGGCCGGCGGAATCAACACTCCGGTGGAGGAAAAGTTGGCATTGACCGCGCAACCCCGACTGCATTGGCCGCAATAATGGCACGCCGGGCGTCCGTTGAGCGGCCGCGTGAGAATCGAAAGCCGGGACGGGATGCACGTGATGTTCATCCGGTCACAGGCTTCCTTCACCACCAGCTCGTAGCACCGGGGGCGGGGTGGGGGTTGAAAGATGCCGTCGGGTTCGTTGTGAATCCCTTCCCGGCTGCCGAAGATTCCCACCAGCTCGTCCACCCGGTCGTAGTATGGCGCGAGCGCGTCATAGGTGATGGGCCAATCGTCGCCCATGCCGTCGAGGCTGCGTCGCCGGAAGTCGTCGGGGCCGAACCGGAGAGAGATGCGGCCCCAGTGATTCGTCCGCCCGCCGAGTTGGCGCACGCGAAACCAGTCGAAGGAGTCACCGGGCGCCGTCGTATACGGCTCACCTTCGAGAGACCATCCGCCGAGCCCCGCGTGAAACTCGCCGAAGTTACGCTCGGGCGTGGAGGCGCCGCGACGCGGAGACTCGTACGGCCACGTGAACATGGCCGAGTCACCGGCCAACTCCCACATGGGGCCGGCTTCGAGCATCACCACGTCGGCTCCGCTTTCGGCCAGGACCTTGGCAGCCATCCCGCCGCCGGCGCCCGAGCCCACGATGCACACATCATAGGTTCGCTGCTGTGGGGATCGTTTCACGAAGGTCCTCAGAAGGTGAGGCGCCGGAGGTACTCGTAACTCGCGCGAATCGACGCGATGGGATCGAACGGTTGATCGTGTTCGACGAAGAAGTGCTTGATGCCGGCCTGGTTGCGTTGCGCGAACCACGCGGCAAAGTCGAGCACACCCTGGCCTACGTCGACCATGTGCCTGTCGGGACTGCCGTCCATGTCTTTCACATGCACCGACGAGAAGCGGCCGGGGTATGCGGCAAAATAATCCGACGGATTGTGACCGGCATTGGCAATCCAGAACAGGTCCATCTGCTGCGTGACGTATTCAGGATCGGTTTCGTCGAGGAGCATGTTGTATGGAATCCGTCCGTCGATCGGCGTGAATTCGAAGTCGTGATTGTGATAGCCGAACCGGAGGCCGGCTTGGTGTGCCTGCCGCCCCGCCCGATTGAACCGGTCGGCAACGCGACGGTAGCCGTCGAGTGAACCTCGGACGTTCTGGGGGAGGGAGGGGCAGATCAGGTATTGGTGCCCCACGGTGACGGCATCGTCGAGCACCCGATCCCAGCCGTCCTCGAGGAGATCGTAGCCCACGTGAGCGGATGGGGCGCTGAGGCCGTTGGCTTCGAGAATCGCACTGATGGCACGGGGTTCTCGGTCGAAATAACCGGCGAACTCCACTTCGGCGTATCCGATGGACGCCACGCGGGCCAGGGTGCCCTCGAAATCCTCGGCCATGGCTCGGCGCACGGTGTAGAGCTGTACGCCGATCCGGTCGAGTTGATCGCTGAGGCGAAAACCCTGGCGGGCTCCTAGTGTGCCGATGGCTCCTGCGCCCAGGGTAAGCAACGCTTCACGTCTGTTCATGGAATCATCGGTTCGCACCCCACCAACATGATGCTGGATCGGGCGGCCCGCCAGAGCGGGACGACGCTCTAGCGCCCCCTTCCCGGTACCTGCTCCTCTCCATGAGATGGCCTTGATCCCGCCCATCCTTGACGCTGCCTTGACGGCCTGCGTGTACCGTTGCTCACGTTGACCAACCAAGGGAGCCCGCTCATGACGCCTTTGAAACGTAGCCTGACATTCCTCGTGCTATGCGCCGTCCTACCTGGGTGTGTCGTTGGTGTGCCGATACCAGGCGAACCGGTACCTATGGCTTTCGGCCCGCCTCAGCCGATGGGGATGGTAGTGCAGTCCAAGCCTCCAGTTGCCCAGACCGACCGGAATCCGCTGCCCGTGCCACTTCCAGAACAGGTTGGCGACCGGCTCGTGGTCGAACCCGTGGAGAGGTCAGAGAAGGCCGCAGAACTTTTTCCGTGGGTCCGGCTGGCTTGGAACCTCGGAGTGTTCAATCCGATCGTGGGATTACTGACCCCGGACTTTGCGTTCTCAGGTATGGGATGGGGGTGTTGGTAGGAATCGCCACAAACCGGGCCTTTACACGCCCATCCCCACGTCAGAGCGGAGGTACCAGATGCGCAGGGTGGACACGCCCGGAGGGGCGCCGCCACCCAGCTCTTAGATGGCCCCAGAGTCGTCTCGTAATGCTCCCGCCGTGGGCCACCACCTTCGCGACGGTCGAGTGATGCCACCGGCCGCTCTGCTTGGTAGGGCGCCCCTCCGCGGTGAGGTGGGCCGCAATGGCTCGGTAACTCTGGCCCACCGCCAATGCCTGAGGATACGACCGAGTATCCATCTGCCTAAACCCCATCTTCCACTTTACCGGCCTACCGTCTTGACAATCCCGGCCTATTACATCAATAATTGAGGTATCAACTTCTGATGGCTCAGATACTGAGGGAATAAACATGCCCCAGAGCGACGACCTCAATCTGCTACGCGGCACCCTGGATCTACTGATTCTCAAAGCCGTAGCCCACGGTCCCCGTCACGGATACGGTGTGGTCCGCTGGATCGCAGAACAGACCGAGGACGAACTCCAGATAGAGGACGGCGCGTTGTACACGGCGCTTCATCGGCTGGAGCGCCGCGGCCTGTTGTCGAGCAAGTGGGGAATGTCCGCGGCTCAGAGGAGAGCCAAGTTCTATACCATGACCGCCAAGGGGCGCCGTCAACTGGAGAAAAGCGAAAGCACCTGGAACCGATACGCGGCTGCCGTCTCGAACGTTCTTACCGCAAAGCCCGAGTAACCAATGGGCGACTACAACGACTCGAACCGAACGCGGCGCGTGGCCGGAGAGCGCTCAGCGCGTGTCGAGGTGGATGAGGAGATTCGGTTCCACCTCCATATGATGACCGCCTTTTACGTGAGACAAGGCATGACGAAAGACGATGCACGACGAGCGGCCGAAAAGCGGTTTGGGAATACGGATCGCTACCGCAAGAACTTGGCTCATGCCCATCACCGGTCGAAGCGGCGGCTGGCAGTGCTGACCGCCATCGGGCATCTCCGCGAGGATTTCCGATTCGCGTTCCGTAACGCCCGACGTTCGTGGGGCTTCACGCTGGGCATAGCCTTGACGATCGCCTTGGGCGTCGGGGCGAACGCGACGATGTACGGGATAATCGACCGAATCCTCTTGGCGCCCCCACCTCACATCCAGCAACCCGAACAGGTCAAGCGCATCTACGTGCAAAGAGCGTTCCTCGGAAACACCGTCGTCTCCTCATACATCACGCATCCCGACTATCGCGACTGGACCGTCGCGGAGTCATTCCAATCGGTTGCGGCTTTGGCGCGCTCGGCGCGGACTCTGGGGCATGGCGAAGAGGCCCAGCGCGTGCAGACGGTGTTCGCAACAGCGTCGCTGTTCCCCCTCCTGGGGGTCACACCCTATCGTGGGCGCTTGTTCGTACCGGAGGACGACGTCATCGGTGCCACGCCGGTGGCCGTTTTGGGACACGAATTCTGGCGACGGGAATTCGGGGCCTCCTACGATGCGATCGGTCAGATGATCGATCTCGGCCCGGACCGATTCATCATCGTCGGCATCGCGCCGCGCGGGTTCACCGGTGTCGACCTCGAGCGGGTCGACGTGTGGCTTCCGCTCCACAGCGAGAACGACGCGGAGCGGTGGGAGGACCATCGAGGATATTATTGGATCCAGTCGATTGCCCGCTTGCGCCCGGGAATCGAACCGGGTGTCGCAGCGGCGGAGGCGACCGCCCTTCATCGCGCCGGCCGCGCCGAGAGCAGGAACTACGATCGCGATGCCAGCGTCATCGTGGCACCGATCATGGCCGCCAGTGGTCCAAACGCGTCTGACGCATTCACGGTCGCCCGCTGGCTGGCAGGTGTATCGATTATCGTCCTCATCATTGCCTGCGCCAACGTCGCGAACCTGCTGCTGGCACAAGGGGTGCATCGGCGGCGGGAGATCGCCATTCGCCTGGCACTCGGCGTCTCCCGCGCGCGACTGGTGCGGCAACTGCTCACTGGCAGCCTGCTGTTCGCGATGCTCGGTGCAGTCGGTGCAGTGGCGATTGCCAAGCTCGGCGGAGATCTCGTAGGCTCCGTCCTCATGCCGAACGTCGATTGGTCGCTCGGCGTGGTGAGCGGCCGAGTGCTCGTGTTTACGCTCGCCGTCGCGGCGTTGACCGGACTCGCCGCAGGCCTCGTTCCGGCAACACAGTCCAGCCGCGGGGATCTCGTCTCCGGACTCAAAGACGGAGGGACCGGAGGCGTGGTGCGACGCTCCAAGACGCGCGTCGCGTTCTTGATCGTCCAGGCGGCGCTGTCGGTGGTGCTGCTCGTCGGCGCGGGGCTGTTCGTCCGCAGCCTCGACCGGGTTCGCTCCATCGACCTCGGCTTTGACCCGGAGCGGCTCTACGTGGCGACGTTGCAAGCGGAACCCGGGGCGCTCGATCGAACAGCTCGGATACGAATGCACGAGAACGCCCTCGAACGTGTCCGATCGCTCCCATTCGTCGAGGCCGCCAGCATAGTGCGCTCGGTACCATTTCGCAGCTCGATCGGGGTCAGGCTGCGCGCCGAAGGACTGGACTCCATCCCTCGCTTGACCTCGGGAGGACCATACATCAACATCGCCACGCCCGGTTACTTCGAGACCATGGATCTCCGGATCCTGCGCGGGCGGGCGTTCTCCACAGCCGACGTGGTGGGTGCGCCGCGAGCCGCCGTAATTGGGGAAACGATGGCCCGGCATTTCTGGCCCCGTGATGACGCGCTGGGGAAGTGTCTGTACATCGGCGGCGAGGACCCGCCATGCACCGAGATTGTCGGTATCGCCGAAGACATGCGCCGGCAAGCGGTGATCGAGGAAGCTCAGTTGCTGTACTACGTACCGGCCGCGCAAAATCCGGACGAGTGGGATCCCCGCGGCATATTCGTGCGAACCAGATCGGAAGGCGCGACGATTCGTAGCGCACTGCGAAGCGACCTGTACGCGTCAGAACCGTCGTTGCGTTTCGTCACGGTCAACCTGATTGGCGATTTCATCGCACCACACCTGCGCTCGTGGCGCCTTGGCGCGACCATGTTCAGCGCCTTCGGAGTGTTGGCCCTGGTGGTGGCGGCGGTGGGCCTCTACAGCGTTCTCTCTTTCGAGGTGGCACAACGTCGCGCGGAGATTGGGGTGCGGGCGGCGCTTGGCGCGACGGGCACTAGTCTAGTGAGGTGGGTGGTCGCGGACGGCGTGCGGTTCGTAGCGATAGGCATCGCGTTGGGCGGTGCGGCCGCCTTCTTCGCTGGCCGCGCAATTCAGCCGCTGTTGTACGAAACGTCATTCCGCGACCCCCTCACGTACGGAGTCGTTGCGGCCACGTTGCTCGCTGTCTCGGTGCTGGCCAGTCTAATCCCCGCGATGCGGACCACCCGTGTACAACCGAGCGAAGCGCTCAGGGCGGAGTGAGTTTCGGGACGGTACCATTAGGTCTACGCACCGCTCTACCTTACAAAGGCTCTTTGAAAATATCGGCGCCCTTTCCCAGTGCCGGTGCGGGACCCACGAGCACAACGGTGTCGCCGACCTGCCAGTGAAAGTCAGAACCCAACTCGTAGTACGCATGCACCGTCTCGAACCGTCGCTACGGCTGTGGCACCCGTGTTGCCTCGCGCAGGGCTAGGCACGACGGAGTCCCACCGACGGCGCGCCCCTGCCTCGATCAAAACGAGTTCCAGGGCATGGTGGATTCCGAGGAAGGGAGGACGCCAACAGGGGTCGGGTCGTCGCTGCGGAGCGTGCGCGGATCCTCGCGCAGGCTGGTGAGGTAGCTGCCGCGCTGGATGAGATCGAGGAACTCCTCGCAGGACCCGGGCACCTGAGCGTCCGTTTCCCGGTTCCGTACAGGGTCCTCCCAGATGAACGTTGCCCGGACCACCTATCCGTTCGTGTACCGCCTCCTCGACCACGCCGAACTGCAGGCCTGGCAGCCCTCGGAGACCAGCCGCTGTCCGGCGGCGTTCGGATCGCTTCATCGCGGGCGGCGAGCCCCCCGGCGATGGCCACCCTCAGGTTGTCTCGGCCTTCCGCTCCACGAGGATGGTCTTCCCGTGACCTTTGACACAGTGTGGCTGCGGGGATTGGCCTACCATGTTCGCGGACGCAATGGCCCCAACGGGGGGGTCGCGGCCAGGTGCCAGGCCGGCCGGTTGGGGGAGCTGCTTCAATGCAGTATCAGGAATTCATCGATTTCCTGCAAAACGTAGGGAAGGACCCGTCGCGCCTCATCTTCGAGGACGAGCTCACGGGTATCCACAACCGCCGATTCCTGCACAGCTACCTCGAGCACCGGATCCGCTGGGACGGCGACGATTATCCTCTGTCCCTGCTGGTGATCGACCTCGACAAATTCAAGCAAATCAACGACACGCATGGCCACGACATCGGAGACCAGGTGCTCACCTGGATAGCCGCGTTGCTGGGCGAGACCGCCGGCGAACACGGATTCCCCATCCGCTATGGCGGCGACGAGTTCATGATGTTGCTGCCGGACACGGCTCCGGAGGAAGCGCGGGCAGTGGCCGACCGACTTCTTCAGCGAACTCGCGACAGGCCGTTTCGCGTTCGGGACGCCTCGCTCACCCTTCATATCCAACTGAGCATCGGCGTCGCCTCGGCGCCCGAGGACGGCACGGACCGTAAGACCCTCACCCAGGCGGCAGATACGGCGCTCTACCACGCCAAGCAGTCCGGGCGCAACCAGGCCGCCAGCGCCGGGGAAATCGACCTCAAGAATGTCTTCTCAAAGACGGCGTTGAATCGGCTGAAGGTCAGCGGCATTGCGGGGCGCGACGAACAGCTGGCCGTGGTGGCCGAGGTGCTCCAGGACCTCACCGAGGGCAACAGCCGGTTCGTGGTCTTCGAGGGTGCTCCGGGCATCGGCAAGACGACCTTGCTGCAGACGGTCCACCACAACTTCTCGAGCGACGAGTCGCTGGCGGTGGCAGCGGTGTCGGGTGACAACCAGGAGGGCTATCACCCGTACTACCTGGCGGCGCGCATCTTGATCACATTGCTCAATCAACGGGACGATAAGGGCAGTGCCGTGCTGGAGAGTCTCAGCGACGAGGAGATCGCGTATCTGGCACACGTGCTTCCCCAGCTCGGCGACCCGCAGCAAGTCTCGGACGCCAGCCATAGCGCGACGCGGCAGGCCATCTTCGCAACCCTCGCGCGATTTCTCCCCCAAGTCATCGAGTTTCGGCCGCTCATCTTGATCGTCGACGACCTGCATTTCGCCGACGAGGCGACCCTGCTGCTCTTGCGCGTGTTGGTCGAGCGGCCGGGTCTGACCCTCTTCGTGTGCGGCGCCTCTGCTGAGTCGCTGCATCGGACTGCCGACGAGGAGGCGCCGCCGCTGGAGCAGCTGCTGGCCACCACGACGCCGGGGTTCTCGATCCAGCGGGAGCAGCTAAAACCGTTGACCGCCGTCGACATCGCGCACCACCTCCGGGGCGTGTTTCCCGGCCTGAGAATGCCCGACGGTTTCGAGCAGGACCTGGCCGGAGTCACGCAGGGCAACCCGCTCTTCTTGGGAGAGATCATCCGCAAGTTGGTCACCGACCAGAAGGTCAACCTGGTCGGTCAAGAATGGACCATCGAACCCCTGGCGGACGGATATCTCCCGAGGTCGCTCGATGAAATCGTGATGGAGCAGATCGCGGCCCTGGACGAAGACGAGCGCAAGTTGCTGGAGCAGGCGTCGACCTTCGGCGAAGGCATCCACCTCAGCGTGCTGACCGGAAGCACCGAGCTGGACGAGTCCAAGGTGCTCGAATTCCTCGATCGCGCCGAAGCATTGGGGCTAATCAGCATGGATTTCCAGATCAACGACGAGGTGATGCGTTTCCTGGGCAAGCGAGTTCTGGAGATAAGCTACGGCGCCATGGACGAGGACCGCCGCAAGGAGCTCCATGAAGACGTCGGGACGTACCAGGAGGATCTCTATCAGCAGCAGCTCCTGCCGTCCGCGTCGTTGCTCGCGTATCACTTCAAGCGGTCGGCAAACCGGCAAAAAGCACAGCGATACGAACTGGACCAGTTGGTGTACACCCAAACGGTCTTCAGCTCGGCGGAGGCGGCCCACTACGCCCAGGATATCTGGGTGGACGAGGAGGAAGACACCGAGGAGCGTCTGGACCCGGCGAGTTTGCCACTAATCCCCAAGGTGCTGCGCAGCTTGATGTCGACAGCGCGCAACATCTTGCTCTATCCGCCGGAGAGCAAGGCGATCGGCCGCTCGCTGAATGACGTGAGGACGGCCATCGAAAAAGTGCTCGCCACGAATGAACGGCTTCATCTCTCCCAGTCGCAGCGGGTGCTGCTGGCGAACGGGCAGCGTCTCGTTCTGTCGGAGGTGAAAGTGTTGGCCACGTCGTTTCTCGAGTTGCTGACACGATGCGAGCTGCAAGGCATAGTGTTCCATCGCGGTATCACGGACGAAGAAACGCGCGCGGTCATGATGAGCCTTGGCCGCGTCAAGCCGGAGGGGGTGGGGAAGGGATTCTGGCGCGACTTCGTCGTGGAGAACAAGCTGAAGCACATCGAACTCCACCAAACCCGATACGCCGCGGTCCGCAAGAAACGCATCTCCGCGGCCACGAGGGCCATCGTCGACGAAGAGCTGGGTTCCGAGGACCTGAACGAGATTCCGAAGATCTTGCGCGCTCTGCAGGCCGCCGCTACCAACATCAAGTTGTA
>JAPULZ010000121.1 GCA_027294455.1 Gemmatimonadota bacterium
CTCCAACGCCTCGAGGGCTTCGCGCCTCGCCTTCAGCTGTGCCCTGTTCTCGTCGGCCGACCGGCGCTCGACCAGGAGTGCGGCCTCGTGTTCCTTGGCGGCAAGCAGTGTGTGACGTGCTCGCTCCAATTCCAACGATGCTTCCTTGTCCACGCGTTGGCGATTGGCGAGTTCCTCTTCGGCGGCGCGAAGTCGGACCACCAGGTCCTCGTGTGCGCGAGCGGCCTCTTCGCGGCGTTGTTCCGCGTCGTTCGATTGAGATCGGAGGACCTCGAGATCTCTCTCCAGCGCGTCTTGCTCACCCGCCAACGCTCTCAGGGTCTCCGCTTGTTCCTGGAGCGAGCTTTCCAACTTGCGCACCGCGTCGCGCTGTCCGGTCAAACGATCGCGGGCCTGGCTTTCGTCGGAGGCTCGCAGGTCCAATTCCGTTTGCACCGATTTCCGTGCCTCGGCGGCGGCCTTTCGCTCTTGCGCCGCGGCGTCGCGCTCTCTCATGGCTTGGCTTGCGCGAGCGTCGGCTTGTGACAACTCCTCGAGCGCTCGCTCTTTGCGATCCGTGGCGTTCTTGAGACGTTCACCGGCCAGCTTGAGGTCGCCTTCCAGCCTGCCGACCTCGAGGCGCTGGGCGGCGAGCCGTCGCTCGACGTCGGTGCGCTGCGCTTCGGCTGTCGCGCGGGCCTGGATAAGGTTTTCCCGCTCCCTTTCCCGCTCGGCTAGCACCTCCCGGCTGCGGGGCAGCGACTCGTCCATCTCACCACGACGTTGACGCAGCGAGGTTCCCTCTCGCTCGAATTCGGCGAGGGAGTGACGTGCCAGCGTCATCACTATCCCGAAGCGTTCCGCCGTGAGCCTGTGGTGTCGTTCGGTTTTCCCTCGTTGGCGGGCGAGACTTCTGACTTGGGTTTGGACTTCGGAGACGAGGTCATCCAGGCGCTGCAAGTCCTGTTGCGTCGTCTCGAGACGTCGTTCGGTCTTCGTTTTGCGATCGCGGTACAGCCCGATACCAGCTGCCTCCTCGAACAAGGCACGGCGTTCTTCGGTACGGTCCGACAGGAGGCGGTCGATCTGCCCGGCCTCCATCACCACCCCGGCGTCGCTTCCCAGACCGGTCCCGCGGAGGAGATCCTGCACGTCGTGGAGACGGACGGGTTGTTGGTTGAGGAGATAA
Source organism: Gemmatimonadota bacterium (assembly GCA_027294455.1). Lineage (GTDB taxonomy): Bacteria > Gemmatimonadota > Gemmatimonadetes > Gemmatimonadales > GWC2-71-9 > B3T1B10. The sequence goes on from JAPULZ010000121.1 coordinate 1,169, forward strand.
TCACTCTGCCCGTTGCGGGAGAGCCTGCGCGTAACGACCACCTCGCGGTAGGAAATGGGAAGCGTGCCGTCGCTGTTATCGAAATAGAGCGATATTTGCGCGACGTTCAGCGGCCGGCGCTTGGCCGCCCCCTGGAAAATGATGTCTTCCATCCGGGAGCCCCGCAGCACCCGCGCTCGCTGCTCCCCCAACACCCATCGCACTGCATCGGAGATGTTTGACTTGCCGCAGCCGTTTGGTCCCACGATGGACGTAATGCCGTCCTCGAAGGTCAGATGGACTTTGTCGGCGAAGGACTTGAATCCCGACAGCTCGAGCCGGGTCAATTTCATTGCACAATTCCCGTCCGTGTGACGAGGCTGGCGGTCAGGCCGGCGGCGGTCAGCAGGGATTCGGCCACGACGATTTGATCGGCCGTCTCGAACGCGCCGACCATCACGCGGCCCTGGCCCAGCGGCGCCGCCATGCTGTACGCGGGAATGCCTCTGGCCCGGAGGTCTTGGGCCTCCTGTTGGGCCATTTTCAGGGTTTCCCGCGTCCCCAGGACGAGGGCCTGCGGGGTGCGCAAGATAGTGCCGTTGCCGTCCTCCACCAACCCGTTCCGCCACAGCGCCCGGAGGGCGGTATCGGCCGCCATGGCGGTGGGGAGTGCTCCGAGGATGACCCGATGCCAGATGCCGGTGCCGCCGATTCGCACCGGGGTGACGGTGGCGATGAGCGAGCCGTGCTCCAGCGACCCGGCGTACGCCATGGCCCGGTCGGGGCTGTCGAAGGCGGCGACCTGGATCGAATAGAACAGGGAATCGAGCTCGGCGACGGGTCCCCGTGCGGTCGGTGGCGCGGCGGGCTCCGGCTGGGCGGCACTGGCGCCCGGCGGGCTCACGGGGAAGACCGACACGGCTCCGTCCTCCCCGTCGGCGGGGGATCGGGCCACGCGCCGCACCACGAACAGGGATCCGACGAGTATCAGGGCTCCCACCACCACGCGGCCAGTTCCGGCGGGCCACCTTCGCGAGGAGACGTTCACGGCGGTGAACCTGGGCGTCGTCCGGCTGGGCGGCTCCGGCGTGGGGTCGGGTGGTGCGTTCTCGGCGCGCACCAGTTCCTCGGTGCCCGGGCCGGGCCGGCCGGCCGGGCTTCCTACCTCAACCGGAACCCCGGTGGGAGTCTCACCGGTGGTGGTGAAGGTGTGGGGCGGCTCCACGTGCTGCGACACTTGATAGTGCGGCGGAGGCGCGGCATCCCCAGTGGCCTGTAGAGCTCTGGACGACGGCCGCTTGGCGCCCGAGACCACGGAGAGGAGGGCGACGCCCTCCTCCCACCATTCGGTGATTTCCCGGAACATCCCACCCGCCGGATCCCAACCGGAGGTGGACATGACCAGCATGCCGTCGGGCTTGAGCGTCATCTTGGGGATGGCGCTGGGCGGGATGAAGAGCAGGAGCAACGCGCCCTGGTGGGCAAACCCCTTGGCGAGCCGGTCCCACCGTGGGTGCGCCCAGAGGTCCTCCGGGTTTGGGGCCAGGGTGCCGACGCCCACGTAGTGCAGACCGGGCACATCCTGCGGCTGGGCGACGCTCGTGAGCGAGGTATCATAGAGAAAGGCATCCACGATGCCCTCACTCGCCGGATGGGCTGCCCCTGCATTCAGGACCGGTGCCGTGAGGGACAGGTCGATCAGAGCCACCCGCGGCTTTTCCTTGGCCGCGGCGCGGGCGATCATCCACGCGGCCCCCGCGGCCCATTCCAGGTCGTCGGTTGCCGGAATCAGGGCGACCACGGTGTGAGTGCCGAAGACTTTGCTCTCGAATTCTGGCGGGGTCATTGATTCCTGGTCGTCGTGTTCTGCTGGTAGAGAGGAAAATACGGCTGCCCCAGGCGGCGACCGATGTCGTGCGCTTCCTCGATCGTTGCGAACGGTCCGATCACAACCCGGTAGCGATCGTCGAGACCGGAAGGTTGCAGCACTCGGGCATCCAAGCCGGCATTGCGCAGCTCGACCACCCTGGCGTCGGCCCACGATTCGTTGGAGGTGCTGCTCACCTGGATGAAGATGATCTGGTCGGTGAGTCCTTCCCGCTCGACCTGTTCTTCTTCTCGCGCCAGCTGTACGTCGGGGCGCCGCGGGTCCCAGGCGACGGTGATCCAGCGATCACGGGCCCCGCCCTCAATCCGGCCAAGCTCGACCCCGGTGGCCGGATCGACGCTCGCCACGTCGTCGCCCTGCCGCACAAGCACGGTGCCGTCGCGGGAGATGGCCGGTAGATCGTCGTCCCACGAGCCGGGCACGCTCCTCATGTGCGTGAAGTCCAGGGCGTCGAGGATCCAGACCGAGTCCCGGCCCGCCGGGCGCAACAAGAGATACCGCCCCTGGCGCCCGGCCCGAATTGCGCTGGCCGCCTCCGGCAGCGGATGGCGCGACAGCTCCGTGAACTCGAACCGTCCCACCACGATCAGCTCGCCCGCGGCCGTGACCACGTAGAGACGATGTCCAGCCGCCGAAAACGCCAGCGCCGTCACCTCGGTCTCCAGGCGCATTCGTCCGGCCGGCGAGCCGTCCGCGGTGTTGATGCCGACCACGCCGGTATCGGTTGCCACGGCGATGAGGTCGACCCACGCGGTCAGGGCGAACCGGCCGTCCGGGATGGCCGAGGCCGAAACCCGGTCAGATTCGCTCAGCACTTCGATCCGCCGTCCCTCTTCCGTCTCAATCAAGCCCACGAGTCGCCCTCGGGTCGTGCCCCAGATCCGGCTCGGGAGGAGTGAGAAGGTGGACGTCCAGGCGTCCACCCGTCGTTCGGCTGCCGTTCCCAGGCTGCCTTCGCTGCGGACCAGATGCGGGATGCCCGTGGGTCCTATGGCCGCCGCTACCACGGTGGTATCCACCACGCGGTGCTGGCCGCTGGTGAGGTCGAGGACGATGAGTCCGCTGTCGCCCGGCTGGACGTAGATGAGATCTTCGTCGGCGGCGAACCCCACCACCCGCCGAGCCACCAGGTCGGGTGTCTCGAACTTCCACCCAGCCTCCTTCATGGCCGGGAGGGTGTAGAGCCTCACTCCCTCGCCCGCCTCCGCCGGGAAGCGGAAAGCCACGGACGGGGTCGCGGTAACGGGCGCGTCGGCCTGCGCGAAGGCCGCTCGAATGGGACTCGGGCCGCCGTCGGATCCACAGGCGAAGCCCGGGAGCAGGACAAGAACTGGAGCGAGTCTGCGTCTGTAAGTTACCACGGTGTAATAACCTAGGAAGCTACGAGAGTCCTGGCAAGCAGTCGACTTCTGCTAGAAGGTCGGGCCCAGACTGAGGGTCACGTAGGCGCCGTTTTGCCTGCGGCTCATCGGTTTGGTGTAGTCCATGCGGAGGATGAGGAAGCCCAGAAAGTTACCCCGGACCGAGACCCCCCAACTCACCAGGGGTGCCCGAACCGCGGTGATGTCGTCCTCCAACCGCCGGGTCAAGGTGAGGCGCGTGTTCCCGGACCAGGCCACCCCGGCATCGAAGAAGACCGCTCCCTCCAGGGGCGGCACGGCGAGGGGCAGGCTGTTGATCAGACGGTGGTTCAGGATCGGGAACCGCAGCTCGGCGTTGAAGACGCCGAAACGTGAGCCGATGAGCTGCGCCCGTTCGGCGCAGTCGCCGTCGAAGCCGATGATGGTCTGCGTCGCGCACTCGCGACGTCTGAACGATCCCGACGTGTAGCCCCGCAACAGCTCGGTGTACCCCACGAAGACCGGGAACTGCTCGGCATCCCGTCCGAAGCGGCCGAAGAAGAGCATCCGGGTCGCGAACACGAACGGGCCGGGGAGTTCGTCGTACCGCCGGTAGTCGGCGAGGGCCTGATGGAACGACCACCCGCCGAAGGCCGGAGCGTACTCGAATCGGCTGCGCCGGCCTGCGAACGGTCCCACCCACAGGGAGACCGAATTGTCGTACACCAGCGCGAGGGAGGGCTGCACGTAATTCCGGACCCCCCGGGCGGTCTTCTCCACGTTCTGCCGTATGCCGAAGCCCGTGGCGGGATCGTACGTGGTTTGAAAGTTGAGCTCCGCGTTCGACACGCTGTTGAGGTTGAGCTGGGCTTCGAGACGGTTGAATCGACTGAAGGGGCGGGAGGTCTCGATGAACGCCCGGTGAATGACGAATCGGCGGATGCGCTGGTTCAACGTCTGCGTGCCGGCCACGGAGTCGCTCGTCACGTCGGCGCGCTCGTAGAAGAACGTCGGCGCCTGCTGGTAGCCCACGGCCCACGCCGCGCGCCGCGACAGGTTGGAATAGACGGCGAGGACCTCGGCTTCTTCGATCCGGCCGTTGATCTGTCCGCCCAAGATGAGGCGCCGGTTGCCCAGGAGGTCCGACATGGAGATGGCCGTGCCCCCGTAGATCCCCTGCCCGAAGTTGTCCCGCTGATAGCCGATGGTGGGCTGGACCAAGTAGTCGACGAGCAACTTCGGCGAGTACTCCCGGAAACCGAAGGTGCTCGTGTCGGGGAGCGCGGCGGCGGCGCTGTCCAGCAGCGCGCGGACCGACACCGGTCCGGTGGTGGTGGGCGCCGTACGCGGCGAGTCGTCCGATAGCCGGAACCCCCGCTCCGAGCGGTAGAAGGACACGGTGCGGCGCTCTTGCTGCGCCAGGAGTTGAGTCAGCGATGGCCGCGGTCGCTCGGGGGGCGTCTGGAGTTCGGCCCCGTTGGTGGGCGAAGGGCCGGGCGGCACGGCGATGATCTCGGTGGAGGCCGGCGTGTTGTACGGGTCACCCTTCAGGGACCGGGGGTCGTCCACCGTGTACACGGTGAACTCGCCGTTTTCATAGTACGTGAACGCCAACCGATCCGCGTCCGGCGCCCAGGAAATGGCAGGAGATTTGTTCGTGATGCCCGAGACTCCCGAGAATACGTTGGTCAGTTGGTAGATCCTGCGCTCGGCAATTTCGTAGAGGAACACGTTGGCGACGCCGGTCCGATCAGACACGAACGCGATCGACGTGCCGTCGGGCGACCATTGGGGGTTGATGTTCGTCTCGACCATGCCTGGCAGCAGCTCGATCCCTCCGGTGGCCACATCGTACAGCGCGATGGAGAGGGGGCCAGCACGCAGCTCCGCGAAATTGGACTGGGGTCCCGTGTCGGTGACGAACGCGATGGTGCGTCCGTCAGGCGACCAGGACGGATGCAATGCCGCTGCGCGGCCCTCAGTCAGGCGCCGCAATCCCGTGCCATCGGCGTCCACGACGAACAAGTTGGACATTCCTTCGGACAGGCCGGTGAAGGCGAGCCGCGTGCCGTCGGGAGACCAGGTGGGATTCGTGATGCCCGACACGGCAACCTCGATGCGCCGGTAGACGCGGTGCCGGTTCATGTCGAACACGACCAGGTCGTCGCGGCCGCCGTGTTGCGCGGGCAAGGCGAAGAAATTACCGTCGCGCGACCAGGCGCCGGCGGAGTTCAAGAACCGCAGGCTCTCGAACTCGGCGCTGAACGCGCTGCGAACCACCCGTCGCGTGATGCGGCGCGATGCGACGTCCGCCAGATACAAATCGATGAAGTACGCCCCGCGCTCGGAAAAGAACGCGACTTGCGAGCCATCCGGCGAGAGCGTTGGCGAGATGTTCATGACCCCGTTGGTGTTTTCCCTATTGAGGAGCGGTCGCGCAAATGTGGCGGGCAGCTCGCGCTCGGCGAGGGGGGCCAGGTAGACGCGCTCCACGTCGCGGTGCCACTCGTCGGAGAGGGCATCCAGCGGGATGCGCAACGCACGCTGGAACCCCGATTCCAGGCCCGACGACGCCACCGCGTGGAGGATCTCGGCGATGGCCTCGTCGCCCCAGCGCTCGCCGATATAGGACATGAGCGCGTGTCCGTAGCGGTATGGGAAAACCCGGGGGTCGTTGGTGAGTCGATCTATGGTCGGCAGTGTGCCCGACAGCGCTGCATCGCGGAGCCACATGGCGGTGAAGGGATCCACCGGGCCCAGGGACAGGTATTCGGCCATTCCCTCCATGAGCCACAGTGGCGGCCGTACCGCGATGAGCCGGTCGAGTCCGGCGCCTACCTGGCCTGCGGCGAAGATATCGAACTGGAATTGGTGAACGATCTCGTGCTGCAAGACGTGATCGAAATCTTCGTATGCACCCGTGAAGGGGAGCATGACGCGATGCCGGAGTGGGTCCGTGACGCCGCCGACGCCTTCACCGATTGACGTGAGATTGTTCTGCTGGAATTCGGAATGGGACGCAAACAGGATGATGGGCTGGCGTTCCCGATACCGATGGTTCAGGCGCCTGGAGAAGGTCGCGTAGGCGCGTTCGGCCAGCTGGGCCGCATCGAGGGCGGCATCCCGAAAGTCGTCGTAGTAGTAGACGTCGAAGTGCTCAGTCTCGATGATCGAGAACTCGAAATCGCGGTAGCGCACCCGGTTCTGGCCGAAGTACTGTGCTTGGGCCGCCCCCACGGAGAGCAACGCGGCAGCAAGAGTCGGCCAGAGGATCCGATGCATTTCACCTATCCGGACGATCCGATGACGGCGGACGGCGCTTCCGTCCACAGACGCTCGAGCTGATAGAACTCACGCAGGGTCGGATGAAAGACGTGCACCACGAAGTCCACGAAATCGATCAGTACCCAGCGACCTTGCGACAGCCCCTCGGCATGATGGGGCTTGTGACCTTCACCGGCGAGGGCCTCGATCACATGTTCGGCCAGGGCCCTCACGTGGGTGTCGGACGAACCTGACGCCAACACGAAGAAATCCATGGCGTCGCTGAGTTTTCGGAGATCGAGCGCGATGATGTCGGAGGCCTTGTGCGCTTCCAGCACGGTGACAACCGTCAGGAGATCGCGCTCTTGCTTTACCCATTCGTCGATCATAGCGTCCCGGCAGAAGGAATGTTCCCGTTCGTTTCGTGGTGCAACTCTTCGATCTGGTAGAAGATGGCCCAGGCGCCCGGGCCGACGTGCACGCCCAGCGCCGCGGTGACGTCCCCCGCGAGGCATTCGAGTGGCTGAAAACGGCGCTCCACCGCTTGACGGAGGTCCTGCGCCGCGTCGGCAGCGTCGGCATGGACGATGCCGATCCGCAGGCGGGCCGGCCGGGGAGTGAGGCGCCCGTCCAGATGCGCCAGCACGCGGGGAATCGTCGCCTTCCGCCCCCGTACCCGGTCCACCGTGTCGATCTTGCCCTTCGCCGGGGTGATCTCGAGAATGGGCTTGATGTGGAGGAGCCGCCCCAGCCAGCCCCGGCCTCTGCCCACGCGCCCGGAGCGCACCAGGGTCTCGAACGTATCGACGACCACGAACCCCCCGGAGCGGTCGCGCACCCGGGTCAGCTCGGCGACGACTTGCTCCGTCGACCAGCCGCGATCCGACAACTCGCGGGCCCGTATGGTCAGCATCCCGAGACCCAGGGACACCGAGCGGGAGTCGAACACGGTGATCCCGTCGAGACCACTCTCGTTCGCCGCGGTCTGGGCGGCGGTGAATGTGCCGGAGAGTCCACTCGAGACCGACAGGCACAGCACCTCCCGCGCACCACCCCGTGCCTCGCGGTAGGCTTCGATGAAAGCGGCTGGTGCCGGTTGTGACGTGGTGAACATCGAGCCGTCATTCCGCATGCGCCGGTAAATTTCCTCGGGCCCGATCTCGATGCGGTCGAGGTAGGTATGCGCCCCGTCCATGACCTGTACCGGAACGAGCACCACTCCGAGGCGGTCGATGGTATCGTCGGGAAGGTCACAGCTCGAATCGACCACCAGGCCGAGTTGGGTGGCAGCGTCGTGATGCAGCGTCTCGTGTTGCTCCTGCATGTCATCGGCCTTGCTCTCGACCACGTCACCCCACTCGCCGGCCAGGTCGAAGACGGCCTCCGGCGTATTGGTGTGGACGTGCACCTTGAGCAGGTCGCCCGTCGCCAGGACGACGATGGATCCCCCCAGCGACCGCATGGCCGTCCGCACCTTGATGGTGGGTGGAAGACTGCTGCTTCGTACCAGGACCTCGGTGCAAAACTGGAAATCGCGATCGCGCTCGACGTGAGCCACGGCCGCCGGTGCGAGCGGCTCGACGTCATCCACCCGCGCCGTCGCCGCAGTGGCACGTCCCTCGATCAAGTGCACGACGCCTTCGAGGAGTCGCACGAATCCCAATCCACCGGCATCAACGACGCCGGCTCGCTTGAGCACGGCGAGCAACTCGGGTGTCCTTTTCAACGACGCTCTGGCCCCGGCCAGCACGCGAATCATGAACGTGGCGATGTCGGCTCCGTCGGTGGCGGCGTGTTCGGCCGCGTCGGCGGTCTCGCGACACACCGTGAGGATGGTGCCTTCCACCGGCTCGTCCAGGGCGGAGGCGATGCGCTCGGCGCCTGCACGGAATCCACCGGCGATAGGGATGGGTGTGGCTGATCGAAGTTCCCCGATGGCATCGCGAAAACCGAGGAGGAACTGTGACAGGAGGAGTCCCGAATTGCCGTGCGCGCCGAGAATACACGCTTCGGCCATGGTTCGGGTGATCTCGGGAAGCTCGGCGTGCTCGAGTGGGGCCACCGCGCGCGCGACGGCCTGGAGCGTCATGGAAAAATTCGTCCCGGTATCGCCATCGGGGACGGGGAACACGTTGATGCGATTGAGCTCCCCTCGCGCGGCTTCCACCCACTCGGCCCCCGCCAGGAGGCTGCGGCGGAGGCGGCGCCCGTCGACATATGCAATACCCACCGAGGGCGTACTAGGACTCCTTGCTCACGGAGGTTACCGAGACGAGGATTTCCGGCCGGACGTCCGGGTGGAGTTTGATCGCCACACGATGTTCGCCGACGACCTTGATCGGGTCGGGCAAGTCGATGACGCGTTTGTCGATGACATGTCCTTCCGCCGCCAGCTTTTCGGCGATGTCCGCCGCCGTGATCGAGCCGAACAACCGGTCGCCGTCGCCCGTCTTGGCAGTGAACGCCAACGCGACGCGGGTGAGATCCTTGGCGAGTCGTTCGGCGTCGGCGAGGGCGAGGGCGATGCGCTCGACTCGTCGCGAGCGCTCTGCCCCCACCTGGCGCTTGTTGCCCTCGGTGGCCAGGTATGCCTTGCCGTGCGGAATCAGGTAGTTCCGCGCATAACCGTCTTTGACCTTGACGACCTCCCCAGTGCGACCGAGGTGCTGCACATCTTCGCGAAGAATAATCTCCATTGTCAGCTTTCCGCGCGCGGTGCGATCCACCGCCGTCTCAGGTCCAGGCCCGTGTCCGCCACTCCCAAGAGAATGGCGCCGATGAGCACCACGGGCAACATGAATACGATCGAAAATGCAATCAATATCATGGTGAGGAAGCTCGGCCCCCCCGTCAATCCGATACCGAACCGCGCCACGGCTACGCCCCGCAACGCGTACAACACTCCCGCGACCACCAGCACGTTCGCTGCCATGGTGCGCGAGGCCCCCCCGGTGAGCACGAGCACGACGGCAAGGGCCACCACCGGGATCCAGCCGAAATGCTCAGTGAACCGGAAGTCCCGGAACCGTCCGAAGGATGCCGCGTCGGTCGCGTCGACCAAGCGGCGATACAGTACGGTGGCCAGGGCAAAGCCAGCAAGCATCTCGATGGCGACCGTCGCCGGAAAAAAATCGGCCATCAACGGAACCACCGTGTCGAACGAGTCCTCCAGTTGCACCACCATCGGGTCTGCCGTACCTGCCGGCCCGCTCGGCGTCCCGGTGGAGATCCATGCCAGCACCAGCTGCGTTGCCACGACGATCCGCGACTCCACCCACCACCGGATCTGCGACCATGACCCGCCGAGTGCCGCGATCAGGACACTCACTCCCACGGCGGCCGCGGCGGTCGCCGACATGGCGCGATGCGCGAGCGACCAGGTCGTGTAGCGCCACGTCCAGCCGAATACCACCGTGCCGATGACGGCAGCCGCGCGGACCGCCTGATCGGGCGGATCGCCCGGCCGGGCCAGCCACCACAGGCTGAGGCCGCCCGCCAGCGCCGCCGTCGACAGCCGTCCCCGCGGGCCGGGCCGCCTCACCAGCACCAGGGCGGCCAAGGGCATCGTCAGCAGTCCGATCGGTGCCACGATCGCGAAGGCGATCCCCGCGCCGATGCCCAGCAGCAGCCCGAGTCCCCGCTCGCGAGGCCCGGACGCAGGTTTCATGGGGCCCGCTACGACCTGATAAAGGGCAGCAGCGCGAGGTGCCGGGCCCGCTTGATGGCTGTGCCGACCTGGCGTTGATGCCGGGCACACATCCCGGTCAGCCGGCGCGGCAGGATCTTCCCGCGATCGGTTATGAACCGCTGCAAGGTCCGCTCATCCTTGTAATCGATTACCCGAACGCCCGCTTCACACACGGGGCAAGGCTTGCGTGGCCTCCTCATTCGTCACCTTCATCGGCCGCGGGGGGCGCAGGCGCTGCAGCCGCGGCCCTGGACGAGTCGGCGTCGCCGGTCCGCTCGCGCGGCTTCTCGTCGTCACCAGGCGCAGGATACGGCACGGGCGCCGGCAACTCGCCTTCGTTGAGGATTAGCTGATAGCGGATCGCGGAATCTTCGAGTTTCACCAATCGCTCGAACTCGGGCAGGAGCGTCGGGTCGGTGGCGAACTGCACGACCACGTAATAGCCGACTTCCTTGCCCTTGATGGGATAGGCGAGGGTGCGCTTCCCCCAGTGGTTCATGTCCTTGATGGGCTCGGGATTTTCCTTGCTCTTGAGCAGCGCGTGAAAGCGATCGAGGTGCTTGTTGATCGCTCCTTCATCCAGCGCGCTGTCGAAAACGTACACGGCCTCGTATTGACGAGTCATGGCACCTCCCTTCGGACTGTGCGACCCCGCCCAGGTGTGTGACGGAGTAGGTGGTATGGCCAGCAGTTTTCTGGAGGGCGAAGTCTAGCTGCTACACGCCATAACTGCAACTGCCCGCCGATTCCTCCCGCCTATGCAATGAACCAAGGCGCCAAGACCAAGCTCACCACCGCCATCAATTTTATGAGGATATTGAGGGACGGGCCGCTCGTGTCCTTGAACGGATCGCCGACGGTGTCGCCCACGACGGCGGCCTTGTGGGGATCCGATCCCTTGCCCCCGTGCGCGCCGCCCTCGATGAGCTTCTTGGCGTTGTCCCAGGCGCCGCCGGCATTGGCCATGAAGAGCGCCAGCATGACGCCCGTCACGGTTGCGCCGGCCAGCATGCCACCCAGGGTTTCGACCCCGAAGAACTTGCCCACCAAAACGGGGGCGATGATGGCCGTGAGGCCTGGTACGATCATCTCGCGCAACGCGGCCGCTGTGGAGATGTCTACGCAGCGGGCGCTGTCGGGTTTGGCGGTGCCGTCCATGAGGCCCGGGATTTCCCTGAACTGGCGGCGAACCTCTTGCACCATGCCTTCGGCGGCCCGGCCCACCGCGGTCATCGTCTGTGCCCCGATGAAGAACGGCATGACGCCCCCCAGGAAGAGCCCGATCACGACCTTGGGATTCACGATGTCGAGCAGGATGGGTGCTTCACCGAGCGGCGTGACCGCGTTCGCGTACGCGCTGAACAGGGCCAGCGCTGTCAGGGCCGCAGAGCCGATGGCGAAGCCCTTCCCCATGGCGGCGGTCGTGTTGCCGAGCGCGTCGAGGCTGTCGGTGATCTTGCGAACGTCTTCCCCGAGCCCGCTCATCTCGCTGATGCCCCCGGCATTGTCGGCGATCGGGCCGTATGCGTCGACGGACATGGTGACCCCTACCGTGGCCAACATTCCCACCGCGGCGATGCCGATGCCGTAGAGGCCGGACAGGGAATACGCCATCCAGATCGTGCCGCTGATCAGCAGCACCGGGATGATCGTGGAGCGCATCCCCAGTGCCAAGCCGGAGATGATGTTCGTCGCCGGGCCCGTGAGGGACGCTTCGGCGATGACGCGAATGGGTTTCGCCGCCGTGTAGTATTCGGTGGCGAGGCCGATGAAAATGCCGGCCAGGGTGCCGGCCAGGACCGCCCAGAACGGTCCCATGTTGTTGTCGATGCCTACGGGAACCGCGCGCGTGATGAAGTAGGCCGCCACGAGGAAAATGCCGGCGGCGATGAACGCGGCCCACCGCAGCGCCGCCGCGGGACTGAATCTCTCCAGCACGCGAAACATGAGAATGGCCACCACGCTGGCAGCGAGGCCGGCCAGGATCAACAGGATCGGCAGCGCCGTCGCCGCTGCCCGGTTGGCAATCGCCGGGCTCGTGGCGGCGATTGCCACCGTGGCGATCACCGCACCCACGTAACTCTCGAAGATATCCGCGCCCATCCCGGCCACGTCGCCCACGTTGTCGCCCACATTGTCGGCGATGGTCGCCGGATTGCGGGGATCGTCCTCGGGGATGCCGGCTTCGACTTTTCCGACGAGGTCGGCGCCCACGTCGGCGGCCTTGGTGTAGATTCCGCCGCCGACGCGGGCGAACAGGGCGATGGACGACGCGCCCATGGCAAACCCGGTGATGATGCCGGTGAAGCCCGTCCAGTCGCTGCTCGCCGCAGGGGCGCCGAGGAAGATCATCACCACGAGGCCGATGCCCAGCAACCCGAGGCTAGCCACCGAGAGTCCCATGACGGCGCCACCGCTGAACGCCACCCGAAGTGCCTTGGCCTGACCGTCAGAACGGGCCGCTTCGCTGGTTCGGGAATTGGCCACCGTGGCCGATTGCATGCCGAACAAACCGGCCAGGATCGAGCTGACGCCGCCGAACAGATACGCAATGGCGGTGTTCCAACTGAGGGCGAGTCCCAGCAGCACCGCCACCACGACGAGGAAGGGTATGAGATAGAAATACTCCCGTCGCAAGAACGCCATCGCGCCCGTGTGGATCTGTTCCGCGATGTCGACCATGACGTCGTTGCCCGGCGGCTGGCGCTTGACATATCCGTATGTGAAGAATGCCATGATCAGCCCGGCGACACCGGCGCCGACCGCCGTGAGGGGTAAGAATCCGAAGTTACTCACGCTGCGTTCCTTTTCGGTTGAATCGGTTCATGGCGGTCTCGATACCGTCGCGCACCCAGCACTCCACCGCCTCGGTCATGATCGGAAGCAATTCATCTATCACTTTGCGTTCGGCGTCTTCGAAGTCCGACAAGAGGAAGTCGGACTGGTCGCCCTCTTCCGGACGGGGACCGACACCAATGCGCAGTCGCGCATAGTCTTCTGACTGCAACCGGCCGGCGATGCTCTTCAAGCCGTTGTGGCCGCCGGCCGAACCACGGGCCCGCAGCCGGAAGGTGCCGAGGGGCAGGGCGACCTCATCGACCAGCACCAACAGATCCGTGCTCGGATCGAACGTCGGGTTCTTCACCAGCGGGCCCAGCGCGGTCCCGCTGCGATTCATGTACGTCTGAGGTTTGACGACGGTGACTCTTTCAACGCCGACCGTTCCCTCACAGACACGGGCCCGCCGGAACCAGGGCCGTTGGAAAGGCGGGAAGTGCCATCGGTCCGCCACCGCATCGGCCAGGATGAACCCGGCGTTATGCCGGGTTCCGGCGTAATCCGGGCCCGGGTTGCCCAGGCCCACCACGGCCCGCAGGGGTTACCCTGCGTCCCCCGCGTCCTCGCCCTCGTCTTCGGCCTTGGGCTTGCGGATGAGTTCCGGCTCCGCGCCCTCCTCCTCTTCCTCGGGCTCAGCCGCGGCCTCAGTAGTTTCCGGTTCTTCCTCGACCCGCGGCGCGATGACGGTGCATATCGTCTTCGTGGGATCCGTCAGAATCCCCGCGTTCTCGATCTCGAGGTCGCTGACGTGAAGCGACCCACCAATTTCCAGGTGGTCGACATCGAGTGAAATCCGCTCGGGAAGGTGGCGCGGCAGCACCTCGAGCGAGACTTCCCGCAGCACCTGATCGAGGGTGCCACCTGTGTTCCGCACGCCGCTGGGCACGCCGTCTAGCACGATGGGCACGTCCACCGTGATCGTCTCGCCGGCGCGAATCTCGTAGAAATCCACGTGTGTGATGACGCGTCGGACGGGATGCCGTTGGATTTCCCGAATGAGGACGCTGACGGGCTTGCCGCCGACGGCCAGCTCGATCACGGTGCTGGCCGTCGCGTGCTCGGACAGGAGCTTGTCCAGTTCCGACGACGACACCGAGAGCGCCGCGGGGTCCCGTCCGCGTCCATAAATCACCGCCGGGATTCGACCCGACATGCGCATCTGTCGCGCGGGACCCTTGCCGATACCGTCGCGCCTTTCTGCCGTCAGGATAACTGTTGTGGTTGCCATAAACCCTTGCTTCCTACGCTGGTGTTTCGAACAGCGAGCTGACTGACTCGCCACTGTGAATGTAGCGAATGGCCTTGGCGAGCAGCGGAGCCACGGACAAGACCTCGAGCGTGTCGAAACGACGTTCCTCCGGAGTGTGAATCGTGTTGGTCACGGCAATTTCCGTCAGCGGCGCGGCCACGAGCCGGTCGACGGCCGGCCCGGACAGCAACGGATGTGAGGCGCAACAATACACCTCGTTGGCGCCCAGGTCCTTGAGCGCATGCACCGCGCTGGACAGGGTGCCGGCCGTATCCACCATGTCGTCGGCGATGAGGCAGTCTCGCCCCTCGACCTCACCCACCACGTTCATGACCTCGGCGACGTTCGCCTTGGGGCGCCGCTTGTCGATGATGGCGAAGCCGCCGCCGAGACGCGTCGCGAACCCACGAGCCATCTTCGCACTTCCCACGTCGGGTGCCACCACGACGAGGTCGTGCAGCGTCTTTTGCCGGAAGTGTTGGACGAACACGGGTGCGGCATAGAGGTGATCCACGGGAATGTCGAAGTATCCCTGCAACTGATGCTGGTGGAAATCGATGGACACCACCCGATCGGCCCCGGCCTTCGTGACCAGGTTCGCCATCAACTTGGCGCTGATGGCGACCCGCGGCTGGTCCTTCCGGTCCTGGCGCGCATAGCCGAAGTAGGGGATCACCGCCGTGATGCGGGCGGCGCTGGCCCGGAGCGCCGCGTCGATCAAGATCAGCAGCTCCAGGATGTTCTCGGCTGGCGGGTTGGTGGACTGGATGATGAATACGTCCCGCCCCCGGACGTTCTCGTCGATCCGCACGAAGATCTCGCCGTCGGCGAAGCGCTCGATGGTCACCGCGCACAACGGCTGCTCCAGGCAAGCCGAAATGTCCCCGGCGAGGGGGCGATTCGACGTCCCGGCCAGGAGCATCATCTTGCTTTGGGAGAGCGATCCTTCTGCCATAACAGCCGACTAACTTAGCGGGGGTACCCCTCGACGCCAAGGGACACTACCGGCCGGTCCATCCCGGGCCCCGCACCACCTGGCCGGGCATCGCCCCGGTGTGCTCGCCGTCCCGCAGGACCGGCACGCCGTTGACCAGGACGTGTGCGACGCCCTCGGACAGCTGGTGGGGTTCGGCAAACGTGGCGTGGTCGGTGACGGCCGCCGGGTCGAACACGACCACGTCGGCGCGAAACCCCGGGGCGAGCCGCCCACGCCCCTCGAGGCTCAAATTGGTCGCCGGCAGGGAGGTGAGCTTCCTGATGGCCTCGGCAAGGGGCACCACCTTCCGGTCTCGCACGTATCGTCCCAGGAACCGGGCGAAGTTGCCGTACGCGCGGGGGTGAGGGTTGGACTCCAGGAACACCCCCTCGGGGGCCGGGGACCCGGCGTCGGATCCAAGGCTCAGCCAAGGGAGCCTCAGCTGCTTCTCGATGTTCTCCTCGGACATGAGGAAATAGACCGTCCCGACCCGGCTGTCGTCCGCGATCACCAGATCCATCGCCGTTTCCTCGGGCGGGGTTCCCCGCATGTCCGACACCTCGGCCAGCGTCTTGCCCGTCAGGTACTTGAGCGAGTCCTGGCGAAACCCCACGAGCAACACGTTGTCGGCGGAGCCGGCCAGCATCAGGAGGTTCTCCCAGTCCGCGGAGGGGGTGCGCATGGCACGCATCACGCGCTCGCGGGTGGCCGGGTCGCGGAGGCGTTCCACCCACGCGTCGTGCCCGCCCTCCTGGACGTCGGGCGGCATGGCGGCATCGAGTCCCGTGGCCCCGGCAGGATAGGTGTACATGTCGGCCGTGATCCGGAGCCCATCGGCGCGGGCGGCTTCCACCCGTGCGATCACCCGATCCATCTTGTCCCAATTGGCGACCCCCGCGGCCTTGAGATGATAGATTTCAGCGGGAAGCCCGGCCTCGCGGCTGATCGTGATCAGCTCCTCGACGGCCTCGAGGAGCCGGTCGCCCTCGCTGCGCATGTGGGAGATGTAGGAGCCTCCGTACTCGGCGGCCACCTTGGCCAGCTCGATCAGCTCGTCGGTTTGCGCATAGAACGCCGGCGCATAGATGAGGGACGATCCCAGCCCCAACGCTCCTTCTTCCATGGCGTGGCGGACGAGGCCGCGCATCCGATCCAGTTCGTCGTCCGTGGGCGGGCGGTTGTCGTGGCCCAGTTCGTGAATCCGCACCGTGGTCGCCCCGACGAACGACGCCACGTTGGTAGCAATGCCGCGCTCGACGAGATACTCCAGGTATTCCCCCAGTGTAGTCCACTCGATCTCGTACTCGATGTCGCCTTGCTGGGCGAGGCCATCGGCCTTCATGGTCTCGTTGAGGGGGCCTTCCGACCATCCCTCGCCGAAGACTTCGAGTGTGACGCCCTGGCGGATATCGCTGAGGGAGCGGCCGTCTTCGATCAGTGACTCGGTGGCCCAGCTCAACATGTTGATGAACCCCGGTGCCACCACGAGGCCGGATGCATCGATCTCAGTGCGGGCGGTGGCGTCCGGCAGCGGGCCGATCGCGGCTATCGTGTCGCCGACGATGGCCACGTCCGCCACGTATCCGGCGTCCCCACTTCCATCGTAGACGGTTCCTCCGCGGATCACGACGTCGTAGTCGGGTGCACAGGCGGTGACGACGGCCAGCAGGAGTACGAGGCGTTTCACGATGAGCCTCCCGTGCAGGGATGAGTGGTTGCGCTCGTGCCGGTCACGCGTCGCGACCCACGAGCTGCGGAGAAAAGGCCGGGAGGCACACGGAGATGTACTCGGCGCCGCCCTCTTCGGGACTGGTGTAGCGTACCCGTTCGTCTTTGTGGACGATCAGGGCCTGGCCGGCCCGCACGGCCATCGTGCCCCCGGCGTGCTCGACACGGAGCATGCCGCGCAACACGATGGTGATCTCCTCGAACCGGGGTTTCTGCCCGGGCTCGGCCCATCCCGCCGGGCTCTTCATGTGCGCGACGCTCACGCGGTCTGTTGCCGAGCTGACCCGGCCCACGTACTCGTCGATGGTCTTGGGCGGTGTGCCGGCCGCGGGAACCGTCGTCGGAGCCTTGATCAACGTTGGCATTCCGGTCGTCCCTTTCGAGAGATGGTCAGGCGTTGCGATCAGTTGGTCCGGCCCGCCTGCGCGGCACGATGTCGTCTCGCAACGCCATCAGGAACTCGGCGTCCTCGGGGGTGCCCTTGCGAAGGGCGTGCTCGGCCGCGGCCAGTGCCCGACGCGCCGTTCGCGGCGCACCGGCACGGGCGGCCTCTCGTGCCACGGCGGCGGCGTCCTCGGCGGCGGGCCGCCCGGGGTCGGTCTCGGCGCGCAATCGGACCCGCAGCAGCCGCGACTCCAGGTCGTCTCGATCCGCCAGGAGGTCGAGCGCGCGCTCACGCAGGCGCCGCCGGTGGCCGTGGGTCAGGAGTTCCTGTCGCACGATGTTGGAGATGAGCGGTGCGGCGAATGCGTAGCGCTCACCGTCGAAGTTGAGGAAGTGGATCCGTTCCAGGATCTCCAGGGCCTGGGTGACGTCGTGGGCGGAGGTCTCCAGCAGCTTGGTCAGGAACTCGACATCCACGGCGGCGTCCAGAATACTCGCACCGGCCAGGACGTCGCGGGTGGATTGGTCCTGCGCGGACAGGTTTGCGATGATGGCCACGCGCGCGAGGTCCGGTACGGAGATCGGCAACGGTGCATCGAGTGTGGCGTCTTGTTTCGGCCACGAAGTGATGTCGTCCTGGAGGGTGACCGCCTGTTCCAACCCCCGCAGCAACGTCACGGCGAGAAACGGACTTCCGCCGGTTTCGAAGTTGATGCGCCGGGCGAGACGGCGCTGTTCGTCTCGGTCGACGCACCATGTGGCGAGGCCGGCCACGAGCTCCTCGATCTCGCCGTCGTTCAGGGGATCGAGGCGAATCGCGCGTCCGGGAATCGACCGCCCGATCTCGCCGCGCAAACGCAGCAGTTCCTGGGGCACGTCCTGCACGTCCTGACCGCAGGTGACGACCAACAGCACGGGCGCCGACGACAAGCTCACGAGCGCCCCGTGCAACGCCTCGAGGGTCGTCGGGTCGGCGTAGTGGGCGTCGTCGATGGCGATCATGAGGGGCTGCTCTTCGGCGATGGCGCCGAAGAGGTGCGTCAGCGCCGCGGCCGCTTCCGCCGTGTCGCGGGGATCGATGGGCGGGGAGGCCGAGTGAATTTCGGGGACCAGCGACGCCACGGTGGCGAGCTGGTCTGGGGCGGTCGCTGCCACGCCCGGCGCGTCGCGCAACCCGCCACGGGCGAGGGAACGCAGGGTACTCCAGGGCGCGTCGTGGTCGCTCTCGAGCGGCCGCGCAACGGCCACGACGCCCCCTTCCAGCGCAAAGCGCGCGGTGCACTCCGCGAGCAGCCGCGTGCGCCCGAACCCCCGGTCGGCGTTGATGACCAGGCTGCGCGGGCCGGTCGCCACGGCCTCGGCCACCACGGAAAAGGCGACCTGGCACTGGCGCGATCGGCCCACCAGCGGCGGCGCGCGGTCGGCGTATTGGGTGGACGGGCCGAGCCACCGTTCGGCGCGGATGCGCTCGGCGAGGTCCCGCAGATGTTTGCTCGGCTGCTCGTGCAGCTCCTGCCCGATCCCGGCCGCGAACTGCGCGTACACGGCGAGCGCTTCGATGGCGTCGTCGGTCAGAGCCAATGTGCGCATGAGCAAGTGCACGGCCGCTTCGGCAAAGGGTCTCATGCGCAGGGCACGACGGGCGCATTCGCGGGCCCGGTCGTACCGCGAATCGGCGAGGGCCTGCTCGGCGGCTTCGAGCAACAGCTCGACGCCTCTGGCGCGGTAGTGATCGCGCCGGTCGGAGAGCCACGCGTCGAATGCCTGGGCGTCATTGAGGGAGAACCCCTCGAAGAAATCACCGCGCAACAACTCCACCGCCCGGTCGGGGTCCGTGTCGGCGACGGCGTCGAACTCGAGAGCATCTACACGGAGCCCCGCGGCGGCCAAGGTCAGGTTCTCGCCGGCCCTCGTGGACTGCAGGCGCTCCGCACCGAGACTCCCGCGCAGGCGCCGGACGGCCTCGTTGAGCGAGTGTCGGGCCTTGGCCTCGGTGGTTTCCGGCCACAGCATCCCGATGAGCTGCGATCTCGTGTGGGTGTGATCAGGGGAGAGTGCCAGGTATACGAGTAAGGCGAGATGCTTGCGCCACTCCACCTCGCCGGGCGCCGGCTCGCCCCCAACCCGAACGGTGGGGGCACCGAAGGTGATCAATTCGAGGGTTGGGGGTTCAGGTGCGGTCACGAACAAAGCATACGGTGGGGATGGGGGTCGGTGGAAGGGCGTTCCGCATCTTCCGCTCTCAGGGTTCTTCCGCTACAGTTGCGGCTGCCAGCTCGATGCTCACCACAATGGCCGGTTGTCGAAGGAGTGTAGATGTCCTGGATTACCGAGATTGGTCCGGAAGAAGCCACGGGGCTTCTGAAGAAGGAACTCGACAGGGCGGTGGCACGGGCCGGGCGCGTGTGGAACATTGTCCAGGTGATGAGTGTCAACCCGGCCGTGTTGCGGTCGAGCATGGATCACTACATCGCCATCATGCGCGGTCCGTCGCCCCTCACCAGGTTTCAACGGGAGCTTCTCGGAACGGTGGTATCGGCCGAGCTGCGATGCCGCTACTGAACGCAGGCGCACGCCCACGACCTCCGGGGTGAGGTCGACGAGACGGATCATTCACCAGAAGAGGCCGACGCGTTGGTTCACGCGGTGGTGCGGGATTGGCGACAGGCTCCCCTCTCCGACGCCGATCGCGCGTTGTGTGCATTCGGCGCGAAGCTCACCCACGACCAGCATACGTGTGAAGAGTCGGATCTCGACGCCCTCCGGACGCACGGGTTCGACGACCGAGCACTGCACGACGCCACCCAGGTCATCGCGTACTTCAACTATATCTCGCGCGTGGCCGACGCCCTCGGGCTCGAACCGGAAGCCTCCGCGCAGGAGTGGGGCCGCGTCTCCTGAGGTTCACACGAACCGTTCGGGCTTCCTGCCGTGGAAATTCGTGGCGTCTTGGTAGGCTTTCGCCACCGCCAGGGCCTCCGCATCTCCATAGAGCTTGCCGATGAAACTGATACTCAGGGGTGTCCCGTTGTCGCGGAATCCGTTGGGGACCACCACCGCCGGATGCCCGGTGAGGTTGGTCAGGGTGAGTGTTTGCCCGACGAACGACGGTGCCACGAACACGTCGATGCCCGCGAAGCGCGCCGCCATCTCGCCCATGGCGATTGTGCGCAAGCGATTGGCCTGGATGTATTCCACGGCGGGCGTCATGCGGGCCGTGCGGAACGTGTTTCCCCAGCCACCCTGACCCTGCCGCACCAGCAGGTCGTCTCTGCCACTCATGGTGAGTTCGTTGAACGCAGCCGCGGCTTCGGCACTCAGGATGATGCGCATGGCGCCGATGGGCAGCTCGTCGGGGAGCGAAAAGGGAATCAAGTCCACCCCGACCTCTCGGAGCACCTCGAGCGAGCGCAAATCCGCCTCCCGCTGATCCTCTTGGTTCTCCCGACGTTCTTCTTCGAATGCACTCTTGAGGTAGCCTACACGGAGCTCCCGGGGGTGCACCGCCGGATCCCAGTTGAAGGGCACGTCGCGCACGGTGCCGTCCTTGCCGTCCGCCCCGTGAATCGTGTGCATCACGAGAGCACAATCTTCCACGCTGCGGCACATGGGGCCGAGCTTGTCCATCGTCCACGACAGCGCCATGGCGCCGTAACGGCTGACATGCCCGAACGTGGGCCGCAATCCGGTGACGCCGCAGCGGGTCGCCGGAGAGATGATGGAGCCCAAGGTCTCGCTGCCGATGGCGAAGCCCACGAGGCCCGCGGCTGTCGCCGAGGCCGGGCCGGCGGATGATCCCGAGGATCCTTCTTCGGGATTCCAGGGATTGCGCGTGCGCTCGCCGAACCACACGTCGCCCTGCGCGAGTGCGCCGAGGGTGAGCTTCGCAACGAGCACCGCGCCGGCGTCATCGAGCCGTTCGACCACGGTGGCCGTCTCCCCCGTTTGCTGATGCTCGTAGGGTTTGGCTCCCCACGTGGTGCGGTATTCGGGAACGCTCAATAGATCCTTCGCTCCCCAGGGAATGCCGTGCAACGGTCCGCGATAGTGCCCGCGTGCGATTTCGGCATCGGCCTGTCGCGCTTGCCGCAGCGCTCGCTCTTCGGTCAGCGTGATGACACAAAAGAGCGTCGGGTCGTGGCGCTCGAGTCGCGCGAGATACATCTGGGTGAGCTCGGTGGAGGTCACCTGCTTGGTGCGGATGAGCTCGCTGAGCACGGTCACGGGCTCGAACGCCAGCGCTTCGAGGTTCAACGGGCGAGTCACGCCGACGGGGCGCGTGTAGCGAAATGCTTTGTGTTCGGTGGGCGGCAGGGTGCCCGGGAGCAGCGGGTCGAACGAGATGGCCGGCGCGACCGAGTTGGGAATGTCATGTTCCCGCAACGCCTGGTAGGAACTCAAGTTGCGATTGAGCCCCTGGAGCATCAGCTCGCGCTCTTCGTCCGTGAACTCGAGGCCAACCAACTCCTCGGCAGTGGCGAGCATCTCCTTGGTCACGGCGCCTTCTTGCTGCGCCTGGGCCCACAGGGTTGCGGGCACCGCCCCACCGAGCCCAACGGCTGAGCAATACGCCATGAAGCGCCGGCGACCGATGGGTGTGGTTGCCTTTTCCGGTCCAGCGATGTCGGACGTGCTGTCGATCATTGGTGTGCCTCAGTGGATTGTTAGTGGGGTTTCAAATTTCAGATTGCAGAATGTGTGTAGTGTGCACGTAGGTCCTGGAGCGTGTGTTGCTGATGAGAGCGTCGGTGCGGAGCAGGCACGCAGGTCCCGGAGACGCGCGTTGGTTCGGTCGGACACCCCCCCGCTGCCGGGGCACCATGAAAACCGCAGCGCGGCGGAGCACGTTCTCCAATCTAAAACCTGCTCCCGAGTCTCACGAGAAAATTCGGCTTCTTGTCGCTCCCCTGCAGCGGGGCGGCCACGAAAAATCCGAGGTCGCCGAACGCGATGCCGCCACCGACGTCGGACTTCCAATCTTCATCGGTGCGCACGAACGGCCCCATGTCGCCGAGCGTCCAGGCGCGCGCCGCGTTGAAAAACACCACCCACCGGGGGATGAGCTCGAGGTTGATGTTCGTCGCCTCGTCGCGGATATCCCTGGTGTCGTCTCCGATGCGGAATCCAAAGTATCCCTCGACCTGCGCTTGCAGCAGGACGAAACGGTCGCAGCCGTATTGGGGAAAGGCCCCCGGAGTGAGCACGCCGACCTCCGAGGAAAACACGATGTCCCGCCGGGCCGCACAGTCCATGGCGGAGGTGGTGAGCATCGGATCCTCCTGCAGGCCATCGGTGCCCGGGAGGGTGCCACGGCCGCCGAGGGCATGTTGGAACTGAGGTGGGAGGGGGTCGTCGGTCAGGGCTCCACCGGCGAACGCCCGGAGATTGACGCTTGCGTTGCCGATGTCGTTGTACCGCCGCACGTCGATGGTGCCCCTCGTGAGGGACGCGTCGATGACGGGGAAAGGGATGACCGAAGTCCTATCGTTGAAGTCGGATCGTACCGTCGGAAAGATCAGATCGCCGCCGAAGACCTTGGTGACGCTGGCTTCTGCGAACCATCCGCCGCCCCGGGCGAAGAACGGACCGGTGCGGGTGTCGAGACGCACGCCCGCCTCGAGGGATTGCACGGTGCCCTCGGCGATCAAGGGTTGCGGACGCCACGCCGTATTGTTCTCGAAGAGCGTATTCGCAGTTCCAGCGTTGAGCCACTCTTGTTTTTCGTGGCGAAACTCCACGCCGATCTGATACGGTTTGCCGCGAGGGGCGTAGGTGGCGTAGCCCAGGATGCCGAAGCGCTGGTAGTAATCCCGGTAGTCTTGGTGAAATACGATTCCGGTGAGGGAGTTGTCGAGCGTTGAGAGGCCGCGGGTTTCCATGGTGGTCACGTCCCCATAGCCCTGCACGCCGATCATGAGCCGCTGCCGCTGGCCGAACAGCTTCTCCGCCCGTGCCTCAAAACCCACCTGATCGAGATTCACCGTGGGGTTGGACCGCACCAACACGTGTGCTTGTCCTTGAAACGGCTCGGGACCGGGTCCGCGACCGATGAGACCCAGCTTGAAAGGAATCCCCTCGACCCGGTTGAATCCCTGGTCGCCCAGCGCGACCGAGAAGCGAACGGCCGCTCGCCGTGCCTGAGATCCCTCCCGGTCCTGCCGCGCGGCAAGCGGGGCGAGCAGCACCGAAAGCGACAGGGTGGTGCAGACAAGCAAGCGTGTCATGGTTCCTCGAATCTGATGAAACACAAATAACCTGGTCACGAGACATATCACCTTGCCTGCGAATCGTGCCCTTCGCAACCCTGTCGGACCGCTTGCGCTTCTCCTTATATATGCGGGGCCATCCAAGTGCGTGGGTAGGCCAACCCGTTACCATCCGGAAGACCCGGACAGCGATTGAGCCATGCTGACTTGTCAACAGGACTTGTTTGCTCTCCCGGCGGAGAGCCACTATTTGAACTGCGCGTACATGTCGCCGCTGTCCCGGCGAGTGGAGGCGGCGGGGGTGGCGGGGATCCGCCGCAAGCTCGTCCCGTCTGACATCACGCCGGACGATTTTTTTGCCGGGCCGGATGCGGTGCGCCGTCTGTTCGCCGGGATCGTCGGCGCCCCGGCCGCCGAGCGCATCGCCGTGATTCCCTCGGTGTCCTACGGTATGGCCGTGGTGGAGCGGAACACCGCGGTTAGCCCCGGCCAAAACGTCGTGACCCTGCTCGATCAGTTTCCGTCCAATGTCTATCCCTGGAGACGACTCTGTGATGGCGGCCACGCCACCCTCCGGTCGGTCGCGCCGCCCACGACGGGTCCGGGCATGGCGGAGGCCTGGAATGGTGCCATCCTCGACGCCATCGATGACGCCACGGCCTTAGTCGCCGTTCCCCACGTGCATTGGATCGACGGCACGCGGTTCGACCTGGACGGCATCTCCGCTCGGGCGCGCCAGGTGGGGGCCACGTTCGTGGTCGACGGCACCCAGTCGGTGGGCGCGTTGCCGTTCGACGTGCAGACCATCCAGCCCGACGCCCTCGTGTGCGCCGGGTACAAGTGGCTCGGCGGTCCGTACTCGATCGGCGCGGCGTACTTTGGTCCCCGGTTCGATGGGGGGCTTCCCGTCGAAGACGGGTGGCTGGCCCGGATCGGGAGTGAAGATTTCGCGCGCCTCGTGGACTACCGGGACGAGCTGCGGCCGGCGGCACGCCGCTATGATGTGGGGGAGGTGAGCAATTTCATCCTCACCTCGATGTTCGTCGCTGCGCTCGAACAATTGTTGGAGTGGGGAGTAGAAAACATCACCCCCTACTGTTGCCAGTTGACCGGCGACCTCATTGCCGATCTCGAGGCGGCAGGCTTCGGGGTCACCGACAAGCGGTGGCGGAGCGGTCACTTGTTCGGGTTCCGCGTTCCGGGAGGTTTCGACATGCCGGCGTTTCGGGAGCGCCTGGTGAGCCATCGGGTTTCCATCGCCCTACGCGGCGATGCGATCCGGGTGTCACCCTACGTCTACAATGACGAATCCGACGTTGCCGCACTCCGGGCCGCGCTGCAACTATGAACCGGAACACGATCGTGAACGTTCGAAGCGCGTTGTTCGGCGTCCTGGTGGCCGGTGCCCTGGTCGTACCGTCTACGCGCGCCGCGGCGCAACAAACCCGCGCCGATTCGGCGGGAGTCCTCGCGACGCTCGCCGCTGAGCTCGCGGCAGAGGGACGCACCCGCCTGGCCGACTCGCTCTACACGCTGATCCTTCAACGGTACGGGGATACCTCGTTTGCCGAGCTCGCCCGCGCGGCACGCCGGGAGCTGCGAGCCAATCAGGTGGCGACGTCGGGCCGCGGCGAACTGATTGCCTGGAACACGTTTTACGGCGCGGCCATGGGGGTGCTGATCCCCGCCGCCCTCGGTGCCGACGGCAGTGCCGCGTATGGAGCCGGGCTGTTGATCGGGCCGGCGGTGGGCTACGGAGCGACGCGCCTGTACACGAGCCGCAATTCGGTCACCGCGGGGCAGGCTCGCGCCATCACCTTCGGAAGCTGGTGGGGCATGTGGCAGGGATTGGGGTGGCGAGAGGTGCTGAACATCGGGACCAAGCAGGTGTGCGTGAACCCCGATTTCGCTCCACGCGTATGCTTCGAGAGCGACCCCGACGAGGCGCCATATGCGGCCATGGTCATCGGCGGGTTCGCCGGCGTCATCGGTGGGTACGTGCTCGGACGGGCCGTCGAGATTTCGGCCACCACGGCGCTCATTGCCAACTTCGGCGCGATATGGGGCACGTGGTACGGCTTTGCGCTCGGTACGATGGCCGATGGTGAGGGGGATGCGCTATGGGCCTCGACGCTCATCGCGGGCAACGTCGGGTTGGTCGCCGCGGCCGCCACCGCCTCCTCGTGGAACTGGACGCGGCGGCGCGCCTGGTTCGTGCACCTGGCTTGGATCGCCGGGCTGGTGGGGGGATTCGGGTTGGATCTGATTGCACAACCCGACGACGACCGCGTCGCCGCCGCCATCCCCGCCGCGACGAGCGCCGCCGGGCTGCTCCTTGGGGTGGTCACCACCAAGAACATGGTGAACGAGTCCGAAGGCATCGAGTTCGGCCAGGCGCTGCTCAATTGGAGGGAGGATGAGTTGGTCGTCGGCATCCCGCTGCCGACGCCCACGGTCCTCTTGGGTCGCGACGGCGCGACGCTCGGTTTGCGTTTGGGGCTGTTCCAAGGCAGGTTCTGAGAGATGGCGT
This sequence comes from Gemmatimonadota bacterium, assembly GCA_027294455.1. Classification (GTDB taxonomy): domain Bacteria; phylum Gemmatimonadota; class Gemmatimonadetes; order Gemmatimonadales; family GWC2-71-9; genus B3T1B10. The sequence goes on from JAPULZ010000121.1 coordinate 27,239, forward strand.
GGGGCGGTAGGGTGAAACAAGTGTGTCACACGTTTCGTATTGAGACGTGGGAGGTTACAGATGATCGAATTGATTATTGCCGGTGGGCTGGGGATATTCGGGTACATCAAGAGCCGCAAGTTCGTGCGCGAGCGGCTTCGCTTCGTCGATGCCGTCCACAAACCGTATGCGCCGGTGCTCGGTGGGTTGGTGACGGCGTTGGCCGTCGGTGCGGTGGTGTGGCTGCCGCTGGTGGCCCCGGTGACCGCGTTGCTGGCCGGTATCGGAATTGGTGCCGGCATTTCCCACGGATCCAGAGACTCTAAGAGACTGCCCGCGCCCTGAGGGCGCGGGAGCACGCGTGCGCCATCGCACGCGTTTGGTTCCTCATCCCAACACGGTCCAGGTGCGTCCCGACCGGAGAAGATCGTTGAGCTTTGGCGTTGCCTGGGCGTCGGCCTGACGCCGTACCTCTTCCCCATAGGTGGGGGCGGGATCGCAGTAGATCACGCCGAGGGCGACGGGGAATTCGGGCGGCTCCAACACCGCGAGCAATCCGGCGAGCGCCCGATTGGTTTCGTCGTGTTCGAGGATGTCGTCTCGCGTGATGCCGTTTTCGCCTATGGTCACGACCTCGAGCCCGAAGGTCCCGGGGCGTACGCGGAGGCCCTTTCCCTGGTTTGCCCCGAACACCAGCGGCTGGCCGTGCTCGACATGGAGTTGGCGGTCCACCGCGACGCTCTTGTCGGTGATGTGGGAAAATACCTTGTCGTTGAACACGTTGCAGTTTTGCAGGATCTCTACGAGCGACGCGCCGCGATGCTCGTAGGCCCGCGTTAGGGCCCCCGGCATCCGCTTTTGATCGGTATCCACGGTCCGCGCCACGAAGCGCGCGCCGGCGCCAAGAGCCAGCGCCGCGGCGGACACGGGGTTCTCCACCGATCCCTTCGGCGTCGAGGGCGACAGGGTGCCCCGGCGTGACGTCGGGGAATACTGCCCCTTGGTGAGTCCGTATATCTCATTGTTGAACAACAGAATCTGCAAGTCCACGTTGCGCCGCAACACGTGGATCAGGTGATTCCCGCCAATACTCAACGCGTCCCCGTCACCGGAAACGACCCACACGTCCAGGTCAGGGTTGGCCAGCTTGATGCCCGTGGCGATGGCGGGGGCGCGGCCGTGAATGGTGTGAAATCCATACGTCGACATGTAGTAGGGAAACCGTGCCGCGCAGCCGATACCGGAAACGAACACGGTGTTCTCTCGCCGCACGCCGAGCTGCGGCAACGTGCGTTGCACGCCCTTGAGAATGGCGTAGTCGCCGCACCCGGGGCACCAACGGACTTCCTGGTCGGTGGCGAAGTCCTTGGCGGTCAATTGCTCCGTGGCCGTGTCCGTCACTATTGCCCTCTCAATCTGGTGCGAATCTCGTCAAGGATCTCGCTCACCTTGAACGGTTTCCCCGACACCTTGTTCAGCCCCTCGGCGGGGATCGTGAACTCGCTGCGCAACAGGGTCACGAGTTGGCCGTTGTTCATCTCGGGGACCAGCACCGTTTCGAAGCCGCCTAGCAGCTCACCGAGGTTGCGTGGGAACGGAAAGATGTACCGCAGATGCACGTGCGATACATCGAATCCCTCGTCCCGCGCGGTACTCACCGCTTGGTAGATCGGACCGTAGGTCGAGCCCCATCCTACCACCACCATGCGGCCGCGCGGCTCCCCGCATTGGACCTCTTGCAGGGGAATGTCGTTGGCGATGCCAGCGATCTTCGCGGCGCGGACGTCGGTCATGTGCTGGTGGTTGTCCGGGTCGTACGACACGTTGCCTGTGACGGAGTCTTTTTCCAAACCGCCGATCCGGTGTTCGAGGCCCGGCGTGCCGGGGATGGCCCACGGACGGGCCAGCGTGTCCGGATCGCGGGCAAACGGCTGGAAGTTCTCGGGATCGGTGTGGTACTTCACCGGGATACGGGGCGTCGACTCGGCATCGGGAATCAGCCAGGGCTCGGCGGCATTCGCCAGATATCCCTCCGTCAACAGCATCACCGGCGTCATGAACCGCGTGGCCAAGCGCACGGCCTCGATCGCCACGTCGTAGCAGTCGGTGGGGGTGGCTGCCGCGATGACCGGCAGCGGTGCGTCGGCGTTGCGGCCGAACACCGCCAGGTACAAATCGGATTGCTCAGTCTTGGTGGGCAGCCCAGTGGACGGCCCCGCCCGTTGCGAATCGATGATGATGAGCGGCAACTCGGTGCTGATCGCGAGCCCGATGGCTTCCGTCTTGAGCGCGATGCCCGGCCCGGAACTGGATGTGACCCCGAGGGCCCCCGCGTAGGACGCCCCCAGCGCCGAACATACCGCCGCGATCTCGTCCTCGGCCTGGAACGTCGTGACGCCGTACTCCTTGAGATTGGCCAGGGTGTGCAGGATCGGTGAGGCCGGCGTGATCGGGTAGGACCCGAACATGATCTGCAGGCCGGCGCTCTGGGCTCCCGCGATGAGGCCCCACGCGAGCGCTTCGGTTCCCGTCACCGTGCGATAGAGGCCGGGGGCCGCGTCGGCCTTCGCGACGGTGTACCCCGTGACGTTGCTCGACATCTCCGCGGTCTCGCCGAAGGCGTGGCCCGCGTTCAGGGCGGTGATGTTGGCCTCCGCGACCTCGGGGCGCTTGGCGAATTTCTGCTGCAGCCACTCCGTGGTGGACTTCCGATCCCGGCCGTACATCCACAACATCAGGCCGAGCGTCCAGAAATTCTTGCAGCGCAGTGACTCCTTCTGCGACAAGCTGAGGTCTTTGACGGCCTCGAGCGTTCGCTGCGAGATGTCGAGCTGGATGACTTGGTAGGGTGCCAGGGAGTCGTCCTCCAGCGGATTCGCCTCGAAACCGGCTTTGGCAAGGTTCCGTGCATTGAAGGTGCCTTCGTCCACGACCACGATGCCGCCGGCCTCGAGGTCGTCGATGTTCACCTTCAGCGCGGCGGGGTTCATCGCGATCAAGACGTCGGGGGCGTCGCCGGACGTGCGGATATCCTGCGATCCAAAATGAATCTGATAGGCCGACACGCCGAAGGTGGTGCCGGCGGGTGCGCGAATCTCGGCGGGGAAATCCGGAAACGTCGCCAGATTGTTGCCGAAAAGGGCGGTTTCCTGGGTGAACTGTGCGCCCGTGACCTGCATGCCGTCGCCAGAATCTCCGGCAAAGCGGATCACGACGTGGTCAACGGTTTCGCGGTGCGTTGCTGATTGTGTCGTTGTATCCATCGGTTCTCTCCAAGGATTGGCCCCGGTGGATTCGAACCACCATTGCCGGCTCCAAAGGCCGGAGTCCTGCCATTGGACGAGGGGCCAGCGTGTTGCAGGGCGCAGCTGAATCTAGTCAAACGCCGCACCAGCCAAAAGGCGCCCGCAATGCAGGCGCCCCGTGGTACTGCCCCGTGTGCGACCGGTTGGTCGCGAACGGCCTCAGTCGTTCCCTTCGGTGACGATCGTGTCGGCCACCATGCCTTCCATGCGGAAGAAGATGCCCTGCCCGGACTCTTCGGAAAGCCGGATCACCGGACGGCCGTCGGCATACACCCCCAAGGCGGCCCGCTCGGTGGCGCCATCGGCACCGAAGAACCGCCACTGCGCGGCCCCGTCGTCCGAGGTCTGCAATGTCGCGCGCCCCGTGCCCTGCGCGTCGGAGAAAATCAGACCCGGGATACCGTCGGAGAACAAGCCGATCATGGCCCGTTCGGTCGCGGTGTCGTCGAGAAACAGCAGCTGGGCCGCGCCGTCGTTGCTGACGCTCAGGGCGATTCGCGGCGACTCGAAATCATCGGCGAGCACCACGGTTCCCGTTCCGTCTTCCCGAATGCCGAGTTCCGTGCGGACACGCTCCTGGTCGTCCATGAGTGCCACGCGGGGTGCGCCGTCGGGGTCGAGCCGCATCTCTATGCGCGTCGCGCCCGCCGGATCGGTGAACATCATCCCGATCGACACGCCGTCTCCCAGCACGCCGAACATACCCCTTGGGATGCCGTCCACATCCAATACCATGTACCGCTCGGCGTTCATCGTGGACTGTTGTGGAGCCGCCCAACCCACCAGGGCGGCACCGCCCACGCCAAGGACCATGGCTCCGAACGCAAGCCGCAACGTCCGCAGCTGTTTGTCCAGCCGGGCGACCGTCGCAATCAGATCCGCATTGGCATTTTTCATCATTAGCCTCCCAATCGTCATGTAGCCATACCAGCGTTGCACCAACCTACGGGTGTTCTCCGGGCGCGGCTACCGGTCCCGGCGCCGGGCTCGGTCGAGTTTGGGTCCTGATGAGGGTGTGTCCCGCCGCACCGAGCATCGTGGCGGCGTCTTCCATGGCACCCTCATCACGATATACCCCGAAGATGGCGGATCCGGACCCCGACATGCGGGCCAACAAAGGGCCGGTTTCGGCCGCCCGCGAGAGCAGCGTGCGTATCTCCGGGTGCTTCGTGGCAACGACCGATTCGAAATCGTTGCCCCCCAGACGGCCGATGCTGCCCCAGCCGCCGAGGGCATCCATGTCAAGGACAATACTCCCCCGAGGCGTCGGAGGTCCCTGCATGCGATCCCACAAGCGAAAGGCTTCCGCCGTCGAGACACCGAAATCGGGAATGACGAGCAACGCCGGGGCGGCCGGGGGGCTGGGAACTGCGAAGAGCCGCTCGCCCCGGTTCCAACCGAGGGCCATCGCCGCGCCCGAGGCGAAGAACGTCGTGTCCGATCCCAGCTTGGCGGCGAACTGCAGGATCTCCCCTCGAGGGATCGCGTTGTCGGCCAGCAGGTTCACGGCATGGAGCGTGGCGGCGGCGTCGCTGGATCCGCCTCCCAATCCGGCTCTGATGGGAATGCGTTTCTCGAGCGCGATCTTCACGCCGAAGCGCGCACCCGTGGCTTCGAGCACCGCCCGGGCCGCCCGGACGGCGAGATTGTCGTCGGGTGGGCCCGTGTCGCCGCCGGTCACGTCGATCTCCACTCCGTCGGCGGTGCGCGCCACGGTGATCTCGTCGGCCAGTTCGAGGAGCGTGAACAGCGTCTCGATGGCGTGAAAGCCGCTCGCCTCCCGCGCCATGATCCGCAGGAAGAGATTGACCTTGGCGTGCGCCGAAACGCGAACGGCGTCAGTCATCCGTCGGTGGCGCGTCGTGCGTGCCGAGATCCGTCAGGTGCAGGCGCGTCCGGGCGAGGGACCACAGGCCGAGCAGCGTGATGGGGACGAAGGTGAACAGATGGTACCCAAACGCGTACGAGGTGGCTACCGTCGCATCGATCGAGTACAGCAGCAGCGTGCCTTTGGTCACCGCCTCGAACGGCCCAAAGAAACCCGGCGCCGACGGCAGGGAGACGCCGAAGGCGATGAGCGATTGCAGGATGAGGGCGGTGCTCCAGGGGACCGGGAGGTCGAATGCCACGATGCACAGATAAAAGGAAAACCCGTTCACACTCCACACGATGACCGACCACGCGCTGGCGATGCCGAAACGCCGCCAGTTCCGCAGAGCCGACAGGCCCTCGAACACGCCGGCGACCGCGCCGAGAGCTTTGTCCGCCCACCGCACCGGTAGCGTGCGGGAGATGACCCAGCGGCTGAGGGAAAGCGCCGGGTCGGGCCAATGTACCGCCCAGATCGCCCCGCCCAGCAACACCACGAAGAGCAACCCCACGCCCCCGAGCCACCGTCCGAAGGAAAGCCCCAACACGACCGTCCCGGTATCGAAGTCGCTGGCGAGGATGCCGATGCCCAGCAGGGTGACGAGGGTGAGTCCGTCCATGACGCGTTCGACGACCAGGCTGCCAGCAGCGGCCGAAAACTGTACGCCGGTCAGCTGGCGGACCGCGTAGACCCGGGCCACCTCCCCGGCCCGGGCCGGAAGCAGGTTGTTCGCCATGAAGCCGATTGCCGTGGCGTGCCACAGGGGCACGAAGGGCAGGGCGCGTTCATCGAGCTGGAGCAGGTAGCGCCAGCGAATCGTCCGGAGGGGAAAGACCAGCGTCGCCACCACCACGCAGCCCGCGAACGGCACCACCGCGACGGCCCGCATGTGTCCGATGAGGTCGGCGAGGCGGATATCGCGGAGGGTCCACCACAGCAGGATGACCGAGAGGACGATGCCCGCGACGCCCGCCCATCCCAGGCTCAGGCGCCTACGACGATTGTCGGGAGCCAAGCTCGACGAGATCGATGTATTCCTCCAGGAGGCCGGCGTCCTGCACGGGGAGCACCTGGCGCAGCCGCTCCCGAATCCGCGCCGCTTCCGCCATCGCCGATGCGCCCGTGTAGCAGTAGTCGGTGATGGGCGCGAGCCGCTCGGGTGTGGGTTGAGCGGCGGCGGGTGCCGCGCCAACAGCGGGTGCTGCGGCAACGGCCGCCGCCGCCTCGATGGGACCGGCCAGGAGCGTTGCCAGCGGCGCCTCCGCTCCGTCGGCGGCCACGAGCTGTTGGTACGTGGACATGGCGGCGGCGAGCACGTCGGGTTCGTCGTGCGTCGCGGCAGGCTGGGGCGCCGGCTGGGCCACGGCGGCCGGTTGCGCCGCGGCCGGTGCCGCTTCCACAGGCTCGGTGCCCGCAGCGGGTTGGGTCCCCATCCCGCTGATTCTCGCGACGATGGGTTCGAGGCGCCGGCTTACGCCCTGGCGTCCGGCCTGGAACTGCTCGCTCAGGACCGTGCCCGCCTCGCGCAACTGCTGGGCGAATTCCTTGGTGTGGGTCGTGGCGGCACCGCGGTGAATCGTGTCCCGCAACGCGTTGACGAACTCTGTGGCCTCGCGGCTCGCCGACCCCAGCGCTCGGAGCGTGGGAGTGAGTGCATGGACGCGGAGCTGGCGCTGCGTGTTGGATTCGGCGCGTTCGAGATCGTCGGCGGCCTGCTTGAGGTTTTCGGCCAGGGAGAGGATCTCCAGATGCGCTGGGTCGTCGGCCGCGGGCGGCGGAGCGCCCTCGCTGACGATGTGCGGGCCGCTGCCATCGTGGTACAGCGTCTCGATGGGAACGATCTCGGGTTCCTGCTCGAGGAGGTACCCGAGGCTCTTGGCGAACTCCACCGCTTCGGGGGAATCTGGATTCGCGACACCGCCGGTGGCGATTTCCTGCGAGGCCGTGGAGATGGCCTTGGCCGCCGCATCGAAGAGATCGCCGGGATAGGGGATCGATGCGGGATTGCGCTTCAGCTCGCGAATGGCCCGCTCGATGCCGTCCAACAGGTCCGGCAATGGGGGGAGATCCGACAGGCTCGCGATACCCCGGATAGGCTGGGTCGCCCGGAGCACCGCCTCGAGGGGCTCCAACGCGTTGGGATCCTGACCGAGGGCCTTGGCCGCCTGATCGAGGGCGCTGCCCACGGCGGCCCCCTCCCGTGCGATGAACGCGCGGGTCCCGGCATCCAGTTTCTGCACCTCGACCTCGCCGGTCGTGACCGGCGCGCCGGCAACCCGTTCCAGCTCGGCGGCGATGCGCTGCGACCTGGCGTCTTCCTCGGAGCTCCAGTTGTGCACGGCGCGGACCAGCACCTTGAGATCGTCGACGGCGCGGATCGCCAGCTGTCGGGCCGACTCGTCCCAGCTCAGCGTTCCCTCTCGCACCGCCCGGGCCATCGCCTCGAGGCCCCCCGCCACCTTGGCCACCTGTTGCTGGCGCGCCATCAGGGCCGAGCCCCGGAGGGCCCGGGCCAGGCGGTGGAACTCATGGAAATCGGGCTCGGTGGGTGGGGACACCATGCCATCGAGGCGCTCGAGATACTCGCCCGCCTCCATGGTGAAAAAATCGGCCATCCCCATCGGTTGGGTCATCGTAATTTTTCCATGAGAGAACGGCTAAGCTACTGTGTTACAGTAGTTTAGTCAACGCGGGCGGCGGCGATGAGGGCCCGCATCTCGCTCACCGCCCCCTCGATTCCCACGAGGATGGACCGGCTCACGATGCTGTGCCCGATGTTTAGTTCTTCGATCTCCGGGATGGCCGCCACCGCCTGCACGTTGTGGTAGGTGAGGCCGTGCCCGGCGTGCACCGCGAGGCCCGCTCCTCGGGCCTGCCGCGCCGCCTCGGCAAGGCGGGCGAGGGGGGCGTCCGAGTCGCGGTAGTGGTTGGCGTACTCGCCGGTGTGGAGCTCGATGGCATCCACGCCGAGGGCGGCGGAGCGCTCGATGGCGGTGGAATCGGGGTCGATGAACAGGCTGGCGCGGACGCCCGCTTGCCTCACGGCCTCGACGGCCTCCACCAACCGCGGATCCGGGTGGCCCTTGGCGCTGGTGAGATCGAGGCCGCCTTCGGTGGTGACCTCCTCCCGCCGTTCGGGGACGAAGGTCGCTTGATGGGGCCGCAGCCGGGTGGCCAGGGCGACGATGTCGTCGGCGGTGGCGAGCTCGAGGTTCAGCATCGTGGAGATCGTGGCACAGAGCCGTTCCACGTCCTGGTCCTGGATGTGGCGCCGATCTTCCCGGAGATGGACGGTGATGCCGTCGGCCCCGGCCCGTTCACACCCTATGGCGGCCGCGACCGGGTCGGGCTCGTCGGTGCGCCGCGCTTGGCGCACCGTCGCGACGTGATCGACGTTTACGAAGAAGCGCATCGTTGCCCTACAGAATTGGAGTGGGTAGCTTCGTCATGACTCAACCTCACGACGGCGATCCTCATGACGCAAGTTACCCCCAAAACATTCTGGATTTGCGCCATTGTCATGGTCGTGGCGTGTGGTGGACCGTCGGCGTCGCCGTTCATCGCTCCGGCCAATCCAGAGACCACCGTGACCAACTTCCTGAGTGCCGTGCGATCCAACGATCTCACCATGATGGGGCGCTTGTGGGGCACCAAGGACGGTCCGGCCCTCGGGCGGATGGATCGGGAAGAACTGCAAATGCGGTTGACCGTGATGCGGGCCTACCTGGTCCATGACCGATTCGAGATGTTGCCGCCCGACCTGGCAGTGATCGCCGTGCCGGACGAGACGTCGGTCAGAGTCCAGTTGATGCGAAACGCCTGTATAGTGACGGTGCCCTTCGTGGTCCTGGAGACCAACTCCGGGTGGCTGGTCAGCAGTGTGGATCTCAACGAAGTGGGCAACCCCATGACCACCTGCCGGTTGCCGTAAACGCGGAACCCCTGGGGTGGCCGGGTAGTTAACTACTCCGTGAGTTCGATGAGGATGCCCGAGGTGGATTTCGGGTGGAGGAAGGCGATCCGTTCGCCGTGGGCTCCCCGGCGAGGCACCTCGTCCACGAGCTGGTAACCGAGGCGGCGGCAGCGCGCGAGCGCGCCATCGAGGTCCGGTACCCGGTAGCATACGTGATGGATACCCGGCCCGCGTTTGGCCAGGAACCTGGCGATGGGAGAGTCGGCGGTGCGCGGTTCCAACAGCTCGACGTCCACGTCGCCGAACGGCAGAGAAACGATCGCAGCCCCGTCGGTGGGCTCGAGGGTTTCGGGGACGGCGCCCAGCACGTCGCGATAGAACGCCAGGGCGGCGTCGATGTCGGGAACCGCGATGCCGATATGGGCGATTGTACAGTCGGTGGGCGGCACGGGTCCTCCGTGAAGCGTGAAGACGTGGGTTCGTTCGCAATGTGCCCGTTCGACCGGGGTCGATGGGCCCAACATAATCAGTGGAGAAAAAGAATGTCAGCTCCCATCAAACTGTCCGATGATGTGTTCGAGGAGGAAATCGGCAAGCACGATGGTCTCGCGGTAGTCGATTTCTGGGCGACGTGGTGTGGACCGTGTCAGATGATCGCCCCCCTCATCGAGCAATTGGCCGACGAATATGACGGCAAAGTGAAAGTCGGCAAACTCGACGTCGATGCAAATCAACGGGTCACGGCCCGCTTCAACGTCCGCTCGATTCCCGCCGTGCTGATCTTCAAGAACGGTGAGCACGTCGACACGGTAATCGGGGCGGTGCCCAAGGCGCACCTGGTCGAGAAGATCGAGGCCCACTTGGGATGAGCCGGATGGCGGCCTCATGTTCGGATACGGCGTCTGCCCGTGTGGGCGGCGCCGTTTTCGCGTTGGTGGGTCTGGTGAGCCCGGGCACGGCGCGGTGGGGGCGGTGAAAGGCAAGCTGTATGTCATGGCCACACCGCTCGGGAATCTGGGCGACCTGTCGGTGCGCGCCGCGGAAGTGTTGCAGTCGGTCGATGTGGTTGCGGCGGAAGACACGCGGCGCAGCCGGACGTTGCTCCAACATGTGGGCGCGCGCCCTCGAGTCGTGAGTTATCACGCCCACTCGAGCGCCTCGCGCACCGACGAATTGCTGGAAACTCTCCAGGTCGGCGGATCGGTAGCACTGCTCACCGACGCCGGGACGCCCGCGGTCAGCGACCCGGGTAGCGATCTCGTGCGCCGGGCCCGAGCGGCCGACATCGAAGTCGTCGCCGTGCCGGGGCCATCGGCGGTGGCCGCTGCTCTCAGTGTCGCGGGTCTTCCCGCTGACCGGTTCACGTTCTTCGGATTTCTGCCCCGCAAGGGGGGCGAGCGGACCCGTCTTCTCCGAGCCATTGCCGGCAGTCCCTGGACCGTGGTGGTGTTTGAAGCACCCCCGCGCCTGGTGCGCCTCCTCGAAGATTTGGCCGAGGTGTGCGGTGGAGACCGCCACGTGGTCGTCGCCAGAGAACTCACCAAGCTGCACGAAGAGGTACGGGCCGGGACCCTCGAGGAACTGGAGGGTTACTATCGCGAGGCGAGGGTAAAAGGTGAGATTACGCTCGTAATCAGCAGCGCGCCTGTCGAGCCGAACGTGGTGAGTGAAGAGGAGATTCGCGCGCGGGCGCGCGAGCTGTTGAAGGAGGGGATGAGCCGCCGGGACGTGGCGGCGTGGTTGGCCGAGGAATTGGATGTGTCGCGCAAGGAGACGTATCGGGTGGTGACCTCACTGTGAACATGCGTGCGTCGGTCTTGCTGCTCGCCGGAATCGGGGCGATCGGTTCCCTCGCGGATCGAGCGGTTCAACGGTCGAGCACGCTCACCATCGGCCGGTTGCATTACGACGGCGGCGGGGACTGGTACGCCAACCCGTCCAGCATTCCGAACTTGCTGCAGGAGATCCGGTGGCGAACGTCGCTGCCCGTGGGCGATCGCGAGCAGGTGGTGACCCTCTCCAGCCCCGGTTTGTGGGATTTGCCTTTCCTCTATATGACGGGGCACGGGAACGTGAATCTCTCCGATGAGGACGTGCTCATTCTCCGCCGATATCTGGAGAATGGCGGATTTCTTCATGCGGACGACAATTACGGGATGGACGAGTCGTTCCGCCGGGAGATCGCCCGGGTGTTCCCCGACCGGCCACTCGTGGAGGTGCCCCTCGATCACCATATCTACAGATTGGTCTACGCTTTGCCGCAGGGGATTCCCAAGATCCACGAGCACGATGGCAAACCGGCACAGGGTTTCGGGATCTTCATCGGCGATCGCCTGGCGGTCTTCTATTCGTATCAAACCGACTTGGGGGACGGCTGGGAGGATGCCGATGTCCATGATGATCCGGCGGAGGTGCGCGAGTTGGCGTTTCAGATGGGTGTGAACCTCTTCGCGTACTCCGTGCTGGCCGGACGATGACACGGACGCATTCCTGGCTCGACCGCCGGCGCGCCGAATTGGTGCGACGGGAGTTGGGGACGGTCCTGCTCTGGACCGTGGGCGCCGCCATGTTGGCGCTGGCCCTCGGGGTTGGCCTGGGCCGCTTGGGTGTGTACCAGATCGTGCCTGCCGTCGTCATCGTGACGTGGACGCTCGTCGTCGCCGTCGTCGGCGCGGGGCTAGCCTGGCACCGGAACCGGCTGCGGGAATCGGACGTGCATCGGTTGGCCGAGCGCATGGAGCGTCTCGGTAAGCTCCGGCGGGGTTCGGTGACCGGGGTCGTCGATCCCTCCGAGCATGGCAGTCCGGTCCTGTTTGCAGCCGCCGACACCCACGCCTCCAACTGGTTGGAGGCGCGCGGTCGGGACACATTGGCTCCCGTGCACACCCGCGGGCGGCGCTCGCTGCGGCTGAGCGCCGTGGTCGGCGTCATCGGCGTCTCGGTCTTCGCGCTGTCGGGACCCGGGACCGGGCGCGGCGCCTCGTTCTGGCATCCCTTTGCGGTGCTCGGGGCTTCCAGTGGCGCCGTCACCCTCACCCTCGATCGCGACGAGGTGCGGCGTGGCGAGAGCGTCACCGTGTCCATCGCCGCCGCGGGCCGCCGCACCGCCACCCTGTGGAGCCGCGAGCCCGGGGAGCCCTGGTCGACCACGCAAATCGCACTGGACAGTGTCGGCCATGCGAGCTCCACCATCGGCCCCCTGGAGAGCGATCGATTCTTCCGCGCTGTGAGCGGGCGCAGCTCGTCGGAGACCCTGGAGGTTCGTGTGGCTTTTCCGGCGTTCCTCAGTGATCTCGTGCTTTCCGCCGAGTATCCGTCCTACCTGGAGCGGCCCACCGAGCCGTTGTATCCGGGGGACAGTGTGGTCTTACCGGTGGGAACGCGGCTCGCGGCAAGGGGGAGTGCCACCGTGGAGCTCGGCAGTGCGATGTGGCGGATCGCGTCGCGGGACTCTGTGCCGCTGGAGACGCAAGGAAACCTGTTCTCCGGACGGACGACGGTCCGTCGCAGCGGCGATTGGGAACTCGTCGTGTCGCCGGCCAGTGGGAGACCGCTGGAAGATCCGGCCCCCGTGCTGCACATCGTCGCCGTCCGCGACAGCGCGCCGGAGATTTCCGTGCCCGTCCCCGGGGTGGATACGACGATCGCGCCGTCGTTGCGGCAACTCCTGGTCGTCGACAGCCGGGACGACCATCAGCTCACCCGCGTCGAGATCACGAGCTGGCGGGTGAGCCGGCTGGGCGCCGCGGACGAGGGCGTCACCGAAGAGCTCGCCCTGCCCGAGGGCGGTACCGACCGGGCGGTGCTCCAGTGGGCGCTGGATTTGAACGACCGCGGATTCCTCCCGGGCGACACCGCCTACTACGTCCTGCGCGCCTTCGATAACGCGCCCACGCCCCAGGTCACCGAGACGCAAGCGTTCATCTTGCATCTTCCGTCCCTTGCCGAGATGCGGCAAGCGGTGCGCGATCAAGCCGAAGTCCTGGTGAACGACACCGACTCCCTGTTGCAAGCCCAGGACGACCTCGCCGAGGAGACGCGCAACCTCGCCGCGGAACACGAAGCCGATGCGGCGGACACCCGCGGTGATGCCGAGCAGCGTATGGATTTCCGCTCGGCGGAAGAAGCGGCGGAGCTCGGTGCCGAGCAGAAACAACTCATGGAGCGGGCCGAGGAACTCTCCGAGCAGCTTCAGGAGCTGGCCGAAACGGGGTGGGAGGCGGGCATCACCGATCCCGAATGGCACCGTCGGTTGGCGGAGTTGCAGGAGATGTTGGACAAGGCGATTACGCCGGAAATGCGAGAAACCCTGGAGCAGTTGCAGGGCGCCCTGGAGCAGCTGGACGCGGCGGCGGTGCAGGAGTTGATGGAGCAGCTCGCCGCACAGCAGGAGCAGCTGCTGGAGCAGCTCGAGCGGAGTCGCGAACTCTTCGAGCGCGCCGCCCTCGAGGGCGAGCTGTCCACCCTCGCCGACGATGCCTCCGAGCTGGCCGACCGCCAAGATCAATGGAACGAAGCCACGGAAGACGCCGCGCAATCGGATTCTGCGTTGGCGGCCGAAGAGCAGGCGCTGACGTCCGAAGCCCGGCAGCTGGCCGAAGACCTGGCGGCCATGCAAGAGGCCATGCAGCAAGCCGGCCAGCCGGGCGACATGCGGCAGTCACAACAGCGAGCCGACCAGGCGGCGGCGCAAATGAACCAGGCCGCGCAACAAGCGCAGCAAGGCCAACGGAGTCAAGCCCAACAGTCCGGCCAGTCGGCGAGCGAGAACCTGCAACCCATCGCCCAGGATTTGCGCGATCAGCTGGAGCAGATGCGCCAGGATTGGCGCCAAGAGGTGTTGGGCATGATGGACGCCGCCCTCACCGAGACAGCGGACCTCGCCGAGCGCCAGGAAGCCGTGACCGAGCGGTTGGAGCGGGGCGAAACGGGCGACGACGTGCGTGGCGACCAAGCGGCGATCCGCGAGGGTGTGGACCGGGTCATCGAACGACTGCAGAACGCCGCGGGCAAGAACGCCCTGGTGTCGCCGAATCTCAGCACCGCCCTCGGACTGTCCCGCTTGAAGATGACCGAAGCGCTGCAGGAGTTGCAGGAAGCCACTCCCAACAGCCGCCAGGCGGGCAACCGCGCGGGCCAGGCCCTCGACGGCCTGAACGAGGTGGCCTACGCGCTGTTGCGCAATCGGGGTGACGTGGAAGGCTCCGAGTCGGGCTCGGGCCTGGCCGAGGCCATGGAGCAGATGGCCCAGATGGCACAGCAACAACAGTCCATGGCGTCCGATGCCGGGCAGATGCTGCCGATGATGGCGAGTGGACAGCAACAGTTGTTGCAGCAGCTCCTCGAGCTGGCGGAGCGCCAACGCCGGTTGGGGGAGGAGCTCGAGCGCATGGATGCCGAGGGCGGGCCGACGGGAGCCGAGGAGATGGCCGAGGAGGCCATGGAGTTGGCGCGGCAGCTCGAAGCCGGAGGCCTCGATCGCGAGACCGTCGAACGACAAGAGCAACTGTTCCGCCGTCTACTCGATGCCGGCCGCACGTTGCGCAGCGACGAGGAAGACGAAAGGAAAGAACGGGAAAGCGAAACGGGCGATCAGGCCAACGTTCGCCTTCCTCCCGAGCTCGAGGGAGCCACCGGCCCGGAGCCGCGGTACCCCTATCCCAAGTGGGAGCAACTGCGTCTGTTCAGCCCCGAAGATCGCCGCCTCATCCTCGATTATTTCCGGAGACTCAATGCCGAGCAGCACCGGCAGTAAGCTCGCCGCCGCTCTCATCGCAGGCCTGTTGCTGTCGCCGGCAGCATCGTCGGCGCAGGCGCGGTCGGGTGAATTGGGTGAGGCGTTCGAGCTCGAACGTCGCGGTCGCTACGCGGTTGCCGCCGAGCGCTACCGCAGCATTCTCGAACGCGGTCCTGCCAATCTCTCCGCGTTGCTCGGCCTCGAGCGCGTGCTGCAGCCCATCGGCCAGTTGGATTCCATCCTGCCGTTCGTGGATTCCGCGTTGGCCCTGCAACCCGAGAACGCCGCGATCCGCTCCCTCGAGCTGCGCGTGTGGGGCAAGCTACAGCAGCTGGAGCGTTTGACCGCGGCCGCGCGCCGGTGGATCGAGGCGATGCCGGGCAATGCGGATCCGTATCGTGAATGGGCCAACGCCCTTTCCCGATCAGGCGATGTCGCGGCGGCGCGGGCCGTTCTCGAAGACGGCGCAGCGGACGTGGGCACGGCGGTGTTGGCCCGTGACATGGCGACGCAGGCGGGGATCGCCGGTGATTGGGGTGCCGCGGCGCGGCATTGGCGTCTCGCCGTTGGTCACAACGAGTCCGTCGAGGCGCCCGCCGTCACCAACATGACGCCGGCGCCCATGGAAGCGCACCGGGCCATTCTGAACGTGCTCTCCCGCGACCGGCACGACAAGGTCGGGGGACGGATCGCGGCGAATCTCTTGGTGTCGTGGAATCGCCCCGAGGAGGGCTGGGTGATCCTCGACCGCTCCGTCCCCGACGAGCCACAAGCCGCGGTGCCGTTGTTGCGGCGTTTCGCCGACCGCGCCGGGTTGGTGCGAACCCGAGAAGGCGCCCGGGCGCGGGGGTTCGCCATGGAGCGCATCGCCGAGCTGTCCAGCGGGCAGGCCGCTCAACGCGCGCGGCTCGAGGCAGCGAGCGCGTTTGCCGATGCCGGCGAGCGGGACGCGGTGGAGCGCATGCTCGAGCAAATCGCCGCAGAGGATCGCGGCGGCGATGGCTCTCGCGCGAGCGCGGTGGCCTCGCTCATTCAGGTCATGGCGGAATCCGGGCGTGTCGAGGAAGCCGATGCGCGGCTGCTCGAATGGGCCGATCGGCTTTCCATGGACTCCGCCGCCGACTTGCGCCGGCTGGTGTCGTGGGCGTGGGTGCGTGAGGGGACGTTGGACCGGGCCGAGACGGTGTTGGGAAACGATTCCTCCGTCGCCGTGCTGGCCATGCGGGGATGGATCGCGTTGTATCTCGGCGACTTGCGGGGTGCGACGGATTACTTCCGGGCTGCCGGTCCCCGAACGGGAACGCGCAACGAGGTCACCGAACGCACCTCCATGATCGCGTTGATTCAGAATGTCCGGCCCGATTCGGTGCCGGCCCTCGGGGCCGCACTCCATCGCTTGATTCGCGGTGACACCGCCAAGGCGCTGGAGGAGCTGGGCGAGGCGGCGGCGGGCATTCCGGCGCGCAGTGGGCGGGCGGTGGTGTTGGCCTTCGCCGGACGGCTGGCGGTTGATCGGGAAGACGCTGACCGGGCGGAGGCGTACTTGCTCGCCGCCATCGCGGCCGATCCCCAGTCTGCGTCGGCACCGGCGGCCGCGTACCATCTGGCACGGGTGTACGCGATCGACGGGCGGGACGATGAAGCCCGCGTACGCCTCGAGAGCCTGATTCTCGAGTACCCGGCGAGCGCTGTGGTGCCATTGGCCCGTCGGATGTTGGAGCGCATCACCGGAGGGATCCCCCGAGGATGAGACGGCGTAAATTTGTAGAGACCGTTGGCGGCCTGGCCGCCGGTGTCGGTTTGGGGACGCGATTCGGCGCAGATCCGCTTGGCGCGGCCACGTGGCTGCTCATTCCCATGGATCGGCAACAATCGAATCACCTGAAAGCCTACGGTGTCACCTTTCGAACGTTACAGCGGGGCGGCAAGGCCGAATGGTTGTTGAATTTTCGGGATGGCAGTTTTCTGTTTCCCTTGGATCGCGCCACGGAACGGGACGCGGCGTTGCAGGGTGTCTCCACCGTGCAGCTCACCGATATCGACGTCGTGAACCTGCGGGGAACCATCGCGGCCAACAACATGGACGCGGTGCCCCTCGAGAAGGCACCGAAGGTGGCGGTCTACGTGCCGCCCAATCAGGCTCCCTGGGACGATGCCGTGCGGATGTCGCTGGAGTACGCCGGCATCGAGTACGATCGCATCTGGGATGCCGAGGTCGTCGGCAACCGGCTGACCGACTACGAGTGGCTGCATCTGCACCACGAAGATTTCACCGGTCAGTACTCGAAGTTTTATTTGACCTATAGCGGCACGCCGTGGCTCACCCAGATGGTGCAGCGCAACCAGCTGATGGCCCGGACGCTGGGATTCAATTCGGTGGCCGACTTGAAGAAAACGGTGGCAGAGCGCATTCGCACGTACGTCGACGACGGAGGATTCTTGTTCGCCATGTGTACCGCCACCGAAACCCTGGAGATCGCAGTGGCGGCCCGGGGAGTGGACGTGGCGGCGCGGTACGCCGACGGCACACCCATGGATCCCGACGCGTCGGCCAAACTGCGTTGGGAGCGCTCGTTCGCCTTCGACCGAGTGCGGCTCGAGCAGTCTCCCATCACCGCGAGCTTCTCGGATATCGACGGTCATCAGGTCAACAATCCGGCCAAGCGCCAGCCCCTAGGTGTGTCGACGCTGTTCAATTTCAGTGCCAAGATCGATCCCGTGCCCACCATGCTGGTGCAAAACCACCGGTCGGTGATTCCGGATTTCTACGGACTGACCACGTCGTTCCAGCGCGACCGCCTCAAGCCTGGTGTCACGGTGCTGGCGTACCAGGAGGGCGCGTCGTGGGTGAAATACATCCACGGCGAATACGGCGACGGGACGTGGACCTATCTCGGCGGGCACGATCCGGAAGACCCCCAACACCGTATCGGCGATCCGCCCACCGACCTGTCGCTGCACCCCAACTCACCGGGTTACCGGCTCATCCTGAACAACGTTCTCTTCCCCGCGGCGAAGAAGCGTGAGCTGAAGACGTGAGCCGTCTCGCCCCCGCCGTCTGTGAATACATTCGCGGGGAAGTGGCGGCTGCCGGTGGGCGAGAGGTGTCCTTCGTGGCGGAGCTGGACGCCGACGGCGTACTGGCTACCGTCCGGGCCGTGGCGCGCGGCACGATCGAGGCGGTGCTCGCGATGCCCGGCGTGGCCAACCGCGGCGAGATGCTGGTGCACAACCACCCCAGTGGGATTCTCGAACCCTCCCAGGCCGATCTGTCCGTCGCCGCGCGTCTCCACGACGGCGGTATCGGCTTCGGCATCGTGGACAACGACGCGACATCGATCTACGTCGTCACCGAGGTGCCGCGAGCCCCGCAGACGACCGCCCTCGATGCGGTGGAGATCGCCGGCCTGCTGGGGCCGGAGGGGCCCGTGGCCGGCGTCTTCGCCCAGTTCGAGGATCGCCCCGGGCAGCGCGACATGGCGGCGTACGTCGCCGACACGTACAACGAAGGCGGCGTGTCCCTGCTCGAGGCGGGCACGGGCGTCGGCAAATCGTTCGCGTATCTGGTGCCGGCCATCGAGTGGGCGCGCATCAACCACGAGCGCACCATCGTCTCCACCAACACGATCAACCTGCAGGAGCAGTTGGTGGGCAAGGACCTGCCGCTGCTGGCGAGAGCGTGGGAAGGGCGGGAGCGGCCTCCGACGTACGCGTTGCTGAAGGGCTGGCGCAACTACCTATGCCTGCAGCGCCTGGGATCCGCGTTCCAGAGCCAGGGCTTGCTGCTCGAGAAGGGCCGCTCCGACGAGTTGGCTGCGCTCTCGGATTGGGCCGAGCATACCACCGACGGATCGCTCGCCGATTTGACGGACCAGCCCTCGCCCGAGGTGTGGGACGAGGTCGCCGCAGAGGCCGATCTCTGTGACCGGCTCAAGTGCCCGCACTTCGACGCCTGTTTCGTCTTTCGCGCGCGCCGCCGCGCGGCCGAGGCGGACGTGGTGGTCGTCAATCACCATCTCCTCGCGTCCGATCTCGCGGTCCGCCGCAATAGCGAGAACTGGCAGGACGCCGCCGTGTTGCCGCCGTACAAGCGACTCGTGCTTGACGAGGCCCATCATCTCGAAGACACGGCCGCCCATCACCTGGGCCACCAGGTCACCTGGCACGGCGTCGTGCGGTTGCTCGGACGGCTGGAGCGGACGGGGAAAGGCTTGATTCCCGCCCTCATCGCCGAGTTGCGTCAGCGGGATGATTTGCTGAGCCAGGCGTCGGTGGAGCTGCTGCAGACGGATCTGTTGCCGGCGGTGGACGACGCGCGCGTGCAAGCCCAACGGGTGTTTGGATTGTTGGCCGACTTTCTGGTAGACCGTCGGGAACCGGTTTTCCGGTTGACCGACGAGTTCGAACGCGATCCCATCTGGGAACAGGGGCTGGGCGTCGCCCTCGACAACTTCGTTCTGGCGCTACAACGCGTGCGCGACGGTGTCGAGACCGTGGCGGACCGGATGGAGCTGGACGAAGAGCCCGATCAGCGATCCCAGTTTCTCAAGGAGCTCCGCGGGGTGGTGCGCCGGCTCACGGCCGTGCTCGACGGCGCGCAGTTGACCCTGCGGCCCAAGGGCGGATCGCCCACGGTGCGCTGGATCGAGCAGCGCGGCAAGAAACCTACCGGCTCGCTGCCCTTTCCCATCCGTCTCGCCACGGTGCCCCTCGAGCTGGCGCCCATTCTCAAGGACGCCCTGTTCGATCGGGTCGACAGCGTGGTGTTGACCAGCGCCACGCTGGCGACGGACGGCGATTTCGATTTCATCAAGAATCGACTGGGCCTGTCGCTTCCGCCCACGAGGATGCGTTTCGAGGAGGCCCTGCCGTCTCCGTTCGACTTCAACGCGCAGTGCATGTTCGGCATTCCCGCCGATCTTCCCGAACCGCGCCGCGATCCCGACGCTCACGACCACGCGGTGGCGACGACGATCGTGGAGCTGGCCCAGGCGTCCGACGGGGGGCTGTTCGTGCTCTTCACCAGCCACGCGGCGTTGCGGCGGACGGCCGCGCAGGTACGTCAACGCATCGGCGGCCGATGGCCGTTGCTGGTGCAGGGGGAGGGGCAGCGCGATCAACTGTTGCGCCGCTTCCGCGATGCCGGCTCGGCCATCCTCTTCGGGACCGACAGCTTTTGGGAGGGCGTGGACGTGCCCGGCCAAGCCTTGCGGGGTCTCGTGATTGCCAAGCTGCCCTTCAAGGTCCCCAGCGAACCCGTTACCGCGGCGCGGCTGGAGCAGCTGCAGGAAAGTGGTACGGACGGATTCTCCGGCTACCTCGTGCCGCACGCGGCGCTCAAGCTCAAGCAAGGGTTCGGCCGTCTCATTCGGACGACCACCGACTTCGGTGTGGTCGTGCTGCTGGATCCCCGGATCCTCAATCGGAATTACGGCAAGGCTCTCCTGCGATCCCTGCCCGATGCGCGGCAGGTGGTGGGGACGTGGCAAGAGGTGCGCACACAGGCCGAAGAATTCTACGCGAGCCATGGCTTGGGAGCGCCGGTATGATCGGCCCGAGCGCCAGGGCACGGCGCCTTCCGGTGTACGCCGTGGGCGAGATCGCCGAGCGCAAGCGCCGGCTCTTGGCCGACGGCGTTGACGTCATCGACCTGGGAGCCGGCGACGCCGATCTGGCGCCGCCCGCCATCGCGGTGGAGACGTTGTATCGGTCCGCGCAGGAGACCAGCAACAGCCGCTACGCGTTTCAATTGGGACTGGTCGCGTTTCGTGAGGCAGTCGGGCGGTTCATGGAACGCCGGTTTGGCGTCGCTGTGGATCCCATGACCGAGGTGTTGCCCCTCATCGGATCCAAAGAGGGGTTGGCGCACCTCCCCTTTGCCGTGCTGGATCCCGGTGACGTGTGCGTCGTGCCCGAGCCCGGCTACCCCGCGTATCTCGGCGGCTCGTTGTTGGCCGGGGCCGACGTGGAGATCTTCCCACTCACGGCGGAGTCCGGATTCCTCGTGGAGCTGGACACTCTCCCCCCCGAGCGCCTGACGCGCACGAAACTCGTATACCTCAACTATCCCAACAATCCCACGGCGGCGATCGCGCCCGCCGACTACCTGCGGCGTACGATCGCCGTGTGCTGCAAGCACGACATCGTGCTCGCCTACGACAATCCGTATTCGGAGCTCACGTTCGACGGATACCAGGCGCCCAGCATTCTCGAGTTTCCCGGGGCCATGGACGTCGCGGTGGAGTTCCACTCCCTGTCCAAGAGTTTTGGCATGACCGGATGGCGCTTGGCGTGGGCAACAGGGAACTCTGAGGTCCTACGAGCGCTATCCAAGGTGAAGAGCTATTTTGACACCGGCGCGTTCCTGGCGGTGCAGCATGCGGGTGCGGCGGTGGTGGACCGGGCCGAGGAGTTGGTGGCGCCCGTGCGTGACGAATTTTGTGTCCGCCGGGATGCCCTCGTTAACGCCCTGCGCGACGTGGGTGTCGAGTGTGAGCCGCCACAGGCCACGATGTATCTGTGGGTTCCGTTGCCCGACCGGGTTGCTTCCGGGGCTTTTGCACGGGACCTTTTGGAACGAGAGGGGCTGGCGGTGTTGGCCGGATCCGTGTTCGGGGCCGGGGGAGAAGGATTTGTGAGATTGTCGTTTATCGTGGCGCCAGACCGGATGCGGGAAGCCGCCCGGCGCATGGCGCGAGTGCTCCACACCGCGGTGGCTACGGGTGACGGCCCCTAGGTTCGTCATCGAGCGGCCCCGCCGGTTCGAAGCGGGATGGTATCTCCTCAGCACGGTGTTCCACGTGTTTTTTCTGGGATTCCTCGTGTGGGTGAGCACTCACAAACCAAGTGAATCGCGGGTCACCCATCTGGTGTTGCTCACCGAACCCGACCGGATGCCCAGGGAACACAGCATGAGGTACACCGACCTCGTGGGCACCGGCGTCACGACGGCGACCGAGCGCCGGGATGCCGTGGGCGGGGTGGGGCCGGTGAGCATTTCGGTCGCCGGCGTGGGCGCGCCGGCGTTGGGAGTCCGCATGCCCCCGACCCCGCCCAGGCCGGCCAGCATCGGGGTGCCTGGGGCGTCGATGGGCGTGCCGGGGGCCATCGTGGTGGGGACCCGGCGCCCCATCGGGCCGGCCTATGGCGACGGCACCATGTGGCAGACTCCGTTCGAGGTGATCGTGGAGGAGGGCGCCACCTGGGGTCCGATGGAGGCCGAGCTGGCCGTCCTGGTGGCGGAGATGCTGGACAGCGTCATCGTGGACTCCATGATCCGGCTGGGGATTCCCAGTTGGGTCTTCAATGCCGGGGGATATAAGTGGGGGGTGGATTCCAAGTTCATCCATTTGGGACCGGTCAAGATCCCCACCGTCTTGCTTGCCTTGCTGCCCATTCCCGCTACGGGCAACTACGAGCAGGCCGAGCAGGCGCGGTGGCTCGCCGACGTGCGGGACCAGATCATGCGACAGGCGCAGCGCATGGACGACCTGGAAACGTTCAAGGGATACATCAAGCAGCTGGAGGAGCGCAAACGCCGCGAGCGCGACGAGGAGCGCCGGCGCCGAGGCGTCGTGGCGGGCCGCGACTCCGTGATCTCGGGCGGGCGGAACTAGCCGCTCACGGTCGGCTCCCATTCCAGGGCGGCTCGGATTCTCCGTAGCGACGCGTCTTTCCCCACCACGACCAACAGCTCGTTCACCGCTTCCGACACGGTGCCACCGGTGATCGCGATGCGGATCGGTTGCATGATCTTGCCGAGACCGAGCTCCAGGCGTTCGGCCAGGGCCCGGAGGCTGGCATCGAGCTCCTCGACCTGCCAGCCCTCCTCCGAGACTTGCTCGAGGTGCCGGGCGGCCTGCTCGAGCGCATGCCGGAAACCCTCCAGGTCCTGCCGCAGCATTTTCTCGGCTTTCTCGTCCCGCTCGATGAAGGCCGCATCCAGTCGCACGGCCACCTGGTATGCCACGTTCAGGGTCGTACGGGCTCGCGTGCGCACGGCGAGCACCGCCCGCTCCACGTGCGCGGCCCGGGCGGCGGCGTCGATGCCATACTTCTCGGCGAGTTCGGACTCGATGAGGGGAACCAGCTCGGCCGGCAGCGAGCGGCTCAGGTACTGGCCGTTCATCCAGGTGAGCTTCGTCAGATCGAACACGGCGCTCTTCTTTTGAATCCCGTCGAGGGAGAACGCCTCGACCAGCTCGTCCATGTTGAAATACAGCTCCCGGTCGTTTCCGGGGCTCCAGCCCAGGAGACAGAGAAAATTGGTCATGGCGCCCGGCAGAAAACCCTGCCTGCGATAGTCGCCCACCGCGGTGGCCCCATGGCGCTTCGACAACTTCTTGCCGTCGGGCCCGTGAATCATGGGCACGTGGCCGAACGCCGGCGGATCGACACCCAGCGCCTGGTACACGGCGAGCTGTTTCGGAGTGTTGGACAGATGATCGCTGCCGCGGATGACGTGGGTGATGCCCATGTCGATGTCGTCGGCCACGACGGAAAAATTGTACGTTGGCGTGCGATCGGACCGCAGTATCACCCAGTCCTTGATGCCTTTCCCCTCGAAGGAGACGGTCTCGTAGACGTCGTCCTCCCACGCCAGCGTCTCGTCTGGCATGCGGAACCACACGGCGTCGTCGTTCATGTAAGCGTGGCCGGTTTCCAGGATCTGGTCGGCCCATTGCTGGTGGCGTTCCAGATTGGCGCCTTGAAAGACGAGTTCTCCGTCCCAGTCCATGCCCAGCCATGTCAGGCCGTCGAGGATGACCTGGGTGTGTTCGTCGGTGGAGCGTTGCCGGTCGGTGTCCTCGATGCGCAGGAGGAATTCACCGCCGGTTTTCCTGGCGAAAAGCCAATTAAAAAGCGCCGTCCGCGCCCCGCCCACGTGGAGGAAACCAGTCGGCGAGGGGGCGAACCGGACGCGAGTGCCCGATTTCGTCATGTCCTCATTCGGGTATGGAGAACGGAGAGGGAGGGATTCGAACCCTCGATAGGGCGTTTTACCCTATAACGGTTTAGCAAACCGGCGCCTTCAGCCACTCGGCCACCTCTCCAAACCGTCGCCGCATCAGCGTGTCGGTCGGGGCGTAAGATAATCCGTCCGATGAGGATACGACAGCCGCGCCTAGGAGCCGCCCCGGCAGCGCTGGAGCCGCGGCCTTCCTTCTTGCATCGGGATGTGACACAGGGTACCGCATCCCCCCGTCCGATGGTCCCACAGTACACGTGGAAGCTGCTGGCCCCGATCCGGTGATGGAACCGCGAGTTGAGGGGCCACGTTTTCCCATGTAACGGCCTCCGTTGCTCCGGCAGCGCGGCGGTGATGACGAAAGATGTACCGATGAAGACGATTTTGATTGCCCTGGCGGTTTGGGTTGTGGTTGACGTTCTCTTTCTCGTTTGGTGGGCGCGGCTTTCCCGGCCGGATCCGACACTCGACTCCGTGGATTCCACGGAAGCATTCGACACGCTACCCGCCGCGTCGGGCGAGCGGCGCGATCTCGCGGCCGGCGACACGTGTCATCGCGGGCGGGCCCGCAGAGGCGGGCTGCTGGCTAGGGCACTCCGCCTCGAGTCCCGCAGCAACTCGTCGCCGAGCTGGTTGAAGGGACCGCGGCGACGTGGTGTGCCGTTCAGGATGTTGAAACCCGGTTGGATCAACCGGCTGCGCAATCGGCCGGTCGAGGACCACGGTAGCGACGGGTAGTCGCCACGTTGCATCGGCATCGTAGGTCCTCCTTCCCGTAGGCCCTCTCCCGAAACATTATGATGGTTGACCCGTACCAGTGGTGAGGCCTTCCCGACCACTCTGCACGGACAGTTGCCATGGAACCGCATCATATTGACCTGCTCGTCAACCTTTTCATCGCCGTGGCGGTGATCGGTACCAGTACGGCCAGCATCACGGTCTTGCTGCGGACCTGGTTCGGTCATCGGGCGACGCTCGCGCCGGAACAAGTCAAGAAGATCATGGAAGCCCTGGAGACCATTCAAGGCGATATTGAAGACCTGCGGGGCGATCAGCTGGATTTCCAGCGCGACGTGCGCGATCGAGTGGGGGAGATCTCGGGCAGGGTGGAGTTCACGGAGCGCATGCTCAGCAAAGGGGGCGTGGAGGACTGACATGAGCACGAATGCCACGGCCACGTTTCGGGTCACGGGGTGGGACGAGAAGCCGTACGATGAGATCGAGGGTGGACCTAAGTTGACTCGGGCGACCGTGACCAAGGTGTTTTCGGGGGACATCGAAGGGGACGCGACCGTCGAATATTTGATGATTCATCGTGGGGATGGTTCGGCTGATTTCGTCGGTGTCGAGCGCATCGTGGGGCGCGTCGGGGATCGGTCGGGCAGTTTCGTGTTCAAGCACGAGGGCTCGTTCGTCGATGGTGTGGCCAAGACGACGTGCACCGTGGTGCCGGGGTCGGGGGCCGGAGACCTCGAGGGCCTGCGCGGTCAAGGCAGGTTCGAATCGGGCCACGCCGAGGAGTATTCGTTCGCGTTCGAGTACACCTTCGAATGACCCATCGATAGGCCTTGGGAGGAGGCGCGATGCTAACGGGCGGATTCCGGATGTCACGTACGGGCTGGCTGCTGTTGGTTGGGACTCTGGTGAGCGGCTGTGCCGGGCGCGGCCCCAGCGAGCAGGAGTTCGATGGCGCGGCTGCGTTCGGGTACATCGACACGCAACTTTCTTTCGGGCCACGTGTGCCCAACACCGAGGGCCATCGGCGCGCTGGAGATTGGATCCTGGAGCGGCTCCGCGGTACGGCCGATTCCGTCGAGGAGCAGGCTTTCGAGCACGTCACCGTCGACGGCGACACGGTGCGCCTGAGAAACCTGATCGGGAGGTTCCGCCCCGACGTTGCGGACCGGATTCTCTACATGGCGCACTGGGACACCCGTCCCGTCGCCGATCGGGCCGCCAACCTGGCCGAGCAGCGGCAACCCGTGCCCGGCGCCAACGACGGTGGCTCGGGCGTGGCGCTACTGCTGGGGGTTGCCGACGCCCTGGCCCTCACACCGCCGCAATTCGGTGTCGATTTGGTATTCGTCGACGGTGAGGACTACGGCGACTTCAGCGATCCTGAGCTCCGCGACGTGCTGATCGGGGCGCGATACTACGCCAACAATCTGGATGAAGGTGCACCGCTACCCCTGTTCGCCGTGGTGTGGGACATGGTGGCCGATCGCGACTTGCGCATCCCGCAGGAGAGCTATTCGCTGGCCAACGCGCCGGAGGTGGTGCAGCGGGTGTGGGGGACGGCCCGGGACTTGGGCTATCGCCGGGTGTTCGTGGCCGAAGCGGGCGGGGGCATTACCGACGACCACGTGCCCCTGCAGCAGGTGGGCATCCGGGCGATCGACGTGATCGATTTGGACTACGGGCCCAACAGAGCGTACTGGCACACGTTACAAGACGTGATCGAGAACGTGAGTGCGGAGAGCTTGCAAATCGTCGGCGACGTCGCCATGGCGCTATTGCGCTGAGCTGCCGGCATTCGCATCGTCGAAAACATCGAGGTGGCGTGGACCGCGTCGTGGCCGTGGGGAAGCGACTAGGCGTCGCGTACGGCCCGCTTCACCAGGTTCTGCATGAGCGGAACCTTGAAATGATTGTAGTTGAGCGGCTTCGCTCCGCGGGTCGCGGCGGCGCCGGCGGCCTCCGCCGTCTCGTCGTTCTGTGTGCGCCCTTTCACGAGATTCTCCACTGATGTGAGCCGCCGCGGGATGCACTCCACGGCCCCGCACACGATGCGGACGTCTTCGATGACGCCACCGCTCACCTTCATCGCCGCGGCCACGTTCAGCAGGGCGAAGTCCCAGCTGTTGCGGTCGGCCACCTTCTCGAAGTAGAACTTCGCTCCGGCCCAGGTGTTGGGGATGCGGATGCTCGTCACAATGTCTTCGGGATTCAACACGGTCATGCGCGTGATGTCGACGCCGGGTTCCATGAAGAAGTCCTCGGCCGCGACGACGCGTTCGCCGCCCGCATTGTGGATCACCATCTCCGCGTCGAGCGCCACCAGCGCCGGCGCCCCGTCGGACGGCGTCACGGCCACGCAACGGTCCGCGCCGAACAGACAGTGCTCCCGGTTCATGGCGTCGGGCGTGTCGGCGTAGCAGGTGTTACCCCCGGCCCGGTAACAGTCGAGGCCGGCGCGATAATACCAACACCGCGTATCTTGACAGACGTTGCCGCCCAGCGTGCCCGTGTTCCGGATCTGCGGGCTCGCCACATTGCTCACCGCGTCCGCCAGCAGCTTGAATCGCTCCTGGATCAGCGGATGCCGTTCGACCTCGGTGAGGGTGCTCATCGCACCGATCTCGATGCCGCCGTCGGCGGTTTCGCGAATACCGTGCAAGTCGTCGATCCGGGCCAGATCTATCATCGCCTGGGGGTGTTTCGCCCGATCCTTGAACCACCCGAGACTGTCGTGGCCGCCCGCGAGTGCCCACCCGTCACGACCGAAGCGGTCGGCGAGCTCCAAGGCCTGGTCCAGGTCCGCCGGCTGGTACAGTTCGAAGTGCGACATCATGTCTTTGAGCATGGCAGCAACTCCTCAGGCCGTGTTGACTTGCAGCGGCGTGTGGGACTGGGCCTGTCCCGACACGGCGTTGATGATCATGTCCGGTACCACGGGCGTCCGGTTGAAGTAATGCCCGCCCAGGGCGTCGGAGATCGCGCACAACAACGCGGCCGCGGCGCAGCCCTGCAGCGGCTCGCCGATGCCCTTGGCGCCCACCGGGTTTTGCGGATCGGCTTTGTCCACGGCATCCCACCGCATGTGCAGCGGCACGTCCATGTAGCTGGGCGGTTTCGAGTCGTGGAACCCGACCGCCCTCGGCAAGCCGAGGTGAGGATCGTAGATGTGGCGCTCGAGGGACGCCATGCCGAACCCCATGACCGCGCCGCCCTTCACCTGGTTGGCCAGGCTCTGGGGGTGGAGCACCGTGCCGCAGTCGGCCACGCCCAGGTAGTCGAGGATTTCGAACTTGCCGGTCTCCATGTCCAGCTCGATCTGCACGAACCCCGCGGCCAACGCGGGCACGGTGCCGCCCCGCGGCATGTTGTCCCGCGCCGCGCCGATGAGTCCGGTACCGGCCAATCCGCGCACGGAGGCCTTGGTGTAGTCGTTCAGGTCGTCGTGCATTTCTTCGCCGCTGAACTTGCCGCCGAGCTGGATGGCCCGGCGTGCCGCCGCGGCATACGTGATCCGGAGGGACGGATT
>JAPULZ010000122.1 GCA_027294455.1 Gemmatimonadota bacterium
GCACGATGTCTGCCCTCTAAATTGAACGGCTTGGTCACCACGGCAACGGTCAAGGAGCCGAGCTCGCTCGCGAGGATGGCGATGACAGGCGCCGCGCCGGTCACGGTGCCGCCCCCGAGCCCGGTAGAGACAAACACCAAGTCCGCCCCGCCCAGTACCCCCATGATCTTGTCCGTGGCTTCGAGCCCAGCCTGACGGCCGATCGTCGGATCGGCTCCGGCGCCCAGCCCTTTGGTGAGTTTGGCCCCGAGCTGCATCTTCATCGGGGCGGTGTTCTCGGCCAGCGCCTGGACATCGGTGTTAGCCACGATGAACTCGATGCCCTCCAGACCGGCGCGTACCATGCGGTTGACCGCATTGGAGCCGCCGCCGCCGACGCCGATCACCTTGATGCGGGCGCCGCCCCGGCTTTCCTCATCCAACGTGAGCCGCAGATCCGGATGAGATACGTTGCGAGTGCCGGCGTGCCTCCCCTGCAGATCTCTCATGATCGGGCCTCCCTCGTGAATCTGTCTAAAAGAACTCCTTGAACACTCCTCGCAACCGACCGGCCGCGCGACTGAGCGCGCCCACCCCTCCCGGCCGCGCCGCGTCTGCAACGCGATTGCGGTGGGCATAGAGGACGAGCCCGACCGGGGTGGCAAACGCGGCGCTGTTGACGTGATCGGTCAGCCCTCCGACATCCAGCGGGCATCCCCGGCGGATGGGAAGGTCGAAGATCTGCTCGGCGATTTCAGGCATCCCCTCCAAGATGGCACCGCCACCCGTGAGCACAATGCCGGAGTTCAGTGATCGCTCACAGCCGGCGCGGCGAACTTCGTCCCAGAGGAGGTGGAAGATCTCTTCGGCCCGAGGCTGGAGAATGTCCGACAGGATCCGGCGCGACATGATGCGTGGCTTGCGGCCACCGACGCTGGCCACCTCGACCGTGTCGTCTTCGTCGACCAGGGCGGACAGCGCGCAGCCGCTCCGCCGCTTGGTCTTTTCCCCCTCGGGGATCGGGGTCCGCAGGCCGACCGCGATGTCGTTGGTGAAATGGTCGCCGCCCAGTGCGACCACGCCCGTGTGCCAGATGCTTCCGTGTTCGAAGATCGCAAGATCTGTCGTTCCACCCCCGATGTCGACCAACGCCACCCCGAGCTCCTTTTCATCGTGCGTGAGCACGGCCTCGGCCGCGGCCAGGTGCTCCAGTACCGTTTCCGCCACCGACACACCAGCCCGATTCACGCACGCCACAAGGTTCTGGGTGGACGAGGTGCTGCCGGTGACGATATGGACGTTCACCTCCAGGCGGCTGCCGGTCAGCCCGACTGGCGCGCTGATCCCGTCCTGTTCGTCCACCGCGAAGTCCTGAGGGAGGACATGCAAGATTTCCCGACCGCTCGGCAGGGCGACCGCCTTGGCGGCATCGATGGCACGGCGCACATCCTCGCGGGTGATTTCGCGGTTCTTCCCGGCTACCGCGACGACGCCCCGACTGTTGAACGCCTTGACGTGGGTGCCGGACAAGCCCAGATGCACCGTGTCGATCTCGACGCCGGCGGTCAGCTCGGCTTCCTCGAGGGCCTTCTTGATCGACTCAACGGCCGCCTCGAGGTTGACGACCACGCCGCGGCGAATACCGCGGGCCTCGGCGACACCGATGCCGATGATGTCCACGCTGGCGTCGTCGATGACTTCGCCCACGATCGCCGCGATCTTGGACGACCCAACGTCGAGACCAACCAGATACTGTGTTCTACGAGCCACGCACCCTCCGTTGACGCGAGTTAGCGCTCATGGATGATTCTCCGGTTCCGCCCCGGTGGTCACCGGGCGCCAGCCCGATGCGCCTCGGTCCGCCCTCGTCGGTCGCACGTACACCCGCTCATCAAAGCGCAGATCGACGGAGTCGATCTCGGGAACGTAGGCGCGCAGGGTCGGCGCGAGCTCGACGTAAAACTCCAAGCGTTCAAGAAATCGCTCGTGGCCCAGGTGAATCGCCGTGGAATCGCCGCTGAGCATGACCACCACATCGCCCGCGTCTCGCACGTCAATTTGGGAAATGCGCTCAGCCAAACCCACCCCGGCGCTCACTTCCTCGATGAGGCGTGCGGCCAGGTCGGCTCGGGCTCCATCGACCACGGGCCGCGCTCCCTGCGGCGCCGTCGAAAGACCGTCGATAATCGGTAGGTCGAAATCGGCAAACTGCGGCCCGTATTCATCGATGATCGTCCCCCGCGCATCTACGAGATAGAGCTGCCCGGCCAGCCGGCCCAGGCCGACCGGGTTCCGCTCCGACACGACGATCTCAATCGTCGATGGCAGAACCCGGCGGAGGGCCACATCACTCACCCACGGCGACATGATCAGCTTCTGGCGCCCCGCATCGAGATCCGCGAGGAGGATGCTTTCTCCGCGAATGCTGCCCATGAGCGCTTGCACCTCGCCCACAGAGAGACGCTCGTTGCCCCGGACGACAATGCGATCGATCCGCAATGCCGGCGCGCCGAGGACCATACCCACGATCCGGTACCCCACATAGGCCGCGGCCGTGAAGACCAGCGCGGCGCGGAGCAGGCGCACGCTGCGGCGGCCCCAGGATCGCCTTTTGCGCGCCGGCATCACGCGTGCACGCCGGAATCTCTTGTCTGCAGGTGCGCGAATAGCCATCAGGCCT
>JAPULZ010000123.1 GCA_027294455.1 Gemmatimonadota bacterium
GTGTATCGGGCGACACCAAGCTACGCCGGGACGTGCCATCAAGGTTCTGCCTCAAGGCCGGACACGCAGAGCGTCTGTGTCACCAAATCGAGCGCGGGTACGGCCGGTCGCGTCTGACAACGGATTCGAGGTAGGCGGCCCAGCCCGCCCTGGGTCAGCGTCCGACGCATGAGATTCGTAAGGGGAGGGGAGAATGAGCGACATCACATTGAAGGTGAACGGCCGAACGCACACCTTGGATATTGACCCTTCGGCTCCCTTGCTCTACGTCCTCCGCAACGATCTCGGCTTGCAAGGTCCGCACTTCGGTTGCGGCCTGGGCCAGTGCGGGGCGTGCACAGTGCTCATCAATGGGTCGGCGACCCGGGCGTGCGTCTTGCCGACCTCCAGCGTGAGAGGTGAGATCACCACGCTCGAAGGGCTGGCCGAAGAAGGTACGCTGCACCCCGTACAGCAGGCCTGGATTGACGAGCAGGTTCCGCAGTGCGGCTTCTGCCAGAACGGGCAAATCCTGAATGCCAAGGCGCTGCTGGACCAGAATCCCCATCCGACTGACGCGGAGATCCGCGAGTGGATGGACCCGATTCTGTGCCGCTGCATGACGTATTACCGCATCCAGGCCGCCATCAAGCGGGCGGCGACGTCGATGGCGGCTGGCCGGTCGGCTTCGGGTAAGGAGGTGGTGGCATGACAACCTTCACAGACGTTCCGAAAGAAGTCGACGAAATCCTGGGGAAGAGGCACGGGACGACCTCCCGCAGGACCTTCCTGAAGAACTCGGGCCTGTTCGTCGTGAGCATCAGCGCGTCGGCCATCGTCAGGGCCAATCCGCTCAGCCCTGGGACGGGCGGCAGGAGCGCCGGGGTGGCCCAGGCTGGTGATCTGTATCCCGACCCTGATTTTCGGCGTCTCGATTCATGGCTCGTCATTCATGAGGACAGCACGGCGACCTTCTACGTCGGAAAGACCGACGGTGGCCAGGGCACCGGAACCGCGCTCCGTCAGATGATGTGCGATGAGTTGGACCTGGCCTTCGACAAGACCGGCCTCATCATGGGCCGCACCGACATCACTGTCGATCAGGGGGGCTCGGGCGGCTCGGATGCGATAGAGCGCGATGGCTGGCCCGCGCGGCGCACCGCGGCTGAGGCCCGTCGAGTCCTGCTGGAGCTGGCATCCGAGCGATTCGGGGTGCCCGTCGATCGGCTCACCGTCAGCGAGGGCGTGATCACCGTGAACGCCGATCCCTCGAGGAAGGTCACCTATGGGGAACTGATCGGCGGAAGGCGGTTCAATGTCACGCTGACGGGGGACAACGTCAATGCGACAACCGGTGTGGCAACTGTCAAGCCGGTGCAGGACCTCAAGATCGTTGGGCGGCCGCTTCAACGTTACGACATACCTCCCAAGGTGGACGGGTCGTTGGAATGGGCCGTGGACGCCAGGGTTCCCGGGATGGTGCATGCGCGCAGCGTCAGGCCGTCGGTCGCGGGTGCCACGCTGATTCGCATCGACGAATCTTCGGTCCGGAACATCCCGGGATTCATTCGGGTCGTCAGCAGGGGCAACTACGTCGCGGTGGTCTGCGAGCGCGAAGAGCAGGCAATCCGGGCGGCCCGACAGCTCAAGGTCGACTGGGAGAAGCCAGCGACGCCACCGTTTCCGTCATCGGAAGACCTGTTCACGTACATGCGCAATACCAACCCGACGTCCCTCACGCGGACGACAGGCACACGCACCGTTCCGGAGCCCGTCGCGCACGTGGAGGGAAACCCCGACGGAGCGTTGGCCGGCGCCGCAACAGTCGTCGAGGCGGCCTACGATTTCCCGTTCCAGGGACATACGGCCATCGGCCCGGCCCACGCCATGGCCGATCCGTCAGACGGTCAGATGACGATTTACTCCAACGACATGAAAGCGTATGGCCTGCGAACCGGCGTCGCTCAATTCCTCGGGATGCCGAGGGAGCGGGTGCGCGTCATCTGGATGGAAGGACCCCAGTTGTACGGTCGCACGGCCGCCGACGACGCAGGTTTTGAGGCGGCTTTTCTGGCCAAGGAGATCGGCCGCCCGGTTCGAGTCCAATGGATGAGGCATGAGGAGACGGCCTGGGATACCAAGGGCCCCGCGTTTGCCTTCAACTTGCGTGGGGGATTGGATGCCGAGGGCAACCTCGTTGCCTTGGACTACAGGGCCCGAGTCGCAGATTACGCGCACGTCGGTTATAACGAGCCCGATACGGTACTGATCGCTCAGCTCATGTGCATCAGGCCCTCGCGGCCTGCTCCTGGCGGCGCGTCGCCACCCCAGGAATTGTACGTCATCCCGAACCGGCGCCAGGAGACCCACGTCGTGCGCTTCCCCCTGGCGTTTGAGACGCCGCTTCGCACCGGAAACCTGCGGGATCCCAACGGTCCACAGACGACCTTTGCCGGCGAGTCGTTCATCGACGAGATAGCGGTGGCGGCGAACGCCGACCCGGTCGAGTTCCGTTTGAAGCTTCTTCGCGCCAGCACCCAGGAGGACGCCCAGTTCAAGCGGGCTCGCTCCATCGCCGTCGTCCAGGCGGCGGCAGAGGCGTATGGGTGGGACACCCGGCCTTCACCGAAATCGCTCGGCCCCGGCAGGATTCTCACCGGACGCGGCATCGCGTACACCTGCCGCGGCCGAACGGTCGTCGCGGAGATCGCCGAGGTCGACGTGAATCGCGAAACCGGACACGTGTGGGTGAAGCGCCTCGTCTGCGCCCACGACTGCGGGCTCGTGATCAACCCCGACGGATTGCGCAACGTCCTCGAAGGCAACATGCTCCACGGGTTGAGCCGCGCGCTTCACGAGGAGGTGCAGTTCGACACCGAGAAGGTGACGAGCGTAGATTGGATCTCTCATCCCACGCTCACGCACGCCGACGCACCGGCCAGGATCGACATCGTGTTCGTGAACGGAGATCCCGACCCGAATCGGGCCGATCTTCCTCACTATGGAGCCGGTGAGGCGGCAATCCGGCCCACCGTGGCGGCGGTCGCCAACGCGATCTACGATGCGACCGGCGTTCGTATCCGCCGGGTTCCATTCAGAGACAAGCGCGTGCTCGATGCGCTCAAGGCTGCCGGCGTGTAGCTGCGCCAGAAGGTGTATGTAGAGCCCGCCGCACCGGAACTTACCGGCCAGCTGACGGTGCGGTCAGGCACGGCCGGTCCCCAGGCCCCACCCCGCCTCAAGCAGCCCCGACCCCGCGAATCCTGCCCTGCCGTTGTGCGTACCCGAGAGACCAACAGGCGGTAGAATAGCCCCGTTACCGTACCCAACATGATGGCCCTCAGCCCAGGCACCCGCCTCGGCTCCTACGAAGTCACCGCCCTCATCGGCCAGGGCGGCATGGGCGAGGTGTACCGCGCCCGTGGTCCGCGGCTGGGGGATCGTGGCTGGATCTGAAGATGGACGCAGTCATGAAGCCAACGCTGATACGCGCGACGTCGCAGTCTTTGCCGGCACCCTTGATTCCACGGGCACGATTGAGGTCGGGAAGCGTGCGGACCTACTGCTCCTCGACGCCAATCCACTGCATGACATCGCGAACACCTCTCGGATCACTGGCGTCATGCTGGGGGGGCGGTGGCTATCCAGAACCGAGCTTGAGCGGATGCTCAACGAGTGAACATTCGAAGCTGCGCCCCCGGCCTGGGCGCCGAGGGGTCGTGCCCTACGCG
>JAPULZ010000124.1 GCA_027294455.1 Gemmatimonadota bacterium
AGATTTCGGCGACTTGGCCGGAGACCTGTTCGGGTTCGATACGGCGGCGCTGATCGGTCTCGAGTTCCGGTACGGGTTGTTCCCGGGGACTCAGCTCGGTATCTCCCGCGGCAACACGAGGACGGTCCAGTTCTTTGGACGGCGCAGCCTCCGGCGGAAAGGCGACGCAGGGGCGATCGGCCTCGACGCCGTGGTGTTCATCGAGGGTCTCGACAATTTTACGGAAGAGTACTCACCAGGGGTGGGCGTGGTGATCTCGAAACAGATCGAGGAGCGCGCCGCGTTCTATGTCGAGCCGATGTGGGTTGGCAACACGAACAACCCCGGCCGACTTCACGTCCCGGCCGGTGCGGTGAGCAACGATGACAACACGTTCATGATTGGCCTTGGCGCCCGGCTGCGGATTCGGCCAACGGTGTACCTGGTGGGAGAGTTCATCCCACGGGTGGCCGGATTCGATCTGGGTGACGACCACGTGACGTTTGGCGTGGAGAAGCGTGTCGGGGGCCACTCCTTCCAGGTGAACTTTTCAAACTCGCTGGGGTCGACGCTCGGCCAGATCGCGCAGGGCGCCAGCGACGACAACTGGTTCATCGGCTTCAATATCACGCGCAAGTTCTACTGACGGAGGCGCGCCCTACTACCGTTCGGCCAAGTCCCGTAGGTAGTTGACGACGTTCCAAGGCTCTTCGTCGCTGAGACAGTTCCAGGACGATCCGGCCTCACCACCGACACGGCCGACCAGGCGGTCGGGCTTCCATACGCGCGGGATGTTCGATGGAAGCTCATCGACGCCGGCGACGCCAAGATGCTAGGATGCAAGGATTTATTGGCCTAGGATGTTGAGATGAAGGCTGTGGGCGGAGAAAAACACGGGGGCTCGCGGAAGGTGGTCGGCACGTTGCTGTGGCGGGCCTCGTTCGTGGTGGGGGCGCTGTGGCTCGGCGCGGGTCTGCTGTCGGCGCAAGCCAATACGGCGGAGATCGGTGGCGTCGTGAAGGACATGAGCGGAGGGGTGCTCCCGGGTGCAACCGTCATCGCGACGCATCCCCAGAGCGGATACACGCTTGAGCGCGTGACAGATGGCTCAGGACGATTCTTCCTTCCGGCGCTGCCGGTGGGTGAATACATCATCTCCGTCGAGCTACCAGGGTTCCAGCGCGTCACCCGGACCGGGATCGTGTTGGCGATCGGGCGCACGCTCGAGATCGAGTTCGCCCTCGGCGTCGGTGCGGTCAGCGAGGAAGTGACGGTCTCCGCCACCGCACCCTTGCTCCAGGCCACCACTGCCGAGATCAGCCACGTGATCGAGAACCGTCAGGTCGTCCAAATTCCCTTGAATGGCCGGCAGTTCCTGCAGCTCGCCTTGCTCAGCGACGCCGTGGTGCTCCCGCCGGGAGGGACCCGTGGGGCCGCCTTGCAGCAGGCGGGTCCGTTGCCCAATATCGGCGGTCAGCGGGCCGGGCACAACATCTACATGCTGGATGGCTTCAAGGTCACCGACGAGCTGTTCAACAATCTGGTGATCAACCCGTCGATCGATTCCATCCAGGAATTCAAGATCCAGAAATCGATGTATCCGCCGGAGTTCGGCGGCAAGAGTTCGGCCCTGATCAACGTCGTCACGAAGTCGGGGACCAATAGTTTTAGCGGGAGTCTGTTCGAGTTCGTCAGAAACGACACGTTCGACGCCCACAACTTCTTTGACGACAAGAGCCAACCGGTGCCGCCCTTGCGGCAGAACCAGTTTGGCTTCTCGTTCGGAGGGCCCATCCGACGAGATCGGACCTTTTTCTTCGTGAGCTATGAAGGTCAGCGGGCGCGGCGATCGCTAACCAGGACGTTCTCGGTCCCGCCCGACGCGCTTCGGCGTGGTGACTTCTCCGGGGTCGATCCGACCCTCCAGCCGTGCGACCCGCTCGCGACGGGGTGCACGCCGTTTCCAGGCAACCGCATTCCAGCCAATCGCATCGACCCGATCGCCACGGCCTTTCTCGACCACGTGCCACTTCCAACCCGTGATGCGTCCTTCCAGAATTTGACGGCGGTCGAACAGCAGGTCATCGACCTGGATCAGTTCAGCCTCAGGGTGGACCATCGTATTTCGTCCGGGGACCACGTGTTCGTCCGCTTGAGCACGTTTGACGCGGACGACGCCCAGCCATTTGGCACGGGCGAGCTCAACGAGGCCCTGGTGCCCGGCTTCGGGCGGCGCGTGACCACACGGAGCCGCAATCTTGGCGTGAGCTACACCCACATATTCAGCAGGAGTGTGCTGAACGAGTTCCGATTCGGGTGGCTCGATGTGTCCGGCGGTCAGGCGAGCGAGAACCAGGGGGTGGATTTCGCGTCGCAGGTCGGGTTGCTGGGGGTGACGAGCGATCCGCGTGATGTCGGATTCCCGCAGATCTCAACGGCTGGCCTCTACAGCACGATGGGTGACCCGGCCAGCTTCATTTCTCGCGACAATACGCATTTCGAGATCTACAACAACGTCCTGATCGATCGGGGCGACCACCGTCTCAAGTTCGGGGGGTACTACTTTCATCTGCGGTTCCGGCCTGTCAATGCGGACGCGGCGCGGGGTGCCTTCACCTATACGGGGCAGTGGACCGGGAACGGCTTTGCGGATTTCCTGTTGGGCTACCCCAAGTCGGCGCGGGCTGGCATCGGAGGGAGAGGCGAAGAAGATAGTCGGACGAGCTGGTTCCACACCTACGTGCAGGATGACTGGCGACTTCGATCCAACCTGACGGTCAACTACGGCCTGCGGTACGAGATCAACCAGCACCTGCGCGAGGTCGACAACCGCTTGTCGTCGATCGACTTCTCGGTGCCGGGTGGTCGCTACGTGATCGCGAGCGATGACCAAGGGAACATTTCGCCGGCGGCCGAGGCCCTCCTTCCGCTCATCCCCATTCCCTGGGTGACGTCGGCTGACATCGGCTGGGACCGTAGCCTGCTGCGCCCGAGCTACCGTCGCTTCGCGCCACGCCTCGGGCTGGCGCTGACGCTCGGCGAGCGGGCGCGAACGGTTGTCCGGGGTGGATATGGCATCTTCCTGAATCAGTGGGCGTACAGCGTGCAGACCGCGTTCACGCGGAACCTGCCGTTTTTCCTGCTCAAACAGGTCGAGGCCGCGGCCGACGACCCACTCCCGACCTTGACGACCAGGGGGATCCTTACGAGTGACCCGACCGGGAGCGTCGGAGGCGCCATCATGGACCACGACTTTCGGACCGAGTACACCCAGACGTGGAGTGCTGGCATTCAGCACGAAGTGCGGCCGCGCCTGGTGGTGGAAGGCTTCTACATGGGGTCCTCCACGATCGGTGCGGACAATTCCACCCTCCGCAACGTCCCTGTTCCTGGCCCGGGACCGATCGATCCGCGGCGCTCGGTACCGGAGTTGGCGGGCATTCCGACCATTCGGTTCGACGGCTCGTCCATCTATCACGCGCTGACGTTCAAAGCTGAAAAGCGCTTCGCTGATGGGTATGCCTTCTCGGCCAACTACACGTTGTCGACGTCAAGAGACGACGCCTCCAGTCCCGGCCCGACGGAAGCTGAGGCGAACATGCCACAGGACGTCCGCGATCTCGACGCCGAGAACGGCCGCTCGAGCTTCGATCATCGACACGTCTTGGTGGCGAGCGGTACCTACGAGGTCCCGTTCTTACGGAACGCCACTGGCTGGCGCCAGGCGGTCGGCGGGAATTGGCGGGTCAACGCGATTGTCACGCTGCAGTCGGGGGCGCCCTTCACCGTCAATCTCGGGACCGACAATGCCAATATTGGGGCCGGTCCGGCCCAGCGCCCCGACGTGTCTGGGGATCCGAATCTGAGCAGCGACCGGACACCCGAGCGGTGGTTCGACACGGACGCGTTTTCCCTGCCCGCGCCGTTTACCTTCGGGAATGCCCCCCGGAACAGGGTAGTGGGGCCCGGGTTTGCGAACGTGGATGCCTCTCTGCAGAAAGAGTGGGTGCTTGTGAACGGCACTCGGCTGGAGTTTCGCTGGGAAGTGTTCAATCTCCTCAACCATGCCAACTTTGATCTGCCCAATCGGATTGCGTTCACGCCGAATTTCGGTCGCATTTTCAGCGCCAAGAACCCCCGAGAGATGCAGTTCGGCCTCAGGCTGGTGTTCTAGCCCACGTTTCCCCTTTCGACCCACGCCCCGGCGTGCAAGGACGCGAAAACATTGAAGCGGCTGTCGAGTGTTGCGAAACGACGTGACAGAGATTATCGAGAGCCAGGCTGAGTCATGTTGACAAGCGGCATCGCAGACGCCCATCCTGCTGGTCAGACCGAGCGCTGTTTGCCTGCCCCAACCGCTCACCCACGGGCTACCAGAAGTCGCCTACACTGATGGCGTGAACCGGCGGCCTCGCGCCGTCGAGCTCTTCCGGAGGACGGTCGTGTCGAATTGGACGGCATCACTCGTCGGCGTCGTGGGCAACCTCGGCGAGCGCCTCTCACGCGTGACCCAGCGCTGGATTCCGGACTCGTGGGTCGTGTGCA
This sequence comes from Gemmatimonadota bacterium, assembly GCA_027294455.1. Classification (GTDB taxonomy): domain Bacteria; phylum Gemmatimonadota; class Gemmatimonadetes; order Gemmatimonadales; family GWC2-71-9; genus B3T1B10. The sequence continues at coordinate 4,525 of JAPULZ010000124.1, forward strand.
TGATCCTGACCGTGCTCGCGCTGCTTCTTGCGGTGTTGGGCGCTGGCGCGGGCGTAGAGGAAGCGGTGCTGGCGTGGGGCGGCGGGATGTGGGCCTTGCTCGAGCTCGCCATGCAGTTCACGATCGCGATGGTCGCGGCACACGC
>JAPULZ010000125.1 GCA_027294455.1 Gemmatimonadota bacterium
CCATTTCCATGTTCCCGAGAGAACATCCGGCCCGCAACGCCATCGCGACGCCGTCCGCAGTCGCGATGTCGGGGTTGGTCGTATACCGGTAGACCTTTCCACAGCCTCCGGTGGAGAGCATCGTGTGCTCCGCTCGAACCAACCCGGTGGCTCCGGTCTCCTGGTCGAGAAACGACACACCGTAACACCTGATGCGTTCGCCATCGGCGCCTACCCAAAGATCGAGCGCGAGGTGCTGCTCGAGGAGCGTGATCTCGGAATGTTCGGCGACGGCAGCGAGCAAGGTACTCTCGATCTCCTGCCCCGTGCGATCCTTCGAATGTACGATTCGTCGTCGGCTGTGCCCCCCCTCCAGGCCCAGATCGAGACCCGTGGAATCGCCGTCGGCATGTGCAAACGTGGCGCCCAACTTCGTGAGACTCCGAACCAGAGCGGGCCCTTCGCGTACCACCACCTCGACCACGTCCCGTCTGCACAGACCGGCCCCCGCCTCGAGGGTGTCCGCCACATGCAGATCGAAGGAGTCGGTGGGACCGAGGACCGCGGCGAGCCCACCTTGAGCCCTGTTGGTCGAGGAGTCGCTGCGGAACTTCTTGGTCAGAATGAGGACCGGACCGTACTGGGCCGCACGAAGCGCGTAGGTCAGGCCAGCCACGCCACTACCCAACACGAGTGTGGAGCACCGGTGGGTGCAGCGGTCCGTGACGGAATGTGCGCTCATGATCTCCGTTTGAAGCGTTTTCAGGTGACGAACCTCGGCGGCAGTGCGAGCTTCGGCGGCTGTACGAGTTCCCGCGGCAGCACGAGTTTCGGCGGCAGTGTAGACCATCCGGCCCCGGAACGACAGATTTCGGAGATTCGTCCAGCAAACGCGGCGCACCGAGGGATCCCCATGGCCAAAAAGAATTCGTTCGATGTCTCCACCGGCGTCGATCTCCAGGAGGTCGACAACGCCGTGAATCAGTCGCGTAAAGAAATCGCCACCCGTTACGACTTCAAAGGCACGGACTGCACGGTGGAATTCGACCGGGACGGCGGGGCGATCAGGTTGGAGGCGGATGACGAATACCGCCTTACGGCCGTGCTTGGGGTGGTCCGCGAGAAGCTCTCGCGGCGAGGTGTTCCGGTGAAGAACCTGGATCAAGGCGGGGTCGAGGTCGGCAGTCTGGGGCGGGCCCGCCAGGTCCTGGGCCTCAAGCAGGGTATCGACCAGGAGACTGCGAAAAGGATGGTGAAGGCGGTCAAGGGCCACGGATTCAAGAAGGTCCAGGTCCAGATTCAAGCGGACGAATTGAGGGTCACGAGCCCCTCCAAGGATGAGCTACAGCAGGTTATGGAGTTACTCCGAGGAGAGGACTGGGGGATGGAGCTCAAGTTCGGCAATTACCGGTAGTGCCCGATGGGCACTCGATGTGTAACCGGTGGGTACCCGGTGGGTGGCTCGGTCACCCCGATCCGACTAAGCTGCGTATCGGTCTTCTGAGGCACCCGGCCGGCAGGGACCGCTCACCTCAGACGACTGCAACGTCGAGAAGCCCGACTTCAGGAGGAATTAGAATGTCTAGAGTTCAACAGCGTGGGTCTGTTCTCTTGAGCAGTGTGCTCGCCGCCGCGATCTTCGCCGCATCAGGCGCTGCACAGCAGAGAGGTGCCCCGGTCGCCCCCCCGGGCCCGTCCGCCGACCAAGCGATGGCAGCGCTCCACGCTGCCCAGGCGACGGCGACGGAGCTGGGGGTCAGCCTCAGTTGCGCGGTCGTCGACTCACGCGGGGACCTGATCGCACTCGCCCGGATGGACGGCGCTCGGTTCTTTACGACCGACGTCGCGCGCGGCAAAGCACGAATGTCGGCCCTGTTCAGGCAACCGAGCGGGGATCTGGCGGATTTCGGCAACTCCCCCGGCTTCCAGAGCTTCAACGAGACGCTCTCGGGGCCGCTTTACCCCTTCCAGGGCGCTCTACCAATCGTGCGGGATGGCGAAACGATCGGCGCCATGGGCTGCAGTGGCGCGGCATCACAGCTTGACGAAGACGCGGTGCGCTCCGCGCTTTCCGTTTTCTGAGCCGGCCGCCGACTTTTTCTGGAGAATGTCGATGAACCTGATCATAAAAATATCGCGGGCCGTCCTCGCGATCATGCTCGTCGCGGGAGGCGTGACTGCGTCGGCGGGTGCGCCGGCAGAACTCGCGGCACAGACCGGCCCACAACGGCTCACATTAAGCGAAGCACAAGCCATCATCGCGGCGGCGCAGCGGGATGCCGCAAGCAAGAACCTTCGACTCAGCATCGCTGTGGTCGACGGTCGGGGTGACCTGATCGCTGCCACCCGGATGCCGGATGCGCGCCCCACGACCATGGACACGGCGATCGGTAAAGCCATGGGCGCCGCGATCTTCGGTCGGCCGAGCGCCGAGCTTGCGGAGCGGGCGAATTCTCCCCTCTACCAGAACATGAACGAGGCCACGGGCGGCCGGTTGCGGTTCTTCCAGGGTGCGGTCCCGATCGTCCGGGACGGCTACACCGTGGGCGCGGTGGGCGCGAGTGGGGCGGCGGCGCAGGCCGACGAGGATAATGTGAAAGCGGCACTCGCTGCGGTGGGACTCTAGGGAGCTACGTAAAGTGGTACCAAAAGCACTCGGAAATCGGTAAGAATATGAAAACTCACTTCGGCCCCGCCTTCCTCGCCGTGGCATACGCCGTTCTGATCCTCCTGAGCATACAATCACCCGCCCAGGCACAGGAACTTGCGTGGGGGCTCACGGCCATTCCCGGTCTCAAGGTCGGTCACTT
>JAPULZ010000126.1 GCA_027294455.1 Gemmatimonadota bacterium
TTCGGCCCAACCACGCTCCTCGAGTCGCGCGATGAGCCGGTACAGACCTCCGGCGTCCAGATCGACCGCGCCGCCAGATCGGGCGGACACCGCCTTCTTGATCCCGTATCCGTGCGTCGGCCCTTGGTTGAGGACGAGCAACACCAGGAACATGTGCGGGGGCAGCGGCACGGGGATCTCTCGGTCGTTCGGCTTCCAGACTCCTATCTGACGATAACATATATTACGACGTCATATAGTCAACGGTTGGAGTGAGCCCGACCACGACGCGAGTGAGCTTGGCCGCCGGGCGCTCCGGCCAGCTCTCCACCGCTTGCCTCCGGCCCTCCGCGTGGGCATTGTCGCACGACGTGTCCGAGAGGCATTGCCATGAAAATCGTAAAGCGCCTGACGCTTGTCGCGTTCTGTCTGCTGCTGATACCGGGGTCCGCGGTCGTCACGGCAGCAACGAAGCAACGGTTTGCAGATGGACCTAACCGTGTCTTCTCCGGCGGACGATTGGAATCGGGTGAACTGCATGCTGGGCCGGACCCAGACTGGAGTTTCGTCAGCGAAATATCGACAATCGAATTGCAACTACTGGATCCGCCCCGCTCGCGGCGTATATGGACTGCGGAATACGCTGGCAAACTGTACGTCTGGTCAGGCTACATGGACACCGTCGTCGGGCGTCTCTGGAAGCGCTGGCCGATTCAAGCCGAGCGCGACGGCCGCGCCGTACTCCGTATCGATGGCGTCCGTTATGAACGGCAACTCCTCCGTATCCAATCAGGTGACATCCTGGACGGCATCAGCGCCGTGATCTCCGGCAAGTACCCGTCGCGGACAACAAGGGCTGCGGTGGAGACGGGCGCAGTCTGGTTGTTTGAGGCGGCACCACGGAATTGACGAGTAGGGGAGCCCCGCCGTGAACGAAACTGACGAATACGAGAGCCTCGCCGTGAACGGAACCGACGAGCAGGGGAGCCCCGCGATGAAGTACTTTTGCTGGCTCATCGCGGTCGCGGTGGTTCTCACCGTATTGGCGGTGTTGTTCGTCCCCGGTGTGGACGATTGGGTGGAACAAACCGTTCAGCGCTACGTGGGCCGCGCCGCCCGCTGACAAGATATCAACGATTTTGCGCTCCGCCGGACCCCGGCGGAGCGGACCAAAGGGAGCGGGGCGCGCAGGGGGCGCACGACGTGGCCGAGCATCCAACTCTCACGGCAAGGAACCGTCTTCCCCCGGCGGCGACAGCTTGTACGCCAGCAGCCTTGGCGGAACAGCCCTCACTGTGAACGCGATGTACTGCTCGCCGTCGACCATATAAGTCATCGGCGTGCCGAGTACCGGGGCCGGCACGTCGATGGCACCGACGATCTCGCCTGTCATCTTGTCCCGCGCCACGAGTTGGGGTCCATCATCGGTGCCACCACTCTCCACTCCCGAAATGAGCAGCGTCTTGGTGAGCACCGGTCCGCCAGCGCGTGCTACTCTATCCCCCAGCGGAGGGAGATCGAGGTCCCTGAGCAGTTCGTGATTGCGTATGGCGTCTCCGTTGCCGGTCGGTTGCATCCAGAGATGCTCGCCCGTATTCAGGTCGATCGCGGTGATCCTCGAGTACGGTGGCTTGAAGAGCGGTAGTCCGCTGGGCATGCGGGGCCCACTGCCTGGGCCACCGTGCGTATACCGGGCTGTCGCTTCGTCCCCGAACACCTCTCGCGGCTCGTACAGGTGGATCATCTGAAACGACGAGCGCGAGGGCACATACAGGATGCCCGTCTCGGGGTCCACGGCCGAGCCGGGCCAGCTGGCGCCTCCGCCCGTGCCGGGCCGTAGGATCGTGCCTTGGGTCCCGCCGTCCTCGTGAAGCGAGATCGGCTCGTAGAGAGGCCCCCATCGAAAGGGCTGGATCGCTTCGATGGCCTGTTGGCGAAGCTCCGGCGTGAAGTCGATCAAGTCGTCGATCGACACGCCCTGATACTCGAAGGGCGCCGGCTTCGTTGGGAAGGGTTGCGTCGGCCAGAGAACCTCGCCGGGCACGTTGGTCTCGGTATCGACGCGTCGCTCTTCGATGGGCCAAACGGGTTCGCCCGTCAACCTGTCGAAGACGAAGGTGAAGCCCTGCTTCGATACTTGGGCGATCGCCTTGATCTCTCTGCCGTCAACGTTGAGGTCGATGAGGTTCGGGTGTGTCGGGAAGTCGTAGTCCCACAGACCGTGATGCATCGACTGAAAGTGCCAGACGTGTTCGCCCGTCTCGACGTCGATGGCAACGAGCGACTCCGCAAACAGATTCGACCCGAGGCGGTGACCGCCATAGAAGTCATTGGTCGCCGCGCCTGTCGGGGCATAGAGGAGCCCGAGCTCCTCGTCAGCGGCGTAGGTGGTCCAAACGTTGGTGTTCCCGGAATACTCCCACGAATCGTCCTCCCAGGTGTCCACCCCGAGCTCGCCCGCCTGGGGGACGGTGTGGAACGACCAACGCTCTTCGCCCGTGCGAACGTCCCAGCCGCGAATCCAGCCCGGAACCGCCTCCTTGGTGATCCTGCGGTCCGCGATGGAGACGGGCGTGACCACTACGTCCCGAATCACCAATGGAGCGGACTGCACCGAGTAGAGCAGAGCGTTCAGATAGTCTCGATCACCGCGAGGCGCCCTGGGAAGTGTGGTCGTCAGGTCCACGCGCCCGCTCACGCCGAAGTCTGCGCAGGGTCGTCCCGTCTTCGCATCGACACAGATGAGGTAGCCGTTACCGGTTCCCCAATAGACCCGCTCATCCCCCGCCCCGTCCGTCCAATAGGCCACGCCGCGCTGATTATAGATCACGGTCATCGACGTCGTGCCGTCTTCGTAGCTCTTGGGATTATAGGCCCACAGTGGTTCGCCGGTCGCGGCATCGACGGAGACGCCGACCGATAGCGGCGTGACAAGGAAGAGGCGGCCTCCGACCATCAAAGGTGTCGCTTTCAAGTTTGCGATGAGCGGGTGCGCGTCGCTCCGCCACAACTCCGGCGTCTGTTGTTGGAGGGCATCGAAGATGTTGGTGGAACTGGAGGTCCATTCACCGCCCGCGAGCTCGGTGCTGAGCATCGCGTCGACGGTGGTCCAACTCCAAGCCTGCACGAGCCGGCCGAAGTTGGCGGAATCGATTTGGTCCAACGGCGAGTACTTCGTGCCGCCTACATCACCGCCGTAGCTCCGCCATTCGCCGTTGAGCGCACCGTATTGCGCCGCGACGGGTTGGACGCCTGATACGAGCGCGGCCAGACCCACCGCTACGACCCGACCGAATACCCGAGTGCCCATCATTCTTGTGCTCCCTAAGCGCGGAAAACCTGTGGATCCATCATTTTGCAGCCAAACCTGACGGGTTCCACGACTCCTGACGCCCTACCGCACCGCCAACGCCACCCACTCGGCATCGTGGCCGCCTCCACCGATCGCGACCACGATGTACTGCTCGCCGTCGTGTACATAAGTCATCGGCGCGGCGGTCGTCCCGGCTTCCAGATCCTTCGACCAGATCACTTCCCCGGTCGCCTTGTCGTAGGCCATGAACGCCGTCCCCCACCCCTCCCTTCCGGTTCCGATCACGGGATCCCCACCCTCCCCGATGAACAGCAGCGTCCGAGTGACGAGCGGGGCGCCTCGTCCGGTGACCCCGAGCGGTGGGAGCTCGAGGTGAGCGATCAGGGGATGGTCCCGCGGACCGTCGCCGTTCGCGGCGACCCAGACGTGCTCCCCCCGGTTCATGTCGATCGCGGTGATACGACCGTACGGGGGCTTGAAGATCGGGAGCCGATCGATCCGGGGGACATCAGTCTCTTCGTTCCAATCCCCCGCATACTCCATCGTCGCCTCGTCGCCCGACGTCTTCACGATGCTGTAGACATCGGGGAGTTGGTGGGAGACGGCGTAGTAGT
>JAPULZ010000127.1 GCA_027294455.1 Gemmatimonadota bacterium
TTGGCGCTCTCTAGTCACTCACGGCTTTCCCCTTCAGGAAACGCTCGAAGAAGTCGTCCGCCGCGTTGAACGACTTCAAGAACCGGTCAAAGATCAGAAAATCGTGCACGTCGTCTGGAAAGACGATCAATTCGTGGTAGACGTCGTGAGCCCGAAGGAGTTGCACGAGGCCCACGGTCTGGGAAAATGCAACGTTCCTGTCGTCATCGCCGTGGATCAACAACACCGGCGACGTCCACTTGTCAATAGCCGATATGGCTGACGACTGGTACGACAGCTCGTCGGGATCGATGGAGTTCCCCCACAAATGTATCCCGGCCATGTCCACTCCGGCGGCGAAGACGTCCGAATTCCGAGCGAGTCCCTGGGCCGTCAGGATTCCCCCGTAGGAAAGCCCCCACAGACCGATTCGCTCCGGGTCCACGTCGGAACGCGTCTGCAAATATTTCCCCGCCGCCAGGATGTCTTGGTATTCAGTGTTGCCCTCCCTGCCCCGACCAGGTGCGTTCCTGAATTCCTTCCCGTAACCGATTCCGCTACGGTAATTGACCGAAAGGACTACGTAACCCTTGTTTGCGAAGTACTGGTTGAGCGCGTAGGCCATGTGGTAGAAGTGCATGTAGTGATAACCCAGCAGCATCTGACGGCGGGAGCCGCCGTGGATGAAAATGACGGCCGGTCGCCTCTCACTCCGCTTCAGGTCACGGGGTAGAAAGAGTTGGTTCCAGAACTCCACACTGTCCGCCGCGGTCAACGTGACGTTTTCCGGAACCACCTGGTCGTCGGTAGGGAAATCACTGGGCAACTCGGGCGCAACGACCCGCGGCGCGCCGCCCGTCGAAGGGACAAGGGCCACCGATTGGGGCTGCGTCGCCCCGGCACTGAGGATCGCGACCTGGTTTCCGGAAGCGAGAGCGGCCGGATAGGTCTCGATCCCGTCGCCCCTCGTGAGTTGCACGGCCCGCCCGCCGCTCGTTGGGACCTTCCAGATATGACGACGGTGAATGTCTCCCACATTCGTGCTGTAGTAGAGGAGTGCGCCGTCCGCGGACACGCCGACATGCTCGGCGATCCCCTCACCGGGCGTCAACTCCACCGGATCTCCACGGTGCCCGGACGCCAGGATGGAATAGTAATGCCGCCAGTTGCCCGGCTCAGCCAAGAATAGGATGTTGTCACCCGCCCACATCAGGCTCCGAATCCGGGCAAACGCCGAGTCTCCCGGCTCGTTGTGCCATATTTCGTGACCTTCGCCAGTTCGGGCGTCCGCCACCCAGATGGAGAGGGTGTACCCTCCGGCAAATGCCGATTCCACCAGCCCCGGCCTCGATTCTTCCGCGGCGGGACGGCCGCCCGGTCGAGCGTTGCGACCGAAGGCAGGGCCACGCCGGCCTCCAAAGGGAAGGCCGGGTCTGCGAATGAAGGCGATGTGGTTTCCATCGGGCGACCACACCGGGGCGGCATCGAAGTCCACACCCGGCGCCAGATACCTGATTCGTGGGGTCTCCATGTCGTAGACACCGATGTAGCTGTGGTCGCTCCGATCGCTGACGAAGGCGATCTTGCGGCTGTCGGGAGACCAGACCGGGCTGCGGCTTCCGGCGAACACCTTGAACAGGGGAGAAGCATCGTCCCACGTGCCACTACTCACCCTTGCCCGGTGGATCTCGTCGCCCTTCACATGGAGAACCCACCTGCCATCGGGGGAAAGAACCGGGTTGCCGGCTTCCGCGATCCTGTGAGGAGCGCCACCATCCGTGCTCACCGTCCAGACGGCGCGTTCGGCGCCCGTCGGGTCGCGCGAGGGATTAGCGATCCAACCGTCCCGGTTGGGGCGATGTCCCCTCACGAACACGAGCGTCGACCCGTCGTCCGATATGCGGAGGTCGGTGAGATCCCTTCCATGATCATCCTGATAGAACGTGAGCCGAACCGGTTCGAAATCGGGTGCCGCCGCCGTATATACGTTTCGCATTCCCCGCTCGTACTGGATCCAAGCGATGCGATCCGCCTTCTTGGCAGCGACGAGCTCGAAGGGATATCCCGGACTCAGAACTTGTTCGATGGTGAACCTGTTCTGCGCGCTCAGACCCGGAGCCACACAGACAAGTGAAACAATTGAGAAGAGGGCTGGAAGCTGCCTCAGATGGGTGCGGAACATCGTTTCCACCTCACGATCGATGAGAAGCCGGCAGGGAAACCCGCTGGCGCCGAGCGTCGGTTAACATTGCAGGAACACTCTCCCCACCGCAACATGTTGCTTCAACTCCCGGACACTCAGGCTCGCCCCCGTAACTCGGACTGGGACGAATCGAGGCGTTGCCCATGCTCCATTGTATAATTCCCACTGCATAATTCCGACTCGATCACAACACTAACCCCTGGAGCACAAAGCTGCGCCGTTCTGCAAAGTCGATTTTCATCTTCTGGGTACCGCTGGCCGGCACGTGGCTGATGATGGCATTCGAGGGGCCGTTCCTTGCCGCCATCATCGCGCGCCTGCCCGATCCCCTGTACAACTTGGCGGCCCACGGAGTAGCCGTGGCGTTTGCGATCCTGGTGGAGGCGCCGGTCATCATGATCATGACGGCGTCCACTGCCCTGG
>JAPULZ010000128.1 GCA_027294455.1 Gemmatimonadota bacterium
ATCCTCCAGCTGCGGTGGGATCGGAGCCAGTTCAGCGTGCCGATTACGGTGCGATAGGCTGGTGGCGTCGTGGACCGGCCACCGGCGGGGTTACATTAACACACCCCGCCGGCACCTCCGGCCCGGCGGTACGAAACCGACCCCGAGGTGCACGTGGAAGGCCACCTCAACTACTTCTGGCTTGTCGTAATGACGGCCCTCACGGGTGGCTGCGGGCAATCGCCTCCTCCCGACACGCTGCCCTCGGGCGGCGGGCCGTCCATCACACGCTTGGAGCCTTCCTCGGGCCCCGCCGGAGAGGCATATCCCATTCAACTGACGGTGCACGGCACCGGATTCGCGCCCACGGACAACGTGGTCTCGTTCGGACCGGTTGCGACGACGGGGCTCCCGTCCACGGCCGGCGGCACGGCCATCACGCTGTTGGTACCCAAGATGGCCGAGAGCACGGGCGAGGTGCCTCCCATGGTGCTCTCGCCTGGAGAGTACGCGGTGACGGTCACGACGCTCGCGGGCACGAGTGAGCCGATGACGTTCGTGCTGGTGGGTCCCGGTGAGGAGGCGCGCCGGTGACGCTGGGTGAAGCACGGGTCCATCCCGTCGTGCTGGCCACGGCAGCCGCAGTTCTGGCCTTCGCCGTCCCCCCGCCGGCCTCGGCCCAAGACGACAATCCGCGTCTGCGGTGGGAGTATTTCTACCAACAGCGCGCGTACCCGTTCGGGACGATCCCGGCTGGCGCCTTACAGGCGGCGCGGGAACAGCTGATGGCGACCTGGCCCAACCCGTTCGACCCGGCGCCCGCGGCCGCGATGGTGTCGTCGGGTCCGTGGATCCAGATCGGACCGGAGCGCATCCCCGTGGGCGGTACATCGACGGGCCGGCTCACGGCCATCGCCGTGCATCCCACCGATTCGGACGTCATCTACGTCGGCGGTGCCCAGGGTGGGATCTGGAAGACGATCGACGGTGGAGCATCCTGGACGCCTCTGACCGACCAGGAGTGCTCACTCGCCATGGGGAGCATCGCCATCGATCCCGTCGATCCGAACATCGTATACGCGGGCACCGGCGAGCAGCACTTCTCTGGCGACAGCTATTACGGATGCGGTGTGTTGCGTTCCGTCGACGGTGGGACCACGTGGGCGGTGCAGGGCGCGGCGACTTTTCCAGGGACGCCCCCGAGAGCGAAGATCTCCCGGGTTGTCATCGATCCCTCGACGGCCGGGTCCGCCACCTCCACCACGGTGCTCGTCGCCAGCGACAGGGGCCTGTATCGCTCGACCAACAGTGGAGACGATTGGACCCTCGTACAGACGGGAACGATCACCGACCTGGTCATGGATCCGTCGAACAGCTTGATCCTGTACTCCGCGGAACGCGGCATCGGCGTGTACAAGTCCGTCGATGGTGGGGTGACCTGGGCGATTAAACAGGGCGGCTTTCCCTCGACGTCGGTCGGCCGCATCAATCTAGCCATTGCGCCCTCGAGTCCGGAGACCTTGTTTGCTTCCATCCAGAGCACGGCGAACAACGCCTTGTTGGGGATCTACAAGACGCTCAACGGTGCGGAATTCTGGTTGTCCCTGTCGGCAACCGGTGCCAACTGTGCGTCGCAATGCTGGTACGACATGACCATCGCCGTGCACCCCACCGACCCCGACATCGTCTTGTTCGGCGGGCTCTCGCTCTATCGGTCGGCCAACGGCGGCGCGAGCTTCGCCAACGTCGGGGCCAGCATCCACGTGGACCAGCACATGCTGGCGTTCGATCCCCAGAACCCGTTCACGGTGTATGTGGGCAACGACGGAGGGATTTACCGCTCGGCCGACGCCGGCGCGACGTGGTCTACGCTCAACACCAACCTGGCCATCACGCAGTTCTACGGCGGCATCTCGCTCCATCCCACCGATCCGCTCTTCGCGTTGGGCGGTACGCAGGACAACGGCACCCTGCAGTACAACGGAACGCCCGACTGGGCCCACGTGCTGGGTGGGGACGGGGGATTCACCGCCATCGATCGAGAGGATCCCCTCGTGCGCTACGGGGAGACGCAGTGGACGGCGGGGAGCAGCTTCGGCGGTCCCCGGCGGCGGGTCGGGTCCAGCTACATTCGGAAGGTCAACGGCATCAATACGTTCGACCGGGCGTTGTTCATCCCACCCCTGGTCATGGATCCGTCGGATCCGCAGACGCTGTATTTCGGCACGTTTCGCCTGTACCGAACGGAGAACCAGGCGGAATCGTGGGAAAGCATCAGCGGCGATCTCACGAGCGGGGGCCGGATCTCGGCAATCACGGTGGCGCCGTTCAATTCGGCAGTGATTTATGTGGGGGCGAACAGTGGCGATGTGTGGATGACGTCGGACGGGGGTGGGATCTGGAACAAGGTGGATGGCGGCCTCCCCGATCGTTTCGTGACCGACATCGTCGTGGACGAAGTGGACTGGAGGATCGCGTACGTGTCGCTGTCGGGATTCGGCAGTGGGCATGTGTATCGCACGACCGACGGCGGCGGATCGTGGCAGGACGTGAGCGCCAATCTTCCCGATGTGCCGGTCAACGCCCTTCTGTTGCAACCCGGTTCGGGCTCGACCTTGTATCTGGGGACCGACCTCGGTGCCTTCATCTCCACCGACGCCGCGGCATCGTGGTCCCCGTTCAATGACGGTCTTCCCCTCGTGGCGATCTTCGATCTGGCCATCGAGGCGAATACCGGGGTCTTGCTGGCCGGAACGCACGGGCGGGGCATGTTCACCCAGATCGTCGTCATCCCCATCTCCATGCGGTTGAGTGTGATGAGCCAACTCGACACGCTCGGCGTGGGGAGCACGACGCCGGTTCAGAGGTCGGTGCAGGTGAGAATGTCGGGGCAGAATTCGGAGCTCGAGACGTGGACCACGTCCCATGGCGCCAGCTCTTGGTTGACGCTCAACACGCCGAGCGGGACCGGCACCGACCGGGTGTTCTGGTCCAAGGATCCCACCGGCCTCGCCGTCGGCACCTACGTGGATACCGTGACCGTCACTCCGACGAGCGGGGCCATCGCGCCGGTCATGCTGGTAGACTCGCTGGTGGTGGACGCGGCCCTCGCCATGACCACCAGCGTGGCGGTTCGTGTCGATACCATGATCGCCGGCGCCACGGTCGCAGTGCTTGATTCGGTGCTGGTGGGGTTCACCGGGGCCGGCGCGGGCTCGGCGCCGTGGACGGCAACGAAAGGCGGCGGCAGCTGGATCACCTTCGTGAGCGGGTCCGGGGTGGGCGACGGTGCCGCCAGGTGGAGGCGGGACGCCTCCGAGCTCGCCGCAGGAACATTTGTCGACACCATCACCATCACATCCGGCGGTGCCGGCGGCAGTCCCTCGCAGGTGATCGATTCCCTGGTGGTGGTTCCGGCCGTCGCTCTCGACGCCGCGGCCGACGAGCTGTTCTTCGGAGGCGTCCTCATCGATTTGCAGAAGGCGTTTCTCGATTCCCAGGGGAATGATGACGGCGTGTACAACCTCGGCGACGTGGTGCGGTGGATCGACTGGTGCAACGGCCCGTCCCCCGGAGGTTGCACCGAAGGCAACGAGTTCCCCAAACGGGACGTGTCGACCCTGAGGCGGAAACCATGAGCACGGTTCAGCGAAAGATGGCCGCGCGCACCCTGGGCCTCGTACTGCTCTTCGCCTGCGGGTCGGAGACGCTGGAGCCGGGCTTGCCGGAAGGACCCGGATTCCTGGCCGTGCGGTTGACCACGCCGAACACCGACGACGGCGGGATCTTGTTCACGTTGTCGGGTGGTCCCATCGACTCGGTGCGCGTGAGTCTAAAGCAGGTGCTCACCGGGGATGCGGGCGCGAACGAACGCCGCGTCATTGTGGCGGGCGCCCTCAGCAACGGGACGGTGGCGAGTTTCTGGGTACCGGAGCGGCGGGATGTGGCGAATTATCGGGCGGTGCTCGAGCAGGCCACTGTCATCGCGACGTACGAGCAGCAGACGATCACGAGCTATGTTCTGAGCGTGGTGGTCCAGTAGACGAGCTCGGCGGCGCCGGGCGAGAGGCATGCCTCGCCCCCCCTTGGATCAGTCGCTGCGCATGGCGGCCATCGGATCCACCTTCGTGGCGCGCCGCGCCGGGAGGTAGGATGCCAGCACGGCGATGGCACTCAGCAGCACGGACACGGCCACGAAGATCGCGGGATCCGTGGTGCTCACGTTGAACAACAAGCTGCCCATCACGCGCGTGCCGGCGATGGCTGCCATGATGCCGATCCCAACGCCGAGCAGTGCCAGCCGTATTCCCTGGCCGAGGACCATGCGGGAGATTTGTGCGCTGCCCGCACCGAGGGCGATGCGTAGACCGATCTCGTTGGTGCGATGGGCCACGCCGTACGACATGACACCATAGATCCCCACCGCGCCGAGCAGGAGCGCTACGCCCCCGAAGATTCCCATCAATATCATGGTGAACCTCGGTCGGGCGAGGGATGCCGCCATGACGTCGGTCATCGGTTGCAGGGCGAGGATCGGCAGATTCGGATCGAGCCGGCGAATGGCCGCGCGTAGCGCGGGTGCCACAGACAGCGGCTCGGTCGTCGTCTTGACGGTGAGCGCCATGAAACGCGTCATGAACGCCGCAAACTCTGTGACCTGCGCGTTGGCAAAGTAGTAGGTGGGAAACGGATCCGTTCCGAGGTTCTGGTACTTCACGTCTCCCACGATGCCGACGATCGCGGCCCACGGACAGGCGTCACAACCCGAGAAGCGGATGCGTTGCCCCATGGGGTCTTCGTCGGGCCAGAACCGGCGTGCCATGGCTTCGTTTATGATGGCCACGGTGGCCGTCCCCACCCGATCGGTGTCCTCGAAGAATCTCCCACGGACCAAACGGATTCCCATCGTCTCGAAATACCCTGCTCTCGCCGACACGTTGGCGGCGTTCATGCGAAACTCTCCGCGTTCGTTCGACGCGTCGCCCTCGATTTCGAAGTCCGATACGCCTCGACCGTGAAGCAGGGGAAGCCGCGTCACCGCCGACGCACGCTCCACTCCCGGAATGGCATTGATGTCCTCGAGCAAGTCCGTGTAGAACCGCGACGCTCGTTTCGCGTCGTAATCACCGGATGGCAATGACAACGTGGCGACCAGCGTGTTGCCGGTCTGGAATCCCGGATCCTCCTGCTGCAGTGCCCAGAAGCTCTTGATCATGAGACCCGCGCCGATGACGAGCAGGATGCTCAGCGCCATCTCGGATACGACGAGTACTTGCCGGAACCGCATCCGGCGGCGCCCGGCGGTGGCGCTGGTGGTCCCGTCCTTGAACGCCGACTGGAGATCCGGCGACGCGGATTGCATCGCCGGGATGATGCCGAACACGAAGCTGGTCGCCACGGTCAGCAGCCCGGTGAAGGCGAGCACGCGTCCGTCGAGACCGATCTCATCCGCTCGGGGGATGCCGCCGGCGTTCAGCGCGATCATCGCGTCGGTTCCCACGACGGCGAGCGCCAACCCCAAGACTCCCCCGATGGACGCGAGCACGGCACTCTCGGTCAGGAGCTGTTGCAGTATTCGCCGGCGACTCGCGCCCAGAGCATTGCGCACGGCCATCTCACGCCGGCGATGCTCTCCGGCAGCCAGGAGGAGATTTGCGACGTTGGCGCAGACGATCAGTAGGACGAACCCCACTGCACCGAGCAAGAGGAGCAATGCCGGTCGGATGGTGCCGACGATATTTTCGATCATCGGCTCCACCCAGAGAAAATGTCCTGTGTGGATGTCCGGAAAGTCCGCCTTCCACCGGGCCATCATGGGCTCCAGCTCCGCCTCGGCTGCCTCCAGCGTGGCGCCCCCGGCCAGGCGTCCGAAGGCGAAGAAGTTGTGACTCTGGCGATTGTCCCGGCGCGTTTCGTCGATCTGCATGGCCGACCACAGTTGCGTCGTGTTGCCGGGGAAGCTGAAGCCCGGCGGCATCACGCCCACGACCTCGGACCGGGTGCCGTTCACGCTGATGCGCCGGCCCACGATGTCGGCTGCGCCACCGAACCGGCGGTGCCAGAGGGGGTGACTCAACACCACCACGGGATCGGCCGCCGGATGATCGTCTTCCGCGATCAACGTGCGTCCGACGAGTGCCGGCGCTCGCAAGAGACTGAAGAGATTGGACGTGACGGACGCGCTGTTGACCCGCTCGGCGTCCCCGTCGCCGTCGATCAGCGTTGCGCCGAACGCGGCATAGGCCGCCACTGCCTCCATCGTGCGGGTGTCGTTCTTGTAGTCCACGTACTCGGGCGGAGCGAGGCTGAATCTCGGAAAGTCGAATCCGCTCTCGGGCAGGAAACGTCCCCACACCCCGATCAGGCGATCCGCGTCGGGGTAGGGCAGCGGATTCAGCAGGACGCCGTTCACCACGCTGAAGATGGCGGCGTTGGCACCGATCCCGAGTGCCAGCGTCACGATTACGGTCAACGCGAAGGCCGGCCTGGCGATCAGGGTTCTGACGGCGTAGCGAACGTCCTGGGCGACACGTCCCACGGTCTCTCCTCGTGGTTTGCTTTCAAAAGGATCTTCGCGGTGCCGGCGAGTCCGGCCGAAGATGCGCAAGAGGGCGCGCGCCGCATACCGGCCGCTCAGCTGCATGGCCTGGACGCGGTACCACTGCGAGGCTCTCAGGCGGGAGCCTGACTCGGCCCGGCTCGCGAACTCCTCCCGCAAGTCGCCGAGAATCGATTCTCCGAAGCCGTTGTCTGGTACGAACCAGGCGAGAATCGCCTCGGCGAAACGGGGCGGGACAGGCCTCGGGCTCACGAGCTCTTGCCGAGCACCGATTCGAGACCCTGCCGGAGGCTGGCCATCGCCTCTTGGGCGTGCTGCAGGCTCTGGACACCCTGGGCGGTCACCTCGAAGTAGCGGCGAGACCGGCCGCCCCGTTCGGGAGTAGGGTCGCTCATGCGGGACGCGAGGTAGCCCTTGGCCTCCAGTCGCTCCAGGGTCGTGTACAGTGCTCCCCTGGCCACCGCCCGGCCGGCGCGTTCCTCGATCTCCTCACGGACGGGGACCGCGTACGCCCCGTCGTTGAGGCGCAGGATGGCGAGGAGGACCATCTGCTCGAATTCGCCTGGGAATTGTTTGTCACTCATGTCTACTTTGCAGGCCTAATGAGTGTCCGCAATGTAGGCCATATGTCGGGCTGGGGCAAGTGGCGGTTCTCTTTCCGCACCCCTCCTCTCCAGTGCCTCCGCACCTCCACACCGCCGGGAGGGACTTGCCACCGGCCACCGCCCACTGTATTCTATCGGTGTCCGATTATCGGTGACCGATCATAGAGGTGCTCATGACCGAGACGTCCCACGACAAGCTCCTGCCGCTCACGCCGGCCACGTTTCACATCCTGCTCAGCCTCGCGGAGGGTGTGAAGCATGGGTACGCGGTCAAGCGAGAGGTG
>JAPULZ010000129.1 GCA_027294455.1 Gemmatimonadota bacterium
TGGAGGTGGTAGGGGCTGGCGCAGCAGAACTGTATGGCGCCGAGTTCGAAGTTGGACATTGACATACTCCCCCCACTGAAGTAGGGGGATTCTCCCCTCAAGCGGCACGAGCCGAGGCAATCCTCGGTCTTACAGTGCCTCGGGAAAGAGAGAATGCCCTCTCTCTTTTCGTTTAGTGTCCAACTTCGAACTCGGCGCCATACAGTTCTGCTGCGCCAGCCCCTACCACCTCCACGCCGACCTCGGGACCGTCCGTGAGCACCACCATGTTGCCCTCGATGTATTCGATGGTGATGGCATGGCGGACGAAGACCCGGTTCTCGGTACTGACGTAGGCCCAGGTGTGGCCTTCGGCGTCGTACAACACGGCCGCGTAGGGGATGACTGTGCGCGGCCCGTCCCCGTCACCGGTGGCGGGGCGTACTACCGCCGGATCCGCCTCCTGCACCGGGAAGGTCTCCAGGCCGAGCCGTTCGATGGCCCTTGCGGTCAAGGTCAGGCGACTGAGATCCGACCCCTCGATAGGCTCGATTAGGGCGGGTACGATGTGATCGTCGGGGGGGGCGTCCGGGCCGCACGCTGGTAGTTGCACAGCGGCGATGAACAGGACCACGACGACCCATGGGTTGGTGCGCTGCATCGGGCTACCTCCTATTGATTGCCTTGATGGGTTACCGGGCAGAGGATTCCTTGATCAGGTTTCGTTAGCGGGCGCCGTCTCGGGAGCGGGAACGGGCTCCGGCGTGTCCCCAGCGCCATACTGCACGTAGAGGGCAGGGACCACGAACAAAGTGTAGACGGTCGAGGTGACGAGGCCGCCCAGGATGACGACGGCCATCGGGTGCACGATCTCCAGACCGGCGCGGTTGCCGAAGAAGACCATCGGCAAGACGAGCACCGCCGTGGCGAGCGTCGTCAGCAGGATCGCCCCCAGGCGTTCCCGCGTCCCGCGCCGGACCAACTCCGCGCCGAAGGCGAGTCCTTCATGCTGCCCCAGATGCTGATAGTGTTTGACCAGCAAAATGCCCTGGCGCGCGGCAAGGGCGAAGACGGCCAGCAGGCCCAGCAGCGCTCCGAGCGAGAGGCCGCCTACGGCAAAAGCCACCAGCACGCCGCCGGTGAGCGCCACGGGCCAGGTCACTAAGATCCCCGTCGCCAGACGCCAACTGCCGAAGGTTACCTGCAAGAGGAAAAACATCGCGATCAGCGCGGCAAGCACAACGAGGAGAAGGCCCCCCTGGCCGCCCGCAGCCCCGCCGCGTACCTCCGCGTGATGCTCCAGCGGGAAGCTCACGGTCTGGATGCGGCTTTTGGCGTCGGCGGCTACGGCGCTGCGATTACGTCCTTCTACACGGACCTTTACGTCCAGGTATCGCGAGCCGGCTTCCCGTTTGACAGAGACCGGCGTATTGACCAGGCGTACGTCGGCCAGCTCCTTCAAGGGCACCAGGCCGCTGCCGGGCGTATCGATGAGCAGGTTGCCGATGTCGTCCACCGTTTGGCGGACTTCGGGGGCGCCCCAGACCATCACTTCGAACACCTTACCCTCCTCGAAGTGGTTACCGACGACCAGGCCCGACATCAACGTGCCGGCATCCCGACGGATGTCGCCGGGTTTGGCGGCATGGGCTTTGGCCGCTTCGAGGTTGACCTTGACTTCCACTTTGGGCTCCTCGGCCGGGTAGTCCACCTCGGCCTCGGCGATGCCGTCGATCCCTGCGAGGGCCTGCCGCACCTCCTCGGCCTTGGTGCGAAGCGTCGCCATGTCGTGGCCGTAGAGCCGCACCACGAGGTTTTCGTCGTCGGTGAGCGCCTGGGCCGCCATGATCTGCTGCTCCGGATAGGTCAGCACGCCGTGTACGAACTCGGAATGACCGGCGGCCACCGCCTCGATGCGATCCATCGTCGCGCGGTAGTCCGCCGTTCGATCAAGGCTGACCCAGAACTGGGCGGCGTTGATGCCGACCACCTGATCGCCCGTGATGGCACGCCCTATGTGGCACACCACCGTGCGTACGCCGGGGATGGTCCGCAACTCATCGCCCACGTCATGGGCAATCCGGCTCATTTCTATGTAGGACGTGCCGGGGGTGCTCTCCCAGGGAAGCACGACGTCCTGCTCCGTGAACGTGGGATAGAGCGACGGTCGCGGTAAGAAGAGAAACGCCGCCACGCCGACCACGATCACCACCACGGCGGCGATCAGCGCCATGCGCGGTTTGTCGACCGCCCCGGCAAACACCGCGTCGTAGATCCCGCGCAACGACCGCGCAATCGCCGACTCGCCCTGCGCGGGCGTCTCGCCTCGGAACAGCAGCATGCTCAGCGCCGGGGTGAGCGTCAGCGCCACCGCCATCGAGACCGCCACGGCCAGCACGTAGGACGCGGCCAGCGGCTGGAAAAAGGCGCCGGAGAGGCCCTCCAAGAAGAAGACCGGCGCCACCGCCAGCACACAGATCAGTATCGCGACGAAGACGGCGCTGCGCATCTCGGTCAACGCCTCGAATACGATGCGCGTCTTCGATTTGTCGGCCCCCTGCTGTTGGTGGAGCCGCCGTTTGACGTTGTCTACGTCGATGACCGCGTCGTCGACGAGGATGCCGAGGGCGACCACCAACCCGGCGAAAAGGATCATGTCAACAGAGGCCCCGCGCAGGTAGAACACGAACGCCGCTGCGGTCAGCGATATCGGGATCACCACGATGCTGATCAAGCCGCTGCGCCAATCACCGAGAAAGACGAAGAGCACCACCAGCAGCAGCGCCAGCCCAAGGAGCAGCGCCAGCCCGAGATTACCGGTCGCCGTTTCGATGAACGAGGCCGCGGAATAGATTTCGGTGTCAAAATCGATACCGACCATGCCGGGCTGCATCGCTGCGATGGCGTCTTCGATCCCCTGGGCCACGTCGAGCGTGTTGGCCCACGGGAATTTCTCGATCACCAGCAGCAACCCCGGTCCGTCCTCAAAAATCGCATCGCCGATGAGCGGTTGATGGTCTTCGACCACGTCGGCCACTTGCTCCAGGCGCAGCGTCGTGCCCTCGACGATCACCTTGCCGAGTTGGCCCGGCTCCTGGATGGGCAAGACGTGCCGGATGCCGAGGCGCTGGTTGGGTGTCTCGATCCACCCTCCGGCGCCGGGCGTCGAGGCGTTCAAATAGCTCAGGGGCGACACCCACATGGCGTTGCCCGTGGTGGCAATGATCTGGTCCAGGGAAATCCCGTTATCGCGTAGCTGCTGCGGATCGACGAGCACTTGCAACTGCCGCTCGCGCTGGCCCCACATGGCGACGTTCGCCACGCCGTCTACGCCCATCAGGCGGGGCTGAATGGTCCAGCGGGCCAGCAGCGACATATCGATCAGCGAGATCTCGTCCGAGGTCAACCCGACCTTCATCACCCGGCCGGTGGCCGAGAGCGGCTGGAGCAGTTGCGGCGGTTGGGACACGTTGGGCGTGGCCTGCGCCTGTTGAAGACGCTCTTCGGTCACCAGGCGCGCATCCATGATGTCGATGCCCGGCTTGAACTCAAGGACGATCGAGGCCAGCCCCGGCATGGACTCGGAGCGGATCTCCTTGAGCCAGGGCGTCTCGTTGATGATGCCCCCCTCTAACGTCACGGTCATCAAGGCTTCCATTTCGGCCGCCGAGAGCCCGAGCGATTCAATTTGAATCTCCACCAGCGGTGGCATGAACTCGGGATAGGCATCCACCGGCGTTTCGCGCAGTAGGGTGATGCTAAAGAACA
>JAPULZ010000013.1 GCA_027294455.1 Gemmatimonadota bacterium
GTCCCCGTCCCCGTCGAGCTGCAGCGGGTTGTCGGCTAGCGGGCAGTTGTCCTGGGGCAGGACCAGCCCGTCGCCATCGGCGTCATGGTCCAGGTAGAGCACGTAGTAGGAGTCCTCATTCTCGCAGCCGCCGCCGCTGCACGGGCCCTCCACGCTCACCGAGTAGTCCCCCGCCGCCAGGGGAGCTGCCAGATCCGGGTCCGGCACCGACGAGTCCGAGAAGAGAACGCCCCCTGCGTCATGTAGCTGCAGTGTGCCTCCCAGGAGGGACTGGAGGTTCTCGACGGCGTCCAGGTCGGCGCGCAGGGTCGTCGGTGCGGCGAGGTTGAAGCGGTAGTGGTCCACATCCGAGGCCGTGCTCACGACGCCGCTCACCGGTCGTGGAAGCGTCACCGGCATCCCCTCAGCGAACGCATCGTTCCCCGCCGCAGGGCCCAGCTCCATGGAGAGTTGATAGAATGAGTTCTTGGTCCCCACGAAGGAACGGAAGTCGCGGACCTGGACGTAGTAGGTTCCGGCAGTCGGCAAGGTCACCTGCAGGAACGGATCCCCGTCGGCATCCGTGTAGATATCCTCGGCCAGCAGGCTCTGGGACGGATCGAACAGGCTCAGTACGACTTTCAAGGGCGGGACGGTGGGATTGAAGACCGCCGAGTCCACGTCCAGCGTCAGGACCTGACCGGCGATCCCGTCCAGCCGGTAGAAGTCCCGATCGCCGGGCGGGTTGATGAGGGCATCGATGGACGGGAGGACCGGCGGCCGGACAGGTACGGCCTCGGAGAACGTATCGTTGGACTCCAGTTCCACCGAAAGAACGTAGCGATGGCCACTGCCACCTTCCGCCGGCGAGAGATCCCGGACAGCAACGAAGTACTTTCCCGAGACGGGCAGTTCCAGCGAGACCGCCGGGTCGTCGAAATCGCCGGCAGATTGCTCCTGGGCCAGGACGGTAATGCCATCGCTGTCACGGATCTCCAGGACGGCGCTGAGCTGAGAGCCGGGCTGGGCGCCCGCCCGGAACCCCCGGGCCAGGATGTCGGCCGTCAAGATCTGCCCGGAATCGCCGGCCACCGCGTAGAGGTCCACGTCACCGGCGCTCCCGATGAGGCCGCCGGCGCTGAACGGTGGGACGATGACCTGAGCATCGGCGGACGGGTCGTTGGGCTCCACCTCCCGGCGGAGATCCGCGGCCGACGGCACTACGGAGAGCAAGAGCGTCAGCAGCGCGCCCACCCAGGCCCGGGAGAGACCGGCGGCCCTCATGGCCCATCAACCCCCGGCGGGAACAGGCCCCGGGGCAGATCCCGCAGGCCCCGGTTGCGAACCTGGACCGTATCGCAACACTGGAACAACACGCCGTCGAGCTGCCCCTGCAGGCAAATCTGGGCCTCCTGCCCATCGGGAACACCCAGGAGCATGGCCAAGACGTCGCCGGCGTCGCCGTCGCCACGGGTGGAAGGGTCACCGTCCACCGGACGCCGGAAGGAAAGGACCACCTCCGGGATGCCGTTGGGGAACGGCGCCCCACCACGGACATCCACCTTGTCCTCCAGCCGCCGGGCTGTGGGATCCTCGTCGATCCCCTCGTCGTCCGGAGAGGGGGCCGGCACCGGCGTTCCGCCGACGGACGCGACGCGAACGCCTGCCCCGATCCTCATGGGATCGAGAACCGTCAGCCCGTCGGATGTGAAGATCTCGATGCGGGCGATGAGAGGCCCGGGCCGGCGGGACACATCCAGGACCCGGGGCGCAAGACGGCACACCGCATGGGGGACCTGCTCTGACGGAGAGGAGTCGCCCCGTGACGGTCCCGCCACGAGAAGAAGGGCGGCGAGCGCCAACGCGCCCGCCGCCCGGTGTCGCAAGGACATTCGTGAGTCCCTCCTTGGCCTTACCGTGTGCCCTTGTTCCTCACCGTGACCTCGCTGCAACACGTGAACTCCACACCGTCGATGCTGCTGGTGATGCACACCGGAACCTGGCTATCGTCCAGGGCATCGGACAGCGCGGCCAGAAGGTCCTGGCGGTTACCGTCCAGCGTGCTGCAGTCACCGTCCGACTCCATGTTGAATTTCAGGTTCACGCCGTTCCCGGTGATCTTGCGGTCCTCCAGGTTCTCCACGATGCCCGGCTCGAACAGGAAGCCGTCCACCGGGTCCGGACAGGACGGGGCGAACGGATCCGGCAGGGTCGCCGCTCCGGCCTGAGAAATGTAGGCCGTGGTGGCGCTGCCGGGATCCAGCGGGATCGGGTTGGTGAGGTCGCAGGTATCGATCAGCGATGACAGGCTCACCTGGAAGCTGGAGCCCTCTGACTCGATGTTCATCAGGCCGGGGCTTACGGAGCACACCGCGGTGACCTCAACGGCCTCGTCGGCCGCACCGTTGCAATCGTTGTCCAGGCCATCGCCGCACACCTCGTCCACCGGGTCGATGTTCCCGACGCAGACCACGGAGCCGCCCTCACAGGCGGTCACGCCGAACTGGCAGACGCCCACGTCGCTGCGGCCGCACGGGGCGCCGCTGCCGGGATTGCCATCGTCAACCAGACCGTCGCAGTCGTTGTCAACTGCGTCGCACACCTCCGCCGCTGCCGGGTTGATGGCCGCGTCGGCGTCATCGCAGTCACCGGCGCAGGTGGTAAACCCGTCGCCGTCCACGTCGAAGCCCTCGTCTACCTGGCCGTCGCAGTTGTTGTCCACCGCATCACACACCTCGCTGGCGCCCGGGTTGATGGCGGCATCGCTGTCATCGCAGTCGCCGCCGCAGGAGGTGAAACCGTCGGTGTCGGCATCGAAGCCCTCGTCTACCTGGCCGTCGCAGTTGTTGTCCAGGTCGTCACAGATCTCCGCCGCACCGGGGTTGATGACCGGGTCGGCATCGTCGCAGTCGCCGCCACAGGTGGTGAAATTATCGTTGTCGACGTCGAAGCCCTCGTCCACTTGGCCGTCGCAGTTATTGTCCACGAGATCGCAGACCTCCGCGGCGGCAGGATTGATGGTCGCATCGGTATCGTCGCAGTCACCGGCGCAGGTGGTGAACCCGTCCCCGTCAACGTCGAAGCCGTCGTCGATCTGGCCGTCGCAGTCGTTGTCGACGCCGTCGCAGACCTCCGTCTCGGGGAAGACCTGCTGTTCGCACGACAGCTCGGACAGGTTGCACTCGGTGATTCCCGCGGCGCAGGGCCCGAGCTGGTCGGCCACGTCGCAGGCTATGCCGCCGCCCGGGTCGCCGTCATCGGCGACGCCATCGCAGTCGTCATCCAGGCCGTTGCAGACCTCGCTGGCCGCCGGGTTGACGGTGGCAAGCTGGTCGTTGCAGTCACCCAGCTCACCCACCTGCGGGCAGAGGGCGAAGCCGTCCTCGTCGAAGTCCACGGAGGAGTCGCCCACCGGAAGCCCCTCGTCGATGAGCCCATCGCCGTCGTCATCCACGCCGTTGCACACCTCCGCCAGGATGGCGCAGGTCACCTTCACCACAGACCAGCCCTTCTTACCCTTCAGGCGGGTAGGATCCGGGATGGTGGGGATGGGAGCGACCTCTGTCGTCACGTCCTCGAACGGATCGAAGGTGAGCCCGCCATCGGGGGAACTGGCGAACAGCATGCGCAGCCGGGACTCGAAATCACCCGGCACCTCCAGCGTCATCTCGGTAACGCCACTGATGGGTGAATCGATGGTCAGGACGACGCACGCGTCGAAGAGCTCGTACCCTGGCGGAAGCTCCAGCGGGTCCACCTGCGTGGAGTTGCAGAACATCGGCCCCGCGGGGGTGATGTCCGGGTTGCTCACGGTGAAGAAGATCGGGTCCTGGCAGCAGAGGTCCTCCTCCAGGAGGGGGCCCTCGGACACGATCTTGAAGTCAATGCACAGGGTGCAGCTGTTCCCGGCTCCGTCTGTTACCAGGACCGTCCCCTGAGCCTCCAACCCTGGATTGATGGCTATCGCCTTGAACGACGTGGCGGGATCTCCGGGCATGAACAGCGGGTCCAGCAGCAGGTCCAGGTTCATGGAATCCGGGCTCAACTCGACGCTGGCGATCCCGGTGTCACCGGGCCGGTCGTCGGTGGCTGTCCCTTCGATCCCCAGGACTCCACCCGAATCCCCGGGCTGGCCCTGGCAGATGGGCGGCAGGACGTCGAAGTACCCGAATTGCAGCTCGTCGCACCCTCCGAAGTTCTGGAAGAGCCCGCCGGACTCGTCGTTGGAGACCAGGGTCACGCGGGCAAAGGCCGTGTCGGACGTCACGCCGAGGAAGTTCACATTGTCGTCGTCGGGTCCGATGACGGTGGCGAAAGGGAGCGTGCTGCTGGTCCCATCGACGAAATCGAACTCCAGGGTAACGTCCTCGGCAATGGGTACCTGTGCGACCAAGTAGAAGGCCAGCGCCGAGGCGGGAGGCACCAAGTCCAGGGCGATCTTCTGCTGGACGTTGCCGTTCTCGACGAGCCCGCCGCCCAGGGCGTTGGGCTCGCTCACGGCACGAGGCAGATCCAGCACCTGGACGGCCACGAAGCCGGGCAGGCCCTCGTTGGGAGAGGAGAAGACCACGTCGCCGACCTGATCGGTGAGGATCGTGCCATCGGCGAACCCGTCGAAGTTCTCGGATCTCAGGATAATGGCCGGATCGAGCGCGGCCGCGAAATCCGCCTCTGTCTCGTGGACGGTCAGGGTCGCGGCGAGCGTGACTCCTGGACCCGATGCCATCAAATAGAGGATGGCCAGCACGAAGAATACACCCCCAGTTCGTTTCATGACGCTTACCCTCGAGACCGGGCGAACCCCGGCCCCCTGACCAGCCACTCCATGGTAGCGGCTCTTTGCGTGAGAAATCGAGTTATGTCCGTCGTAGGAAATCACCGGAATTATACCGTGAAATCCAGTCTTTACAAGGGTTTTCGGAGGTTGGCCCGAACGGCGTCGAGCCGCGAAGACCCGGCGGCGATCTCGGGATTGTCGGGTTCGGGGCCAAGGGGAATCCAGAGAGGTAGTTACGGGGTGGTCGACAGCGGTTCAAAGCTCCAGCACCGCCCGCAAGCGCTCGGTGAGTTCGGATCCGGGGAGGGCCCCGAAGGCCTGCTCGCCGTGACGGGCGAACTCGACGGTCTCTCGTCGGGCGAGGAAGTGGCCCAAGGGCTCACCATCCAGGTCCTGGAGCATCTCCTCCAACAGATCCAGGGCGCCGGTGTAGTGCTCCAGAGCGTCCCGGGTGTTTCCCTGAGCCTCGTGACCGCGGGCGGCGATGTAGTGGGCCTGGAACAAGACGTCGCGCTCCTGCAGAGGAGTGCCGCTGGCGATGGCATTGTCGGCCTCCTCCACGGCCCGGGCGCCCCGGCCGGCCTCCAGGTGCAGTCGGGCCAGGGCCAAGTGCGCCTGCGAGACCAGGGGCTCGAGACCGGAGGATTCCGCTAGCTGCCGGGCAGCCTCGACATCCGCCAGCGAACCGCGTGCCTCCGCGGCGTGCAGCCGGGCGAGCAGGGTAAGCCGATGATTGTGGATCCTCTCGGCTGCATCCACCGCCTCCCGAGCGACGGCGATGGCTGCCTCCTTCTCCCCGCGTGCCGTGAGGAGGGCGGCCTGGTAGGACAAGATCTCGGGGATCAGCTCCCCCAGATCCATACTCCGGGCCAGGTCGAGAGCCTCCCGGAGCGCTTCGTCCGCGCCCTCATGGTCACCGAGGCGGCGGCGCACGCTACCCAGGTAGGCCTTGCCGGTGGCCACCTGGTCGTCGGCCCCGGTCCCACCCGCCCTCGAGAGCGCCTCGTCTAGAGTCGCCAGGGCGGAGTCGAAGTTCCCCTGATCCTCATGGATGTTGGCGAGGTTCAACGAGAAGACAGTGATGCCGGGCTGGTGCCCGACCTCCCGCGCCAGCTTCATTCCTTCCAGGATGAACTTCAACGCCTCGTCGTACCTCCCCTGGATCTGCTCCACGAAGCTGATGTCGATCAGCGATCGTATGATGTCCGTCTTGTCACCGATCTCCCGGCGCTTTTCCAGGGCATCCTTGAAGAAGAAGTACGCTTCCAGGTACTTGCCGAGCACGGCGTTTGCGTATCCGATGCTGCTCAGGTTCCACGCCAGTCCGACTGCGTCGTCCAGCTCACGAACGAGCTTCAGGCTCTCGTGGTAGCTCTGCAGGGCCTCGTCCTGCCGGCCCATGGTCTGATAGATCTCTCCCAGATTGAAGTAACGATCAGCATTCCCCGCCTGATCGCCGATCTCATCGCCGATGGCCATACCCCTCTGTACGGCGTCGATGGCATCTTCATATTGTCCCCGTTTCAGCAGGATGACCGAGATGTTGTTCAATGCCATCCCGACTCCCCTGCGGTCACCGATGCGCTGACGGATCTCCAGGGACTGCTGAAAATAGTCCATCGCCTCCTCGGATCGGCCAAGATCGTCGTACGCGAACCCCAGGCCGTGCAGGGCCGTGGCCCGCCCCTCGTCGTTGTTGATCTCCACATGGAGCCCGAGAGCCGTGTTGAACGAGTTCAGCGCCTCCGACGGGTTGCCCAGCTTGACCTGCACCCGCCCCAGGACGTAGTGGCCGTTGGGATGCTTCGGGTCCAGCTCGACCACACGCTGCAGCGATGCTAGCGCCGCATCCAGGTCCCCGAGATCCTCCTGAACCGACGCCAGGTCGAAGTGGTTTTCCGCCAAGGTCGGGGTGATCTCCAGGAGGCTCTTGTACGCCTGCTCCGCCGCCTCCAGATCGTTGTTGAGGCGGGCCCGGACGGCCTGGATGCGAGCTGCCTCGTACGGCGACGCCCTCGGGATGCCCTCGGCGGCGAGGTCGGCGGCCTCGATGGCCTTCTGGGAGTAGCCCAGCAGATCGTACGTCTCCGCCAGCAGGGCCCGAGCAATGCCGAAATCTCCATCCGCCTCCAAGGCAGCCTCCAGGCGCTCGGCCGCCTCCAGGTTGTTGCCCTCACGAGCCAACGCCAGCCCCTCCTGGTACAGTCGCAGGGCCGCCACCGAGGCGGTGGACAGCTCGGTCACCCCCTGGTCGCTCTCGCCCCAGCCACGGGAGACGCCCAGCGCGTCGCGGATCTGGCTGCTCAGCTCGTCCACCATGGCGAAGAGCGACTCCTCACCGGCCCCCTCGACCCGCAACGGATCCCCCGCAACCACCGAGCCACCCACGGCTCGCTGCAGGTTGGCCTCGATCCGGAACTGGGCACCGGCCTTCAGCAGCTTCGCGGTCAGCATGTTCTCCGCCCCCAGGAGGCTGGAGATGCGCTGCAGCTCGTCAGTCCGGAAGGTCCCCCGGTTACCCACTCGCAACCCGTCCAGAAGCCCGTTCACACGCTCTTGCCCCACCAGGCGAAGCGTCTTGAATTGCTGCATGTCGGTGCGCAGCAGGTCTGGTAGACCCGTGGTGATCCAGTCGAAGTCGGAGTCACCGGTGCCATTGCTGAACGGCAGGATGATGAGTGTGGCCTTCGGTGTCACCATCGTCGTCGCCGGCTCCGCCGGGCTGCGCTGCAGGAAGAAGCGCGTCCCGAGCACCGCGCCGAGGATGGCCAGCGCGGCAATCAACCCCCAGCCAATGCCGGCCAGGGTTCGGGGCCTGCGCAGGGCGCGGAACGACCGGGAGGCCTGGTGGGCCTCCAGGTCCCGGGCCATCTCGCCGGCGGTCTGGTAGCGATCATCGGGATCGCGCTTGAGGGCCCGGGAGACGATGCCCGACAGCCATGGCGGGACCTTGCGCTCCTTCGACAGCTTGGGCGCGTCCTGGTGCACGCGCTTCATCATCACCGACAGCGCGGTGTCCGCCTGGAATGGCAGGTTCCCGGTGAGCATCTGGTACAGGATGATGCCCAGGGAGTAGATGTCTCCCCGGTGATCCGGGGTCTCGCCCCGGGCCTGCTCGGGAGACATGTAGTCGATGGTCCCGAGGATGGTCCCGGCCGCCGTCATGGTCTGGCCGGTCTCCATGGACCGGGACAGGCCGAAATCGGCGATGTATGGGACGCCGTCCTCGTCTAGGAGGATGTTGGCCGGTTTGAGGTCGCGGTGGACCACGCCGACCTCGTAGGCCGCATGGAGCGCCTCGCAGAATTGCACCGCCAGGGAGACCGACCGGTCCACTGGGACCACCTTCTCGCGCTTCATGAGCTGCTTGAGGGTCTCCCCCTCCACGAAGTTCATGGAGATGTACGAGAGCCCGTCGATCTCACCCAGGTCGTGGATGCGCAGGATGTTCTTGTGGGTGACCTTGCTGGCCAGCTGGATCTCGCGGCGGAAGCGCTCCATCACACCAGGCTGACTGGCCATGTCCGGACGGATCACCTTGAGAGCCACGTCCCGCTCCAGAGTAAGATCCCGCGCCCGGTAGACCACGCCCATGCCGCCGACCCCGAGGATTGAGTCGATCTCGTAGCGCGATCCCAGACGGGCTCCCGGCGCCAGGGTCTCGATGGAGGTGGGCGCGACCAGCCCGGGCGGCGGTGGCGGTACCAGCGGGCCGGACACGAGGGTCTGAGCGAATTCGTCCTGGGAAGAGTCGCCGTCTGAGGTTGGCCGAGAAGGTACGGAGGGCCGGGAGGACGGGTAGACCGTCGGTCTCAGGCTGGCGCCGCTGGTGTCGCCGGCCAGAGGAAAGCCACAGCTGTTGCAGAAGCCGCTGTCCTCGGGGTTGGCTCGACCGCACTGTGGGCATTTCATCGCGCTGTCGCTTCCCCTCGACGAAGTGGAGCCTAGGCCCCCGGGTGTCGCGTCAGGGACCGGGTCGACGTGGCTCGTCCTGGCAGACTAAGACACAGGCCCAGAGCGTGGATTCTATCCCAGGGGGGACCTGGCAAGCCAGAAACGGGCACGAACCTGCGCCGTACGAGCGTGGCAATCTGGCTGGAACGCGAACGCCCGGTGGGTGCCCGTTCCCACGGAGTTCGACCTACCCTTAATGCGGGCTCGGATCAGTATCTCGCCACCTGCTGGAGGTAACCGTCGAGATTCCGCCGCACCTCCTCGAGGCTGTCCCCGCCGAGCTTCTCCAGCATGGCCCCCGCCAGCACCACGCACACCATGGCCTCACCGATGACCCCCGCTGCCCGGATGGCGGTGGTGTCGGTGCGCTCG
>JAPULZ010000130.1 GCA_027294455.1 Gemmatimonadota bacterium
CGGCGCGGGCAATGGACAGGGGAAGCCACACGTCGGTTCCGCCGACCCCGGATGCGCTCGGATCCTCGAAGTCCGCCGGGAGCACCCCGACGACGGTGTAGCGAGCGCCGCCCAACGCCATCGTGCCGCCCACCAAATCGGGATTCGCGCCGAAGCGCCGCCGCCAGAGGCCGTCGCTGATGACGGTGATGCGGTCGTTGCCGGCGATTTGGTCTTCGGGGAGAAAGAGCCGTCCCAGTGCGGGACGCGCCCGTAACACCGCAAAGAAGTTGGCCGACACGTTGCCCGCGGAGACCACCTCGGGGTTGCCGTCGCCCGTCAGGTCTCGGGTGCCCCAGTCGAGCACGGCGACCTGGGCTAAGCTGGCCGATTGCTCCGCGTAATCCCGGGCGTCGGGAGCCGAGACTCGGCCGGTCGTGTTTTGCGCAAAGGTGGTGTGGACCTGCACCAGCCGGTCGGGCGCTTCATACCCCAGCGGCGCCAGCACGACATTGTTCACCACCGTGAAGATGGCGGTGTTGGCGCCGATGCCGAGTGCCAAGGTGATCACGGCGACGAGGGTGAATCCGCGATTGCGCATCAGGCCGCGCAACCCGTACTTGAAATCTTGCACGACGGCGCCGAATCGTTGGGGCTCTGGCATGTGCGATGTCCGATGATAGAGGTGCGGCGACACCGATTCGGCCGACGTCTTCAGTACGTCGCGGGTTGCCGCGAACCAAACCGTGACGTATGCCAACCATCCCAGCCGGTGCTTTTCCAAGTCGATCGTTTCCGCAAACAGCCGCTCCATCTCCTGGCCGTGGGACACGCGAAGATGGACCGGCGCCAGCCGGAGCAAGAGGCGATACAGGAACCGCGAAACCGGATGCCTCATGATCCGGTTTCGGTGACGATCTGCTTGCTCTCGGCCACGCGAACATACTTGGCCAGGCGCGCCACTTCGGCCGCCAAGGCCTCGCGCCCCAGGCCGGTGATGGTGTAGAACCGGCGCCGGTCGCCGTCGGTGGCCGGATCGGCGGGCCGCTCGGTTTCCTCGATCAGGCCCTGTTCGCTCAATTTCTTGAGGGAGCCGTAGAGGGTGGCGGGCCAGAGCTTCATCTGGCCTTCGGTGTGCTCGAGGACGGTCTTCATGATGCCGAGGCCGTGGAGCTCCCGGTCGGCGATGGCGAGCAGAATCTGGAACCACTGGGGTTTGAGCTGGGACAGGTCGGTCACGATTGCCTCTCGGGGCGGCTGTTTATCCGATCAATATGTTATATTGAACAGTATAATATTATATCGTTCAGTATACAACTGTGGAGTGTCCGCAACAGCGAAACCGGACCAACGCGCCAGGCGTAGTGAGCCCGAACCCTCATCCGGAGCCCCGCGTGCACCCTGGCGATCTCGCCCTCCTCATCCCCATCATCAGCATCGTGCTCGTCATCGGGCCCCTCTCGGCGCTGGCATTTTCCCACACCCCCATCGGGCGGGCCTTCGTCAAGCGCTTGAGCAGTGGTGCCAAGGCCGGCTCCGATGACCGGCTGGTGGAGCTCCAGGACGAGATCGAGCGCCTCCGGGAGGAGCTAACCCACCAGGACGGGCGGTTCGACGAGCTGCACGACCGCCTGGACTTTGCCGAGCGCCTCCTGGCTCGAGGCTCCCAGGCCGTCGCGGAGCCCGAGAGGGAAGCCACGCCGGTATAAGACCTGCAGGCTATTTCTGGCCAAAATCCGATACCCTGTACTCATTTAGTCCTGGACGGTGCAATGTTTTGGACGGGCGGCCAGAATAGCGGGCGTCAGTGCCGCTCCCCGATCCGCGGCTTCATCGACTCAGCGGCTTCATCGACTCAGAGGATACATGAGACCAGTTCGAATCCGGGCTCCCGGCCTGGCGGGCTCCGTCGCCCTGCTGGCCCTGGCGAATAACGCGTGGGTTGCGTGTGCTCCGGCTTCAGAGGAACCCGTGGCCAATTCCAACAAGATCGTCCGGCTCCTGGCCGAGGGGCATGCCGTGTTCGGGATCTTCTCCGGAGAGCATACGGCGGAGCAGGGGGCCGTCATGGCCGAGAACCGGGAGACGGACTTCGTGTTCTACTCCCTGGAATCGGGCCCGTTCGACATTCCAGCCATGCAAGCCTACATGCAGGGCATGGCCGACGCCTCGGGCGCGAACGGAACGCACCCCGTGACGCTGCGCATTCCGCCGATCCGGGACGGGCACGACACCGCCAGGGATCATGTGCGGGAGGGACTCGCCGCGGGGGTGGCCGCCATCGTCTTTCCCCACGTCGAAACCGCGGAGGAAGCGGGCCTGGCCGTGAGCTCCATGGGTGACAACGTCTGGCCGGGCAATCCCGCCGGTGAGCTCGTGAACGTGTTGCTCCTCGAAGATCAGGTCGCGATCGCCAACGCCCGGGAGATCGTGGGGACCGCCGGTGTGAGCATCGCCATCCCGGGCCCCGGCGATCTGCGCCGTGCATACGAGGGCGACGCGGACGCCATCGAGAACGCCATCCAGACCGTGCTGGCGGCGTGCAAGGAATTCGCTGTGCCGTGCGGGATCACGGCCGGCGTCGATGACATCGCCGAGCGACTCGAGCAGGGGTTCCGGGTCATCATCGTGACGCGGCCCGAGGCATTGGCAGTGGGACGACAAGCGGCGGGGCGCAGTGAATAGACAAACCACACTCGCGGCGGCGGCCGTGCTGGTCTTGGCCGCGTGTCAATCCGAACCCATCGAACACGAGAACCGCATCATCGATCTCTGGGCGCAGAACCTCACGGCGTTCGGCGTCTACGTGCCCAACGAAACTCCACCCACCGAGGAACAACGCAACACCGGTGAGCGGCCCCCGCCGACGTACACGCGGGGCGGCGGTTTTCGGCTCGCTCAGCACCCGCTCTACGATTTCGTCTTCTTGAACCTCGAAGGCGGTTTCGATCTCGAGGCCGTGCGCGTGATCGCCCGGGGGCTGCGGGCGCCGGGGGCGATTGGCCGGAAGACCCTGCTGGTGCGTATCCCGTCCATCGAGAGCGACGGCGCCCTCGCCGCGCGGCAGCGGGTGCACGACGTGCTCGACCTCGGTGCGGACGGGGTGGTGTTGCCCCACGTGCGAAGCGCGGAGGAGGCCAGGTTGGCCATGAGCTTCTTCGCCGAAGCCCGGGCCGACGTGTGGTCGCCGTCCAATCCCACGGGGGAGATCCTCGCAATGATCATGATCGAGGATCCCGGTGCCTTGGCCGAGGTCGAGGCCATCGCCGATACGCCCGGCATCAGTATTCTGGCGTGCGGGATCGGCAGCCTCACCCGCGCCCTCGGCGGCGACCGGGAGGCGGCGGAAGCAGGCAACCAGGAAATCTTGTCGCATGCGAAGCGGGTCGGCCTCCCCGACATGATCACGGCCAACGCGAGTAACGTCGCCCAGCGCATCGAGGAGGGATTTCTCGCGTTGCTCATGCAGGGCCCGTCCGCCGACGAGGTCATCGAGATTGGACGCGCCGCCGGCGGACGCTAGATTACCCAGCTCGCATTTGCACCCACGCATCCAGCCGTACGATTCCTGCCCGTAGGAGATGCAATGAAGCAGTCGCTCTATCTCATCCTGTCGGCCTTCGTCCTCGCTCCGCAGATGCTCATTGCCCAGGAGGCAACCGCACCCGAGCCTGCTCCGTCCCGCTGGGAGAGTCATCACACCATCGACGTGGGTGGTGAGACCGTCGAGTACGACGCCGTGGTGGGGAGCATCATTCTCCGTGACACACAGGAGAAAGCGACCGCCGAGCTGTTCTATACCGCGTACTTTCGCACCAACGCTCCGAGTGGAACGCCGCGCCCGCTCATCTTCGCCTACAATGGCGGACCGGGGTCCGCGTCGTTCTGGCTGCACATGGGCATCATGGGCCCGCGCCGGGTCATGACGCCCAACCTGGGGCAGCAAGCGCCGCCACCTTATCCCCTGGTTGACAACGACTACACGCTGCTCGACAACGCTGACATCGTCATGATCGATCCGGTGGGCACGGGATTCAGCCGCCCCACCGGCGACGCCACGGGCGAGGACTTCTGGGGACTCGATGAGGACGCCCGATCGCTGACGCAGTTCATCCGGCGGTTCTTGAGCGAGTACGAGCGCTGGAATTCGCCCCGGTATCTCCTGGGCGAGAGTTACGGCACCACGCGCTCGGCCGTCCTGTCGCGGCATCTCCAGGGCGCCAACATCGACTTGAACGGCATCGTGCTGGTGTCGGCCGTGCTGGACTTCAACACGATTCTCTTCCCACCCGGCGTGGACACGCCGTACATCGTGAACGTGCCGTCCTACGCGGTGACCGCGGCCTATCTCGACGCGTTGCCCGGCGGCAAGCCAGCGGACCTGGACGCATTCATGAAGGAAGTCGAAGCATGGGCAATCACCGACTACGCGACCACCATCATCGCCGGCGGTGCCGTGGATCCGGCGAAGCGACAGGCCACCATCGAGCAGATGCATCGCTACACGGGCTTGAGCCGCGACTTTCTGGACAAGACGAACCTGCGCGTCTCAGCCCCGGAGTTCCGGAAAGAACTGTTGCGGGATCAGGGCTTGGTGGTGGGACGCCTCGATTCGCGTTTCACGGGACCGACGGGTGACCTCTTGCTGTCCACCCCGTCACACGATCCCCAGTCGACGGCGATCAGCTCCGCGTACACGTCCGTGTTCAACGCCTACGTGCGCGACGAGCTGGGCTACGACGGCGAACGGGAATACGTGCCCAGCGGCGTGGCCCGGCCGTGGAACTGGGACCGGGGCAACAACATCGGCTTCGGTCTGCCCGGGATCCCCAACGTGGCCACCGATCTGGCCACGGCGATCCAGCGGAATCCCCGCCTGGAAGTGCTGCTAGTGAATGGGATCTACGATCTGGCGACGCCCTACTTTGCCGCGGTATGGACCATGGACCACATGGGGCTGCCGCCCGAATTGCGCGACAACATTCAGCGCGCGGATTTTGCCGCCGGGCACATGATGTACGTCGAAGAGACGCTGCTGCCCCAGTGGAAGCAAACCCTCGACGCGTTCATTGCCAGGACCTCACGGCAGACCCTCATGCAGTAGGCATCTGGGGAATGAAAACCACAGCGCGCGAAGGGACCTACGTGCATGGTGAGCCGCCAACGTCTCCCATCTACGTACCGGATAGCTCCCCGTTCAGCTCCAAATACACCCGCCGAATCGCCCGAGCCCCCTGACTATCCCGCAAACTCCAGGTCTCCAGATCCCCAAACTCAGCCCGCTGCCCGGCGTCCTCAGCACTGACCCCCGCCGCATGCAACCGGGTGGCCTCGGCAATGACGCGCTCCATGGCTCGCCGATAGGTCTCCAGCTCCTCTTTGAGCACCGAGGGCGAATCCACGAACCCGTGCCCCGGCACATAGATGTCCACATCCATACCCTGAGCCTTGGCGACCATGGCGACCCACTCAGACGGGTAGGCCGAGCGCATGGCGGGGAAGATCCGATTGAGATAGGCCTCGCTCATGAAGAGGATCTTCTCCTCGGGCAGGTAGACCACGAGGTCGCCGCCGGTGTGGGCGCGACCCAGGAACTCGATATGGATCTCCTTGTCGCCGAGCCGGAGCACTTTCTTGTCCTCGACCAGTTCGGTGGCCAGAATCACCGGTGGGGCGTCGGCCGATCGATTGGGCCGGTTGGCACTGGCCTGGAGCGTGGCCTGGGACGTGGGGTGGGCCAGGAAGGCCGCACCCCTGGGGAAGGCTACGTTCCCGCCGGTGTGGTCCCCGTGATCGGAGCAGATCACCACGTGAGTGATGGGTTGGTCGGTGATCTCGCCGATGGCGTCCACCAGGCGCTTGGTCTCCTCGGGATTGCCCTGGCCGTCGGCCACCAGCACGCCGGCGGAGGTGACGACGAAGAGGCTGACAGTGGTGAATTTTTCCTCTCCGGCCGAGCGGAGTTGCTCGTAGGAGTAGACCCCATCGGCCAGCTCCTGGATCCGGGGGAAGTCGTCGTCGGTGTAGCCCCGGGCGTAAGGGTCGCCCGTCCGCAAGACTCGGTCTCCCGGGGACGCGCACCCCAGCGCGGTGACGGTCAGCAGCAAGGCGGTGATGAGAGGTCTCTTCCGCATGGTGGTTTCCTCGTTTTGGATGGGCTTCGGGACGCTTGCGGGTCCGTAATCCTACCTTTAATTGTATGGGCCAGGGAGGGCACCCAACCATGAGAAAATTCTGCTCGGTCGCCATGGCGACAATGCTGTTCACGGGGCTCGCGGCTTCGGCCCAGGCCCAACAGCGAGGCAACATGACCGCCGAGGAGCGGGCGCAGCGGCAGGCGGCGGCGGAGCGGGAGCGGCAGGAGATGATGCGGATGCCGCGGCCCATCGAGGCCCTCAATTCCATCTGGATCGACGAGCTGACCTGGCTCGAGGTGCGCGATTTGATGGCCGACGGCCACACCACCGCCATAGTCCCCACGGGGGGCATCGAGCAGAACGGGCCGTATCTGGCCAACGGCAAGCACAACTACGTGCTGCAAGGCGCCTGTGACGGCATCGCCCGGAAGCTCGGCAACGCCCTCTGCACACCCGTGTTGAAGCTCGTGCCCGAGGGCGATCCGGAGAACATTCGCTATCCGGGCACGTTGAGTCTTCGGCAGGAGACGTTTCAGGCGGTGCTGGAAGACGTCTCCAACAGTCTCAAGAGCCAGGGTTTTACCGACGTCTTCTTGATCGGGGACAGCGGCGGCAACCAGCAAGGGCTGGCCGCCGCCGCGGCGGCACTGAACGAGCATTGGGCCGGGAGCGACGCCACCGCGTACTTCATCCCCGAGTACTACAACTACGGCGACGTACTGACCTACATGGAAGAGGAACTGGGGTACGTCGAGACCGTGGACGACGGCCATCACGACGATTACTACATCACGACGCTCATGATGGTGACGGATCCCACGGCGGTGCGGTACCACCAGCGGGTGGCGGCGGACGAGGCCACGATCAACGGCCTCAGCATCACCCCGATCCACCAGGCGCTGGAAATCGGCAAACGGCTCATGGAGTTCCGGGTGAACGTGACCGTCGCGGCCATCGAAGCAGCGATGTCGGGATCGTCGTCCACCCAGCAATAGACCCGGCGGCCGGCTCACCCCCTCTGCGCTGGGTCACTCAGCAAGGGGCCGGCACGGCGCGTACCCCAGGTGAGTCCGGGGTATGACAGGAGACCGAGAATGAATACACTGACCGCGGCGGTACCAGGCACCCTCCTCGTACTGGTGGGTCTCACGGCTGCCTCTAGCGCGGCTCGCCAGGACGCCGGGCAAAGCGCGCGGCAAGCGGATTTCCGGCCCGCCGCAACCGTCTTCAGCCACCGGCACGCCGTCGATACCACCACAGCCGAATCGCTGACGCCCGTGATCATGCAGTACTGCGTGGTGTGTCACAACGACGTCGCGTTGACCGGCAATCTCAGTCTGCAGTCGTTCGTCGTGGAAGAGGCGGTCCAGCATGCGGAGACCGCCGAGAAGATGATCCGCAAACTGGCCGCGGGCATGATGCCGCCGCCGGGCGCGATGCGGCCGAGTCCCGACACACTGGTCCTGCTCCGCACCACACTGGAGACCCTGCTGGACGAGGCGGCCGCGGCCAATCCGAATCCGGGGAGCCGGAGTTTCCAGCGCCTCAACCGTGCCGAGTACACCCGGTCGATTGGTGCGTTGCTGGCGCTCGACATCGACGCGGGCGACTACCTGCCGCTCGACACCAAGAGTGCCAACTTCGACAACATCGCCGACGCGCAGATCCTGTCGCCGACCTTGATGGACGCTTACTTCCGCGCGGCCAGCGAGGTGAGCCGACTGGCGGTGGGCGATCCCAACGCGTCGGCGAGCGAGGCGACGTACCGGGTGTCGCGTTGGTCTTCCCAGCGAGAGCTGGTCGAGGGTGCTCCCATGGGCACGCGTGGCGGCCTGTCTGTGGTGCACAACTTCCCCGCCGACGGCGAATACGTGTTCCGGGTTTCGTTCCACCACGAGACCACGGGCGCGCTCTTCGGCAACGGCCGCGGGGCGTTGCACACGGCGGACGGGGCGGAGCAGCTCGAGCTCTCGGTGAACGGCGAGCGGATCGCGCTGCTGGAGGTGGATCGCTGGATGCACACGTCGGACCCGAACGGCGTCGACATGAAAACCGACCCGGTGTTCGTCCGGGCCGGGCCCCAAAGAGTGTCGGCCGCGTTTCTGCAGCGCTTCGAGGGCCCGCTGCAAGACCTCATCTCCCCCCACGACTGGTCGCTGGCGAGTACCAGCATCGCCGGCGCGTACGGATTCACGAGTGTGCCTCACTTGCGGGACCTGGTCATCCACGGCCCCAACAACGTGACCGGCGTGTCGGACACGCCGAGCCGGCGGAAGATCTTCACGTGCCGGCCCACATCGCCCGGCGAGGAGAAGCCGTGCGCCGAGGCGATCGTCTCGCGGCTGGGCACGCAGGCATATCGCCGGCCGCTGAGCGACGACAATCTGGCAGACTTGATGGCGTTCTTCGAGCAGGGTGCCGAAGAGGGAGGTTTCGAGTTGGGAATCCGGATTGCGCTGGAAGCGATTCTGGCGAGTCCGTATTTCGTATTCCGGTTCGAGGAGACACCCGATGGCGCCACCCCGGGCTCGGACTATCGCATCAGCGACCTCGCGCTGGCATCGCGCTTGTCGTATTTCCTGTGGGCGAGCTCCCCGGACGAGGAGTTGCTGACCCTGGCGGGTGACGGAGGTCTCTCCGATCCGTCGGTCATCGAGCACCAAGTGCGGCGCATGTTGGCCGATCCCCGGGCCGAAGCACTGGGTCCCCGCTTCGCGGGACAGTGGCTCCGGTTGCAGGATCTGGAGAAGATCCACCCCGACGTGCGGAATCATCCCGATTTCCACGATCAGCTCAAGGCGTCGATGCGGCGGGAGACGGAGCTGTTCTTCAATAGCCTGGTGCAGGAAGACCGCAGCGTCCTGGACCTGTACACGGCCGACTACACTTTCGTCAACGAACGTCTGGCGAGACACTACGGTATCCCGGACGTCACGGGGGAGCACTTCCGCCGCGTGCAGTATCCGGATGAGACGCGCCGGGGGTTGTTCGGCCACGGCAGCATTCTCACCCTGACGTCCCACGCGAGCCGCACATCGCCGGTGCTCCGGGGCAAATGGGTGATGGAGGTGATTCTCGGCACGCCGCCGCCGCCCCCACCGCCGGGGGTACCGGATCTCGAGCAGACCGAGAGTTCTCAGGGCGGCCAGATGCTCACCACGCGCCAACGGATGGAAATGCACCGCGCGAGCCCTGTATGCCGCTCATGTCACCAGTTCATGGATCCCATAGGATTGGCCCTGGACAATTTCGACGCGACGGGCAAGTGGCGCATCAAGGAAAACGGCGTGGCGCTCGACACGCGGGGTCAGTTCTATGACGGCACTCCGCTCGCCAGCCCCGCCGATTTGCGCGAGGCGCTGCTCGCGCTGCCCGACGCATTGATCCGCAACTTCACCGCCAACCTGCTGGCCTACGGTCTCGGCCGCCGCGTCGAGTACTACGACATGCCGGCGGTGCGGACCATCGCGCGGGACGCGGCCGCCAACGACTATCGCATGTCGTCGTTCATTTTGGGTGTGGTGAAGAGCAACGCGTTCCAGATGAGCCGAATGCCCGCGACGGTGGAGGAAGACGAACAACAACAGTAGGGGCGAGGCCATGCCTCGCCCGTAGAGGAGATATCGTCGATGGAATTTCTGTCCGGAAAACACGTTTCACGACGCACGATGTTGCGCGGGCTCGGGGCCACCGTGGCCTTGCCGTTCCTGGACTCAATGGTGCCCGCCGGGCGGCTGTTCGCCAAATCGCGGGGCCAGGTTCCGACCGACCCGACGCGTCTCGTCGCCATCGAAATGGTGCACGGCGCGGCGGGCAGCAACGAGTGGGGCGCGTCGCAAAACCTGTGGGCGCCCGCCAAGGTGGGGCGGGACTTCGATCTGACGCCGAGCGCGTTGCAGCCTCTCGAGCCGTTCCAGAACTACCTCACCATCATAAGCAATTCCGACATCCAGAACGCCGAGGCGTTTCAGCCGAAGGAAATCGGCGGCGACCACTACCGCTCGAGTGCCACGTTCCTGACACAGGCCCATCCCAAGCAAACCGAAAGCTCGGACGTGTACGTGGGCACGTCGTTGGATCAGCTCTACGCCCAGCGGTTCGGGCAAGACACGCCCATCCCGTCGATGCAGCTCTGCATCGAAAACGTCGACCAGGCCGGCGGGTGTGCGTACGGGTACGCCTGCGTGTACACGGATACGATCAGCTGGGCGTCACCCACGGAGCCGCTGCCCATGGTGCGCGATCCCCGCGTGGCGTTCGACCAATTGTTCGGGGCCGGGGGCACCACCGAAGAGCGTGCCGCCCGCCGGCGGACGAGCCGCAGCATTCTCGACTGGATCACGGGTGAAGTGGCCCAGCTCAAGCGTACGCTGGGACCGGCGGACCGGGAGCGGATGGAGCGTTACCTGGACAACATCCGGGAGATCGAGCGCCGCATCCAGAAGATCGAGGTGCACAACACGAGCGGCGAGGTGCGCGAGCTGCCCGAGGCGCCGGCCGGCGTGCCCGACTCGTTCGAGGAGCACGTGAAGCTCATGTTCGATCTACAAGTGTTGGCGTTCGCCTCGGACATGACCCGCGTCTTCTCGTTCAAGATGGGCCGCGATGCCTCGGCCCGGGTGTACCCGGAGAGCGGCCTCGACGAGGGCTTCCACCCGCTGTCCCACCACGGGGGGAGCGAGAGCGGCGTCACGGATTTCTACAAGATCAACAAATATCACGTGAGCATGATTCCATACTTTCTGGAGAAGCTCAAGAACACCATGGAGGGCGACACGCATCTCCTGGACAAGACGATGATCATCTACGGTTCCCCCATGGGCGACGGCAACGTGCACAACCACAAGCGGTGCCCGCTGTTCGTCGCCGGCGGGGCCAACGGCCGGCTCCAAGGGAATCTGCACGTGAAGGCGCCTCCCGAAACGCCCATGGCCAACGTCATGCTGAGCCTCATGCACATGCTGGGCATGGACGACATCGAGAACTTCGGCGACAGCACGGGCGCGCTCTCGTTAACGGTTTGACGGCGAACGGCACCGGAGGCACGTAAGAAGCCATGCACGAGCGAATATCGAGAAACGGCCGACAGGCAAACCTGGTCGGCGTGGTGTGTGTGGCGGTGGCGCTCTGGGCGGGTGTCCCCGATTCGCCGGTCGCAGATGCGGCCATGCGTGGCGACACCGCCGCGGTGCGGGCGTTGCTGCGGGAAGGTGCCGACGTCAACACGGCCCACGGCGATGGCATGACCGCACTGCACTGGGCGGCCCGCCGTGGCGGCGTCGCGATGGCGGAGATCCTGATCTACGCCGGCGCCAATGTCGGGGCGGTGACGCGGCTCGGTGACTATACGCCGCTGCACCTCGCGAGCAAGGCCGGACACGGGGGGGTCATCGTCACGCTGTTGGAGGCCGGCAGCGATGCAAACGCCGCCACGTCCACCGGGGCGGTGCAGCCGATCCACTTTGCCGCCGTGTCCGGGAGCGTGGACGCCATTGCGGCGTTGCTCGATCACGGCGCCGACGTCAACGCCACCGAATCCCAATGGCGACAAACGCCCCTCATGTTTGCGGCCGCCGCCAATCGCGCGCCGGCAGTCAAGGTGCTCCTCGAGCGGGGTGCCGACCCCACGGTCACGGCGCGAGTGATCGACATCGCCGCCCGGGAAGAGCTCGACCGGTCAGACCAGCGCCGCCGCAGCCAGCTCATGGCCGCACTCCGGGCCGCATCCGAAGGGACGGCGGGAGAAGAACGGGGCCAGGGGGAGCGCGGCGCCGGACAGGGGCCGCCACCCGAGCGGGGCGGGCAACCGCAAAACACGGACCGCCCGGGGCCAGACGCGCCTCCAGAGCGGCGGCTCCGCGGCGGGACCGAGATCGATCCCCTGTCGTATGCGGACCTCGTCGGCGCGCACGGCGGAATGACAGCGTTGTTGCTGGCGGTGCGGGAGGGCCACGTCGAGACGGCCGACGCGCTCCTCGAAGCCGGCGCCGATATCGACCAGGTGAGTACCTCCGATCGGACCAGCCCGCTGCTCATGGCGACGATCAACGGGCACTTCGATCTGGCCATGTCACTGCTCGAGCGGGGCGCGGATCCCCGGATGGCCAGTGCCGCCGGGGCCACGCCGCTCTATGCCACGCTCAACACGGAGTGGATTCCCAAGTCCCGGCATCCCCAACCCACCGAATCCCGGCAGCAACGGATCACCTACCTGGAATTGATGGAGGCGCTGCTCGAGGCGGGAGCGGACGTGAACGCCGCGCTCAACAAGCCGCTGTGGTACACGACGTACAACAACGATCTCCTGCGGGTGGACCGAACCGGTGCGACGCTCTTCTGGCGCGCCGCCTTTGCTACCGACGTCGCGGCCATGCGCCTGTTGGTCTCGTACGGTGCCGACCCGAACATCCCCACGCGAAGGGTGC
Organism: Gemmatimonadota bacterium; assembly: GCA_027294455.1. Lineage (GTDB taxonomy): Bacteria > Gemmatimonadota > Gemmatimonadetes > Gemmatimonadales > GWC2-71-9 > B3T1B10. Next base: position 12,542 of record JAPULZ010000130.1, read on the forward strand.
CGCAGCGGCGTTTTGGGCGACGGGGTGGCGAGCGGGAGGATATCTCCGGGCTGCCGCCGGTCCCCGTGGGTGGGCCTGCCGTTTACCCGCTTCACGCCGCCTCCGGCGTGGGCTACGGCCAGGGATTCGCCGCCAACTCCCACCGGCACGTGCCGGACGGATGGTTGCCGGCCGTGAAGTATCTCGTCGAAGAAATCGGGGCGGACGTCAACGCCCGGGACCTGAACGGCTATTCCCCCGTGCATCACGCCGCGGCCCGGGGAGACGACGAGCTGATTCGCTATCTGGTGTCGCAGGGTGCCGACGTGATGCTGGTGAGCCGGAGCGGCCAGACGACGGTCGACATGGCCAACGGGCCGGTGCAGCGGATCCAGCCGTTTCCCGAGACCATCGCGTTGCTGGAGAGTCTTGGAGCGATCAACAATCACAATTGTGTCTCGTGTTGACGGGCGCACCGGTGGACGACTGGCATAGCGGTACGCGTGTGGAGGGTGCACGATGAGAAAGATGACGTCAGCGATCGCAGCCGTGATCTTGATGCTCCTTGTGGTGGCGCCGGCTCAGGCGCAGCAGGGGAGACGGAACATCAGCCCCGAAGAACGCGCTCGGCGGGAGGCGGAGGCGGCGCGGCAGTTGGAAGAAGAAATGAATACGCCGCGGTCCATCGAGGCGCTCAATTCCGTGTGGATCGAGGAACTCACCTGGATGGAAGTGCGGGATGCCATCCGCGAGGGCAAGACCACGGCGATCATCCCGACGGGTGGTATGGAGCAGAACGGCCCTTACCTGGCGATCGGTAAGCACAACTACGTCTTGCAAGGCGCGTGCGAGCGCATCGCCCGAAAACTGGGCAATGCACTCTGTGCACCGATCATCAAGCTCGTGCCCGAAGGCAACATCGACGAACCATCGGGCCACATGCGCTATCCGGGGACGATCAGTCTGCGGCAGGAGACCTTCGAGGCGGTGCTGGCCGACGTGGGGGCGAGCCTCAGGGCCCATGGGTTCGAGCACATCATCTATATCGGGGACAGCGGCGGGAACCAGCGGGGCATGGCCGCAGTGGCTGCCGCGTTGAACGAGCGTTGGGGCGAACCCATCGCCCATCACATCCCGGTGTACTACGACAAGGCCGCGGTGGTGAGGTGGATGGAAGAAGCACTCGGCATCGTGCAGCCCACCGACGACGGCATCCACGACAACTACATCATCACGTCGGAGATCATGCTCACCGATCCCACCATGGTTCGGTACGAGCAGCGAGTCGCGTCGGGCTTGGCCACGATCAACGGCCTGTCCATCGAACCGATGGAGGACACCATCGCCATGGGCGAGAAGCTCCTGGGGTATCGGGTCGATCGGACCGTCGGGGCCATCCGCGCGGCGATCGCAGCAGCCACGACCCCCGAGCAGTAGATGCTCACTGGCCATCGGAGTCGGTCGGTGGCACCTTACAAGGCTGAATGCGGAGATAGCGAATGAAGATCTTTTCTGCGGCGGCGCCGGGTTCCCTCCTCGTTCTCGTCGCCCTGACCGCGGCCACCAGCGTCTCATGGCAGCAGACCGGTTCCCGTTCGGCAGCCCCGGAGTTCGCCCCGGTGCTCGAGACGGCGTCACTGGCGCGGCACGTGACCAATCACCGGCCCGCCGAATCGCTGACTCCGGTGATTCTCCAATACTGCGTCATCTGCCACAACGACGTGGCGCTGACGGGCAACCTGTCACTCCAGTCTTTCGTCGTGGAGGAGGCGGTCCGGAACGCCGAGACCGCCGAGAAGATGATCCGCAAGCTGACCGCCGGCATGATGCCGCCGCCGGGAGCCATGCGGCCGAGTGCGGACACGCTGGCCATGATCCGGGCGTCGCTGGAGAGGCAGCTCGATTCGGCGGCCGCCGCGAATCCCGATCCCGGCCGGCGGACCTTCCAGCGCCTCAACCGCGCCGAGTACGCCGAGTCGATCCGCAGCCTGCTGGCCCTCGAGATCGACGCCGGCCACTACCTGCCGCTGGATACCAAGAGTGCCAACTTCGACAACATCGCCGACGTGCAGATGCTCTCGGCGACGCTCATGAGCGCGTACCTGTCCGCTGCGAGCGACATCAGCCGCCTGGCCGTGGGTGATCCCGATGCGGCGACGGGATCCACGACCTACACCAACCCCGGCTACACCACGCAGTGGGATCGGGTCGATGGCGCCCCCCGGGGGACCCGGGGCGGCATCTCGGTGATCCACAACTTCCCGGCCGACGGCGAGTACATCTTCAAGCTCGCCTTCGAGCACACCACCACGGGCGAGTTCTACGGCGGCACCACCCAAGGCGAGCAGATCGAGCTCTCCATCAACGGCGAGCGCAGGGCGTTGCTGGAAGTCGATCGGTGGATGCACGTGTCGGACCCCAATGGGGCCAACATGGAGACCGAGCCCATCTTCGTGCGGGCCGGCCCGCAGCGCGTGTCTGCGGCGTTCGTTCGCCGCACGGAAGGGCCCATCGAAGACCTCATGTCGCCCCACGAATGGTCCCTGGCCGACCGCCAGATCGGCACCCGGGGCTACGGCATCACCGCCCTGGCCCATTTGAAAGACCTGGTCGTCAACGGCCCGCACAACCCCACCGGTGTTTCGGAAACGCCCAGTCGTGAGAGGATTTTCACGTGCCGCCCCACGTCGTCGTCAGAGGAGCGGCCGTGCGCCGAAGAGATCATCTCGCGGCTAGGCACCCGCGCGTTCCGCCGGCCCCTCACCGCGCAGGACACCGACGCGTTGATGTCGTTCTATGCGTCCGCCGCGGCGGACGGGGGCTTCGAGCTCGGCGTCCGCACGGCGTTGCAGGCGATCCTCGCCAGCCCGGACTTCGTGTTCCGGTTCGAGGAGACGCCGGGCAACGTGGCACCCGGTGAGACGTATCGCATCAGCGACATGGCGCTGGCGTCCCGTCTGTCGTTCTTCCTCTGGGGCGCGCCGCCCGACGACGAGCTCGCGGCCCTGGTGCTGCAAGATCAACTGTCGCATCCCGACGTGCTGGAGCAACAGGTGTACCGCATGCTCGCCGATCCCCGCTCCGACGCCCTGGGACCCCGCTTTGCCGGCCAGTGGTTGCGCCTGCAAGATCTCGATAAGGTGCACCCCGACCGGCTGCAGTATCCCGATTTCTACCAGCAGCTCGCGGACGCGATGAAGCGGGAGACGGAGCTGTTGTTCACGAGCCTGGTGCGGGAAGACCGCGGCATGCTGGACTTGTTCACGGCGGACTACACGTTTGTCAACGAACGCCTCGCGCGACATTACGGCATCCCCGGTGTCACGGGGAATCACTTCCGCCGCGTGACATACCCGGATGACACTCGCAGAGGCCTGTTGGGTCACGGCAGCATTCTCACGCTCACGTCCCACGCCAACCGGACGTCGCCGGTGCTGCGGGGCAAGTGGGTCATGGAGGTGTTGCTGGGCACGCCGCCGCCGCCGCCCCCGCCCGGGGTTCCCGATCTGGAAGAGACCGAGGGCACCGTGGACGGCCGCATGCTCACGACGCGCGAGCGCATGGAGATGCATCGCGCGAACCCGGTGTGCCAGTCGTGTCACCTGTTCATGGACCCCATCGGTCTGGCGCTGGACAATTTCGACGTGACCGGACGCTGGCGCATACGGGAAAACGGCATGCCATTGGACACGCGGGGCCAGCTCTACGACGGCACGCCGCTCACGAGTCCGGCGACACTGCTCGCAGCACTCATGCAGCGGCCGGACGCCCTCATCCGGAACTTCACCGCCAACCTGTTGGCATACGGGCTGGGGCGGCGGGTGGAGTACTACGACATGCCGACGGTACGGGCGATCGCGCGAGACGCCGCGGCCAACGACAACCGCATGTCGTCGTTCATCCTTGGGGTCGTGACGAGCCCCGCGTTCCAGATGAGCCGCGCCGAAACGGTCGTAGAAGATCAAATGTAAGAGCGAGACATGTCTCGCCCGTACAAAGGCCTCGCACGTATGCCATAGGAGATACACCGCATGGAGTTCATCACCGGTAAACATATTTCCCGCCGCACCGCGTTGCGCAGCTTGGGCGCGACCGTGGCGCTCCCGTTCCTGGATTCGATGGTACCGGCCGGCCTGTTCGGCCGGACACGGCGCCAGGCCCCGGCCGATCCCACCCGCCTCGTGGCCATCGAGATGGTGCACGGCGCGGCGGGAAGCAACGAGCTCGGCGCCGCGCTCAACCTGTGGGCGCCGGCGGGCGTGGGGCGGGACTTTGATCTCACGCCGAGCGCGCTGCAACCGCTGGAGCCGTTCCGGGACTACCTGACGATCATCAGCAACACCGACGTGCAGGGTGCCGAGGCCACCGCGCCCAAGGAGATTGGCGGGGACCATTTCCGGTCCAGTGCCACGTTCTTGACGCAGGCGCACCCCAAGCAGACCGAAGGCTCCGACGTCCTCGTGGGCACGTCGATGGATCAGCTCTACGCCCAGCGGTTCGGGCAGGACACACCCATTCCGTCCATGCAGCTCTGTATCGAAAACATCAACCAGTCGGGCGGGTGCGCGTACGGGTACACCTGCGTGTACACCGATTCCATCAGCTGGGCGTCGCCCACCGAGCCGCTGCCGGTGATTCGCGATCCGCGGGTCGCCTTCGAGCAGTTGTTCGGGGCCGGTGGCTCAGCGGAAGAGCGTGCCGCCCGACGGCAGACCGATCGGAGCATCCTGGACTGGATCACCGGACGCGTCGCTGAGTTGAAACGGCAACTGGGCCCGTCCGACCGGCAGCGCATGGACCAGTACCTGGAAAACATCCGCGAGATCGAGCGGCGGATTCACACGATCGAGGCGCGCAACGCCAGCGGGGAGGCGCGCGAGCTGCCGGAGGCGCCGGCCGGTGTGCCCGATTCCTTCGAGGAGCACGTCAAGTTGATGTTCGATCTCCTGGCCTTGGCGTTCGAGTCGGACATGACCCGCGTGTTCTCGTTCAAGATGGGCCGCGACTCCTCGGCCCGGGTGTTCGCCGAGAGCGGGACCGAGAAGCCGTTCCACCCCGCGTCCCACCATGGCGGCAACGAGGAGGCGGTGCGCGACTTCTACAAGATCAACAAGTACCACGTCAGCATGATTCCGTACTTCCTCGAGAAGCTGCAAGGCATCCAGGAGGGAGACGCCAATCTGCTGGACAAGACGATGCTCGTCTATGGATCGCCCATGGGCGACTCCAACCTGCACAACCACAAGCGCTGTCCCCTCTTCGTGGCCGGCGGCGCCAACGGACAGCTGGCGGGCAACATGCATCTGAAGGCCCCGGCGGAGACGCCCATGGCCAACGTGATGCTGAGCCTGCTGCACAAGCTCGGCCTCGACGACATGGAGAGCTTCGGGGACAGCACGGGCGACTTCTCGTTCACGGCGTAGCGGGAGCATCAGACTCATGTGGGAGAGACGAATGACAAGCGGCCGGCCCGTTCATCTGATGAATGCCGTGTGCTTGACGGCGCTGTTGTGGGCCGCGGTGCCGTTTGATTCCCCGGTGGCCGACGCCGCCATGCGCGGTGACACCGAGGTCGTGCGCGCGCTGTTGCGCCAGGGTGCCGACGTGAACGCGGCCCAGGGCGACGGCATGACCGCGCTCCACTGGGCGGCGGAGCGCGGCGACGTCGAGCTGGCCGAGGTGGTGCTCTACGCCGGAGCCAACGTGGCGGCCGTGACGCGGCTGGGCGACTACACGCCGCTCCACCTCGCCGGCAAGGCCGGCAACGCGCCCGTCATCGTGACGTTGATGCAAGCGGGCAGCGACGCCAATGCCGTGACCAGCACCGGGGGCGTGACGGCGCTCCACTTTGCCGCGGCGTCGAGCAGCGCGGAGGCCGTCGAGGTGTTGTTGGACCACGGCGCCGCCGTCGACGCCAGAGAGACCCGTTGGGGCCAAACGCCCCTCATGTTTGCGGCGGCGTTCAACCGGGCGGCGGCGGTTCACGTCTTGCTTCAACACGGGGCCGATGTCTCGCTGGCCACCAAGGTGCTGGACCTCCGGGCACAACAGGAAACCGATCAGGCGGCGGGGCGCCGCCGCGACCAGGTGCTCGAAGCGTTTGGCGCCGAGCACGCCGAGGATGAGCAGACCTGGCGGCCCACCGCGAGCCAGGTCCAGGCCGCCGTCCGGGCGGCTCGGGAGGGGCAAGGAGTCCTCACCACGGCCGTCGACGCCGACTCCGTCGACTTCGAGGAGGCGACACCCGGCGCCATGTCGTACGTGGATCTCGTGGGCGCGGAGGGGGGACTCACCGCGCTGCTCCACGCCGCCCGGGAGGGCCACGCCGAGGTCGCGATGGCGCTCCTCGATGCCGGGGCGGATTTCGATCGGGTGAGTGCCGGGGACCAGACCAGTCCCATGCTCATCGCCATGATCAACGGCCGCTTCGACCTGGCGCTGCAGCTGCTCGAGCGGGGTGCCGATCCCACGCTGGCCAGTGCCTCCGGAGCCACGCCTTTGTATGCCGCCCTCAACACCCACTGGGCGCCCAAGGCGCGGTACCCGCAACAGCAGGCCTACCAACAACAACAGGCGACGTACCTGGAAGTCATGAAGGTGCTGCTCGATGCCGGCGCCGATCCCAACGCCCGGCTCACCAAGCATCTCTGGTACATGGGCTACACGTTCGATCTGTTGCGCGTGGACACCAAAGGCGCGACGCCGTTTTGGCGGGGCGCCTACGCCACGGATGTGGAGGCCATGAAGCTGTTGCTGGAATACGGCGCCGATCCGACCCTTGCCACCGAACGGGCCCCGGCGCGGCGCTTCGGTAGGAATCGGGGGCCGCCCGGAGAAGATCCCTCGGGCGTGCCGCCAGTCCCCATCGGCGGACCCGCCGTGTACGCCATCCACGCCGCCTCGGGCGTCGGCTACGGTGAAGGGTACGCCGCCAACGCGCACCGGCACGTGCCCGACGGATGGATTCCCGCGGTGCGGTATTTGATCGAGGAGCTGGACGCCGACGTGAACGCCCGGGACCTAAACGGCTATACGCCGCTCCACCATGCCGCCGCGCGGGGCGACAACGATTTGATCCGGTACCTGGTGTCCAAGGGCGCGGACGTCACAGTGGTGAGCCGGCGCGGGCAGACCACTGTCGACATGGCGAACGGTCCGGTGCAGCGGATTCAGCCGTTTCCGGAGACGATTGCTTTGCTGGAAAGCTTGGGGGCCATCAACAACCACAACTGCGTGTCCTGCTGAAGGCCGTCGGGGGGAGGGCAGGCCGCGCCCCACCAACCAACCCAAAACGCCACAAACATTACATCAAATTAGCCGCCCCCCCGTTCAACCGAAACGGCG
>JAPULZ010000131.1 GCA_027294455.1 Gemmatimonadota bacterium
TTGGCGGCGGGCGTCGACCCCACCGGAAACGGCGGGGCGCTGCCGGGCTTCGGCGATCAACGCAACTTCGAGCTGCTGCGGGAGGGCGGCTTCACCCCCGAACAGGCCGTGCAGATAATGACCGCCAACGGCGCGAAGATCTTGGGCGTGTACGACGAGCTGGGATCCGTCGAATCTGGTAAGATCGCCGACCTGGTGGTGGTCGAGGGGGACCTCACGAGTGACGCATCCGCCATCAACCGGGTCACCATCGTGTTCAAGGACGGGATCGGCTTCGATTCGGCCAAGTTGATCGCGGCGGTCAAGGGCCGCGTCGGCATCGACTAGCGGAGCGTCCGGCCATAGGCTGCCGGCTGCCAGCGAGGGGTTTGCGTCGCGGCCCAGCGCCGGCAGCCGGCACCCTTCACCCGCTACCCGTATTTCTTGTTCCGGACCACACGACGCCGTAGCGGCGGCTCGAGAAGCTCGGCGAGATCCGGTCCCGCAGACTCACGACTGATCGACCGTCCATCCGCTCATCCCATAGTACTGGGCCCAGGATTCATGTCGGCCATCTGCGAAAACCGCCCGCCCGCCTTCGGTCTTGACAGAATCGCTATCACATGATATTGATATCATATGATACTATTAATAATGGGTCAATCTTTGCTCCCAGGAGCGACGAGGAACGTATGAGCCGATCCCTCAAGTCACAGTGGTTTCAAATCTTACTCGCCTTGGCCGACCAAGAGCGTCACGGCTACGGCATCCAGCGAGACGTGCTTGACCGGACCGATGGGCAGATGATGCTCTGGCCGGCCACGCTCTACCGCTCCCTGGCGGCGCTGGTAGAGCGCGGACTCATCGCGGCCGTCACGGATCCTGGGGGCGGGCCGCCCGACGAGCGGCGGCAGTACTACCGGATCACGCCGGTGGGGCGGGGCCGCCTCGACGAGGAGGCCGAGCGATTGACCCGTTGGGCGGAGATCGCCAGGGAGCGCAACGACCTCGGAACGGCGAGATCGGTATGAGACGCGAGGTGCCCTTCGCGTACCGGGCGCTTCTCCTGCTGTTCCCGCGTCGCTTTCGTCGCGAGTTCGGCAAGCAGATGGAGGACCTCTTTGCCCGGATGTTGCGCGACCGCGCACCGACCCGCGCGGTGCGGGCGCGGCTGTGGACCAAGGCCATCACGGATATCGTGGTGCATGCGGGAGTCGAACGGATGATTCAATTCAGGAGTGTTCTCAGCCGATCCCCCGAGCCTCGCCGCCCGCGCCGTCATCGCGCCGCGATCGCTCAGGATATACGATACGCCTTGCGTGGCTTCGTCCGCAGCCCCGGTTACACCGCGGCCTTCGTGGTGACTCTAGGGCTCGGCATCGGGGCCAACACGGCGATCTTCAGTGTCATCAACGGCGTACTGCTCCGCCCGCTGCCGCACGACGACGGCGACGCGATCGTTCACCTGGCGCAGCCCGTCACCATGTCGGGTTTCGATTTCAACGCGTCGTTCTCCATTCCGGAAATCACCGATTACCGAGATCAATCCTCGACGCTCGAGGGGTTCGCCCAATACTCGAGCATGACGTTTACGCTCCTCGGCTACGGTGAGCCACAGCGGGTAAGCACCGCCGTGGTGTCGGGAGACTTCTTCCAGGTGATGGGACTGAGGGCGGTATTGGGCAGAACGCTCGACGGCCGCGACGACGGCGCGGCCGTCGATGCGGTCGCGGTCTTGAGTCACGAATTCTGGAGTGGCACGTTCGGCGCGGACTCCACCGTGCTGGGGACGACGGTGGAGATGAACGACCGGACCGTCACCGTGGTAGGTGTCTTGGAGCCGGTGCCCCCGTATCCGAATGAGGAAGCCATCTACGTCAACCTGGCTTCCAGTCCACATCATCTCGGTGCGACGATGAATCACAACCGGACGCACCGCATGACCGACGTTTTCGCCCGACTGCGCCCGGGGGTCACGCTGAGCGTGGCTCAAGCCGAACTCGAGGAGATTGCAGCCCGATTACACGAAACCTATCCCGAGGCGTACCCGGCCGACCAGCGTTTCCGCATCGAGGCCACGAGTTTGCGCGCCGCGCTGACCCGAGACGCCCGACCGACCTTGCTCATGATCATGGGCGCGGCAGGCTTCGTGTTGATCATTGCGTGTGCCAACGTGGCGAACCTGACGCTCACCCGGCTTGTGCGCCGTGAGCGCGAACTTGCGGTGCGTTCCGCGTTAGGGGCGGGCATTACCCGGCTGCGGGGTCAGCTGCTCATCGAGAACCTCCTGCTATCGTTGACCGGAGCCGCGCTCGGCGTAGCCGTTGCGGCGGTGGGCCTGGATCTGTTGATTGCATTCGCCGCCCGCCACACCCCGCTCGCCGCCGGGATCGGCCTGGACGGCACCGTCTTGCTGTTCACGATGGCGGTGGCGACGGGGGCCGCGTTCCTGTTCGCGTGGGGACCGGGGCTTCTGATGCTTCGTGACCTCAGCACGTCGTTGGGCGAATCGGGTGGGCGCGTTTCCGCCAGTCTCGCCCGGCGCCGCGTTCAACGCGGTCTGGTGGTGACACAACTCGCGGTGTCGTTCATGTTGCTGATCGGGGCGAGCTTGTTGGTGCGCACCCTCATCAATCTCAGCCAGATCGATCCCGGCTACGATCCGCAAAACGTGCTCACCATGGCGGTGCCGAACATGCCAGATCGGAGCGACGCGGCGTCACGTATCGCGTTCTTCGACGAAGCCATCTTGCGGATTCAAAACCATCCGGCGGTTCGGTCGGCCGCGGTCGCCATGGTCACCCCGCTGCGCAACTCGCCGATGAATCACAACCTTCGAATCGAAGGGCGCGATCTCTTGCCGGGTCAGGCTGCCCCGAATGCCGACTTCCGGTCGGTGAGCCCGGACTATTTCCATACGGTGGGGATTCCCCTGGTGCGGGGGCGCACCTTTGCCACGACGGATCATGCCGATGCCCCTGGTGTGGTCATCCTCAGTCAGTCGATGGCGGACCACTATTTCGCCAACCAGAACCCGGTGGGCCGCCGCCTGGCGTGGGACTGGGGCAGCATGAGGATGGGGGGGAACGAGCAGGATTGGAAGACGATTGTGGGTGTCGTGGCCGACACGCGAGACTACGGGCTGGACCAAGCGGCGATGCACACCGTGTTCCAGCCGTACGCGCAAGAGCCCTGGGGCAACGGCTTGCTCGTGCGGACCGTGGGGGAACCCGAGACTATTACGCGCGACGTGATCAAGATTTTGCGCGAACTCGATCCCAACCAGCCGGTCGAGCACGTGGCCACGATGGAGCAGCTCAAATCTGAGTGGATTGCACCGCGGCGACTCAACGCCACGCTGTTCACCGCCTTCGCGTTACTCGCCCTGATCATCGCGGCGATTGGCGTGTCGGGCGTACTCGCGTTTTCGGTAAGCCAGCGCCAGCATGAGTTTGGAATTCGGTTGACCCTCGGAGCGGAGCGGGGAACCGTCCTGCGCATGGTGTTGAAGGAAGGCGCTACGCTGGCGGGGATCGGCTTGGCCCTGGGTGCGACTGGTGCGCTGCTGTTGTCACGGTTCCTGTCCGGTTGGCTTTTTGAAGTAGAGCCGAATGACCCCGTCACCTACGCCGCCGTAGCGGCCGCCCTGTTACTCGTCGCGGTCGGTGCCTCGGTGGTTCCCGCCCGCCGCGCCACGCACGTGGACCCCGTCGATGCCCTGCGGGCGGAGTGATTGCCGCCCGGCCGCTCCTCCTGCCCAGGAGTCAGATGATGCTAGGGGACAGCTTTCGCTACTCAAATTCCTGACACCTGAAACCCGGCGGGGTGTTGAAGGGTGGGGCCTGACATACTGGGAAGGGTAGGAGTGCGGGGGGTGGCGCTCAGCCACTCGGCCACCTGTCCAACGACGGCAAGTCACCACCGGCATAGAACTTAGTCTAGCGCTGGCAACCCGCAGACACTTGCGGATCGACGTTAGGTCTATATCTTTACTAAAGTTTTACAACTTTGTTTAGGAAATTACCCATGGGCACACGTGACTATCTCGGCGAGTTCGAATTGGTAGTCCTCCTTGGCCTGGCTCGCCTCGACGAGGAGGCTTACGGGATGACCATCCAGCAGGAAATTCACGGCGTCACCGGACGAGACCCGTCCATTCCGTCGGTGTATGTGACCCTAAATCGTTTGGAGAAAAAGGGTTACGTGACATCTCGCACGGGTGATTCCAGCGCCGCACGTGGGGGTCGTGCGAAAAAGTATTACCGCTTGACCGAGTCCGGTACAGAGGCCCTCG
>JAPULZ010000132.1 GCA_027294455.1 Gemmatimonadota bacterium
CCGCTCCGTGATGGCGTGCATGGGCGTGGTCGCGCCGAGATCCTGCCCACAACTGGCGCAGAACAGGGCGTTTCCCTCAATGGCGGTGCCACAACGCTGGCAGAGCATCCTCTTGTCCGATTCCTTCCTCTGTGCTACCGCTCGAATCTTTCGCGCTAGCGCATGAACCTTCAATATGGTACTGTCAACTACATGTGACGCAACGACATAGGTCGCGTTTCCGATGTGACGTCCGTCACCTTTCGGGGAGCAGGGAAAAGCGAGAGGGGAGAGGGGAGAGGGGAGAGGGCCCATCCACCGGCCGCATTTTCCTTTTGCAAGGGCTCCGTGAGGTCTGCCACTCCGGGGTGGTCTGGTGCTGGTCATGCAACCCCGATCTCCCGTGCTACGGCTCACGTCTCCCGTCGTTCTTACCCGTTTTTGCTCGCGTTTCCGGGCTATCCCGGCATCTTACCCAGCCGTTTATTGCTATTATCGTGCCGGGATGGCCGACACCGTAACCAGTGAGTGGTAGGACCCATGCGCCCCGCATTTGCGGAGGGTTGGGCTGGCACAGCGCTCACGGCTCCTTGCTCACCTCGAGGGAGGTTCATCACATGCATCGCTCCGTTGCAGCTACTTGCGGTGGATTCCTGCTGGCAAGCGCCTTTGTCCTCGGCGGTCGTGTGGGTCACCGGGCTTCCGCCCCCGGAGTGATGGATTCCTGGTCCGTCTCGCCGGCCGGTGAATTCGTCTACGTATCGGGGGTGGTTGGCCGCCGGCCTGGCTCCCAGGAGCTGCCCGATGGCATCGAGGCGCAAGTGCGGCAGGCCCTCGAGAACGTCCGCGCTGTGCTGCGTTCGGAAGGACTGGATCTGTCGCACGTGGTGAGTTCCAACGTATTCCTCTCTGACGCCAGAAACTTCCAGGCCATGAACGAGGTGTACCGCACCTACTTCCCCAGCGACCCGCCCACACGAGCCACCGTCGAGGCCGATCTCCCGCTCCCCGGAGCGCTGGTGCAGCTGACGATGATCGCCGCCAGGCCGGAAGTCTCCCGGAGGGTGATCACTCCCGGGGGGATGCAGCGGCCGGGCCTGCCGTACAGCTGGGGTATCCTCGCCGGCAACACGCTCTTCATTGCCGGAGCCACGAGCCGGAACCCCGCCACCTACCAGCCCGAGGCCGGGGATGTGGGGACCCAGACTCGGCGGGTGATGCAGAACATCGGCGCCGTGCTGGAGGCCGCCGACATGGACTACGGTGACATGGTGAGCTGTCGGGTGTTCCTTGCCGACGGGCGTGATTTCCGAGCCATGAATGAGGTCTATTCCTCGTTCCTCCCGGTGCCCCGTCCCGCCCGGGCGACGGTGCGGGCCCGCCTCATGAACCCGGCGTTCACCACCGAGATCCAGTGCATCGCGGTGAAGGACCCGGGTCGCCAGGCGGTCGTCGCCGGGGGAGGACCCCCTCCCACCGGGCCGTTCTCCCCGGCCATTCAGGTGGGCGATCGGCTCTTCCTGGCAGGGATGTTGGGCCGGGGTCCCGACGGCTACGCGCCGGGAGACGCCCGGGCCCAGACCCGTCAGGCCCTGGAGAATATCCTGCAAACCCTGGAGGCCGGCAGGTTGAGCTTCGACAACGTCGTGGACGTGGCCGTGTGGATCACGGACATCCGGACTGCGAGAGCCGTGGAGCAGATCGTCCGGGAGACCGTGCCCGACCGGCCCGTCACCGTGGTGGGCTCGGGGCTGATGTCCACCGCCGGGCTGGTGGAGATCATGATGACGGCAGAGAGGTGAGCAGAATTCCTTCATCACGTGGCACGATCATGAGAAAGCTCTTCTACATATGTCTGGCGCTGGCCGTGGCCGTCCCCGTCCAATTGACGGCCCAACGCACCCAACCCCTCACCCTCGATCGCATTTTTGCATCTCCGGAGTTCGCACCCCTACGCTTCGGTCCCGCGCGTTGGCTCGAGGACGGTAGCTATACCACGGTGGAGCCCTCGCGGGCGGTGAACGGCGCCCGGGAGATCGTGCGCTACGACGCCCGCAGCGGACGCCGCGAGGTGATAGTATCGGCCGCCCAGCTCACGCCGCCCACTCAAACCACACCACTGCTCATCGAAGACTACAGCTGGTCTGCCGACGGGGACCGTCTCTTGATCTTCACAAACTCCCGGCGCGTGTGGCGTCAGAACACACGGGGCGACTATTGGGTGTTGGACGTGGGCATCGGCCGTCTGCGACAATTGGGCGGCGACGCCCCGGAGTCGACACTGATGTTCGCGAAGTTCTCCCCCGGCGGTGATCGGGTGGGGTACGTGCGGCAAAACAACGTCTACGTCGAGGACCTGACAAGCGGGCGCATCACCCAGCTCACCCACGACGGGTCCACCACCATTATCAACGGCACCTTCGACTGGGTCTACGAAGAGGAGTTCTCCCTGCGGGATGGTTTCCGGTGGAGCCCGGACGGGACGCGGATCGCGTACTGGCAGCTTGACGCGTCGGGCGTGCGGGATTTCTATCTGATCAACGACACCGATTCCCTGTACTCGTTCGTCATTCCCATTCAGTATCCCAAGGCCGGCACGACGAACTCCGCAGGCCGCGTAGGCGTGGTCTCCGCCGGTGGCGGTCCGACGACGTGGTTCGCCCTCGAGGGGGATCCCCGCAACAACTACATCGCGAGAATGGAGTGGGCGGCAAACTCCGACGAGATCGTCGTCCAGTATCTGAACCGCGCGCAGAACACCAATCGGGTCCTTCTCGCCACGGCGGAGACCGGTGAGGTGCGCACCGTATTCACCGACCGGGACGACGCCTGGCTCGACGTGGTCGACGACCTGCGCTGGCTCGAAGATGGAGGGCGGTTCACTTGGGTGAGCGAGCGAGACGGGTGGCGGCGCGTGTATATCG
>JAPULZ010000133.1 GCA_027294455.1 Gemmatimonadota bacterium
GTCGCCACGTGGCACTTGGAGCCAAAGTAACGGCGAAACATCGCCCCGCAGCGCCGATCATGAGCCTGCTTCGACGGTGACTTCCCCGGCGTCATCTCTCGTTCATAGATGTCAAAGAGCTGTTGGATCGTGATGTCTCGCTCGACGGTGGGGCGTTGATCGCCGCGAAGCTGGACGGCTATCTGATCCGCCTCCCGCTTGGCCCGTCCTTCATCATGGTGTCCCAGCGAGACCCGCCTTCGCATCGCCTGCTCATAATACTCCAGCATGAGCAGCCCAGATGATTTCTGATACACCCGAACGCGGTTCCGACCCTTCTCACCAGCGGTGTAACTGAAGAATCTCTTCTTCGTTCTCTGCTTCTTGGCCATTTCGCATTCCCTCGCTGTTTCGAGTTCGCAACGAATGACCGCACAACGTGTTCTTTGCTGGCGGTATGAATGTGACGCGGTGCCTTGTCCTCTGGCAAGTGTCCCGGCTTGATCGGGAGGTCGCTTTGCCGAATCCACGGGGCACCTGAGCGTCCAGCGTTATCGATGTGCCCCGATCGGATGAGCCGGCCAGGGTGACCGGGGGAAAACCCGCTTAGCCGCGCGGCCGCTGCGAGCGTCAGCACCTCGGATTCCTCGTGCATGAGCACGGCATCGATGTCCTGAAGCACGGCCTCACAGATGGTGGTCATGGCCACTCGGGCCTTGAACTCTCCGGCCTCTTGCCGACGCCACGCCCACCTTTCGCGCATTTCCCTCAACGTCACTCTTCACTCCCACGAGGGTCTTGGCGAACAATTATTCTCAAGGGGCCATATAGCGTTTATGCGAAGCTGTCGTCTCAAGTTGCTCATCTTGCCTCCTGATGCCGAACGACTATTAAACTCTCGTAATCTCAACAACGCGGTGACGACTTGCTGCGGTGGCAAGCAAGCTGTTCCGAAGGCAGCTCTTGGCGCACACTTGTATGTGAGGTTCACCGATTCAGACATCTGATGCCAAGTCGAGACGGGCGACAGTTTCTGGCCCGTGCTTCATCCCACAGTGCCGACAAACCCAACCAGCCAGGGGCGTGCGATTTGCTCGATACCGGCGCTTGTCATGGTCGCTGATCTTGAGAGTTAGCCTGTGCACGGACTCAACCCCGCCACGACATAGACAACAAGTCGACTGCCCAAAGCGGACAGCGATCTTGATGAGGGGCTCGTCGTACATGACGTTCGACAGGTCGTAGTCGGCGAAGGCACCGACCGGGAACCCCAGGTGCTTAGAATGACCAGACAGGTCCCACTGCGAATAACCTCCGTCGTTAGGATATGAGCGAAAGGGCGGCTCATCCTCTGAGAGCTGTACCACCTGCTTCGTTACGCCACTCAGCTGGGGAAAAGTGGCCTTGACCCACGCGAGCACCACGTTGGCCTCGGCTTTGGTGAACAGCTCGGTCGTACATAGGGAAGAGAACGGCGTGGGGTCCTCCATAAACCTTTCCCAAAATTCGCCCCAATTGATGTCAATGGCTTCGTTGTGGTAGAATATCCTGTAAACGTTCCCGAGGAGATGGCCCCCTTGGGTGACCGGCTCAATGGCGATTACTTCGTATCGACGCCGGCTTCATGGGCCGGCGCTCGCGGTCAGCAGTCTCATATTCGATGGTCTTCGGCGTGAGTGTGAGAGATCCGCTCATCTTCGCGGTCGTACCGGTGACGCTGGGGCTAGTTGCCGCGCTGGCTGGGTACCTCCCTGCACGGCGGGCAACCCGAGTCGATCCGATGCAGGCGTTGCGGACCGAATAGCGGCAGGACGTCATTCCGTCCGCAAACACCGGCATCGGATTGACCCGGGTGGTCCGGCGACCCGTATTTCATAGTAGAATAGCCGCTCGGCCGGAGTGTCCGCGAACGGTGGCTGTCGAAATCCAGCCGCTCGGTTCGTCGATGGGGAGAAGGTCCGAACCCAGCGAACCCTCTCCGCCAGGAGGCACCAAGATGACCACGAATGGCACACTCGCACCGGCCGCACTCGGCGCACTCGTCCTATTGGCCGGTGCGCTGACCGGCCAGGCCAGGGCCCAATCGCCACACACCCTAAACACCCTGCAGCGGGATTCAGCGGCCGTCTCCCCCCCGGCCACGATCGCCGACGTGGCCTGGCTGGCCGGCGGATGGCGCGGGACGGGCCTCGGCGGGGACGCGGCGGAGACGTGGATGGAGCCGAGCGGAGCTGCCATGGCGGGGGTGTTCCGCGCGGTCCGCGACGGGCAGGTGGTGTTTTACGAAATGATGGCCATGGTCGAGCACGAGGGGTCGATCGAACTACGTCTCAAGCACTTCAACGCCGACCTGACGGGTTGGGAAGACAAGGACGAGATGGTGACGTTCCGGCTCATTCGAATCGATCCCGACGCGATCTATTTCGGAAGCCTGACCTTCCGCCGCCAGGGCCACGATGGCCTGCAGGTGTTCGTGGCGGTGCGCCAGCGCGACGGCCTCCTCGAGGAGCTGGCGTTCGACTTCACCAGGGTCCACTAGGACGGACCTTCCGGAATTCCTGACACTTCTCTGACCGGCCCACCGCACGACGCCGGGGGGTCGGCCGATATATTCTCCCATCGTTCTTGGCCATCACGGGAAGGCAGGAGGAGCCATGCGCAGAGTACTTCCGTTCGTGTTACTCGCCGTTCTGATCGTGCCCGCCGCGGCGAGTACCCAGCAGGGCCCCCCATTTCCCGAAACGGCTCGGGAGTGGCTCAACAGGGACCTGCCGTTTCGCTTCCTCGGGATGATCGCCCTGGGAGACAGCCTCTTCAACAACGGCAGTTGCACCCGGTGCCACGGGGACGACGCCACCGGCACCCGGCGGGCTCCAAATCTGACCGACGAGGAGTGGGTGCAGAGTGAAGGCGACCTCGAGGGAATCTTCCAGACAATTTTCTGGGGTGTGCGCCGCCGGGATTTCGCCGACGAGACCCGGCCGTTCGAGATGAATCCCCAAGGCGGGATGAACGTCACATGGGATCAGACCCGCGCACTCGCTGCGTACGTGTGGAGCCTCAGCAACATGCCGGCACCGACAGGCCGGTAGCAATATGCCCGGACGATAGCAGAAGGTGGTAGGGGCGACGCATGCGTCGCCCCTATCACCGTGCCGCCAAGCCGATGGTGATCGCGGCCGGGAGGAACGCGGCGGCGAGCTCCGACGCGCTGGAACTCGCGAAGGTCAGATCCATACGATAGTCGATGCCAGTTTGCGGGCCGGTGATTGCAAGAAGCCGGCCTGGTGTCGATCTAGAATCGGCAACGTTCGATCTGCAATCTGCAATCACCCCTCGGTCCATATATATGAGGGAAGACTCGGCTTGAAGGCCTCGTGCATCCTACGTCGTGACCAGCCAGAAAAGCGTTTCACTGCAATGACTTACGAGATCTTGCCCCGTAGGCCGTGGCCGCCGACGGTGCAGCCGGGATCATCCGGTGCGGACGGGTTACAATAGGTTGCCACGAGGTCCCATCCCTTGGGGAGACCCGTCGGACTCGATTCGAACGAAACGACATGCGCAGACATCCAACCACCAACAACAGAGTCAACGCCGTTCAGGCGTTCGAGGAGTTGCCATTGTGTCGTTTTCACTCTCAGCTGTTGCTCAATACCCTCCCCTCGCCCAGTCGGCGACCTCGGATCCGGGCTTGGAATCCGTGACCGACGCGACGGGGTGGACTCAAACAGCGCTTCGCGAGCGCGATCTCGTCCGCGAAGCCCAGGCTGGCGATGGCGAGGCGTTCGAGCGGTTGTACCGCAAGCACGGCCGGCGCGTGTATGCCGTGTGTCTGCGGATGGTGAGCGATCCCGGCCGAGCCGAGGAACTCACCCAGGACGCGTTCGTGCGCGCCTGGAACACGCTCTCGTCGTTTCAGTTCAAGAGCGCATTCGGCACGTGGTTGCACCGGCTGAGCGTGAACGTGGTGCTCACGAGCATGCGGACCGAAAAGCGGCGCGCGGCACGGGAGCTGCAGCCGGGGGACATAGAAGAATTTGCCAGCGAGGCACGCGATGCGATGCCTGACACGCGCATGGATCTGGAGCAGGCGATTGCCCTGCTGCCGGACGGCGCGAAACAAATCCTCATCCTCCACGACATCGAAGGCTACCGGTATCGCGAGATCGCGGAGTTGATCAACGTGGCGGAGGGGACGGTAAAGTCACAATTGAGCCGGGCACGACGGCTTGTACGGGAGGCCTTGGAACGATGAACGAGTATATGGATGCCAACGAGCACGACGCCGGCATGGATATGGAAGAACTCCTCTCGTTGTACCTCGACGAAGAGCTCGATGAAGAAACCCTGGCGTACGTTCGGGAGCGATTGGAAACCGATCCCGAGTGGCAGGAGGCCTTCGAGGAGCTGCAAAACACGGTACAGGCCATTGGGGGACTGCCGCTGGAAGCGACACCCGAGCGCGAGTTGTGGCCCGAGATCGTGGCGAAGCGTAGGGCGGGCGGATTTGCCGGCGAAGAATCCCGCAAACGCCGCTGGTGGCCACACACGACGCCGCAGCTCATCGCAGCCGGTCTGGCGGCCTTGCTGGTTCCGTTCGGGTTGGCCCTAACCCTTCGTCTTCGAGATGGCCCGGAGCATCGGGTCACCGTCAACCTCCCTCTGCGCGCGCCCCCCGCGCCGTCCACCCGAGGCCTCGACGCGTCGGAGATCCGGCGCTTGCAGCGGGAGTATGCGCGGGCCATGCGTGAATACGAACGGTCGTACCGGGATGCCGCCAGGATGCGGGAGCGGAGCCGTGGCGTGCAGCTGCAGCGCGGCGCCATGGATGCCATGATTGCCTTGCTCCACGACGAGAACGTGCAGGTCCGCGAGCAGGCGGTGCGGGCGCTGGCGGAGTTCGAGTCCCCACAGGCCGTGGCCCCCATCGGCGAGGTGCTGCTCGACGACCCGGCAGTGCAAGTGAAGACCGCCGCCGCGTGGGCCCTGGGCGAAATGGAGCACCCGGGGGCCATCAGTTCATTGGGCGCGGCGTTGCTCAGAGACCCCAACGTCGACGTACGCCGCATGGCGGCGTGGGCCCTCGGGGAGATCGAGAACCCCGCCGGGATCAACGCGTTGGGGCGGGCCCTGGTCAACGATCGGGACCACCAGGTGCAGAGCATGGCCGCCTGGGCCCTGGGGGAGATCGAAAATCCCGGGGCCGTGCGGGCGCTGGGCATCGCGCTGAACGACAATAGCAATGCCCCGAATATCCGTCGCATGGCTGCCTGGGCCTTGGGTGAGATCGAAAGTCCCCAAGCCGTGGTTGCGCTCGGCGCGGCACTGATGAACGACCCCGACCGCGAAGTCCAAAGCACTGCGGCTTGGGCCCTGGGCGAGATCGAGAGCCCACAGGCCGTGAACGCCCTGGGCAGGGCGCTGCTCGAGGCATCGAGCCCCGACGTGCGCCAGCAGGCGGCGTGGGCCCTTGGTGAGATCGAAAGCCCGGCGGCACTGGACGCCCTGGCCACCGCGGTGGAGAAGGAGCGGAATGCCGAGGTCCGACGGATGATCCTCTGGGCGATCGCCGAAATCGGCAACTGATCGACCTATTCTGGTGGCTTCCCAACGGCCGGCAGCCAGTGCTGCCGGCCGTTTTCACGTGTGGATTTATTAGTCACTTGACTAGTAGTCAATCGACTAATATTATCCCCCGGTCACCACAGGGAGCACCCATGCCACCGAGCACCGCTCACGATCCTGCGACGGAGTCACAGGTCCCGATGAATCCCCGGGATTTCCTCATTCTTTTCTCTCTCGTGGATCAGGAAAGCCACGGGTACGGGCTGGTCAAAGAGGTCGAGCGGCAATCCGAGGGGGAAGTCCGGCTCGATCCGGCCAACCTGTACCGCTCGCTGAAGCGGATGATCAGGCAAGGCCTCGTGGAGGAGTCCGACCGCCGGCCCGCGCCGGACTCCCACGACGAGCGGCGGCGGTACTATGCAATCACCGGGTTCGGCCGGCGGGTGGTGACCCGGGAAGCGGCGCGAATCGACAAGCTGGCCGCCGCGGCCCGCGCCAGAAATCTCGTCCCCGAATCGGAGTGAGCCCGCTCATGACGACGGAAAGCTCGGTGCGCGGTTTGCACACTTCGGAGAAACTCTATGCGGCCCTTCTGTGGGCCATGCCCGACGAATATCGGCAGGCCCACTCCCGCGACGCGGTGGAGACGTTTCGAGATTTGTACCGCGACGCCATGGCACGCGGCGGCTTCTGGGCCGTGGCGCGCCTGTGGCGACGTTCGCTCCTCCGCGCCATCGGATGTGCGGCTCGCGAGCGGTGGGACGCACTGGTCGGCCGGCACCATCGCCCCAAGCGGCCGAGGCTCAACGGCCCGAACAAAACGCGGAGCACAGGCAACATGTTCGAGACCTTGTTGCAAGACTTGCGATTCGCGATTCGATCGTTCGCCAACAAACCGGGTTTCTCGCTGACCGCCATCGCCATCGTGTCGCTGGGTGTCGGGGCGACGACGACGATCTTCAGCGTGGTCGACGGCGTCTTGCTCGAGGATCTTCCCTACCCCGATCCGGAAGAGTTGGTGTTCGTGGCCAATCCGGGCCATCCGGTCCCCCTGTACGAGGATTGGCGGGATCGTACGGAACTGTTCTCCGTCATGGCAGCCGTGCGGCCCGGGGACCGGGATCTCACCGGCGACGGCCCCCCCGTGAGTCTCGAGACCGCATCCGTCACACCCCACTTCTTCCGACTCCTCGGGACGTTGCCGCTGCGAGGCAGGTTGTTTGCGGGAGACGACTTCGAGGGTCCACCCAGCGTCGCCGTGTTGAGTCACGCCGCGTGGCAACAGCGTTGGGGAAGCGACCCTACGATCATCGGCCGCACGATCACGCTCTCCGCCCACCCCGTCGTGGTCGTCGGAGTGCTCGACCCGAATTTCCAGCCGCCCGAGGTGGCCGTCGGAAACAACGTCGACATCTGGCTTCCCATGGATCTCGCCGACCCCGCGGTCCAGGGGCGCAACTGGTACGTGCTGCGTGTCTTGGCCCGACTCGGCCCGGGCGTCACTGTGGAGTCGGCGCAGGCCGAATTCGATGTCGTGGCGGAGGCATTGGCCGTCGAGTACCCGGAGTTCAATCGCCGGCGAGACGGCTCCACTCGGCTCTATGCGCTAGTGCCCATGTTGCATGCGACTACGGGGGACGTGGCCCGCTCCCTCTACATGCTGCTCGGGGCCGTGGGACTGATGCTGCTCATCGCGTGCGCGAACGTGGCCAATCTGTTCCTGGCCCAGGGCACCGGGCGGCAGCGCGAGATGGCCCTGCGCTCGGCGCTGGGCGCGGCCCGAGGCCGC
Source organism: Gemmatimonadota bacterium (assembly GCA_027294455.1). Taxonomy (GTDB): domain Bacteria; phylum Gemmatimonadota; class Gemmatimonadetes; order Gemmatimonadales; family GWC2-71-9; genus B3T1B10. Next base: position 7,337 of record JAPULZ010000133.1, read on the forward strand.
ATCATCGGCCAGATGCTCACCGAAAGCATCTTGCTCTCCGTCACGGCCGGCGTGGTCGGTGTGGCCATCGCATTTCTCGGCGTCAATGCCTTCGAAGCGTACAATCCAGGCGGGATTCCCCGTATCGGCGATATCGCGGTCGACCTTCGCGTGCTGGGCTTTGCCCTGGCGATCTCCGCGGCCACCGGCGTGGTGTTCGGGATCGTCCCGGCCTTCCAGGCGGCACGAGCCGATGTGAACGACACATTGAAGAACGTCGTCTCCGCGGCGACGGCCGACCGGGGGCGCTTCAAACTCCGCAACGGGTTGATCGTCACCGAGATCGCGGTGGCCTTGGTACTCCTGGTGGGCGCCGGACTGTTGTTCAACAGCTTCGTGCGGCTGCGCAACGTGGATCCGGGCTTCGAGTCGGACAACTTGCTGACCATGCCGCTGTACCTCGGTCCCACGTACAGCGAGGAACGACGACTCCGGTTCGTGGAAGACCTGATCGAGCGCATCGCCGCGCTTCCCGGCGTCGAGGAGGTTGGCGCCGGCACCACGCAACCGTTGGGCGATCAGGTGGACCACCTGTGCTGCTGGATGACGCGTATCCACGACGTGCCGGAATCCGAAGACGAGGCCCCGTTGGCGATCATCCATCCGGTAACCCCGGGCTATCTCACGGCCCTCAAAGCCGATCTCATCGCCGGCCGCGGGTTCACGGCGGCGGATGGCAACAGGGCCACCGCGCCCGCGATTCTCAGTGCTGGGTTGGCGGAACGCCTGTTCGGGGACGAGGATGCCGCGGGACAGGCCCGTTTTGTGCGCATCGGAAACACCGAGGTCGAGGTGATCGGGGTCGTGAAGGACATTCGACACTGGGGACTCCACCGTGACGAGGACTTCAACGTCTACGTGCCCCACGCCATCTTTGGCGGCGATTTCGAGGACCTGAGCGTGGGGGTGAAAACCCGGACCGATGGCGTGTCGCTGGCAAAAGCGTTGCGCGAGAGCGTGTGGGCCCTCGAACCCGACCTGCCCGTGGGCGAGATCATGACCATGCGGCAACACGTGGCTCGGTCGGTGACCGGACCACGGTTCTATTCGCTGTTGGTGACGACATTTGCGGCCATTTCCCTGTTGCTCGCCGCCGGCGGCATCTACGGCTCCGTGCTGTATACCGTGGGGCAGCGACAACGCGAGCTGGGGATTCGCGTGGCGCTCGGTGCCAACACCAGAGACGTCACCCGGCTCATCGTCCGCCACGGGGCCCTGCTCACCCTGGCGGGACTCGGCGTCGGCATCGCCGGGGCACTGGGCGCATCGCGCGTGTTGCAAAGCCTGATGTTCGGCATCACCACGACCGATCCGGTGACATTCGGTGCGGTCGCGTTGATCCTCGGCGTCGTGGCCATCACGGCGAGCTATCTGCCGGCCCGCAGAGCGGGCCGGGCCGATCCGATGGAATCGCTGCGGAACGGGTGAGACCTGACCCTGTGCGCTCTCGACCGCGCGCGATGGAGATCCAAGAGATCTGCCAGGACCGACGTCGTGGTCGGCCACCGGCCGGCTCCCTTACCCCGCAGTACTCTCGCGCTCGCCCCGCCGCCATACACGACGACGGCATTCTCCTCGCCTCGCGTCCGCGCCAAGGCATGCTCTGGCGAAAGTTCTACGGGATGAACTCGAGCGTGCCAACCGGTCTCCGTGCGCTCGAGTTGGGCAACGAGCCGTAGGACCTTGCCTTCGTTCGCTGCACGCGCGATCCGTTCGGGTGGCAGTTGATCAATTCCTTGTCGGTCGATGGTGTCGGGGTCGAGTTGGACGCCGAGGGCAATAAACGCCGCGACGGCGAGTTTGCTCGCCGAGTCCCTGCCGCTGAGGTCGAGGGACGGGTCTCGTTCAGCAATGCCCTTCTCCTGCGCTTCGCGAACCGCCAGGTCGAAGTCGCATCCGTTTACCACACGATCCAAGACATAATTGCACGTACCGTTCAAGACGCCCTCGATCCGATCGATCCTCGAGTGGCGTGCTGCTTCCACCAGCCCTTCCAGCACCGGGACGGCTCCGCCAACACTCGCGGAGCAACGCACTCGTGGCTCGTCGCTCACGACACCGCGCTGCAGATAGTGGAGATTGGACGCGAGGAGCGCCTTGTTCGCCGTCACCACGTCGATCCCGGACGTGATGGCGTGGTCGAGCAGCGACTTGGCGGTGTCGGTACCGCCGATCAACTCCACGAGCACGTCGGCATCGTCGTTCAACAGCGCCCACGGGTCCGTGGTCAGCAACGCGCCGTCTACATCGTTCGGCCGAGGCTTGCCGGCCTGCTCTACCAAGATACACACGACCTCGAACTGCTCCGGGTAGCGACGCAGCCAGCGGTACACACCGAGTCCGACGGTCCCGAGACCCGCCAGTGCGACCCGAACACGAGGGCGGGATGCCTCGGCGCGGAGTCTCGTCTCGTAGGGCCCCACCTTCGTACCGTTCGCCGACCCCGGCGCCCCGATGGCAAAGCGCACGCGATGTCGCTGGGCAAACTCCATGGCCTTGGGTTGTACCAACGCCCGGCCGACACGAAGGGCTTCGGCCCACGACGCCGTCGCGTACGGTTGGGTAGACGGCGTGCCGCCGTGGGGGTCGTGCGGGTGCAGTCCCTCGACGTCCTTCACCATGCGGCAGCTCGCGGCCCCGAGTTGCTGCGCCAAGAACAGCGCGGTGAGGTCCGATCCGCCGCGCCCCAGCAGGTTCGTCATGCCGTCGGCGTCACATCCGGCGAAACCAGGAAGCACGACGATACCGGTCTCTGCAAGAGCGCGATGCACGACCGCGGCGTCCAGCGCCCGCGGCTCGGCATCCAAGACGTTGCCGCAGGTTCGCAGCCCCACTTGCTGTGGATCAAGTACCGTGTGTGGGATGCCGCACTCGTCGAGTTGCAACCCCAACGTCGCCGCGGCCACCGATTCGCCCGTGGCCAGCAATCGGGCCAAGGCCCGCGCCTCGGGGTTCCCCCAGTGGCGGAGCGCGTCCTCCAGGAGGCGGTCCGTCGTCCCTGCGAAGGCCGACACGACCGCCACCACGTCGTACCCTCGGCGCCAATCCCGATAGATGTCGAGGACGGCGCGGGGCAGATCCCGCTCGTCGCGCAGCACGGAGCTGCCGAACTTGACTACCGACACCCCTCGCTTGGCCACCTCAATACCTCGGGATCGTCGGATCGACCGCCCGCGACCACGCATCGATTCAGCCGTGGAGGCTGCGCACGCGTGAGAACCCCGCGCTCTGGAGGATCTCGAGGGCCTTCAGCGACCGCACGCCCTTGTGACAGAGCGTGACGACGTTCCAGTGCCCGTCCAACACGCTCAACCGGCTGGGCAGCTCACCCAGGGGAATCGGGATCGCGCCCTCGATCCGGCAGATGTCGAGCTCGTGTGGCCCACGGACGTCGATGATGACCACATCAGATCTGTCGTCGATCTCATGCGCCAACTCGGGGGCGGAGATCTCCGGCCCCGTGAAGGCCGGTTCGACTTCCAGGCCACAGAAGCGCTCGTAGTCGATGAGCCCGGTGACCGTGGGATGTTCTCCGCACGCGGGGCACTCGGGATCCTTGCGCAACCGGAGCTCGCGGAAGCGGAGGTGCAAGGCGTGGAACAGCAGCAAGCGACCCACCAATGTGTCGCCGATACCCAGGATGGTCTTGATGGTCTCCAGGGCCTGCAGGCTTCCGATCACGGCGGGCAACACGCCGAGCGCGAGTACCGCAGAATCTCTTCGTGCGACAGTGTGGGCAGCGACTTGGGTTCCGGCAATACGGTCGTCGTCATGCGATCACCCACCCGCAATCGCCGGAACGATGGTCACCTCATCACCGTCACGTACAGTGGTCCCGAATCCGTCGTTGAACCGAATGTCCTCGTCGTTGAGATAGAACGTGACGAAGGCGTAAGGGTCGCCGTTTTCATCGCGCAGCCGCGGCGCAAGACGAGGGAACCGGCCCGCCACATCGTCGATCGCGGCCCCCAACGTGGCGCCGTCCGCCTCGATGGCGCCGTGCCCATCGGCGAGCTTGGCCAGTACGGCGGGAAGATTGATAGTTACGGACATGTCACACCTCCTCCTGGTGAGTGATTTGATCGCCGGCATCGCCATCCCGCCGGCTGCCGCCTGCGTCGACCAGGGCGGACACCTCGCGCAGCTTGGGGTCGATGACCGGTGCCTGTGGCGACGCGGACTGCGCCGCGTCGACCGTCTTGAGACCGTTGCCCGTGATGCACAATGCCACCTCGTCATCGCGACGGAGCCGGCCCTGCCGCGCCAGGGTCAGAGCGGCAGCCACGGTCACCCCGCCGGCGGTCTCGGTGAACACCCCCACGTCTTCGGCAAGGATGCGAATCCCGGCCACAATGTCGGCATCGTTCACCGCGGCGGCCCAGCCGTTCGTTTCCCGAATGGTTTGCGCCGCGTAGCCGCCGTCCGGCGGGCTGCCGATCGCGAGAGACTTGGCGATGGTGTTGGGTTTCTCGGGAACCACCCTTTCGTCTCCCCGTTCCACCGCGCGCACGATTGGCGCACACCCCGCAGCTTGCGCGCCGTACAAGCGCGGCGCGTCTCCCGTGGTCAATCCGGCGTCCCGGAATTCCCGAAACCCCTTGTGGAGCTTGGTCAGGAGCGATCCGCCGGCCATGGGTGCCACGACGGCAGTCGGCAGGCGCCAACCGAGTTGTTCCACGATTTCGAACGCGACGGTCTTGGATCCCTCGCCGTAGTAGCTGCGAAGGTTGACATTGGCGATCCCCCAGCCGAAGCGATCCGCTACCTGCGCGCAGAGCCGGTTCACGTCGTCGTAAGTGCCGCGCACGCGCACGAGATGCACACCGTACACGGCGGTGCCGATGATCTTCGCCAGCTCGAGATCGTCGGGAACGAAGATCCAAGCGTCGAGGCGGGCTCGGCGCGCGTGGGCGGCCACGGCGTTGGCGAGATTCCCCGTCGAAGCGCACCCCAGTGTGTCGAGCCCGAACGCTTCGGCCGCGTTGATCGCGACCGCGACCACGCGGTCCTTGAACGAGAGGCTGGGATGGGAAACCGCGTCGTTCTTGATCCACGCGCGGGCCACGCCGAGCCGGCGAGCCAGCACCGGTGCGTCAATGAGCGGGGTGAACCCGGTGTCGGTGGAGCGCGAGATGGCACCGTCGAGCGGCAGCCACTCCCGGTATCGCCACAGCGAAGGAGGGCGTGACGCGATCGTCTCACGGTCGGGAAGCGGGCGCGCCGGGTCGTACGCCGGCTCCAGCGGCCCGAGACAATCCTCGCAGATCGCGTGAGGGCCGGGCGGGTGTGCTCCGCCGCAGTTCCGGCAGCGTAGGGGCAGGGCCCGTACGGTTGGTTCCGTCAGAGTCGTCGCCATGTCTCATCCTCGGCTGTGCCGTCGACAGTGTGCGTTTGGCGGCGCAAGAAAAGCCGCTCGGGCGAGCGACCGTGGGGATGAGCATGCCGAAAACAACGACTCTAGCGATACAAGAAAAGCCCGAGCATGCGCCGCGGGCCTTCGCTTTTTAGCCTGTTGTTTAACGTGGCAGCAATATGCGGCAAATCACCACGGTCCTCAATTGTGGAACTCATTCTAGTTCGGGCGCCCCAGGCTGTCAAGGCGCGGGCCGCCGACCACTGCATTCTTTCCCGTCACCCAGGTTAGGTTCATGCATGGGACCGGCTTTGGACTCCACGGCCACGCGCTACGGCGTCATCGGCGACGGGCACATGGCCCTGCACATGGGATGCTATTTCGAGTCCCTGGCCGTCCCCTACCGCCGGTGGTCCCGCCGCCTGGAACACGACGCGTCCCTCTCCCTCGGCACCGCCGTCGGCCCCTGCCAGATCGTGCTGGTGCTGATCAACGACGTCGCCATCGAGCCGTTCATCACCTCCCATCCAGAACTCGCGGAAAAGACCCTGGTGCACTTCTCCGGCAGCCTGACCACCCCCCACGCGCAAAGCATGCACCCGCTGTCGACCTTCGCTGGTGAGCTCTACTCCTTATCGACGTACGCCACGATTCCGTTCGTCTGCGAGGAAGGCCCACATACCTTCGACGAGATATTCCCCGAGCTGCCGAACCCGCACTACACCATCGCGCAGGAGCTGCGACCACTGTATCACAGTCTCGCAGTGCTGGCCGGGAATTGCACCACCGTTCTCTGGAGCAAGCTGTTCGACACGTTCGAGGAACGCCTCGCCCTCCCGCGCAACATCGCGGTACCGTACCTCAAGCAGGTCGCTCTCAACCTCGAACTCGCCCCCACCAACGCCGCCACGGGTCCGCTCGTGCGAGGCGATCGCCAGACCGTGGACGCCAACATCGCCGCCCTCGAGGGAGACCCGTTCCAAGCAGTGTACCGGGCCTTTGTCGAGGCCGTTGCCCCACACGACGCCACGAGCCGGCCATGAACGTGTTCGATTTTCGGAAGATGAAATCCGCAGGTCGCCGGATCTCGATGACGACCTGTTACGACTATTGGTCCGCGCGGATTCTCGATCAAACGCCCATCGATGCGTTGATAGTCGGCGACAGCGCCGCCATGGTCATGCACGGCCACGAGTCGACCCTGCCCGCCACGCCCGACATGCTGGCGATCCACACACAAGCCGTGGCCCGGGGCGCACACAACAAGTTCATCATCGCCGACATGCCGTTCCTGTCGTTTCGCAAGGGCCTCGGGCCCGCCATAGATTGCGTGCAGCAACTCGTTCGGGCGGGGGCGAACGCGGTGAAGCTCGAAGGCGTCGGAGGCCACGACGACGTCGTCAAGCACATCGTCCAGTCCGGCGTGCCGGTGATGGGACATCTCGGACTGACACCGCAGGCGGTGAACAGCTTGGGGGGCTTCAAGGTGCAAGGCGTGGGCGCCGAGGCGGCGGCCGACCTCGTCGAGGCCGCTCAACGTCTCGAGGCCGTCGGATGCTTCAGTCTCGTGCTGGAAGCGGTACCCACGAAGACCGCCCAACAGATCACGGAGAACGTGCAGATTCCCACCATCGGAATCGGCGCCGGCCCCCACTGTGATGGGCAAGTGTTGGTGTTGCACGACCTGGCCGGATTCAACCGGGATTTCAAGGCCAGGTTCGTGCGCATGTTCGAAGACGGTCACGGTCTGCTCACCCGCGCAGTCGAAGAGTTCGACCGTACCGTCAAGAACGGCTCGTTCCCCAGCGAGGCCGAAAGCTACGAGTGACCACCACCGTCGAGACCGCCCGCACGTGGAAGCCCGTGCGCGACGAACTCGAGCGCAAAGGAGTTTCCCTCGGGTTCGTCCCTACGATGGGTGCCCTACACCCGGGTCACACCTCACTCATCGAACAGAGTCTCGCCGAGAACAACCGGACGGTCGTCAGCATCTTCGTCAACCCGACGCAGTTCAACGACCCGACCGATCTCCAGACCTATCCACGGCCGTTGGATCACGATCGAGCCCTGCTCGAAGATCTGAAGGTCGACTATCTGTTCTTGCCAGACCGAGACACGATTTACCCCGACGACTGCCGCTTTGAAGTCACGGAGAACGAAGTGAGCAAGCTCCTCTGTGGCGCCCACCGACCCGGGCACTTCGACGGGGTCCTGAGCGTGGTGATGCGGCTCTTCAATATCATCCAGCCGCAGCGGGCCTACTTCGGCGAGAAGGACTACCAGCAATACCAGTTGATCAAGGAGATGGTGAAGGCGTTTTTTCTGGGGGTGGAAATCCGCCGCTGCCCTATCGTCCGCGATCCCGACGGCGTCGCCCTGAGCTCGCGCAACGCGTTGCTGTCCGCCGACGGCCGCACCCTCGCGGCGGAATTTGCCCGCATCCTCAAGGACGGCGATTCCCCATCGGCGGTGCGGACCGCGCTCGAGGCGCGGAACATCGAAGTGGAGTACGTCGAAGAGATGTTCGGCCGGCGTCTCGCCGCCGTGGTCATCGATGGCGTCCGCCTCATCGACAACGTGCCGCTAGTCGGTTCGTAGGGCTTGCACCGCATCGACCGCCGTGGCGCGGCGGGCGGGAAGGTAGCTCGCGACAGCCGCCACGGCGAGAACGAGGACGGAGATTCCCACGAACGTCACCGGATCGTAGGGTGGAACCTGAAAGAGAAAACTCCGAACAAAACGCACCAGCACAGCCGCCCCGGCAAGTCCCAGCACCAAACCCGCCCCCGCCAACCCGAGTCCTTGGTGCAGGAAGAGTCGGAACACCTCGGAGTCATCGGCACCCAAGGCCATTCGCACGCCGATTTCATTGGTGCGCGACCCCACGAGAAAACCGATGACGCCGTAGATCCCGACACCGGCAAGCACGAGGGCCAACACCGCGAAGAGACTGACGAGGAACATCTGGAAGCGTAGCGGGGCCAGCCAGGTGCTGATGAGCTGGGTCATGGGTCGTACGGGGCCGGGCGGCAGCGCCGGATCGAGCCGTGCCAGCTGGGCCCCGATGGCTGCTCGCCATCGCTCCGCGTCACCCGATCCACTGATGACGACGGTTGCGAAGGACCACGGATCGGCACCGAGGGGCACATAGACTTCGGCGCGCGGTGTAGAGGCCAGCCCGGCGTGCCGCACATCGCCGATCACCCCCACGATCTCCCGTGACACGGGACCGGTTTGCGAAACGACCGTCATGCGTCGTCCGACGGGATCAGCCTCCCCGAAATGGCGCCGCGCCAAAGTTTGGTTGACGATGACCACGTCGACCTCCCCGGCACTCTCGGCAGCGTTGAACTTCCGCCCACTGGTGAACGGAATCCCCATCGTCCGGAAGTAGTCGGCACTCGCCGCATGATACTCGGCGAAAGTTTGCTGTCCTTCGTTCGTCGCTTGTCCATCGAATCCGGAAACCGAAGGTCATGCCCGAGCCACTCATGGGCAGGTTGGTGGTCGCGCCAACCGACCGCACCCCGTCGAGACTCGCAAGGCCGGTCAATAGATCGCGGTAAAACGCGGCCTTCTGTTCGGGCGCGCCGTACCGGTAGCTCGGGAGGAACACGGAAGCGGTGACGATGTCTTCGAAGACGAACCCGGGATCCACGTGGCGCATCTGCATGAAGCTGCGGGTCATCAACCCGGCGCCGGCCAACAACACCAGAGACAGCGCGACCTCCGAAACGATCAGCACGTTGCGTATTCGCCATCGCCCACGCCCGTCGCCGACACCCGTCGTCCGAAGAAAAGCGCTCGAATCAGCCCCGGATCCAAAGAAGACTGTCAAGAGGCTGAACAGCAATCCGCTGAACAAGGACACGCCAACCGCAAATGCGAGTACGGAGGCGTCCACCCCGACGCCGTCCAGACGTGGGAGTGCCGTAGGGGCCAGGCGCACCAACGGGACGATGGTCCAGTGGGCGATCACCACCCCGAGGGCGCCGCCGCCCAAGGCGAGGAGCGTGTTCTCGGTGAAGGCCTGCCGGAACAGCCGCAGCCGCGATGCCCCGAGAGCGGATCGCAACGCGCTCTCTCTCGAGCGCTTGGCGGATCGCGCGACGACCAGGTTGGCCACGTTGGCACAGGCGATGACCATGACGCACCCCACCGACGCAAGGATCAAGTGGAGCGCCGACCGAAAACCCTCGACCACATGCTCGTGCAGTGGCTGCAGCGAGATGCCCCATCCGGCGTTGTTCGGGTGAGCCTCGAGGCGACGCGCCAGCGCGTCCATCCGCTCCCCAGCCGCCGCAAGCGAAACGCCGGGGGCCAGTCGCGCCATGACCTCCAGATATCGCGCGCCGCGCATCGCGTCGCGTCTGGCCTCTGGCGGAAACGCCATGGGCGTCCACAGATCGGCGTGCTCGATGAACTGAAAGTCCGCGGGAAGTACCCCTACAACCAGGTGTTCGATGTCATCCAGAAGGACGGAGTTGCCCACCGCGGCCGGGTCCGCAGCGAATCGGCTCGTCCAAAACCCGTGACTGACGATGACCACCGGACCGTTTGCCCCGGACTCATCTTCCGGCACGAATCCGCGCCCGAGCTCGACGCGCACGCCGAGCAATGGAAAGAACCCCGCGGACACCACCATGCCGGCCACCCGCTCGGCCACACCATCACCGGTGAGCACGAAGCCGCCCTGCGAAAGTGCGGCGACGCCCGAGAACGCATCGTTCTGTTCTCGCCAATCAAGAAAGTTGGGAGGCGATACCCGGGATGGCGCGGGCCCACCGTCCAACTTGGTTTCCCACAGGGTGACAAGCTTCTCCGGCTCGGCGAACGGCAGCGGACGATAGAGGACCGCATTCACCACGGTGTAGATCGCTGTGCTGGCGCCGATGCCAAGCGTCAGGGTCAACACCGCAACTACGGTAAACCCGGGAGCCCGGACGAAGCCACGTAATCCGTACTCGACGTCCTGTACGATGTCGCGGAAGATTCCACCGCGGCGGCCACCGGGGCGACGCAGCGCACCCCGGCGTCGGCGGAACAACCGGCGGCCGATGCTGGGCCCCAGGGAGCGGAGCGCCTGTCCCCAGTACCAACGGCGCGCGGCTGCCCGGCCTCGGGAAGCCACGACCGCGTCATACTCCTCGTGCAAGTCCGCCAGCACGAACCGGCGCTCGCACCGCTCGACCGCCGCTCGTACGAGCAACGCGGGCAGCCGAGGCGGGCTCACGAGGTACTCCGGCCGGGATCGAACTCCGGCACCAGGCCGTCCATCATCCGGGCGAGCATCCCGGTGGAGTGCACGAGGGCCTTCCGACCCTGGGGCGTGAGATGGCAATACTTGCGAGAGCGCCCGCCCTGCACCGGCAGCGGTTCGGACACCCGGAAATCGACGAGTCCCTTGTCGCCCAGGCGGCCGAGTGTGGCGTACACGGCCCCGATGGAGACCGGCCGGCCGGTCCGGACCTCGATCTCCTGTCGAATGGTGACGCCATAGGCCTCATCCCCCAGCCGAGCCAGGGCCAGCATGATGTAAAGCTCGAATTCCGCGAGAAAGCGCCCCTTGCGCATGCCGTATGTTATACATCCGAATAGATACTTGCAACCCCCTCGAGAATCCTTCTCGCGGTAGCGGGGCCATGCCTCGCCGTTCAACCGTGTTCAGTACTCGGTGGCCATTTACTCAGTGATTCTCAGCCACCACAAAAAAAAGGCCCCGAGCGCAAAGCCCGGGGCCTGGAATCGCGTAATGCTCTTCCGGAAACTACGTCGCCAGATCGTACACCAGGTTGAACCGCACCCTCCGGCGCGGCCGGGTGGTCTCGATCCGGATGTTGAGATTCAGCTGCTCGCCCTTGACCTGGTATTCCTCGGTGATCTTCACGCCGCCATCCCACCGGGTCTCGACCTTGAGCTTGTCCCCGTCCCACTTGGTCTTGAGCTCCATGTCGATGCCGTTGGGCGCGGTCACCTCGATCTTGCGGTTGTCGGAGTACAGCACTCGCTGCCCCCGGTCCGTCGTGACGACGACCGTGGAGTCTGTCTGCTCGATGACGATGCGCTGCGCTGCGCGGGCCGCCTCCTGCATGAGGCGCCGAATCTGCTGCATCTGTTCCGGCGAGGCGCCCACCGCGCCGGGATCGCTGGTGCCCGAGGGCCGGCGACCACTGGACCCGCCGCGAGAACGGCCTCCACCACTCTGGCCGCCTCCCTTCTGGCCCTGTCCCGGGCCACCGCCCTGTTGCATGGCCTCCTGCATGGCTTCCCGGGGATCATCGCTGTCCTCCCGGTTGAGAACCCAGGTGCCCGAGATGTTCGGGCCGTCTTGGCCGGCGATGCTCACCGCGCCCTGGCGCGTTTCGGCGGTGGTAAACGCGGCCAGCACGGTGATGCCAAGCGCGAGGATCACCGGCTGGAACAGATTCTTCTCGTTCATGGTACGTCTCCGAGATTGCCGACTCGACGCGAAAATTATCCCTGGCCGGGCGGAGGCGCCAGCCCGACCGGGACGCCTACGCTTCTACGAAATGACAGGTGAACCGGGTGAACTGTGAGCACCGATTCTCGATTCTGGATTGGTGATTGGGAGTCAGCGACGGGTCATGCCGCTGGATCGGTCCAAATATGCGATCACGAATCAGCATCGGCTTCTGCCATCGTCACCGGGCACCAGTTTACACCTGTCAACCCAAAGGGCATACTGAGAGCGATGAGCACACCTTCACGGACCCCCGGGCGGGCATTGATCCTGGCGATCAGCCTCTCCTGTTCCACCGCGCCGGAGCCGGCCCCGGGCCAGGCTCGTCTGGTCGACGTGCCGATTGGCAAGAACGAGACAGTGACGCTCCTGGTGATCGAACCGGACCAGCCCGTCACCACGGCGCCCGTGATCCTTGCGTTTCCATGGGGCGCCGGCACGCTGAGCCTGCTCGAGGGCATGCTCGCCACCTATTGGGATCCGGAAGCGGTCGCCCGGGGCTACAATATCGTGGGCGTGCAGGTGCTGGGATCCAGTCTCGAGACCGAAGGCGTCCGGGTCATCCCCGCCGTGCTGGATTGGATGGACGCCAATCTCTCGTACGATCGCAGCAAGGTTGTGGCCGTGGGCGCGTCCAACGGCGGCCGCGGCGTTTTTCATGCCGTGTTGACGGATCCCGATCGCTTCGCGGCACTCGTCGCCATGCCGGGTCAGTATGGCGGCGATGGCGGCGACCTGGCTCCGCTCGCCGGCAAAGACGCATGGCTCATGGTTGGAGAGTTGGACACCGGATGGCGCGCGCCCACCGACGACACGAAGGACAGACTGGAGTCCCAAGGTGTCACGGTTCGGGTCGACGTGGTGCCCGGGCAGGGACACGTCCTTTCCCTTTCGCAAAACTTGTTGATGGATTGGATCGACGGCGTACTCGGTCGTTGATTTGATTCCACTCCCTCGACGACAAACCAACGCTACTCTCAGGCAACAGGAGCTTCCCATGCGCTTTCCCTTCCCGCTCGCACTCGCCGCCCTCGTGCCGCTCGCCCCGACGCTCGCAGCGCAAGACACGATTCAGTTCACCCCCACGGTCGGGTATCCCACGTTCGCGGTGCGCGACCCGGTGCTGCGCATTCAGCCGGGAACGGTCCTCGTGTCGAACACCAATTTCGGCGCCTATTACACCGAACAGGGCGGCGCCTTTCCGGGCGAGGTGGGGCCCATTTACGTCGAAGGCGCCACCACCAACGACATGCTCGTCATCGAGATCATTCGGGTTCGTCCCAACTATGAATTCGCCGCCTCCCGCATCAACCCCAACTTCGGCGGCCTCGCCTCCGACGTACGGGTCCGCCTCCTCAACGATCCCATCCCCGCGCGCCGCTACGTGTGGCGGCTGGATCACGAGCAAATGACCGGGACGACCGAGCTTCCGGATAGCCGCATGGGCAGCATCACCATCGACCTGCGTCCGATGCTGGGACGCATCGCCGTGGCACCCCGGGGCGAGGAAGCGTTCGCCGGTCTGTGGCCTGGGGATTTCGGTGGGAACCTCGATGCCCCCGAAGTCAAGGAAGGCACCACGGTCTATCTGCCGATATTTCACGACGGCGCCTACTTCTATTTCGGCGACGGCCACGCCCGCCAGGGTCAGGGCGAAGTCGCGGGCACCGGACTCGAAACCTCCATGGACGTGACGCTCAAGATCGATGTGATCAAGGGCAAGACCATCGATTGGCCGAGGCTCGAGGACGATGAATACATCATGGTGGCCGGAAGCGCGAGGCCCTTGATCGATGCGTTTCGCCTGGCGCACGTTGAGCTCGTGGAGTGGCTCGAAGAGTACGGATTCGGCCGGTGGGACGCGTACGCTCTCCTCGGCCAGGTAGCCGAGAGCTCGGTCGCCAACATCGTCGATCCCATCTACACGGTGGTTGCAAAATTTCCCAAGCGCTACCTTGGACAGTGATGATCGAGGTTCAACGGCAGTGTTGACCATGACGAGCGGGACCATGCGCAGCTTCGGGCGATTGGCCTTTGCGGCGCTCGCCGGTCTCGGCTCGTCGGCCTGCCGCGATTCGACGGGCCCAGATTATCAAACCGGGGTCCAAATTCACGCCGGGAACAACTTCACGTGCGCGCTCCTCAAGAATGGGCGCGTGCACTGCTGGGGTGACAACGGCGCGGGGCAGCTCGGTGACGGCACCAACGACGATCGCAATTTTCCCCGCATGCTCGCCGGCGACTTGAAATTTCGTTCCATTGGCATCCACGGCGACGGCACGCATGCGTGTGGTGTCACGACGGCGGCGGACGCGTACTGTTGGGGACGAAACGGCGACGGCCAATTGGGTGACGGCACGACCGACAACAGCACGGTTCCGGTCAAGGTTCTGGGGGACATCAAGTTTCAGACGGTGAGCGCGGGCTCTCGGTTTACCTGTGGAGTGGCTCTGAGCGGCGCCGCGTATTGCTGGGGGCGCGGTGCCTGGGGCAACCTCGGGAACGGTGCGACAGAGCAAAACACCACGCCGGTGGCGGTATCAGGCAATCACATGTTTCTCACCGTGCGGGCGGGGTCGAGCAGTCTGGCGTGCGGTGTCACCACCGGCGGAGCAGCCTATTGCTGGGGACTCAACTGGCGCAGCGAGGTCGGAGGAGAGACCTCAGAAATGTGCACGGTTGGTCCGTTCTTCCTCTCGTGCGCCTCCACGCCCGTCCGGGTCCCGGCGCCAGATGGTTTGCGGTTCGAGTCCATCAGTCCGGGCTCATCGTATGCGTGCGGCGTGCTGGAGGACGGTCGCGCCGTATGCTGGGGCCGCAACGAGTCCTTCCGGCTCGGGAGCGAGACATCCGAGATCTGTGTGGGTGGTCCCGGCCTGTCGGACGCCCCGTGCAGTCGCACGCCGGTCGAGGTCTCGGGCGGGCACCGGGTCACGATGATTGCAACATCATCGAGTCACGCCTGTGGAATCAGCCAATCCCGGCAGGCGATCTGCTGGGGATCGAACAGCCAGGGCCAGCTGGGTGACGGATCGCCTTTGCGGGACCCCAAGCTCCCAGTACGGGTGGTGGGCGGCCTGACCTTCAAAGGGATCACCTCGGGCCGGGCCCACACGTGCGGTGTGGCCACGGACAGCGTGCTGTACTGCTGGGGCACCAATTTTGAAGGACAGCTCGGCAATCCCTCGGCCCTGATCGAGGAGATTCCGATCAGGGTGGCCCCTGCCAGCTGAGAACCCGTCGGCGCCATTGGGGTATCAGTGACGCTCAAGTTCATGGACGGAGCATAGTTGAATCCTCTCCAACACCGCCAGTCAACCGTATTTCCGCTGGTTTGCCGCGCCCTCGCGACGCTGGCCGTAGTGGTCCCGGGGCTCACCGGCTCCGTGGCGGGGCAGATCGTCCGGGGCCAGGTGATCGACAGCATCACCGGGGCTCCCGTGACGGGGGCCGCCGTGGTACTGCTGGACGCCCGTAGCTCGGAGATCACGAGGACGCGCAGCGACGCTGCCGGTTTGTTCCTCGTGCGCGCTCCCGATGCCGGAAGGTATCGGCTTCGGGTGGAGGGTTCGGCATATCAGACATCTACCTTTCCGCCGTTCGAGCTCGACGCCGAGGGACTGTTGTCGTTCGGGTTGCTGATCCGCCCGACCGTCGACTCGTCTGCGGCGCTGACCGACGAAGAGATCATCGCCCAGGTGTGTCCCGACGGCGTGCCCGACGGACAGCCGGTGATCGCGGGCTTCGTTCGCGATGCCGCTACGAACGAGCCCGTGCCGGGCGCCGAGATCCGGGTCGCCACCGCTCCAGTGCCGACCGTGCTGCAGGAATACGTACAGGCCACGACCGGAAACTCGTCGTTTCCGGCGAACGAAGACGGCCTCTACGCCATGTGCGGCGTCCCGGTCGAGGTGTGGATCGCGCTGCACGCGACGGCCGGTGAGCGCATGAGCCAGTTCGCCACGTTGACCTTCGTCAACGGTGGCGTCACCGACGGCCCGAGGTTCCATGCAATGACCGGGCGTCTCTGGGCTCAGGATTTCGTGCTCATGCCGCCCGAGGAATGGGCCACGAGCATGGCGGGCGTCGTGACGGACAC
The DNA here is from genome assembly GCA_027294455.1 of Gemmatimonadota bacterium. Lineage (GTDB taxonomy): Bacteria > Gemmatimonadota > Gemmatimonadetes > Gemmatimonadales > GWC2-71-9 > B3T1B10. The sequence continues at coordinate 23,309 of JAPULZ010000133.1, forward strand.
CCTCGGCGAGGGGGTCGTGGACGCCGAAGTCCGTGTCACTAACACCGACTTCTCGACCCGCACCGACGCGACCGGGACGTTCCGGCTGAGGAGCTTGCCGCCGGGAACACACCGCATCGAGATCCGGCAGCCAGGGTTCCGCCCCCGAGAACTGCAAGTGCGGCTCCTGGCGGATCAAACCGTCCTGATTCCCGGACAGATGCTCACCCTCGACCCACTCCCCACGCGCCTGGCCGACGTCACCGTCGAGGGCGAGGCGCCGGCACGGCGCATGGTGATGGGCGAGTTCGAAGCCCGGCGTCGCAACGCCCTGGGCAGCTTCGTCACCCGTCAAGAATTCCAGCGTCGCGGCGATCCCTGGGTGCCCACCCAGGTGCTTCGCGGGATGCGCGGCGTGCGTGTGGTCCCGGGAACCGGTGGGGTCGGCGCCGCCGGACGCTGGCTCGTGTACACGTCGCGGGGCCGGACGCGCACCATCGAGGGGCGGGGCGGAGGCGGCCAGTGCTTTCCCTTGTACTTCCTGGACGGTCACTTCTGGGGGGACGCCGGCAGCATCGACATCGACGACGTGCTACCCATCGCCGAAATCGAAGCCGTCGAAGCCTATACGTCGGTGGCCGGGCTGCCTCCCGAATACAATCGCCCCGGAGCGGTATGCGGGGTCATTGCTTTTTGGACGCGGTAAACGCGAGCAGCTCGAGCTCGGCCCGACGCCGTCCGCGCGGCGGGCCGCCGCGTCAACGTCGCTGAACCGACATAAATTGAGGTATCGGCGGCCGCCAACGGGCGCCCGCCAAGGCTGAGTTAACTGGAGGCCCCATTGCGCAACACGCCAACGGTCCTCGCCGTATTGTCCCTGGCCGTGTTTGGCGCCGCCGCCCCGCTGCAAGCACAGATCGTCCGGGGGCTGGTGGTGGACAGTATCACCAACCAACCGGTGGGGGGCGCCGTCGTCGTCGTCCTGGACTCACAGAACGCCGAGGTGACCCGGACGACGGCGGACGAGGAGGGATTGTTTCTCGTCCAGCTCACCGACGGCTACTGGTACACGCTGCGTGCGGAAAAGGAAGGATACCGTACCTCCACGTTTCCTCCGTTCGAGCTCAATCGCGGCGAGGTCAAGGGGTTCATGCTCCTGGTGGCCAACCTCGATCCGTCCCCGTTGCTCTTCTCCGTCTCCGAGATCATCGCCAACGTCTGTGCCCCGGGTGAAGCCCAGTCCGATCAGCCGCTGGTGATCGGCCTCGTGCGAGACGCGGACACCAAGGAGCCGGTTCCCCATGCCACTGTCGCCGTTGCCTGGCCTGCCGTGCCGAGCGGCCTCGCCGCGCTGGTCAAGCGAGACGATATCGGCCTGCTCGGCGGCACGATCGAAGCGGACAGCATGGGGTTCTACGCGGCGTGCGGGCTTCCCTTGGAAGCCACAGTGAGCATGCACGCCACCTTCGACAACGCGATGAGCGACTTTCTCGCGTTGTTTTTTTCTTCAGACGGCGTCCTCCGCAACCAAACCTTCCACGCGATGGACAACATCGTGTGGCGGCAGGATCTCGAGTTACGTCCACCGGATCAACGCACCGCCGCCATGACCGGCTCTGTCTCGAGCGCCGAGAAATCGGAACCGGTGGTGGGAGCCATCGTACGGATCACCGAGACGGCGTTCCAAACGAGGACGAATTCCCAAGGCGTGTTCTCTTTGAATCGTCTTCCCGCCGGGCCGGCGCAGCTCTCCATTCAGGCCCCCGGGTTGCGCCCCATGCTTCAGGAAGTCGAGTTGGTGCGCGGTGAGACCGTCGCCGTTCCGGCGCTGGCCATGGAAGTGGCACCCTCCGAGCTCGCGCCGATCGCGATCGAGGCTCCCGCACCCACCAACGTGCGGCGTCCGCTGGACGATTTCGAACGCCGGCGCCGGGAGTCCAACGGTGACTTCATCACGCGCGAAGAATTCGAGCGCTCGGGTCCCCGCATGACCACGGATCTTCTGCGCCGCATGCGGGGCGTCCGGATTACCCCGAACGTGCAATTTCAAGAGGTCGGCCCACCGCTCCTGATTTCCATGAGCCGGAGTTTCCGGCGATCCGAGGAGTGTCCCCCGCTGTTTTTCCTCGATGGGCAGTACCTGGGCAACGCGTTCAACACGGACGTCAACTCGGTGGTGCCGGTGGAAATCATCGAGGCAATCGAGGTGTACGGCGCGACCGCGGGCCTGCCGCAGGAGCTCAACCGCCGCGGCTCGTCGTGCGGCGTGATCGCGTTCTGGACGCGCTGACGCCCGGCTCCAGGCCCCGCAAACCGCAGTGGACAATGGGCAGTGGTTCTCCCTTCAAAAGACAAGCTCACGATAACCTTCGGTGTCCGTACGTCGTATTCTGGTCGATATCGAGCACGTGCAGCTCTACGAGCTGATCAAGCCCGGCCGAGAACGAAGCCCCAGCATCGAGATTCGTTGATTGCTCCACCAATCACGACGATCTGCAATCTCGAATCACCAATCTAGAATCTAGCATCGCCGTTCAACCACGATCCGCCAATTGGCTACAGGTTGGGGCGTCGTGCTCGAGTACGTTCCCGTCTACACCCTCGTGGCCGTGGCGGCGCTTACCGTCGACCGATGACGTATGTAGCGTTGCAGCAACGCACGATCACCCGGCCGTACCGTCACACGGTCTCAAAAGTGTGTCCGTGTCCCCTATCGAAGCCTCTTCTTGCAGGTGAAATTGGGCATGCTAATTGCCTTGGCAAGGACACCCATTGTACCACTACGAGGCTGGCCCGGTGAAACGCACGCTATTCCTTATTGTTGGCTTAACTACACTCACCGCTTGTAGGGACTTCCTGACGGCGCCATCCGCGGAACGATCGACAGGGCCAACGCTGCTCGTCAGCGCGAACGGGGCATCCGGCCCGTTTCCTCTTCTGTTGGCGACCACCAACCAGGGCGAGTTGGTCGAAATCGATCTCAACACTGGGACGACGCGGTGGATCGGCGATGCCGGCCATACCGGCGGCCTCGACCACGGGTGGAACGGTCTTTCGTTCGACGCGGAAGGTACGCTCTTCGTGACCAGCCGGCATAGGGCCGAGCCCCCGACGGACGGTTGCTCCGGTGCTTTTGGCACAGGCGGCTGCAATCACCTCTATACGGTGGATACTGAGACCGGACGCATTGTGCGCCATATCGGCAACACGGGCGTGGCGTTCATGGCCGATATCGATTTCGCTCCCTCGGGGACGCTCTTCGCGAGCCTGTTCTTCAACGACGCGCTCACCGAAAACGGCGGGCTCGCGAGCGTCGATCTGGGCAATGCCACGGCGACAAAGATCGGTCTCTTCGGCCCGAATGCCAACGGACGCGGCCTCGAGCAGGGTGGCCTGTCCATCCACCCGCGTACTGCTGCCATCTGGGGAATCGAGAGCAGCTTCGCAGCGGATCCTCACATCTTCGCCGTCGACCCGGCGAGCGGGGCAATCCATGGACAACCGGTATCGCTGCGAAGGAGTGATGGGGGCCCGCTGGGTTTCGGCTTCGACGCGTTGGAGATCCTCCCCGATGGCCGGCTCATCGCATTGGCATCACGAGCCGGCATTAAGTTTGAGATTTACAGCGTCGACCCCAACACCGGGCTGGTATCACTTATCTTCGTGGAGGTCGACTCGAAGATGGTGGGCAAGGCCAACGGGCTGGAACATATTCCGGCGTCGGCCTTCCCCTTTGCCAGTTTCGATATCGAGCGCGCCGATTTTGCGTTAGATCCCCAGGGGCGCGTGGGTCGGGATAAATTCGAGCTCGACGGCACCGTGGCGCTGAACGAAGCCAGCGACGGCATCGATTTGCTTCAAGATCCCGTCATTCTCCGGGTTGGTGCCTTCAGTCAAACCCTTCTGCCCGGGGAGTTCGTCCGCAACGCAACCGACGACGGATTCACGTTCGAGGGCATGTCCTCCGGCATCACACGGTTCGCGTTGGGTGATGACGGCCGGTTCGCCATCGAAGCCGACGGCCTCGGCCTCGCGGACCTCGACGCCGGCCCCGCACTCGTCGAGTTGGAAATCGGCAACGACTTCGGCGGCGCGGAAGTCAGCTTCGACCGGATCGGGAGTGCGCCAGTCCAACGCTCGATGGTCCTCCTCGCCACGACGAACCAGGGCGAGCTCGTGGAGATCGACTTGAACGCCGGCACCACAACGCTGCTTGGCAACGCGGGTGGGTTCGAGAATCGCTCACCGCAATGGACCGGACTCTCCTTCGATGCCTACGGCCGACTCCTGACGACGAGCAGATTCCGGAGTGAAGTCCCCGGCCAGGGATGCGACGGGTGGTTCAATACCGACGGCGGCAAGTGCGCGCACCTATATGAGCTAGATCGCACTACCGGATCGATCGTGCGCGACATCGGCAATACCGGGTTCGCGTTCCTGTCCGATATCGACCTCGCCGCTGACGGTACACTGCTCGGTAGCGTCTTCATCAACGAGCAAGCGTCGGGTGACGGCGGATTGCTCACGCTGGATACACACAGCGGCGCAGGCACGCTCGTGTCCCGATACGGACCGGCAGACCTCGACCGCAACCTCGAGAACGGCGCGCTGGCGGTCCATCCCCTCACTGGAGACGTATGGGCAATCGAGAGCAGCAACGCGGCCAATACCGGAACCCCGTCCATCTTCCGCGTCGACCCCGCCACCGGGTTGGCGCTAGGTCCCGCCGTCGCGCTGCAAGCCGGCGGTGTGCCGGCAGCGTTCGGCTTCGACGGGCTCGAGATTCTGCCGAACGGCCGATTCGTCGCAACACGGGCCGGTGGGATCAGCGAGTTGTATACGATCGACCCGGCCGGTGGCAGGGCCACCCTGATGCCCCTGGCATCGAGCGGATCGTTGACCGGTCACCTCAACGGATTGACATTCGCCGACCCCACCATCCCGTTCGACCAGTTCAAGGTCACGCTGGCGTGGGTAAGGATCTCCGACCGGTATTCCTCGAACCGAGATCGGGTGTTCGTGTGGGGACGGTTCCGCGCTCCGGACGGCATCGATCCCGTGAACGAGGACGTTACCATCGGATTCGGCAGTGAGCATGGATTCTATCTCACCATCCCCGCCGGCTCATTCGAACGCAAGGGTCGCCGCAAAGGACACTTCTGGCGCTGGTTCCGGGGCAGATGGGAGTACCGCGCGCCTCACGGCACGAGCGGCATTCGGAGGATGCAGATCTGGGACGACGGCCGCTTCACGCTGAGCGCCGAGCGGTTGGACTTGAGCGGCGTGGATTTGCGGGAGCCGGTGGACTTTAGCATCTGGCTCGGGAACAACACCGGCGGGTTTGCGATTCCCTTCAATCACAAGGGGTTCTTCTTCAACCGTCACTAGTCTGTCGCGAGGCCGACGCGGCAGCCACGCCCTCACACGTCTCGGAACACGAATCCGGAAGCGTCACCACCGGCCGTCCGCCCCGTTCCACCGCGTCCATATACAAGAAGTACTTTCCAACGCCGCAGCGCCCTCCATGAATCCGGTCTGCGCCACCAAGAGATCCGGTTGCACGCCATCGCCCCATTGTCTACTGGGCGGCTGGGTTGGCTAGGCTGGGGGCGCACAACAGCTCCTCGATTTCCCGAGCTGCTTGGGCGTGGGTGGTGAAGTTTGTTTCGATCTCGCGCGCGACCTCCACGAGATCTTCGCCGAGCGCCCGGGACGATTCCGCCGCTGCCGTCGTCGCTCGCCCAATGAGATGCGTGACCTCGAGAAGTTGCTGCACGAGCGCGTCGCGGGTGCGTTCGGCTCGGGTGACGCCGTCGTGCCACTCCGCCGACCCATCAGGCAGGCTCTCGCGTTGCCGAGACATGCGGTCGAAGTAGTCATCCAGGCGAGCTAGATCACGCGCGGCGGCGCAGCAATGTAACAAGAGCGCGGTCAGATGGTTGACGAGATCCGGGCGGTCGTGACGGGCGGCGTCGGCGTACAATCCCTGACCCAGGCGGATGAGATCGGCGAGTAGGCTTCTGGCGGCTCCCGGCGAGAGGTCTTCGAACACCTCGACGGCCTCTCGTTCCAAATCGGTGGGCAGCGCCGTCGTCCGCCGCGGCGCGGCCACCGCCGCGTTCTGGAGACGCAACTGCGCGCCGAACCACAACATGCCGGCGACGAGTGGGCTCGTCCACAGGAGACTTGGTAACGCGAGCACACCGGCGACGCTACCGACGCCTACCACCATGCCCAACATGCCGTAGAACTTGAGCGGCAACAGGGAACTTGCCTGCAGCGGCGGAAGGCCTCGAGCGGGCACCTGATGTCGTGCCAATTGTGCCACCACGCGATCCGCCGCCGCCGCCGGTACCCTGACCAACGCCCGGTGACCCGCGGCCACGGCCGCCACATCGCTCGGCGAAACGCGACCTTCGAGGAGCGCATTCAGTTGCCGGGCAACGGCCTCGCGATCGGGCATCGATGGCGGCCGCTCGATGAAGATGAGCGTATCCGCCACCCCCGGTGCCGTCCCGCCACATCGAGGGCACACGGCCAGCCCCAGGGGCTCGGCCTCGCCGCAGATGATGCACCGATCGACCTCGTACGTGCTCTGGCGCGAGGCCTTGTCCGTCGGCTCCGCACCACACGCCAAGCTCTCTTCCATGCTCGCCGCGGTGGGAAACCGTCGTCCGGGCGTCGCCGCGGTCGCACGAGCCACGACCGCGCCCAGCCATGCCGGAACATCTTGGCGTTCGTGGCATGGATCGTAGCCTCCCGGCAAAGGAGTCGGCGGCAGATGGGGAGACGCCCGGTCGGGCATACGCGCCATCAAGGCGAAGTACATCGTGAGCCCCAAGGCGTAGAGGTCGGAGCGCGCGTCACCCCGTGAACCGGTCACGACCTCGGGCGCCATGTAACCCAGCGTCCCGACGATCCCGCCCGTCTGCGTGACCGTCACCTGCCCCTCCAACTTGGCCGATCCGAAATCTGCCAAGCGGGCACGGCCGCCCTCATCGATCAAGATGTTTTGCGGTTTGATGTCCCGATGCAGAATGCCGTTGTTGTGGGCTTCGGACAGCGCCGACGCGATTTCCCGCCCCAGCCGGGCCACCGTCGCGGCTTCGAGGGGTCCGTGTTCCTGGACGTGCACCGACAGATCGGGACCATGCACGAGTTCCATGACGATGAAGCTCCAGGGACCGTCGTCCAGGAAGTCGTGCACGCCTACGACGTTGACATGCGACAATCCCCGAACGGCCTGCACCTCCCGGCGCATGCGTTCGCGGGCGATCCAGGCGAGGGCCGGGGGCGGGACCAGGAGTTTGACGGCCACATCCGCGTCGAGTTTCCGATCCCGGGCGGCGTACACGACCGAGTACCCGCCGCGTCCGATCTCGCGACCGATGGCATACCGGCCCGCCAGCACGGTGCCGGCGGAGAGATAACCGGCACCCACAACCCGTGTAGATTCGCTCAACGGTGTTGGAGTTGTTGCAGAACGGAGAGGGCGTTGCGCCGAAAGCCGTCGTCCACCTCGTACATCTCGAGAAATTGTTGCAGGTGTTTTTCGGCCAGCTCGTGCTCGCCGATTCCATATTCGGCGACACCGGCGTGATACATCGCCATGTAGTTCTCCGGCCAGAACTCCACGACAAGCCGCATCATGGGCCCGGCCGACAAGTCGTCTCCCGCGTCCGCCACCGGATGTCCGACATTGAAGACGATCCAGGCGGCGTACGCGCGATCCCCACGGGGCAATTCCCGGATGGTGGCCCGCGCCGCGTCGATCTTGCCGGCGAGCGCCAGGCACGAAGCGCGGTACCCTGCCCCGTCCTTGGTGTCCGGCGGCGGCATGGACCGCAGACGAGTCTCCGCCTCCAGGGCGTTACAGTAGGGCTTGACCGCCGAGAACCACGCCCCGGCCGGGCCGTCGTAGGGAACGACTGACACCGGTGCGTGGGAGGTGACGAGCGGTGACGACTGTTGGGATGCCATCAGCACCACGAAGGCGCTGAAAGCGACATAGATGGATCCAGCGAGATACAAAGAGCGCACGATATTCCTCCGTCACGTACCCCAGTCTAGTGCCACTCGTCGCTGGAGTCCGTGATGTGGATCGCGGAGGTCTGAAAGGACCATTCTTCCTGGGTTTCGACCGGCCAGCGGCCCCAAACCGACGGCCGATCGGCATCGCTGGCTGCCGCCTTGACGCGCGGGTATCTTCACCCAGATCCACGACCCAAGGCGCCCAGCTGGAGCGTTGATGCCCGCGAAGGCAGCCTCCGCAGCTTGGCACATCATCGACCTCCTCGACAGGGAGGCGATGGATGGACACCGACGTTCAGTTACGAGCTGGGAAATTGCTGGTCGGCGGGATGAGGCACATCGGGCCCATTGGGTGGCGCCGGAGGCGGCGACGCGGGAGCGGTATCGGTATCCCGCCGCTTCTGCATCTCCATGGGCGGACCGCTTTGCGTCGGGTGTTGGCCATTCGCACCTGTGGCGGGATCGGCGGGCGGTGGCGACGACGCCGGTGTCGGTTGGCCCGGCGTGGGAATGGGGAGTCCGTTTTCCAGTCGCGACGACAAGAAAACCCGGAGGGTCCGGTCGACGTTCGTGATGACTTCATACGGCGTCGAGCCCACGACCACGAAGGCCGGCAGCTCGTCGATGGTAATCTTGTAGAACTCCTCCCCGGCTTGGCTGTCTTTCACGGGACCACGCCGGGTCCAGGGAAGCTGGACGAGTTCATCTAGTGTGAACAGGTTCATTCAACCGCACTTCCGTCAACGTCATGCCAGATGCGGACAATCTCGACCACCACCCACGCAATTACAGTGCCGTATTTCACGGACCGGTATCTGCTGGCTAACATGTTGATATCCATGCACTTACATGGACGCCGAGAAAAATCACGCCCTCGGTCCGGCAGCCCGGGAATCCGAAAACCCCGGACATTGGCAAGAAAACTGCGACTTGCGGTAGGACGCATGATGACACGGAGGGCCCGCCGGGCGGCGCTGGTGGCCGTCGGCGCAGCACTCTTTGCCGGAAATGCACACGGCGGCCCCCCGAGAGATGGCCCGTACGGTGGGCGGCCAAGCACCCTGCGCATCTTGGCGTACAACGTGCGGCACGGCGCCGGCATGGACGACGTGGTCGACCTCACGCGTGCGGCGCGGGTGATTCGCGAGCTGCAACCCGACGTGGTGGCACTCCAAGAAATCGACGACCGCACCACCCGGACCGACGGGGTCGACCAGGCGGCGCGCCTCGGCGAGCTGACCGGAATGCACGCCGCGTTCGGCGCGTTCATGGATTACGCCGGCGGTGAGTACGGCATGGCCCTCCTGTCGAAATATCCCCTCTCCGATGTCACCAATCATCGCTTGCCCGATGGCGCCGAACCCCGCTCCGCCTTGGCAGCCCGCATTCGGCCGGGCGATCCGGCTCCGGAAGTGGTGATCGTCGGTATTCATCTATATAGAAGCGCAGAGGAGCGGCTCGCTCAGGCACAGCGGATCGTGGACATCTTCCAGGACGAGCGTGCAGCCGTGATTCTGATCGGTGATTTCAACTCGACGCCCGACTCGCCGGTCATCTCGCTCCTCGCCCGGACGTGGGCCATTCCCGACAAGGGCACTGACCACCTCACGTTTCCGTCCGACGATCCGAGCCGCGAAATCGATTACATCATGTTCCGTCCCACCGATCGGTTCGAGGTGGTCGCGCTGGACGTGATCGACGAGCCCCTGGCATCGGATCACCGGCCGGTGCTCCTCGAGTTGCGGTGGCGTTAGGCTTTGCCTTGAACTACTGGCCGTTCGGGTTCAACTTGGGCGTCGACGGCCGTGGCACGGCTGACCCCCCGACCTCGGAGAATCCCGTGAGCGAGCACGACCCATCCTCGACGAACGACCTCGACCGCCGACAGCTGCTCAAGGCCGGGGCGGCAGGTCTCGGAGCCGCCATGCTCGGTATGGGCTCCACTGGCTCCGCGCGTGCCGCGGCCGCTCAGGTGCCACGCCAAGTGGGACAGGCCCCGGCAGAGCCCTTCAGCACCCCCCCGATGGACGTCGTGCGGGTTGGATACGTGGGTGTCGGCCTGCAGGGTTCCGCTCACTGTCGCAACTTGCTCCGCATCGAGGGCGTGGAACTCAAGGCCGTGTGCGACATCGTTCCCGAGCGCGTGACCCAGATTCAAGATCGTGCCGTGGAGGCCGGGCAATCCCGTCCCACCGGCTATGACCGCGGGGCGTGGGACTTCGTGCGCATGTGCGAAGAAGAGGAATTGGATCTCGTCTACACCGCGACGCCGTGGGAATGGCACGTCCCCGTCTGCGTCACCGCGATGGAAAACGGCAAGCACGCTGCCACGGAAGTGCCGGCCGCCTACACCATCGAAGACTGCTGGCGTCTCGTTGAAAGCGCCGAGCGCCATCAGAAACACTGCGTCATGATGGAAAACGTGAACTACGGTGAGTGGGAGTCGATGGTGCTGAGCATGGTCCGTAAGGGAGCCTTCGGCGAGATTCTCCATGGTGAAGGGGGATATCTACATGATCTCCGAGAGATCAAGTTCGGCTCGGACAACGAGGGCCTGTGGCGACGCAACCACGCGTGGGCACGCAACGGCAACCTGTATCCGACTCACGGGCTGGGGCCGATCGCACAATGTATGGACATCAATCGGGGAGATCGATTCGAATACCTGGTGTCGATGAGCGGGCCGTCGCGGGGACTCCAGGCCTTTGCCCGAGAGCATTTCCCCGAAGGCGCCCCGCAACGCTACGAGCGATTTGCCCTGGGCGACGTGAACGTCAGCTTGATCAAGACCGCGAAAGGACGCACCATCTACGTGAGTCACGATACCAATCTTCCGCGCCCCTACAGCAGGATCCATCTCTTGCAGGGAACGCGGGGATTGTTCCAGGGTTACCCAAACCGGGTGTACATCGAAGGCCGCAGTCCGAACCACCAGTGGGAGGAAGCCCAGGCCTACATGGCGGAGTTCGAGCATCCCCTGTGGAAAGACATCAAAGCGCAGGCACAGGGCGCGGGCCACGGTGGAATGGATTTCCTGGAAGACTATCGCCTCATAAAATGTCTGCGCGAGGGATTGCCGACCGACATGAACGTCTACGACGCCGCCGCCATCAGCGCCGTGTGTGGCCTGTCCGAGCAATCCGTCGCCAGCGGCAGCGCTCCGGCGGCGTTCCCCGACTTCACGCGCGGGCGTTGGGAGACGTATCCCCAATTGGACCTCGTGCGCGCCTAGCGCCCCCGCAAGGTAGCCCCGTCTGGCATTGACCCTCGTGGTCCTGGCGGCCGGCCTGTCGAGTCGGTACGGCGCGGTGAAGCAACTCGAATCGATCGGGCCCGCCGGCGAGTTGCTCATGGACTACTCGATCCACGACGCCAGACGCGCGGGTTTCGAGCGGGTCGTCTTCGTGATACGGCCCGAACTCGAAGAAGCGTTCCGGCACCAGGTACGGCGGATTTCTCCGGAGATTGCCGCCGCGTACGTTTTCCAGCACCTGGACGACCTCCCAGAAAGACGGCTGGTTCCCCCCGGGCGAACGAAGCCCTGGGGTACTGGCCACGCCGTGCTGGCCGCGGCCCCGAAGATCGACGGCGCCTTTGCCGTGATCAATGCGGACGACTATTACGGCCCCGCGTCCTATCGACTGCTCCACGACCATTTCAGATCCGACGCGGTGAACGAGCAGGCGATGTTCGCTCTGGTGGGATACCCGCTCGCCGGCACGGTAACGCAACACGGAGGGGTGTCCCGGGCCGTTTGTCGGTGTGACACCGACGGGTTCCTGACCGACCTCGTCGAGCTGACCGATGTCCGCATGCGAGAGCGGCAGATCACGGGACGAGACCCACACGGGACACCCGTCCCCCTCAAGGGAGACGAAATCGTCTCCATGAACTGCTGGGGATTCACCGCGGCGGTCCTCCCACTACTGCAGGCGCAGTTCGCCGCATTTCTCGAACGCGAACCCCACCTCGAGACGGCCGAGTTCCTCATTCCTCTTGCGGTGAACGACATCCTCCGCCAAGGTCAGGGGCGCTGCAAGGTGCTCTCCGCCCGGGAATCCTGGTTTGGCATGACGCACCGGGCAGACCGAGCGTTGGTGCAGCAACACATTCGCAATCTCGTCGACCGAGATCAGTACCCGTCACCACTCTTCAGCGGTTGAGCGACTATGCAGCTCTCGAGTATCGATTGGGTCGTCATTGCGCTGTACGGAGCGCTCGCGCTGACAGTCGGCGTCTTGTTCACCAAGCGCGCCGGACAAAGCACGGAAGAATTTTTTCTATCCGGCCGCAAACTCCCGTGGTGGCTGCTCGGCACGTCTATGGTCGCGACGACGTTTTCCACCGACACGCCGAACCTCGTGACGGATCTGGTGCGCACCGGGGGCGTCAGCCAGAACTGGCTCTGGTGGGCCCAGCTGATCACCGGCATGGCGACGGTGTTCTTCTACGCCAAGTTGTGGCGGCGTTCCGGAGCTTTCACCGATGTCGGTTTCTACGAAATGCGGTATTCGGGGAAGCCCGCCGCGTTCCTGCGCGGTTTCCGCGCCCTGTACCTGGGCGTGTTCTTCAACGTGATGATCATGGCGACCGTCACCCTCGCGGCCATCAAGATCTCGGGCGTGCTCTTGGGGATAGACAAGTACACGACGGTTCTCATCGCGGGCACGGTCACGGTGGTGTACTCCGCCACCGCCGGTCTGTGGGGGGTCGTGGTCACCGACATCATGTTGTTCGCCCTGGCCATGGTCGGCTCCGTCGCCGCCGCCGTGGTGGCTTTGCGTCTGCCCGAAGTCGGCGGGCTCTCCGGTATGGTGTCTCACCCGGCCCTGGCCGGAAAACTCAGCTTGCTTCCGGACTTCTCCGATTGGACCGCGGTCTCGACGGTGCTGATCATTCCCCTGGCCGTCCAGTGGTGGAGCACCTGGTACCCCGGCGCCGAGCCGGGAGGTGGCGGGTACGTGGCCCAACGCATACTGGCGGCACGGAGCGAGAAAGAGTCGATGCTCTCCACGTTGTGGTTCAGCGTCGCTCACTACGCGGTGCGTCCGTGGCCGTGGATCATCGTGGCCCTGTGCTCCGTGATCGTGTATCCCGACCTGCAATCGATCATGAACCGGTTTCCGAACCTCGACCCGTCCATTGTAGGGCACGATCTGGCCTACCCGGCAATGCTGGTCTTCCTGCCGAGTGGGCTCCTCGGTCTCGCCGTGGCCTCGTTGGCCGCCGCGTACATGTCGACCATCAGTACGCATTTGAATTGGGGGGCGTCCTATATCGTCGACGATTTCTACCGGCGGTTCGTGAGCACCGATCGTTCCGAGCGACATTACGTGAGCGTGGCCCGGGGATCCACCGTCCTGTTGATCGGGTTGGCCATGATCGTGGGCCTGTGGCTGGAGAACGCGTTTCAGGCCTTTCAGATTCTGCTGCAGATCGGCGCCGGCACCGGCCTCATCTTCTTGCTGCGTTGGTTCTGGTGGCGCATCAACGCGTGGAGTGAGATCTCGGCGATGGTCGTCTCGTTTCTGGTGGCCGTGTATTTTCAGTTCGTGCACGTGAAACTCGGCTTTACCCCCCTACATCCATCCGTGACGTTGATCGTCGGCGTGGCCATCACGACCCTGGCCTGGATCGCTGTCACCCTGATGACTCCGCCAACGGATCGCGCCACGCTGCAGGCGTTCTATGACAAGATCCGTCCCCTGGGTCCCGGTTGGAACGCCGCCGTCGAGACCCGGCCAACCAGCTCTCACGAGAGCCTCACGGCCGCCTTTCTGTGCTGGTTCCTGGGATGCGTCGTCGTGTATGCCGCGCTGTTCGGGACGGGTTTCCTCCTGTACGGGAGCCCGTTGCCGGCGCTGGCCAGCTTCGCCCTCCTGACGGCGGCGGGTGTCGGATTGCTCAAGACCGTTCCGAAAGTGGGCTTCTGGACATGAGGTTGTTTGGGGGTCTTCAGTCCCGAACGCTACAGCTGAACGACCGACGCCCCATCGGAGGGCCGGGCCACGATCAAGTCGATTGGCCCCGCCGCCCGCGGTCGGTAGAATGCTTCGCGCCACCGCTCGAGCACCGACTCGAGGAGCCGCTCATGACAGAGCGCCACGACACACCCCCCAAAACCGGCGCCCGTCAGGCGAGCCCCGGCCGCGCCGCCATCGACCGCGATCCTGACGAGATCCTCCAGGGCGTCGCAACTGACCTCGAAATCATCGCGGAGACTCGCGTGAGATTCAGACATCAAACGCCCGAATGTCACGAGATCCGCGGCCACCATGGCTTCGCGCGCCGCCTCCACCCGTTCCGCTTCGGTCACCACGTGCCGAAAGCGCGCCTCGTAGGGACCATCCAACACGTCGCGGGCCGCCGCCACCAGCGCATCCGCCGACGAGCCCTTCAGCAGGTTGCGATACGTCGCTCCAGCGGCCAAACCAAGGGCACGGGCAACGAGCCCGAGGGATTCACGGCATTGGTGGCCTCGGAGGTTGTACGCGTCTCGCACCCCACCGGATTTTTCCGCCGGTACCAGGCTCGGGGCGATCACGAACCGCCAGTCCGGTGGTACGGGGGTCGCCGTCAATCGCAGCGGATCGAAATCGATCTTGCAAGCGGTTCCCCAGCGGCCGCCGAGGCAGATGGCCTGGTCCATGCCGCCGCCCTCGGTCCCCACGTAGCGCTCACCCTCGGCCAGGATCGTCATCAACTCCATGGGATCCATCCCGAGCCCGCTGCTCTCCAGCAGCGCCAGCGCCGCCGCGACGATGAGGGCCGACGAAGAGCTCAATCCGGCCGCCACGGGGAGGTCCGAATCCACCAGGGCATCGAAGCCCCGGATCTCGCCGCCGCGCCCGATCAAGGCCTGCGCCGCCGCTTTCACATAGTTACCCCAGTCAGCCGGCGGACCGGGCTCGATGGTCTGCCGAATCTCGAAGGAGCGTTTTTCGAACCGCGGATCGAGATTTGCAACGCAGATGGTCGCATCGGCTCGCCGGCGTGCGTACATCGTGACCTGCTGCTGGATCGCCATGGGAAAGACGGGAAGGCCGTTGTAGTCTGTATGGTCTCCCATGAGGTTGACCCGTCCGGGAGCGCGGACACAATACTCCGGGTCAGCCCTGAAGTGTTGCGCGAACGCAACATCAGGGGTGCGGGAGGGTTTGGAGGAAGCGTTTCGAGGTGTGGCGCCGCTGATTGGGACCTCGTCGATGTGTTGGTCTGGTAACCCTCCAAGCTCGTGTCTGGGACCGGAGCTCACAAGCTCCTGGACACCGATTTGACAGTTGCCCTTTTGGTGTAGCGGAAAAAGCGTTCTCTTTATGCCATCTCGAAGGTGGTTCGCCACCGCGGAGAAAGGTATGAACACCACGACCAGAGATCCCAACGACGGTATCCGGCGTTTCCTCGCTGATTTGCGTTCGTCATTCGACCGGCGGGCATGGAAGGACCGGCGCAAGGGCGAGCGCCACGGCTCCGCCCAAGCGGCGGAGCAGGATCAGAGCTCCGATCGGCGGGTCAAACCAGAGCGGCGGGTCGTGCTAACGGATCGGCGGCGGCGGATCGCCGACACGTTCGTGCGAGAGGACGCCGACCGCATCAAGAAGATGGTGCTGGATACCAGCGTGGTGGTGGGCTGCCCGCGATGCGACGGGAACTTGCTCCTTGGCCCGCCGGTCACCCGCGACGGAAGCGTCGTGCGCCAGGTGCACTGCACCGCGTGCCGTCACGGCGTGGTGATTACCGATCTTCCCGGACATCCTTTCGAAGTGACCTGAGGCGTTCGTATCAGTGCCGTAGCGTGTGAAACGCCTCTGGGCCGAACGAATCCACCTGAATCACCTCATCTCGTATCTCATCGGCATCGAGGACTTGCTGCCGCTCCCCGGCAGTTATGATGCCGGCATCTAAGGCCTGTTCCAGCAGGACGTCACCCGGCGCCCGATCCAACCGCCCGGCACGCACGGCATCCCGAATCTTGGTCTCCACGGCGATGGCGTTCACCGCGTGATCGAGGGCCGCCTCCAGTCTTCCCAGTCCGGGCTCGTCCTCGGCCGGAATGTAGATATCCGCCGTGAGACCGAGACGCGCCTCGCGATCTTCCAGCAACTCCCGAGCGACGGCAGCACCGATCCGATCGCTGGGCGGCCGGTACCTGGCACCCAAGGGAAAGACCAGCGGACGCAGCGCCCAAGCCGCGGGGCGGTTCGGCAGGTTGTCGAGCACCCCCGCCAATGCGGTTTGAATCTTGAATAAGGCGTCCTCGCACGCGTACTGCACGAAACAGATGTCACGCCGCGGCTGGCTCTGGTCGACGAATTGCTTGAGCGTGGCCGAGCCCAGATACATCCACGCGAGGGCGTCGGCCAGACGCCCGGTGATCTTCTCACGACGCTTGAGTTTGCCTCCCAACGTCCCCATGGCCGCGTCGGAGACCAGGGCGAAGGCCGCGCTCATCCGGGTCAGCCGTCCGAAGTATTGGGATGCCCCCCCGCCAATCGGTGCCCGCACGAACCGGCCGTTGGTCACCCCGAGCCAGAATGCGCGGAAGGCATTCGAGGCGACGAACCCCACGTGGCCAAAGAAGGCGCGGTCGAACCGCGCGACGTCGTTCTCGGCGGCCGCATGCATCTCTTCCTGTACGTAGGGATGACACCGAATCGCCCCCTGTCCATAGATGATCATCGAGCGCGTGAGGATATTGGCACCCTCCACCGTGATCCCGATCGGGACGGCTTGGTAGGAATGCGCGAGGATGTTCCGGGGGCCTCGCATGATCGCCGCACCGGCGCGGATGTCCATGGCGTCGTTCACGACATCGCGCATGGCCTCGGTGAGATAGGCCTTGACGATGGCGGACGGCACCGCGGGACGCTGGCCAGCATCCACCGCGCCGGCGGTCAACACTCGGGCGGCATTCATGGTGTACGTCAACCCGCCGATCCGGGCAAGCGGTTCCTCGATGCCCTCGAAGCGTCCGATGGGCGTATCGAACTGCTCACGGACGGTGCCGTAGGCCCCCACCACCCGAGTGGCCAGCTGCGCTGACGCCACCGCGAGGGACGGCAGCGAGATGGAGCGGCCCGCGGCCAGGCTTTCCATGAGCATCCGCCACCCTTGCCCGGCCAGGTCTCTTCCGCCGATGATCACGTCGAGCGGAACGAACACGTCGTTGCCGCAGGTGGGCCCGTTGTGAAACGGCACGCCCATGGGGTCGTGGCGTTCCCCGATCTCGATGCCGGGGCAATCGGCTGGAATGAGGGCACAGGTGATCCCCAGATCTTCTTCGCCCCCGAGCAGCTTGTCCGGATCCCGCAGGCGAAACGCCAGTCCGATCACGGTCGCTATGGAGCTCAGGGTGATGTAGCGCTTGCGCCAGGTGAGGCACATCCCCAACACTTCCTCGCCCCGGTACGTGCCGCGGCACACGATGCCGACACTCTGGGTCGCGGCGGCGTCGCTGCCGGCTTCCGGGCCGGTCAACGCGAAACAGGGCATCTCTTCACCACGTGCCAGGCGCGGCAGGTAGTGCCGTTTCTGCTCGTCGGTCCCGTAGTGCAGAATGAGCTCGGCGGGCCCGAGGGAGTTGGGCACCATCACGGTGACGGCGGCGGTCACACTCCGGCTCGCGAGCTTCGTGATCACAGCCGAATGGCCGATGGCGGAGAACCCTAGCCCGCCGTGCTCCTTGGGGATTATTAACCCCAAGAACCCCTGGCGCTTGAGGAACTCCCACACCTCGGGCGACAGGTCGCCGGCCTGGACGATGTCCCACTCCTTGAGCATCCCGCACACTTGTTCGACCGGCCCGTCCAGGAAAGCGCGTTCTTCGTCGGAGAGGGGCTTCGGCGTGAAGGCCAGCAGCTTGCGCCAGTCGGGGTCGCCCGAGAACAGGTCTCCATCCCACCACACGGTCCCCGCCTCGAGAGCGACCCGCTCGGTTTCGCCGATCCGGGGGAGGATCGGCTTCAACACGCGGAGGATCCACCAACTGACCAAGCGGCTCCGGAATGCCGGAATCCCGAAGCCGAGCGCCGCCAATCCGAACACGCCGGCCACCACGACGAATGGGGTCGGCGCCTCCCAGCCGCCTCGAGAAGCCCACCATCCGAGCCCCACGGCTCCAGGCACCACCCACGCCCAGTACGCCGAGCCGTGATAGAGGAAACTTGCCAACACCATCAACGCGATGACCGCCATCAAAATCGTCATGACACCTCCATTCACGGAAACAGCGGTGAGGTCACGCGGAGTTCCTGGTGACGGTCGCAACCTACGGCACGGCTCATGTCCGGGCCATGGAGCACTCGACCAGTCCGAGTCCTAGCACTCGCCGATCATCGCCTCGAGCCGGTCGAGTCCGAGACCCACGTTGTCCTCAGGTGGCCCGAAGGAGAAACGCACCCAATTCCGATAATCCGTGTCGTCGTCCCGGAGTTGCCCCGGATTCACGTTGAAGAATCGGCCCGGGACCGTCATGACCTTGCGCCGGAGCCCTTCCCGGAAGAACGCATCCGCATCGTTCAGCGGCGCGGGCAGGCCGCCGATATCCGCCCACACGTAGAACGTCCCTGCCGGTGGGTGGGCGCACCTAACACCGATGTCGCCCAGCCGTCGCACCATCAGGTTGCGTTTGCGGGCAAACACCCGGCGTAGCGCGGTGGTCTCCTGATCCGCGCGCGCCGGCTCGAGCACGCGCAACGCGGCCCGCTGCACCGCGGTGCTGGGCCCGCCATCGAGGGCGCTGGCCGCACGGTTGATCACCTCGATGACGTCCGGGGGGCCCACGGCCCATCCCAATCGCCATCCCGGGTAGCGAAAATTCTTGGTCAATCCGTCGATCACGAGCACGGGGTCGTGATCGACGTCCTCGACGAATTCGGCAGCCGAGACCGGGCCCGAGCCGGGTTTGCCGTCGTGGGCATAAATGAAGTGGGAATAGAACTCGTCGAAGATCATCGTGCACGATGCGTCGCGGGCGACGCTCACGTACCCCGCCAGTTCATCACCCTGTACGAGCTGCCCCGTGGGATTGCACGGATTGCTGATCACGTAGGCGCCTAACCGTTCCCGTTGGACGACGCCAGCGAGGTCCGCGCTCGATGTAACAAATCCCTTGGCGGGAGTCGTCGGGACTAGCACGGGGGAGATGCGGTATCGATGATAGTCGAGCATGTCCTCGTACGCCGTGTAGTCGGGCACCTGGTATCCCACGTTGACCGCATCCAGGGTGGCGAACATGCGGGCCAGCATGAGGCGGCCTCCCGAGGCCACGGAGATGTGCTCCTTGCCGTACTGTTTTTTTCCGCCGGTCCGGAAGAGCCGGTTGTAATGATCGGCGATCGTCTGGCGCATCTCATCGGTGCCTCCGATATGTCCGTACGCATGGTCCTGCGGCTCCAGCTCGATCGTGGACCAGCGCTCGGGTGCGCCGTCCATCGGGCCGACCTCCGGCTGCCCCTGGCCCAGATTGCACCAATCGGGATCTCCATTGCGGAATCCGAGCTTCATGGCCTCGGCCACGACATAGATGACGCCCATGTAGGGGACGGAACGGAACGTGGCGTTGCGCCCCTGGGAGGTCGTGGTCAAGCGTGATGCCCTTCGTTTCTTGGTCGAATCAGCAGCGGGCCCCACCGCATCAGGAGAGCCACCAGGGATGCGGCGAGAAAGAACCCGGACGCCACGAGGACGAACGGTCCGTACGCCAACCACTCGGGCGTGGGACGCTGGTGATATCGCAAGATACCGGCGTAAGTCCCCGACAGCATGAGCCAGGCGACCAGTGACGCCGTCGCGGCGTTGAGCACGAGAATGAGACGACGCATCGCGACGCTGTCGATGCGTTGGCGCACCGTCGCGGAATCGGGATACAACGAAAGCAACAAG
This sequence comes from Gemmatimonadota bacterium, assembly GCA_027294455.1. Classification (GTDB taxonomy): domain Bacteria; phylum Gemmatimonadota; class Gemmatimonadetes; order Gemmatimonadales; family GWC2-71-9; genus B3T1B10. Next base: position 43,202 of record JAPULZ010000133.1, read on the forward strand.
AACGTCACGACACCGAACAGCACCATGCTATCGATGCCGAGTTCAGCGCCCATGGCGTGGCCCACGACGACGTGCGTGCCATGAATGATGGCGTTCCACGACGGGATCGATATGACGAGGCCGCCAAACACCATCGCGGCTGTCCACCATTTCGCAGACGTGAGGAAGGCGCCGGTAGCCGTGTATGCTCCATCCGCCGTCTTGACTCCACGCATCTTGAGAATGTCGCTCATCACCCGCAGCACGACGATGATCTCCATCATGCTGACGACGAACGAGATCCACTTGACCGCGGGTGTCTGGGGAATATGGTACGTGTGGTGGGCGAAGTTGGTGAACGAATTCAAACACCCCACACCAAAGAGCAGGAAGGCGATGCGGGACTGCCCGTAGGAATCGTCGCCCGACAGCCGCTCGGCCAGATACATCAGCGAGCCATAGACCAGGAAGTTGAAGGACCCGACGAGAGTGCCGGCGGATTTCCACTGGAGCTGGAGGTCGACGACCGGGAAGCGATTGACAAACGGCAAGAGATAGGCGTGGGCTTCGCTGAACGTATAGACGAAGTACAGCACGCCGATGGCCCACATGTACACGTACACGGGACGGTGCCAGAATCCCCGCCAGATGTACTTGAAGAAGGTCCAGCCAAAGGCGATCCACCCCATGAGAAACATCGCCGAAAACAGCGGATGGAAACCGAGGTATTCCCTGCCAGACGTCACACCCGCCAGGAGGGTGACCAGCACGCCCCCACCACCCACGATCCAACAAACCGAGTGGAACACGAAGCGCCGCCGATCGCCGGCGTCGAGCCCCCCCGATCGTTGGTGGGAAAGGAAATAGTAGATCATCGCCAGGTTGGCAGCGTAGATCCACGTATGCGCGAAGGTCGTATGCAACGGGCGCAAGGACGGCAAGCCCAACCCCACCGCTTGGAGTCGCACCGAGAGGGCCGGCACATAGTGCAGCACCGTGAGCGCCCCGAACGTGAGCGTCAGCGCGATGGCGGCCAACGCCAACCGGAGGTGCAGGGCGACCGCCGTGTTTCGTCCGACGGCCATCAGCGGAACTCCCACCACGGAAGACCTGTCGGCTGATCAGTGAGCGAGGCCTCCAGCAGGCGCCCGCGATGCTCGTTCTGCCACCGGAGGAAGGCCAAGACCTCGCGCTGCTGGTCGTGACTGAGGCCCGAGGGTGGCATCCCCAACGCCGGCCGGCCGTTCGTCAGGACCTCGAAGATCTCCTCGTCGGCGAGCGCACTGGCCGATCTCGAGAGATCGGGAGCGAGATAGCTACCGATGCGGCGAGGGGAAAGAGGCGCGTGACAAGCCATGCACGGCCCGGACAGGAAACGCCCGGCACCCCGCGCCGCCTCGTCCGGCATCTCCCCGCCGGCCATCGCGACCCGCACCACGGCGGCGAACGCCGCGGGGTCGGGACGGGGCGCCCGGGCCTGGCCGATCCCCGTGGCGTCGATCTCCCGCAGGTAGGTCTCGATCCCCGTGATCTCGTCCGCAGACAGGTGGTAGGGCGGCATCTGGCGCGAGCCTACCGTCAGCACCTCATTGAGCCGCGCGCGCGTGAGGCGACCCGAGGCGTTGGTCAGATCGGGCCCGAGGAAACCGCCGAACCCATAGAACTGGTGGCACGCCTGGCAGTTCCGCCCGAGCCACACCTCTCGCCCCCGCAAGGCAGCTTCCGACAATGGGGGCATCTCGCGACCGGTGGGATCGGTGTACACCAGAAAACACTGCACCGCAAAGGCGGCCACGAGAAACGCCATCAGGCCCTTCCGGGCCGACAACGAGAACACGGCATCCCGGCTCACCTCCCGGCTCTCCCCCGAGCCCGGCTCGCCGTGCCGAGGCCGTCAAGGTCAAAAAAAACGACCCCAACCAGGGGGTCGTTGTCGGACCAAGCCGGGCCGGAGAGACGACACTTCGTCCCCCCCCCGATTCCCCGACAACAAGCGCATGTGGCAACGCCGTAGGGCACGTCCTCGCGGCAGAACGGGCGACCAGGACGCCCGTGTCCGAGCGGGCCGGAGATCACTGGTTCAGGGGATGGGAAAACCGGACTGATCGATAGCAACGGGGGTCACGAGTGATAGGTGGAAACGGATATTCTGCTCCGGCCACTCGTGTGTCAAGGCTCCGCGTCCGCCTCAAAACGATCCAGGTTGACTCGTTGTGTACGCCCAGAGCCGCTTGATCTGTTCGCGGCGTTCGCTCTCGCCAGTGCGATTCCACTGTTGAGCTACGTGGTCGATCCGGGAGGGCGGCGTTTCCGACGGCCATCGCCCTCGGCCTTGCGGACTTCATCCTCGTAGGGGGTCCATCCTGGGCGTCCTGCGTGAGGTAGCGAGATGGGTTGGGCCGATGATGACAGCATGAAGGAGATTTCATTTGCGTTTGGCCAATTCGTAATTACCGCTTCTTCAGATTTGGATCGAAGTCGTAATGACATCATGCCAGAGAGACAGAGGACAATGGAGACCCTTCGGTGATCAGAATAGAACAAATAGGTGTTGCAGCTTTGATGCTGGGAATGAGTGGTCTCGGGTGTGCGGGCTTGGATAACCCTACTGCGCTAGCCGACCTTGCGCCCGACGTGGATATCGATATTGAGGCGACACGGGTAGAGACGTTCGAAGAGGTCGAGATCCACGTGCGAGTGCGTGAGGGTGGTGCACGACTCCCGATGCTCCGGTCCTACCTTGAGATCGAGCACGAGGCAGGCGGCGCGGTCCGGGTGGTGGAGTTGCAGCCAGAGGGTGAGGGGTATGCCGCGCACGTGATGTTCTACGAGCCCGGTGAGCATCACATCCACTTCTTTGGGATGCCTCAGCGCCATCGGCTGAGTCGCGAAATGGGTGACCGCGAAATCGATGTGTTCCGCCGCCACCAACTCGTCGGGCCATATTGGGTCGAGCTGGAGCTGATGCCGGCTCCGGTGTCAGAAGGTGAGACCGCCCACGTCCATCTGATGATCTTTGATCTCCTCCTTGACGGCACGCCCGGCGCACCCGCGGCGAGCCTGAATGTTGAGGTGGAGATGCACGACCTGGATGGCGGAGAAGCGTCGCTCGACGTCGAGGAGGAAGCACTCGGCGAATACGAGGTGCGGTACGAATTCGGCGAGGCTGGGATGTACGAGCTTCATGTGGAGATCGAAGAAGACGGTGGAAAGTTCCACATTCCCGTGATCGACCCGGATGCCGACGACGAGAACGAAAACGGCGAGGGAGGGGGCGGACATGGCCACGGCGATTAGACGTTCGGCGGTGTACGCTGGAGTGGCCTTGGCGATGGGCGTCGGAGGATCCCAACTCGACGCGCAGCAGGTCACGAGTAACCGGGTATACCCTAGTAATCAGGTGGTTATTACGGGGTACGGCACCGTGGGCTATGGAATTCGCACCCAAGGACAGAATGACAACGCTTTCAACTCGAGCATCAGTCCGGTATTCCTGTTCCAGTTTGAGGATCGGATCCTGTTTGAGGCCGAGTTCGAATTCGCACTTCGGGAGGGCGTGACAGAAACGGGGCTCGAGTACGCGCAGTTGGACTTCATTGCCAGTGACAATCTGATTCTCGTGGGAGGGAAGTTCCTCCTGCCATTCGGTGTGTTTGGGGAACGCCTTCATCCGACATGGATCAACAAGTTCGCCACGGCGCCGCCGATCTTTGGACACCATGTGTCGTCGTTTGGCGCGGAGCCGTTGCTCCCCATACTGGCGGATCTGGGCGTCATGGCGCGTGGCGTAATCTCGGCAGGATCGGCGCAACTTGGCTTGAACGTCTATGCGGTTCAAGGGCCCATGGCCGAGGACGACACTGCCGCGATACCCGAACTGGAGTTTCCCGCGTCATCGGGTGACAACAACACCAGCAAGACGTTGGGTGGGCGTCTCGACGTGGCGTTACACCCCTGGATCGAGGCCAACTTGTCGTTCCTGAACGGGGACTACGACGAGGAGAATGTCCTGGATTTCACGGCGTGGAACGTGGCCGCCGAGCTCCACGTCGCGAGATTCGAATTGCGCGGCGAGTACGTGCAGACTCGCCAGGAGGTCGAAACTCTCAGCGGTTTTCCGTCCCTGGTCCGGGACGGGTTTTACGCACAGGCGGCTTATCGGTTCGGGCCGTGGGAGCCCGTGCTGCGCTGGACTCAAGTGTTCGATTCGGACCTCGACGGTGCTCTACAAGACGAAGGTGCGTGGCAAGCGGCGCTCGGTCTCGACTACTGGTTCAATCCGTCGATTGCGGTCATGGGGGCTTACGAGATCAACCGAGAGGACGGGGCCGAGTTGGACAATGATCGCTTCGTGGTTCACGTCGCATTCGGGTTTTGAGGAGGAGGAGGATGAAAACAATGGCGTGGTGTTCATTGCAGAGAATATTGACGGCCCGTTGTGCCGGAGTCGTCGCCGTGATGTTCTTAGCGATCCCGGTGGTTACGCAGGCCCAGCAGAGTAGCGCGATCGCGGAAGGTGCACGCGTATACGGCAACACGTGTGGAAGTTGCCACAATGCGAGGTCGCCGCTCGAGCGAACGGACCGACAGTGGGTCACGATCGTCAATCACATGCGCGTTCGCGGGAACTTGACTGGGCGGCAGGCAAGAGCGGTCTTGGCGTTTCTCCAGGCCACCAACACCGATCCGCGCGAGCGCTCTCAACTGCCGGGGCAAGCACCCACCAATGCCGCCACGGCCGAGCGCGATGTTTCTGATGCCGTGTCCTCGGACCGGGCGGTGGTATCCCGAGGCGCCGCGCTCATCAATGAGAAGGCGTGCTTGGGTTGTCATGTGGTCGGCAACAGGGGGGGCACACTTGGTCCGTCTTTGAATGACGTGGTCGGTCGCCAGGGTGCGAGGTTTATGCGGCAGAAGCTGGTGGATCCGACGTTCAACAATCGGAATTCGATGATGCCGAATTTCGGACTGACGCAGGAACAGATCGACGCGGTGATTGCCTACTTGGCCACGTTGAACGGCCGGGGGAAGTGATGCCTTACTACCTATGGCGGCGGGGGAAGACGGGATCGAGCGTGATTCAAGTTTAGATTAACGCCGCCCTGATCATGTCCGCTGACGGAGCACCGCGAAACCGGCCGTCGGCTTGCACGTACACGCGACAACAGTTCGCATCAGCCTCAGTGTTGTCGCCGGCCACATCACGCCCGTCCACCAACACCGTTGGCGATCCATACTTCCGCGCGTGGGCCGGGGCGTCGGGACTTTCTCGGTCCCATTCCTGCCACTCCAACGGAAGCTCCAGCTCCGCAAGCGCGCGCCGTAACTCCGCCCGCGCGCCGTCGACGTTGGGGCAATCTCGATCGATAATGAGCTCTATC
>JAPULZ010000134.1 GCA_027294455.1 Gemmatimonadota bacterium
ACTTGCCGAGTTCTACATGCGTCGGTTGATCGCGTTCTTTGCGAAACCACGACACTTCTGGTGGCATTTGGTGCAGTCGCATCGGCCGCGACATACCCTGTTGAACGAACTCGAGGCGCTCGACCGCTACCTGAGCGCCGAGCAGCGAACGGTCAAGGAAAGCATCGCCGAGCTCATTTGCACGAAGGACGATTTGGATTATCACCACGCCCATCAGACGGTGCTCAAGTACTGGCTCTTCGTGCACATTCCCTTGTCCTATAGCCTCCTGATCGTGGCGGGAGTGCACGGCGCGATAGCCTACGCCTTCCGGGGATGAACTCGATGACGCGCCGGTTGCAAGATTTTCGGTTCGACAAAAGTGAATACGAACGTCCCAACCAAAAATGGGTGTGTGGCTGGGCGGCTGAGGGCCGGCCGTGCCACGTCGGCCCCGACCCCGGGGGGCGGTGCCGCGCCAGCTACGAGTGCAAGCCTCGGCGCACCGGGCGTCGCTGGCATTGCACGAGGCCCGCTCAGTCGGGTGGAAAATGCGCAGACGGCCCGCTCCCCGATGGCACCTGTGGCCGGCCCATTCCCAAATGCCAGCCCGTGCGCAGCCTTCGGGCCAGACGGGCTCTGGTGACACTATCGATGGCGCTCTTCACGATCGGTCTCGCCGTCTTGGTGTTCGGCGGACCGCATCTGCGAGCGCTCCGGAACGCGATAATCTCCCCTGGGGCGATCTCCGCACAGCACGGAGCGATCCAGGATTGCGCGGCCTGCCACACTCGCGCGCGCGAGGTCACTACGGCATCCGCCAACGGATTGGGCGGGACCGCTCGATGCCAGCTGTGCCATCTGCCTGCCGGTGAGAACGCCCTCACGCCGCACGGCCTGTCGGAGGACCAACGCCGGAGCATCACGGCCAGGATGGAGCAGGTCGCCTCGAGCGGGCGAGTCCCCATTGCCTTGTCGCTCGCCGCCTTGGGACCGACGGTTCCACAGACTTCCGACGGAGAGATCGCCTGTGCGACATGCCACAGAGAGCACCGCGATCGTGACAAGCGACTCTCCGAGATGGACAACCGGCGTTGCCAGGCATGTCACGTCGTGAAGTTTGCCAGCTTTGCCGACGGCCATCCCGAGTTGACCGACTATCCGGCGCTCCCGGGCGTTCGCTACCAATTCGACCACAGCGCCCATGAGCGCGAGTTTTTCCCGGACGAGGACGCGCAGTTCAGTTGCCTCGACTGCCACAGCAGCTCCCTGTCCGGACGCGGCGTGCTCGCGGGGAGCTTCGAGTCCATGTGCACCGACTGCCACGGCGACCAGATTCGACGAGACGGGTTGACGGTCTTTCAACTCCCGGGCGTGGACTACGAGGTGTTGCTGGACAAAGGGATCTCGATCGGCGAGTGGCCAGGCGACGCCGGAATCGACCTGGACACCGAGTTTTCGCCGGTGATGCGGTTGCTGTTGGCGGCGGATTCGACCGTGGCCGATGACCTGGAGCAGTTGGCCGATGTCGATCTGTTCTTCCTGGAAGGAGAGGACGTGGAATTGCTCCAAGCCGCGGGCCGGGTCGTGTGGGCGATCAAGGGGCTCTTCTACGACCTTGTCAGGAATGGCCGCGCGGAGTTGTCGGCCCGGCTGGAGCGAACGCTGGGATCCCACTTGACCAGCCGAGAGTTGGCCGCCCTGGTGGATCAGCGCCCGGTAGACGTCGCCCGAGCTCCGCAACCGGAATGGCTCTCAGTGCTGCAGGCCGTTCAGGAACAATGGCTGCCCAACTTGCTGGTGGAGATGCCCCGCCACCGAGCGAACCGCCCGGTACGGTTTCGCGAGCACGACGAATACCAAGAGCTGCAACCGGTCGGCGACTCAACTTGGCTAGTGGACTCGGATTTTTCGGTTCGCTACCGTCCCGGCAGCCACGCCGACGTATTCCTGCGGCGGCTGCTCGAAGTGACCGGTAGGGCCGCAGAGACGGACGGCGTGGCCGCCGAATTGTTTGCCGCCCTCCAGGCTTCAGGGGCACCCGGCCAATGCGCCAAGTGTCACCGCATCGATGTCGCCAGCGCGGATGATCAGCGCAACGTCTGGACCGAAGGCCGCATCGACCAGCAAGCGCGCACGCTCACGAACTTCGATCACGCCCCCCACCTAGTAAGAGAGTGCCAGAGTTGCCATCAGTACAACGCCGAGAGTGGCTTCGAGACGATCCCCAAGAGTACGTGCACAGTCTGCCACGTCCAGAACATGGCGACGGACAGTTGCCTCAATTGCCACAGCTACCACATCGAAGGGTTTGTGATGTCTCACGATCGGTAGCCTCACCACCGCCTCGATTCGGTAGGGCCTTATTCCCAGTGCACATGGCAAGCCCTGTGACACGGCAGCGGTCGCTGGTGTGCGATGCCTTGTGGCCCTCATCGCAGCCCTTTCGCAAGCTCAGCATAGCCCCACAGCGGCCTTCACTCGACCGTAACCCCCGCGGCTGTCCAGGCGGGTGACTTCCCGCTCCAGCCGGCGCAAGCCCTCGTCGTCTTGCCTGTTGACGGTTTGTTGAACGACCTGTCGTAGCCTTGCTACGTCTTTATACGGAAGGCGCCTGTCTCGTTGGATCATGGTCAAAAGGTCTGTGGCGTTCGTATTCCTAGCCGCCGTCGTGCTCCTGGGAAGTTGGGTGGTGGCGGCGGCCTCGCGGCGGGAGGTGTTACCGGTTGGTTCCGCCGCGCCGTCATTTGCATTCGCGACGGCGCGGGGACAGGCCACGTTCCGCCCCAGCCTGCGGGGCCGCACGCTGCTGATTCTTTTTCACAGTCGCTGCACGCACTGCACTTACGAGTTCGACACGCTCGACCCGCACCTCGACCGGCTGGCGGGCACGGAGTTGTTACTGCTCACGACGGAGGACTCGTTGAACATGGCCGCGATTGAGAGGCAGTGGCCGCGTCTCGCGCGCTCGGAGCAGGTGACGTGGGGGACGGTGGACCGAGACGTCTTTGTGCACCACTTCGGGGCCGTGATGACGCCCGCGCTGTTTCTGTTCGACGCAACCGGCAAGTTGGCGGGGAAATGGCTTGGGGAGACGAAATTGGAGGTGTTGCTCGAGCGTGGTCAC
>JAPULZ010000135.1 GCA_027294455.1 Gemmatimonadota bacterium
TTCGTGGGCATCTTTTCGTCGCTGGAGGAGGAGAACGTCGCGATCGCGCTGAAGGGGATGGATCCCAGCGTGTTCGGCGCGTTCGATGTGGCCTGCGAGTTGATCGACGGGCGGCTACGGGTGCTGTTTGGCCCGGCCCGGGGGTCGATCTTGGCCTGACGCCAGCCCACGAGAACAGGCTCGCGCGGCGCGCGGTTGTTGTTGCTTGGGATCGTGTGCAGCGGTGGCTTAGCGGCGACGGGTGAGTTTCATCGCCTGGCGGCGGCGACGGCGGGCCGCTCGACGTTCCGCTTGACGTTGCTTCTCGCGGTTAGAGATGAAGGAGCGCCGGCGCCGGGCTTCCTGCAGGATGCCGTCTCGCTGGACCATTTTGTTAAAGCGGCGAAGCAGGCCTTCGCCGTCTTCGTTGTCCTTGCGCGTGACGAGGAGCAAACCGGCCTCCTGAGCGGGAACGCGGGCGCGGTAGGTGTGCCCAACGAGCGCCTCCAACTGGCGCGTTCGAAAGGGCACCGTATCACCAGGGCGCACACCGCAGCAATCGTCGGGATGACGGGGCTTGGGTTAAATGCGACGAACCGGCAGGGCCGGGGAGCTTCGGCCGAAGCTCTCGGTCCGCCGGTTCGTAATCGAAGCCCCGGTGTCCCTGCGTTTCGTCGGGGACGGACACAACGTCCGCGTCGAAACGGAGGGGCCAGCCGGACGAGACACCGGACAGACGATGCGACACCGGAACTCCGCTTCCGATGCCCAAGCCCTCTAGGAGATCCCCAGCGTTTTCGGTCCTCGCGGACCCCGAGGGCTGGGACGGTCCGGACTTGGCTGCCGTCGCTTGGCACTATCCCGGCCGAGGCCGGTGCCGTTGCGACGGCTGCTTCCGTCCGGTTTGGAACGTGTGCCACGTCCCGCACCTAGACCGCTTGCTCGCCTCGAAACTTCGGCATTGAGGTTGCCCTCGCCGCTCAAGTCGTAAGAAATGTATCAAGGCTGGCAAACGCCGAGACTCGCGCGACAGTGCGAATGGGTGAGATAAGGCGTGGATGGACGCCCTGGTCCCAGCCGCGCGAGGTGGGAGCGCGCACAGGCGGCCTCTCTCGCGAAGGACGGGGACGGCTGTGTTCTGTCGAGGTTGGGGGAGCGGAAAGCGGTGGAGAAGCCCCCGAGCGCGGTGCACAGGCCGGGGATATCCGGTGTGTAATCGCGCTGCGAGCCGATTTCGGTGTCGCTCAGGGGTGTTGGACGTGAAGTGAGCCGGGTTGGGCCGCCGAGGTCGGTGACGATGATCATGATCTCACAAGCGTTGTTGGTGTCCCTGTCGAGCCGGTTCTCGGAGTCGGGCACGACGTTGAAGACCGGCTGGGGCCGCCACGCGCTGCAGAGCCTCGACCCGCGGGATCCGGTGGCTCGATGCTTACAGGAAAAATGCTCGACGTTCCGCGTCGGGCGTCGTGCATAGCGACGATCGCGCATGGGGCATGGATAGTGGCGCGCCCGGAGGGACTCGAACCCCCGACCCTCAGATCCGAAGCTCGAGGCGGGGCGTCCATCAACCTTCGTCCGGGTCCGTGGCGTCCGGAATGTCACACCAAGGTTGAACGCCTCCCGCAGTTCATGATCGCTATGTGAATGGCACACGGTGGTGGACATCCGTGCCCCCCTTGCGGACCACGCGGAGCTTTCCCTGCGCCGCGAACCACGAAAACGCGTCGCGGACGGATTCGTCCGTGGGTCGTGGATCGTGTCCCAGCTCCTCGAAGGCTTTGGTGCGCACGATTTTCCGATTGCACTGGAGTGCCGCCACGGATTCGCGAGTAAACAGCGGCTCACTCTTGGTCACCCTGGCCCACGCCTCCATGACCGGGGCCCCCGCGCTTGCGAGCCACGCTGGAGCCACCAGGCGTGGCGGGGGCACGTGGGTGAACCGGCTGGCCAGCTGACTCAGGTCCGCGATCGTCCGGTAGTGGCCCGACAGGATGTAGCTTTCGTTGGTGCGCCCCTGCTCGGCGGCCCTGATCGCGGCACGCGCTACGTCCCGGGTGTCGACCCAGTCGAAGCCGCCATCGATGAGGAGGCGGAGTCGCCGCTCGTAGAGGTCCAGCCACACCTGCCCCATCCGTGATGGGGCAAAGTCGTAGGGTCCGATGCACCCAGAGGGATGCAGAATCACCGCATCGAGCCCTTGTTGGACGAGCTCGCGCACCGCGGCCTCCCCGGATGCCTTGCTGTAGTCGTAGGCCAGACCCGTGGAGTCAACCCGCGCCCGGCTCTCATCGAGTGGCTGGTTGTGGGGCTCCTGCTGGAACGCATGGACCGAGCACATATAGATCATCCGCCGCACGCCAACGTCCAGGGCAGCCTGCCCCGCGTTCCGGACCCCGTCGACGTTGACCGCGCGAACGAGCCCATCCATCTCCCCCACGATCGAGATGACGGCGGCCAGGTGATAGAGGATCTCGGCGCCGTCGAAGGCCCGGCGCAGCGACGCTTGGTCCCGCACGTCACCGTTGACTCGCTCCAGTCGCAGCCCGCGGAGCGACGCCGGATCGTCAGCCTCGAGCACGACTCGGACGCGGTCGCCGCGCACGAGGAGCTGCCGCACCAGGCTCGCGCCCACGTGCCCGCTGGCTCCCGTCACCACGACATCTGTCACGTCTCAGTCTCGGTAGCGTTCAATCCCCCATCGCGGGGGCGCACTCGCGCTTGTCGCGAGCCTAACCGTCCGGCACGCACGATCGGGCCATCGTGTCACTGCTTCGAGACCGACTCCCAGCAGAGCGTCATTGACAGGCCCCGCCCCGGAATCTCGTCCTTTCGGTTAGCCTCACTCGCTCAACCAGGTAGCGCCGCGCAGCACGGTGACGAGGAGAACGAATCATGGCCGGACAACTACGCGAGAAGGTCGCTGTAGTGACGGGGGGCGCCAGCGGGATCGGCCGCGCGACGGCGCTGCGCTTCGCCACCGAGGGCGCCAGCATCGTCATCGGTGACCTGGATGCCACGCGAGGAGAAGAGACAACGGCCGCCATTCGAGCGAACGGGGGATCGGCGATCTTCGTACGCACGGACACCACGAGCGAGGCGGACTGCGATGCGCTGGCGGATGCGGCCATGCAGGAATTCGGCCGCCTGGACGTTTGCCTGGCGGCTGCCGGGATTTCCGACGCCACCTACGTCAGCGGGCAGGAATCTCCCGGTGTGGAGATGCTGACCACCGATGAGAGTCACGTGCAGAACCTTGCGTCTGAGCAGTGGGAGAAGGTGATCGACGTCAATCTCAAGGGCGTCTTCCTCACCGACCGCGCCGTGTCGCGACAGATGATCGCAGCGGGCAACGGGGGCGCGATCGTGAATATCGCCTCGATCGCGGCCAAGGTTCCGCTGCCCGGCGCCGCGCCGTACTGCGTGTCGAAAGCCGGTGTGTGGATGCTGACGAAGGTCATGGCCGTGGAGTTGACGCCGTACGACATCCGGGTGAACGCGATCGGTCCTGGCTTCATCGAAACTCCCATGACGGCCACTATGGCCGCCGATGAGACCGGCCTGCAGATGATGCTGCAGATGACGCCCATGAATCGGCTGGGACAACCCGAAGAAATTGCCGCCACGGCCCTGTTCCTCGCATCGGGCGAAGGCAGCTATTTCACCGGGGAGCTGTTGCACCCAGGCGGCGGCATGTTCCACGGGTAGGCGCGGGCGCGGCCTTCACGATGAGCGGATCGTGGCG
>JAPULZ010000136.1 GCA_027294455.1 Gemmatimonadota bacterium
GCGCACCTGCAACTCTGTTTTCTTGAGCTTGAACCGCAGGATCAGCGCCAGCGCCGTCACGGCACCGCTCACGCCAAAAACGACGCTGAAGATTTGTGCTTCGAATGGCCCCATCGGTTCTCCTCCAAGTTTGACGCTGCATGACCGGGCTGGGGATCGACGCGGAGCTGAGCGAGGGCGCGCCCCGCGGCCGACCCGAAGCGAGCGCATCGGCGATCGCGAAAGCGATTGCTGATGAACCCAGGACCTACGGATTAAAAGCCCTGCATCTACCCGGTCTAACCTGGTACGCACGTACACTCACAACCGAAGACGTCCACTCAACGGGCATTTTTCAGGGGCGCATGTGTACGTCGTGGTACATCGGTGAACGGGGCTCCGGGGCACAATGAGGGGCACACTCAGTCAGATTACCCTTCTTTGCCCAAAGGTCCCATCTGACAGGGAGGAGGGCTGGGTCCCGCCCCCCCCTTGGGCCCCGGCGCGCGTTCGGGTACGGCTGATCCCGGAATGCGTGATGTGAAATTGAGACTTGCGGCGTGGCGCTCCCCTATTAGTTCCCAGCCTTCGCCTTCAACTCCTCGAACCAATTAAGGACGAGCATGAATCCGCTCAGTGCTTCTGCACTACGTACCATGACGAATCGATCACCGTCGGGATGCACGTCAAACGGTGGCTCGGTCCCACTGATTTCGAACAAGGTTGCTCGGCTCGATATCGAGAATACCTGGTCGTTGGGAGTGTACGTTGCGGCCACGACTTGGTCACCGTTGCGATAAAAAATCTCTCCACTGGTACGTGCCCACACCGGTAGACTCCCTCCGTCCAGGGACACGCGGACATGACTGGAAGGATCCGCCATCAGTGCAACGTACACTTCTTCTCGTCCCGACTCATTCGAGGCGTAAGCCAGCCAGCGGCCGTTGGGGGAAATGGCAGGCGCCCTCTCGTCGAATCTCGATCTGAGCAGTGGCCGCGCACTCTCGGGATCGGTCACGGTAAGAGTCCAGAGGTCATCACCGGTCCCCTCGCCCGGCCGGACGTAAAGCAACACCCGACCGTCAGCACTCCAGGACAGACCATATCGATCTTGATCTAATAGGACATCCTCCGCCACGACCGCGGGCGGTGCACCGCCGTCTGCGTCGAGTAGAACTATCGTCGTCCCTCTGAACCCAGCGATTTGGAGGCCGTCCGGAGACCAAGACGGAAAAGTGTTGTCGCCGGCGAACGTGCGGGGATTGAGCGACTCATCCCGGTCGAGCATCCATATGTCCCGGTTGCCAACCGGACCGCGGATGTCCACCGCAATGCGGGTGCCGTCGGGAGAATAACGTGGCCCGCGAAACTCGCCCCTCCGCTGAGACAGCTCCCGGACGGCCCCCCGGCGGTCGACCTCGATCAACGCTCGCTCTTGCGCCTGCGTTGGCACGTAAGCGAGCGAACCCGATCGCGAGATGGAAATCTCGACCGCGCCGCCGGCCTTCACGAGGACACCGCTTAAGACGGGGATCGGTGGCTTGAGGAACGCATGGTCCCGAAGATCGAAAGGTGCAGCCATCAGCACTCCCCCCGACCGGCCGTACACAACATGCCCGGACGCGGTAAAGCGCGCATCCGTGCCCGTACCCAGCCGCGTGCGTTGCCCGGTGCTCAGAGACACGGCCTCTAACCACATGTCGGCAACATCTCCCGTCCAGACCGACATCAGTATCGTCTCGCCATCCGGAAGCAGTTCGGGCCACCGAAATCCCAGCTCACCAGCGGCAGAGTCGGGCTGCACGATCAGATCGGGATCGCCACCCGACGCCGGCACGCTCCACAGCGCCCCGGCGGCCGAGAACACGATCACGTCTCCGATCCAACTCGCTCCGCGTGGATCGGGAGGGATGGCACTGATCAGCTCGGGGATTCCCCCCTCGAGTAGAATCTTGTGTAGCGCGCCCACGCCCACATATCCCAACCAACGACCATCCTCGGAGAAGAAAGGATACGATCCCCCGTCCGTCCCGGGGATCGGGGTCGGCGTCACATCCTCCAGGGAACGGATGTAGAGGACAGGCCCGGCTTTACTCGTTCCGATGTATGCGACCCGGTTGCCGTCCGGAGAGAACGCCAATCGCCTCCCGTTGGCGTTGACCGTCGGCACGGAGATACGAAATCGCATCGGCGTTTCGGGCATTAGACGGTCCGATTGGAAGCCGATCCACGCGGCGACTCCGAACGCGGCCGCGATGACCCAAGGAGCGACATTGCGTATGGATGTCACCCGGGATGCCGGCAGTAGCACTGGGGAAGCGTATGTCGACCCTTGGGTAGCACCGAGCGGCACCGCCGAGGTCGTGAGAGCTGTCGCGAACTCTTGCGCGGTGGCAAACCGGTCGACCGGCAGCTTGGCCAGTGCCTTGTGAACGGCCGCATCGACATGCGGAGGAGTAGTGTCTCGATGCACGGTGAGACGGGGTGGCTTCTCGGTAAGCACTTTTGCCACCACCGCCTGCGCCGTCGGCCCCGTGTGCGGCGGCGCACCCACCAGCATCTCGTAGGTCACACACGCGAGGGAATACACGTCCGACCGAGCGTCGAGCTCGCGGTCACCCATGGCTTGCTCGGGGCTCATGTAGTGTGGCGTGCCGAGCGAGAGGCCGGTTTCCGTGAGTCGCCTTCCGCCAGCAGCCGTGATGGCCAACGCAATCCCAAAATCCGCGACAACCGGTTGGTCATCGTGGAGCAAGATATTTTCCGGCTTGATGTCCCGGTGGATCACCTTGTGGCGATGCGCGTAATCGAGGGCACTTGCCACGCTCTTGGTGATCTCAACGCTCTCCTCTATGGCGAGCTGCTTCTCGCGGTTGAGCTTGTCCCGGAGCGACTCGCCCTCGACATGTGGCATCACATAATAAAGGAATCCGTCCGCCTCCCCCGAGTCGAACAACGGGAGAATGTGCGGGTGTTGAAGATTGGCGGTGACCTCGATCTCCTTAAGGAACCGCTCGGCGCCAATCACGGCAGCCAACTCGGGCCGCAACACCTTCACCGCCACCTTGCGGTGGTGCTTGAGATCCTC
>JAPULZ010000137.1 GCA_027294455.1 Gemmatimonadota bacterium
TAATGAAGGGTCAACTCCGTACCGTCATTGTGCGGGGCGATGTTGAAATCGGCCACGGCTCCAGAGATCGGCAGCTTGAATGTCTCATAGAGATTGACCGTCAACCGCTTATTGGGTTCGTGTCGATCGATGCGCTCGTCGACACCACCGCTGGCAAGGAGCCAGTCGATCAACGCCCCGCCGAGGCCGCCGCCGCCGAGGATGACATAGGTGGCGTCTCCGCGAATCTCGGTTCGGGTCTGTCCCAGAGAGACCTCATTCGAAGACGGATCGGCAGCCAGCACGATCTTGCCACGGTGCTTCCCCTCCGCCATGTGTGCGAATGCATCAGCGACCTTGTCGAGGGGGAATCGTTCGATGGGAGGGACGCGCAGATCGCCGGCAGGTCACGATACGCCAGGTAGTACGTGCCAGGAAACTCGAGCGCCGCATAGGCGTCTGCGCGCTGGGCATCCTCGTATACGTTGGGGAAGCGATCCTTCATGGAGACGGGTGGCCACGCCAAGAGATTTTTCTCACCGCACCACCAGCAGGCCCGCCGTCCCACCGAAGTCGTCCGGCACGGTCGCCACGCCCTCCGGCACGGTCCACTCCGATCCGTTCACCACGATACTGAATTTGTAGATCCCAGGGTCGAGGCGGACCTCGAACGACCAGCGTCCCGCTCTCCCCCGAATGAGGGGGAGCGGCACCCAGTCGTTCCAGTCACCGGCGATCTCGAGACGTTCCACCGGTTCGTCGTACGTGATGGAAACCCGCAACTGACCGCCGCCCAGCGGCTCCACCACCAGCGGCCGGCGCGGACGGCCCACGGGAGGTCGAGGAGACGAGCCGATGTGGAATCGCACGCCGGCACTGGCATACACGCCATCGGTGAGGCCCTCGAGGCTGCGGGGGTACCGGCCGAGTGCCGCTTCGAAGGTTGCCTGGCGCGTGAGTCGTGTCTCGACGCTGGCCTGGATCCAAGGATCGTCCGACAGGTCTCCGGCTCTGGCCCCGACGGACACGGCGAGCGCGGTGCCTTCCCAGATGAAACGCGCTCCGGCGGTAAAGTCGACGTACTGGATGGTATCGGCGGTGGTGCCGGTCAATCCACCATCCAACGTCGTGCCCGAGGGTAGGGCGTACTGCGCCATGAGACCGGCCCTGGCGGTGGCGAGCGAGGTTTCGTCAACTCGTCGCACGCCGCCCACTGTAATACCCAGGGACGTCATGACCTCACCGAACGTCTTTGCCGCAAATGGACCCACAACACCCTCACCACTCCACGTGCCGCCCTCGAAATCCGAGAAGCGTCCCCCGAAGCTGAGTCCCAGGATGACGGGCTCGGCGTCGGAACGCACGGCGAAGCCCGAGAAGCTCAAGTCGACGCCCCATTCGCCGGTGGTGAATTGGGAGTAGTTCACTTCCCCCGACCCGGCGGCGTTTGCCCCCGTCAGCGACAATTCGCCGCCTAGGCTCGCCGCGGTTCCGCTCACCGAATCGGCGTAGCGGGCGTGGGCACCACCGGCAAACAGGGATGCGCGCTGTCCCACGGCCGGAGAGGTCGCGGCGACGAGAACGCCGAGGCAGAGAGTTGCACCGCGCAACGCTTCAGGACACGTCACGGGTGTCAGAGCGAGGAATCGCATGTGGGAAACAATAGTAGGACGAGTGCGCGTGGGGCGGAACCTAACGCTGCCGACACAGCCTTCAAGCGAGAAACGAAAAAAGCCCTCCGTTGCCGAAGGACTCGAAGCTCGTCAAGTCGTCCAGGGTCTGCCGGCTAGTCGTTGCCGCGGCCCTTGCCCTTGGCTTGTGGGGGAGGCCCCTTGGTGGGAGGAACGCCCTTCGGGCGGTGGCCGGCTCCTCGTCCCGGGAAGCCGCCGCCCCGACCAATCTGCCGGGCGATATCTCGGGGGTGCATGCTCTGCCCAATGAGAGCCGCCATTCCGGAGGGTAGCTCCAGGAGTTCCGCCGCCGAGCGGCCGTTGCGGAAATCGTCCCGGACTGCCCGTACCGACGCCGCCATGTCCAACCCCTGGGCGGCGAGGGAACCGGCCACCATCAGGCCCGTTGCCGCAGCCTCGGGGGTTGGCGCCGCCGCGATGACGGTCCGGACATCCTCCGGCGTCATCCCCCGACCGAGGCCCTCCGCGGCAGCCGCCACCAAGCTGCCCGGCGGATTGGCGAGTCCCGTCCCACGGGCCACGTCTCGCGCCGTGCCGAACCGCCCCACCTGTTGGCCGAGGACGGCGAGTATGCGCTCGGGAGTCACGCCGCGACCCCGCTTGGCCCAACCCTCCAGGGCCTTGGAAACCAAGGGGGCCGTGGGCAGGCCTTCGGCCCGGGCGGCGGCCACGATTTCGGCCACCGATTGGGCCCACTCCACCGGTGCACCGCGGGCCACGAGCTGCCGCTCCACGTCCGGAAGCTGATCCTGCGCCGCCAGGGTGGCCGGCAGGAGCGCAAGCGCCAGCGCGATCATCATGCGTCCACGTTTCATGACCGTACCACTCCTCGCGGACCGACGACGATGACACTGTTGCTCTGGCCGAAGCCATCGTCCACTTGGGCGTGGGCGTTGGGATCCGGGACCCACTGCTCGCCGTCCACGACGAACATGTACTGATGCTCACCCGATGGCAGTGGAAGGGTGATGGTCCAGAGCCCTGTCGCCGAACTCTTGACCATGTCTTCCTCGCCTGCACTCCAGTCGTTGAACGACCCGGCCAGACTCACGGTTTGCGCCCGGGGTGCCGCCAACTCGAACCGCACCAACACGACGGGAGTCTCCGACCCCACACCGGCGTTCCCGCCCAGGGTGGCCTGCCGGAAGACGATCCCGACCGCGAGCGCCGCGATGATGGCCACCGCGGCCATGGCCGGCCGGAGCTGCACGGCCTGGGGCTGAACCAGCCAACGCCAGAACATCCCCAACCAGGCGCGGACCACCCGGCGCCTGCGGACGGCCGCCATCACCGCCATGTCCACTTCCCGCCCCGGCAACCTGAGCGCTGCGGCATACGTGTCCAGAGCGTTCTGGAAACGATCCGCCGCGGCCCGGTCTTCAGGGCTGCCACCCGGCTCACCGTCCAGCAGGCGGTGCATGTCAGAACTGATGCGACCTGGGTCAGTCATACGAAATCCTGCAACCTCTCCTTCACGATTTCGCGGGCTCGGTATACCCGCATCTTCAATGCATCCACCGCCACGTCCAGCACCCCAGCCATCTCGGTGTACGAGTAACCTTCGATGTGCTTGAGCACGAAGGCCTCTCGCTGTTCCGGCGTCAGTGCATCCAACGCCTCTTCAATTCGCGCGCCCGATCTCGCTGCTGGTGAGGCGGGCGTCCGCGCTCTCATTGGCCGCGGCATCGACGTCGTCCAGCGCCACGTACGTTCGCGTTCGCGTCCGCTGGTTGTGGCACTGGTTCGTCAGAATCCGCATGAACCAGCTGCGAAACCTTGCAGGGTCCCGGCACGACGCCAGCGAGTTGAAGGCTCGCACGAACGACTCCTGCATGGCGTCGGCGGCGGCATCCGAATCGCCGCAGAGGGACACCGCATATTGGGCCAACTGTGAGCGATATGCTCCACCAGCACGGAGTAGTGTTCCACGTCGCCCGAAAGCACGTGTTTCACCAGCATCTCGTCTGGGAGGTTCGCCCTCTCTGTCATAAGGACCCATCCACCCGTCGAAACGTAACGCGAACGGGCGACGACCCGTTCGGCTCACGGCATGGGGATACGACGGACGGGGCGCCGGGAGTGCAGGCACACGCTCACTCGTAGGAGAGAGTCCCCCAAGGCGACCCGTCCAGGTGCCACGGAACATAACCGTTTCCGCTCTGTGCGGATCGCTTAGGGGACGCCGGATCTCACCGGCGGCGCACTGTAACGGGACGTTCACAACCGTCTCTAGTTGGCGTCGGGGCAGAACTGCCAGTCGGCTCGACCGCGCAGCCTCATGCAATAGGCTGAGACAATGCGCTTGAAGCATGTCCGGAGACCCTGGGGCGTCGTGAACGGCCTCAGCGATTGACGCGCTTCGGCAAAGGCGTTCCGCACCGCGGTCCGCGCGACGTCGGAATCGCCACACAACACTTCGGCGTACGGCTGCAGCTCGATCTGGTAGGCCTGTAGTTGCAGCTGCTGGTCGAATGCCACTGGACCGGGCAGCAAGGAATATCGGTCAGATGCCACGTACTTCCGAAAGTCTGGTCGACTGAGCCGCGATGAGGGGTCCACTGAAGCTCTCCACGAAATGAGAAGACTGAGTACCGCATACCAGACACCGGAAACAACAAGAAGTAACGCAGCGGACTTGTCTCACAAAAAGATTGTGACGGAGATCACTCTTCGTCATCGACGTCGACCCCACGCCGTAAGAGCGAGCGGAAGAAATAGCTCAAAGTCAAGAACACCCCCCCGAAACCGAGGAACAACAGTATGCGCACGATGGCCTCGACCCGGGCGAGGTCCACGAGAAACAACTTTCCGACGACCAGCATTAGGGTGGCCACGCCGGCGCCGCGGTTCACCAAAGCCGAGGCCAACGTGGTGCTCGCGTGGGTCAAGGCCACTTTTCCCCAGCTGAGTGGCGTAACGAAGCAAGTGGTACAGCTCTCAGAGGATGAGCCGCCCTTTCGCTCATTTCCTAATGGCGGAGGTTATTCGCAGTGGG
>JAPULZ010000138.1 GCA_027294455.1 Gemmatimonadota bacterium
GACGGCAAGCGCATCGGATACGTCGCTAACTCGGCCCTCCAGAACGAATCGCCTGGTCGGTAGCGTGGACTCAACCACCTTTTCGGCCCCGGCCGGCACGAGCCCTTATCGCCTATCCGCCTGACGCCTGAAGCCCTATTCTAGAACCGTCGCCAGCGAGGCCAAAACGCAGTGCCAGACATCTTAGACCGTCTCAAAACCGCCCTAGCCGACCGCTACGCCATCGAGGATACAACTCACAGACA
The DNA here is from genome assembly GCA_027294455.1 of Gemmatimonadota bacterium. Taxonomy (GTDB): domain Bacteria; phylum Gemmatimonadota; class Gemmatimonadetes; order Gemmatimonadales; family GWC2-71-9; genus B3T1B10. The sequence goes on from JAPULZ010000138.1 coordinate 246, forward strand.
ACATGTCTGACTCTGGATCAGAAGAGTCCAGGTTCGAGCCCTGGCGGGCAACTTCAAGCGAGTCAACCGGTTAGGTGGGTTCGCTTTTACCTTTCAGAGGGCCACTCCCCCAACTTCTCCCCTAACTTTTTTCCGACTGAAGAACTGCGCTGGCCGCCTGAGGCCGCACCGCACATCTTAGATGTGCTGCGAATCGGGAGTTGCGGCGCGTGAGTGATACCTTCGAACGACTGAAAGCTGCCCTCGCCGCCCACTACGCAATCCAAGAAGAGTTGGGTGCGGGCGGGATGGCGACCGTCTATCTTGCCCACGACGTCAAGCACGACCGCAAAGTCGCAGTGAAGGTGCTGCGGCCCGAACTCGCGGCGGCCATCGGTCCGGAGCGGTTCCTGCGCGAGATCAAGATCGCCGCCAATCTCACGCATCCCCACATCGTGCCGTTGCACGACTCGGGTGAGGCCGACGGTTTCCTGTATTACGTCATGCCCTTCATCGACGGCGAGTCCTTGCGCCAGCTCCTCCAACGTGAGGGCCGCCTGGACACCGGGCGTGCCGTGGACATCACCGCGAAGGTGGGCGACGCGCTGAGCTACGCCCACCGGCGGAACATCGTGCACCGCGACATCAAGCCGGAGAACATCCTCTTCTCCGAAGAACATCCCATGGTGGCCGACTTCGGGATTGCGCGCGCGGTGAGCACGGCCGGCGGCGTGGAGATGACCCGTACCGGGATCGCCTTGGGCACGCCCGGCTACATGAGCCCGGAGCAGGCGGCGGGTATGCGGGAACTGGACGCTCGCACCGACGTCTATAGCTTGGCGGCGGTCTGCTACGAGATGCTGGTGGGCGAGACGCCCGGCATGTGGCCCGCCGACGAAGCGGTGAAGCTCGGACGCTTCATCGACGCGCCCCCAGCGCACCGCACACACCTCGACGCCACCGGTAGATCGATCGAAGTGGCGTTGATCCGAGCGCTCGCCATGCGGTCCCAAGATCGTTTCGCGAACGTGGAGGCATTCGTCGCCGCACTGACCGGCGAGGGCGACGCGGGCCGGCGGTACGACGACGACGAGGTGCGGGCCATCGTGAAGCGAGCCGCCGAGCGGCAAGCCGAGCACCCAACGGAAGAAGGCCAGTTTTCCCTCGGCACGGTGCAACAGATCGCGGCCGGGGTCGGGCTCTCCGCGGAGCGGGTGGAGCGGGCCGCGAAGGAACTCGAGTTCCGTGAGCCGGCGGAGCCTCCGACGGATCGCGGCCCCGCCGAGATTTGGCTCGGCAGCGCGACGCGGCTCGAGTCGCTGCGCATCATCGACGGCGAGCTACCGCAATCCGCCTACGACGATCTCGTGGAGGAGATCCAGGCGACGTTCGACGTCGTGGGCCAGATCGCCACTCTGGGTCGATCGCTGATGTGGAACACGGTTTATTCCGGGTCGGGGGGCGGCCGCGTCATCCAGGTACGTGTGACGTCACGCGGCGGGCAAACGCGCATTTCCGTGCAGGAGCGCGTGGGCGAAATGGCCGGCGGGCTGTTCGGGGGCATCATGGGCGGCGGTGGCGGCGGCGGCACAGGGATGATCGTGGGTATTGGCGTGGGCGCACTGGGCGCCGGTCCCATCGTCGGGTTGATCGCCGCCGGGTGGGTGGGCGGCATGTACCTGCTGGCGCGCAAGATCTTCCGCACGGTGACACAGGGGAAGCGCCCGGAGCTGGAAGATCTCGCCGATCGACTGGCCGGGATCGCCGCCGGCGCCATGCATCGCCAGGTCGGCGCTCGCCCCGTCCCGCGGGCGCTTCCCGAATGATCCTCCAGGGCTTCACCCGACGCTGTTTGGCTCACGCGATCGAGTCGACCTCCGGGGCCGGGCAGTGATCGTTGCCTCGTGACGCCTGTTCGTGTGAAGCGGTCAGGGACGATGAGGTGCGTCGCGATCCCTCGGCCAGACTCTAGTGTCATCCGGACCTTTGGCGGCAGGTAGGGGGTTCTATTTTCTTCGCATGCGAACCGAACGGAAGTTGATGGGGGGACCGAACCACGGAATCTGGTGCGTGACTCCGGCCCATAGCCTGCCCGGTGCCGTAGCGGCTCTGCTGCTGCTTGCCGCGCTTAGCTCATGCGGTTCCGATCGGTTGGTTGGTCCCGTGACTGGGATTGGCGTCGAGGAGATCGATGCCTTTGCCCAGTCGTTCGTCCAAGAGTGGGACATCCTCGGCGCGCAGTTCGCGGTGGCACGGGAGGGGAAATTGGTCGTGGCGACGGCCTACGGCTTTGTGGATCGCGCCCGGTCGGACACGCTGGGTCTCGAGAACGTTTTCCGAGTTGCGAGCGTTTCCAAACCCATCACC
>JAPULZ010000139.1 GCA_027294455.1 Gemmatimonadota bacterium
GTCGGTCATCGGTGGCGTCGCGTACCAGTTGACCGGCGTGGTGGCGTCGTATCCAAACCCTGGCCACGACGGCAAACTTTTCGTCACCGCCTTGTTCCCGCTGGCGTTGCTCGGTCTCGTGTTGGCCATGAGACAGCGACGGTGGAAAGGGTATCCTATCCTCGCGCTCGCGGTTGGTTTTGGTCTGGTGAGTCCACACAGTCAAATGCTGTATTACATGCTCGTCGCGAGCGCCCTCTTCGCGCTCTACCTCACGTTCGGCGAGGCGACCGACGAGCCGCTACAACCACGACTGCTCAGACTGGGTGGCGCGTTGGGCGCGGTCATGATCGGCTTCGGAATCGGCGCGATCCAGATTATGCCCTTCTTTGGCTACCTGCCGTATTCGCCGCGCGCCGAAGGGATCGGTGGATGGGAACGGGCCACGAGCTACGCGATTCCGTGGGAACACATCCCTGAGTTCTTCTTTTCGCATTTCGTGGGAGAGATCACCGAAGGGGCACGCAGCTATTGGGGTGCCAACCGGCTCAAACTGCACTCCGAATACCTCGGCCTCCCGGTCATAGCGCTTGCCATCTTCGGGCTCGCCGGGACCGGGAACCGGCGGCTCAAGCTGTGGGCGGGCGGCATCGCCGCGCTGTTCCTTCTCGTAGCGCTCGGCGCGTCCACCCCTTTCTACCGATTGTGGTATTCCGTGATGCCCTTCATGAAACAGGTCCGAGCGGCCGGAATGGCACTGTACATCCCGGCGTTTTTCCTCGCGATGTTCGCAGCTTTTGGCGTCGATCGCTTCTTGCGCAAAGACGGTTTGAAACACGCGCAGGTGTGGATGATTGCCGGAGGTGCGGTTGTGTTGCTGGCGCTGGTCGGCGCGTTTGGCGGCCTGGCCACGTCGCTCGCCACGGGCGTCCAGTCCCAGCTTCTCCAATATCCGGCCGTGCAACTGGCGCAATCTGCCGCCGGCACGATTCGTTGGGGAGCGGTCGGGAGCGGGCTCAGCCTCGTGGCAGCGGGCGCGATCCTTTGGGCTGCAATCAAGTCGCACATCGAGATTCGGATCGGAGCCCTCCTGCTCGTCGCCCTGGTCGGCACGGATTTGTGGTTCAACGCGCGGGTATTCTGGAACTATTCCGACGCTCCGGACACTCTCTTTGGGGGAGACGCAATAACGGAGCAACTCGCAGACAACGCCCCATACAGGGTCTTGAATGAGCGGGTGTATCCGCCGACCAATATCTCGGGCACCGTATTGATGGCGTATAACATCCCCGAGCTGCTGGGGCACCACGGGAATGAGTTGCACGCGTTCGATCAGCTGATGGGAGGACAGGATCTTTGGCCCAACCTCCCGTTCCACGGCGGGACAAGTCTTCATCTTCTGGACCTCTACGCTGTAAGTCATCTGATCCTTCCAGCCGGGGGGATCGATTCGGTGCCGGGGTATCGGCGGGTTCTCACCAATGTGCAGACCGCCGGAGGGCTGCCCGCGGATCTGTTCGAGCGCGACATCCCGGCGCGCTACGCACGGATCGTGGCGGCCGGCCTCAAGGTCCTCGACCAAGCGCAGATCGTTGCGACGGTGGCCGATCCGCGGTTTCCGATCGATCGCGTGGTCGTGCTCGACTCGACCGCGGTTGGGATAGAACCCCCAGATCTCTCGGCGATACCCGACAGTGTCGAAGCCACGGTCGAAATTACCGATTGGCGGCCGGGCCACATGCGGCTCGAGATCTCGCCGGCCGCGCCGCAGGATGCGTTCGTGGTGGTGAGTGAGAATTGGTATTTCGAGTGGCAAGCGACGGTGGACGGCCGGCCGGTGACCCCGATTCGCGGAAACGGTGCGCTGCTGACGGTGCCCGTGACCGCGGGAGCGCGCGAAATCGAGCTGAGCTACGAGAGCGCCGCCTACCGAAGGGGGAAGGGCATTACCCTGGCCTCACTGCTCTTGGTCGTCATCGGGGTCGTGGCCCCGTCAGCCATGCGGAGGAAACGGCGTGGCTGAACGCGCACTCGTCATCATCCCGACCTACAACGAGGCCAGCAACATCCCGCAGCTCATTCCCCGAGTGCTGGATCAGGATGAATGCCTGGATGTCTTGATCGTCGATGACGGGTCTCCCGACGGAACTGGGAAGCTCGCGGACGGGATGGCCACGGAAAACGGGCGGGTCCACGTCCTTCACCGGGAAAAGAAACTGGGGCTCGGCACGGCCTACAAGGCGGGTTTCAAGTGGGCTCTAGAGCGCGACTACGAACTCGTCTTCGAGATGGACGCCGATTTTTCGCACGATCCCAAGCATCTCGGGGAGTTCCTCACGGCCATCGCCGACGCCGATTTGGTGCTCGGTTCCCGGTACCTCGAGGGCCGGGTGACGGTAGTGAACTGGCCAATGGCTCGTTTGCTTCTAAGTTATGGGGCGAACATCTATGCCCGGATCGTGACCGGCCACAAGCTCTGGGACGCCACGGGGGGCTTCAAATGCTTCCGCCGCAAAGTCTTGGAGGCTATTGATCTCGATCGTGTACGCTCGAATGGGTATGCGTTCCAAATCGAAGTGAGCTTCCGGGCGTCCAAAAAGGGCTTTCGGATCAAGGAGATTCCCATCGTCTTCGTCGATCGAATTGACGGGACGAGCAAAATGTCCGGTCGCATCGTACGCGAAGCCATCTGGATGGTGTGGCGCCTCCGATTGCAATGGATTCTGAGGAGATTGTGAAGGGAACCGTCGTTTACAAAATGTCGGCCTCGGGCAATGACTTCGTGATGGTGGACGGGCGGACCAGTCCCATCGAGGACTGGACCGCGGAACGCATCCAGGAGGTCTGCGCCCGGCGGACGGGGATCGGCGCCGATGGCGTAGCCGTGATCGAGCCCGGTTCCGGGCCCGGGGCCATTCGATTCGTCTACTTCAACAAGGACGGCCACCGCGCCGCAATGTGTGGAAATGCCTCGCTCTGCGCGGCCAAACTGGCGTCCCGGCTCGAATTGGCGCCCGCCGACGGGATGACGCTCGAAACGGACATCGGCAATGTCCCGGCCCGCGTCCTATCCGGAAACGGCGAAATGGCCCAAATCGGGTTTCCCGACGTGGCCGGCCCGACGGTTCCCAACATCGAGCTGGGCCCTGGCGAGGAATCGATTCACTTCGTGAAGGTGGGGGTCCCCCACCTGGTGGTGGTCGTGGACGCCCTGGATGCCCCTTCCGCCGCCCCCGAGGAGCGGGGCAGGGCCCTCAGATCCCACAAGGCCCTCGGAGTCGAGGGCGCCAACGTCAACTTTTTGGGCTGCAACAACGGTACGTGGCGTATCCGGACGTATGAGCGCGGTGTCGAGGCCGAAACCTTGGCGTGCGGCACCGGGGCCGTGGCCGCAGCCGCAACCTTGGCCAACACCGGCCACGTCCAGCTTCCATGGAGCGTCCGGACGACGTCGGGTGCGCTTCTCGAAGTCTCGGGATCCCCGAGTGACGATCCGCTCCAATGCCTTGCCGAGCCCCGTCTGGCAGGCGAAGCTCGCCTGATCTTCCGCGCGGTTCTCCTCTAAACCCCTTGTGTCAAGCGGACTTGGCGATGATTCCTAAAGAGAGGGATGGCGTTGTCCACATGAATCCCCCTTGCAACTTGACATAACATATCTTATACGCAGCTAGGTCCACTCAGAAAAACGGGGCGAACCGCTCCGGCTCACCCCGCTCCTCGTGCTCTAAGACTGGTCCATAGGTCCGGTCACAGCCGGTCGTGGCAGCTACGAATCGGACCGCGGCAGAATCTCGGCCAGTCGAAACGTTGCCTCGGTGACCGCCTGCGGATCGTCGTCGTCGTCGATGACCCGCTGATAGGCCGACGCGGCCCGAGCCGTGTCACCTCCGGTCGAGGCCACCCGTGCGAGGTCGATCAGATACTGGCTCCGGATCATGGCGTAACGGATCGCGTCGGCGGCTCGCTGATAGGCATCAGCGGCTTGGTTGAAGTCCCCCAGTTCCTCCCAGGCGTTGCCAAGAAGCCCGGCAGCGGGCGCGACGAACTCGCGTTGCGGACCGCCATTGAGAAAATTCTGCAACTCTGCCACCGCGAGCGCGGCCTGGCCTTGCTGCATGTGCACGTTCGCCAAGAGCAGCACGGCTTCCTGGCCCGCAGGCGTGCGACCGTACGTGCCGATAATGCGATTCAGGTCGGAGGCGGCAAGTTGAAAGTTGCCCGCGCCAGCCGCGATTCTCGCTTGAGATAACTCTCTCGCGGCAAACTCTTGTTTGCGCACCTGCGCGGCTTGCGAAAACCACACACCGCCCCCTACGAGAAACAGCGTCACCGCCCCTATGGTGAGCCGCCTCCCGTGATGCGTCATCCATTCGACGGCCTGATCACCAGCAGCGGAACCGGTGTGCACACGACCGAGTTGTTCTTCGCTGCTCGGTGCCGGCGAATCTTTCGGCTGTTGTTTCTTGGTCACAGATCTCTTTCGACCCTATGATGGTCAAACCCCGCCCTCTCGACCGCCCCAGCCCCCAAATCGGGGTGCAATGCCCCCGGCGTGACTCGAACACGCGACCTACGGTTTAGGAAACCGTTGCTCTATCCAACTGAGCTACAGGGGCGTTTCGCAGCCTCAAAAACATAACCAGCCCATTCGCCCTCTCCAACCTCGGCCACCGGGCCTAATCGTACCCCAGCAAAGCCAGAACTCGAGGTCCAGGCAACCGTTCCCGGCCCTTGAGGAAGCCCAATTCCAAGAGGAAAGCCATCCCCACGAGCTCCCCACCAGCTTGCTCCACAACCCGCCCAGCGGCCTCGGCCGTGCCCCCCGTGGCCAGCACATCGTCCACGACGAGGACCCGCTCACCGGCCTCGATCGAGTCCACGTGCACCTCTATCACGTCGGTTCCGTACTCGAGGGCGTACTCCACTCGGTGCCGCTTCCAGGGCAGCTTGCCGGCCTTCCGGGCGAGCACCAAACCAACCCCCA
>JAPULZ010000014.1 GCA_027294455.1 Gemmatimonadota bacterium
TCGGACGATGGCCGTGCTAATCTGTGTTGCAATCAGCCGTCTTCCCAGACGGACCCGAGCGCCGAATCGGAAGCACTCGAGACGCTCAGCGGGGCCCTTTCCGACCGGCCGGACCAACCGAACCATGGGTGCTGCGGAGCCGGATGTACAGTCTCCTTAACCCAATCCGCAACCGTTGGTGGTCGGATCGATGCCGCCCGGCAGGGTGTGGCACGCCTGACCCGAGAACGGGGCCGAAGAACCGTTCAAGGACCCATCACCCTAACATCCGTGGTGACTCGCCTGTCTTGGTGAACGAGTCGGTAATTCAGCCTTCACCTCAACCACGAGATTACCATGCCGAACTTAGCACCCCGCGTGCCCTTGACCGTTGTCACGCTGCTGTTGGCCGGTTGCGTGGGCACCAGCGGCCCCAATGACGACATCCTCAACTTCGACGCGGCCGTGATCGCCGCCGACGGAGCTCTCGAAGACCTGGAAATGATGCATGGACCCGGGCTGGGCCTCCGAGGCGGCGTGTTTCCCGGACTCATCGGCAACCGGCCGGATTGCCCCATGACTCAGGACGTCTTCATGTGTGATCCGATCGAGCGAGAAGGGATCGAGTACACGCGCACGATCAGCTACATGGATGCAGCGGGCGATCCCCAGGGGGCCTACGATGAGGGCACCACGGCGTCGATCCACTACGAGATCTCTGTCGTCGGCGGACGGGCGCGAGAACGCTGGAGCGCCGACATCGATCGCCAGCGCAGCTTGACCGTCACGGGACTCCTTGACGGCGTCGATGCGGTAACGTGGAACGGGACGGGAACCGGCACCATTCTGCGCAGCCGCCACATGGACGGCGGTGACGTCCGAACGTACAACGTCGTGTCGAGCGATCGGATCACCGACGTCGTGGTCCCCTACCCCCGAGCGGACGAGAGTTGGCCGCTCTCGGGCACGATCACCAAATCGATGACCATCACCAGAACGTCGGACGGGGGCGACGAGACCAAAGAGCGTACCGCGTCCATCGAATTCAACGGCACGCAAATCGTCGAGGTGACGGTCGGGGACGAAACGTTTACCATGGATCTAACCGAGAGGCGCTTCGGGCCCGGCAAGATGGGACGAGGAAAGCATTAGGTCAGCTCGCTCGCAGCCATCGCATGAGTCGATACCACCACCGCGGGGCGGGCTGCGCCCGAGCCGTCTCCAGCTCGGATTCGACATGGGCAATGAACCGCCACGACTGTTCCCTGGTCTTTTGCCCAGGCGTCAGCTGGTTCACCCACTTCCCCAGCGGCTCCCCGCGATACGCCGCGCGGAGCACTTGCCCCCGTGACTGTAGCGCGGTCACGGCCAGCTCGGGATTGATAACCCGCGGCTGAAACGGGGACACCGGAACAAAGAGCGTCGTCGGCAACAATCGTCGCATTGCTCGGCAGAACCCTCGTGGCAACAGGCGGGGGTAGAGCACGATAGCAGGCTGCAAGATCTCGAGTTCGGTCTTCACGAACGGAAACGACGGTTCGCATTTGCGAGCCTCGGCAATGCAATCGTCCCGCGGGATGGATTCCTCGGCGAACTTGCACCAGCTCGCGACGGCGATGGTCTCCAGGAAATCCCGCGGAATCTCATCCGTCGGCAGTCCCAGCTGTTCCGCGACGAAGAAGCCCGCCGCCAGCAATCCGCCGTCCGTCACCGAACCGATATCCACGGCGGGAAAGAAACGGCCGTTCTGCGGCGGGTGGTCGAAGATCCATCGATAGCGATTCCACGCGTGTTCCGGATCGAACGGCAGCTGGCCACCCTCGCCGTTGTCTCCCAGGCCCGGAGCAATTCCGTAGATCAACATGCTTCGACCAGGTGCGTACCGCGTCCCCACGAACGGTATGGACGGCGGATGAGGCTGGGCCTTGAACGGATCTCCATCGGGGTAGCCGCGATAGATCCGCTGGAACGCGGGTATCAGCTCTCGCATTGTCGACCAGAGTGCTCGTCGGGAGGGTTAGGAGCCGTCGGGCGACCCTGCACCGCCGGCACAACACGCGAATTTGATGTACCCGCTGGTCGTACCGGCGTCTTTGAATTCGATGGAGGAGAGATCCGCCTGCAGCACTTCCCGATTCCCCTTGAAACCGTGACCCAGGAACGCACGCAACCCGTGGCGAGTGATCCGGACACGGTCGGTGAGCCACTCACACGACCGCCCAACCCATTTGCCCGCATGACGACGTCCTACACCCTTCGTCACCTGCCCGCGATATGGAAGTCACCGACGATCCTGATGCTGATGGGATTCGAAACCGTTAGGGCACTATCGGTCGGAAACGCACAGCGGTCAGTGGCCCACATCACAGATGGTGACCCGGACACCGGAGTGGCAGCTAACCTGTTTTGTGGCTTGGACTTGAGGAGTTTATCCCGTCATTCCTCGGGAGGCGGGGGGGGGCCTTCGTCGGCATCCAGCACGCCCAACTCGATGGCCTTCTTCTCGGCCTTTTCCAACAGGCCGATTAATTCCGGCAGCACTTTGACGTTCACGGTTATGCCCTTGTTGGAAGGCCGGGGTTCCCCCTCCTTGCTCTTGAACCAGATCCTGGCTCCCACCAGATCGTGCCCCTTGAAATTCGACAACGTTACGCGAATGTCTTCACGTTGGTTTTTCTTGATCTCTCCGACAATGATGTCTTCTTCGATCGGCATGGCCGCTCCGCTGGAAAACGTGACCATATGAGATACACCGTCCCGGCGTCTTCCGCTACCCTCTGAGAACGCGGCCAGTGGCCAGCAGCCAGTCCTCGAATCGAGCGATCCCCACTGGCTACTGACCACTACTGACCCGGTAAAGCGGCCGAGCCGCTCTACCTAATCGGAATGGCGATGCCAACCTGGTGGGTCAGCACCCGCGCATTCTGCAACGTCAATGGACCGCCCGGGGCGATCACGATATCGTTCGCCGCGCCCGCGCTCTCGAACCGGTCTGCGACGCCGCCGTTCCACGCAACGCCAGGCCGGCCCGTGCCCGTGAGCACGCGGCCGACGTACCGCACCTCGAGATCGGCGAACGCGAAGCTGGCTCCCCAACTCGGGGTCCATTCCATCCACTGTTCGTCCTGTCGCCGGTTAGTGACCGCCACATGGTCCTGCTGGCGCAGTGTGTAGTCGAACGAACGGACCTGAAGCCCGAGCTGCAGGGTCGCGATATCGATTGTTCTCGCAACACCGAGCCGAATCGTGGTGTTGGAGAAGTTGAATCGATTCTCGATCGTCTTGTCCCCCACCCCGATGACACGCCCACTCGCTGACGGAACATCCTCGAGCGCCTCCGCCCACGTGTGACTCACCGCAGGTTCGTAGATGAAGTCCACCGCAAACGTCGTGGGCCCTTCCGTCTTTGACGCGCCCACCCCCAGGTTGTATGCCCAACTCGTTCCAGGATCCCGGGGGATGTTCATGAGTTCGTAGTTGGGGATCTTGGGATGCGATTTGCGATTCACGGTCAGTATGCCGCCGATGCGCCAGGCAGAGCTGCCGATCGGTTGCACGTAACCGAGATGCATTCCCCACGTCCGGGTCTTGTCGAGGTTCGTCTCGACTCGGACGCGCTGCTCCCAAATCCACACCGTGGAGTCGGTGAGGACCCAATCCACGTAGGTCACGTCGTGAGTCATGTCGAACCGATTGTGCAATACGACGACTTCCAACGACCGGTCTCCCGCCCACTGGGTCGTCAACCCCAATCGATAGTCCTCCACGTGCCCGAACTGGTCGATAGCGGAACTGAGCGCATACATGTGCTCGACGCCATCCACTGCGTTGAGGTCGGCAAGCATGGCACTCGCCCCGACGGCCACTCGCCCGCCACCGAACCGTCGACCGAGCGACGCAAAGGCGTACTGGTTGGTGGCCGACCGCTCGCTCAGCGCGTTTGACGGGACGATGCCAAGGTCCGCGAGCGGTAACGGGAAGACCTGATTATCTCCGGTTTGGAGTTGCTGAACGGCGAACACCGCCGCGCCGAACCACTTATCGGATCCCATGAACGCACCGACCGGAAGGGTCCGCGCATTGCCGTTGTTCTCCGAGATCCCATAAAAGGTCGGTGTCGCGAAGAAACGCGACTCGCCGCGGCGGGCCCCCCGGGCCGGATTCACGAACGGATCGAGACTGCGATCGTCCAGCGCGATCGTCACCCCACCCATACCGAGATTCTCCGACGGAAAGATCAGGAACTGATCTCCCGCCGCTACCGGTACGGTCTTGAGTGAGATGAGCTGGGCCTCCCCGGATAGGGGGAGCAGCGCCGAGCCCAATAAGAGAATACTTCGCCCAACAGCTGACAAATGTGGTCGCATACGGACCTCCGTGTTGCAGGTGAGGGGATCGGTTTTTCATACCCTGGGCCCGGGTACGGGGTCCCTCTTGTAGAGTGGACAGTGCTCAGTGCTCAGTGTTTCGGTCGTCAAACCACTGAGTACTGAGTACGACTACCGGCTACCGGAGGTGGGTGGGAGGAGTGCGGTACTACCGTCTGGCGAGATCGTGGAGCAGCGGCTCCAACACGAGCATACTGATGGGCCCACGAGCTCTCACGAGGAAATCCCCGTAGCGCACGCGCCCAGCGGCAGAGCCGTCGGCGTTGATGTTGACACGGACCTGTCCGTCGACGAGGCTGGTTCGTTCCTCCGCCGTGAGGCGGTAAATCGTCAGCGTGAGGCGCTGACCGGTATCCAGGGCCTGGACGACACGCATACCGATCCGATCATCCGCCGAAAACTCGACGGCGCTCTGCACGGGCAGGCCGTCCACGTGAATGACCGGGACCGACTCCACCGGCACCGGCACCGGCTGGGTGCGCGGAGTTGGAGTCGGTTGTGTACGCGGTGGGGGCGTTTGCGTCCGTGTCGGGGTTTGCGTCTGCCGGGTGGGCCGCGCTTGTCGTTGCGGACGTGACTGTGGGACCGGTGTCGAAGCCGGTGGCGTGAAGGACGCCGTCGGCTCGCTCGCCGAGTCCGTGTTCACCTCGAGTGAGTCTGGCAAGGCCACGGGTTGACTCGGCCCCGCGTTGGACCCCGATCCGGCATTCGCCGCCGCCGGTGCATCCGCCGTATTGGCCGCAGCCGGTACCTCGCCGTCGGCAGACAACAAGCCGGACAGCCGGACACCCATGATCGACGCGAGGAGCAGAGCGCCGCCGGCCATCACCGCCTTGATCTTACCGGTGCTTCCCTTCGCCCGAATCGGCTTGTAGGACGCCGTGCGCCGCGGCTGGGTGTAGCTGGCGGAGCGTCGAGACGGTTGCGAGTACGCATCGGAGGGACGGGGAGCCCGGGTGGGCACAGGCCCGGAATCATGCATCGTCGGGCTGAGGGGGCCGTCGTTCTCGACCCCAGTCTCCCCGATGAAGCCCGGATCTGCCAGGAGGGATTCGGGAATGTCTCCCACCACATTGTCGGGCATGTAAATGCCCGAGTCCCGATGGGCGTCCACGTCCGGCGACTCGATTTCGTACGCGTCGGCGCCCACGGCGACCGGTCCCGAGTCGACCAGGGGCCCATCTGGCTCCAGTGCCCCGGCCACCACTTCTTCTTCGGCCTCCTCGGCTTCTGCCTCCTCGTCCAGACTTGCCATCGGCTCCGGTACCTCGCCCGAGTCCAACTCGCTGGCCTCGTCCTCCCACACGGCTCCGGATTTGACGATGGGAACATCGGCGCTGATGGAGGGTCGGTCGCTCGCTTCGACGGTCTCCTCATCTTCCGTTGCCGTGGCCGACGACGGGTCCAGCATATCCGTCATGCCTTTGGCGATGAACGAATCGGACTCGCGCTTCGACACGGACGCTTCATCGTCCTTGGGTTGGACGATGGATGGCTCGATCACGATATCGTCGGACGTGCCGGAGGCTTCCTCCGCGACCTCGGGTTCGGACGGCGGAGGGGATGCGGCCTTTGCCTTGGGCATCTCGACCTCACCGCTGTCGATGTCAATCTTGGCGGCGGCCGAGCTCTTTTCGGTCCGCTCGGCACCCTCCAGCAACATCTCCAAGACGGCCTTTAGCTCCGTATCGAACAAGCCGCTGGCCGCCTTCAGCGCCGCCAACGCCTTCGGCAATTCGGCCCCCTCGGCATAATCGGTCAGCACTTCGCGGGCATCGGCCAAGTGGTTCTTGTCGATGAGTACCCGGGTGTACCGGAGATGAATGTGGGACCAATGCGGAACCACTCGCCGGATCTTGTCGCACAGACCGATGACCCGCTTGCCCGACCCCTGTTCGGCACAGCGTACGGCCGCCCGGTCGTACATCCGGACGGCGGCCTTGCGATCGCCCGCCTTGAGGGCCAGGTCGCCCACCTTGACGTAGAGCGGCAGCTCCTTGAGCATGGCAGGCGTCCCTTCCAGATGGTCCACGATCTCGCGGTAGACCTTCAGGGCCTCGTCAGGCTGGCCCTTCTGCTCGAGGGCACGCGCCGCTTTCTTTTGTGCCGCTACGTCCACTGCTCGCTCACTCCTCCGGCCATCGGTGCCCTTCCCGGGCGGACCGACCGGACGTATCTGGTGATCGTATAGAATATCGTGTCGGCCCGAAACTGACGGTGTTCAATCTCACACTGGGGCCGTGGTCCAAGGCCTGTCAAGGTGAGGCCCGCCCGATTGGGCAGTTTCTGGCCCGTGGGTGCCCGATCTGGCGTATGTAGGTCCCGGAACAAGTGTAAAGATTCACGACACCAGCCGGGCGGGCTCCTGACATCGTCGTCGGAAGCTCGCGGCACGGCCGGCCCGGCCTAGAAAATGATCCGCGTATCCCGCCGCTTCAAAATGAACAAGCCCTCGTACATGCTGGTGACCACGATGATGCCGCTCTCGAAATAGGGATAGTTGCTCCACGTGCCGGCGAATCCAGGCACGTCGTCACCGAGTGGCACCGTGTCAAAGTGGGCCACCTCGACCGGGTTCACGGGGTCGCTGATGTCCAGAATGCGCAGTCCGCTCACGTAGTTCGACTGGTACATCAAGTTGTCGCGGATATAGAGATTGTGATCGCTGGCCTTGGTCTCCCCCATGTGCTGGTTCACCAGAATAGGGTCGTCCAGGTCGGCGATGTCCCACACCAGCGTGCGGGTGCGCGACACCGTCCCGGCGATCTCGTCGAGCTCGTCGTTCATGTAGAAGTACGCGTGGTCATCCGAGACCCATCCCTGATGAGCATATCCGACGTTGGGATAAGACGCCGCCGCCAGCGGAATCGGGTTCGCCTTGTCGGTGACGTCCACGATACTGAGCGCCGTCTCCGCGGAGCCGAAGCACACTTCCTTGCCCGTGTGCTCGGTGTCGGGGCCGTGATAGGTCACGCACTGGGCGTCGTGATTGTACCCGGTCGACGCGTGCCCAGTGGACGGGTCGGAAAAACATCCGGCAAACGTGGGATTCGTGGGATCCTGGATGTTGACCATGTGGAACCCGCCTCCGCACGTCTCACCACCCGCGCTATTCCCCACCGTGTACGCGAATCCGGTCTCCTCATTGATTACGATGTTGTGCGCGCTGGCCATGCGGTCGTAATGCGCAGTTTCGGTGAACGTGGCCGGCGCATTCGCCACGCTTCGCAGTCGTGTGAGGTCGAAGATCTGGATGCCGTGGGGACCAGCGCCATCGGACACGATGAACGCGTGGTTCTGGTACACCTTGATGTCCCGCCACAGGTTGGGAATTGCCCCTTCAGTCAGCGGGAGGTTGCCGAGGTACACCGGATTGAACGGATCGCTCACGTCTACGAACGACGTGCCGTCGAACCGTCCTACCAATGCGTACTCCTTACCGGTGTCCGGGTCGGTCCATCCCCACAGGTCGCTGACGGCGATCCCGCGGCCCGCCCCGACCGCGCTGGTCGGCAGAAACGACAGAATATCCACCTCCGAGCAGGTGAAGAGACCGGCTGACCCATCCTCGCAATTCACCTGTTCGCCGGTGATGGCCGGCAGGCTGACCAACTCGTCCACGATCGTGGCGCGGGCACTCCATCGGTCGTTGCCCTCGTCCCGTTCAAACACGTAGCCGGTCCCCGAACCGAAGTCTGTCCCGAGCGCACCAACCACGGCGAAGTCACCACGCGCCGCGAGGGATCCGCCGAAGAACGCCGACCGCGGCAGATTGCGCGGTTTGATGTGTCGCGGTGCGCCCCACGCATCCGGACCGCCGCTAGCGAACAGGTACGTCGTTCCGGCGAGCTGCGACGTGCCGGGGGCGCCGATCCAGGCGTTGTCGCCATTCAGGTGCACGGAGAAACCGAAGAGCGTCTGGGGCGTGCTGTCGTTGGGGGCGAGCCGCCGCAGCTCGGTCCACACCCCGGCCGCGTCGCGTCCAAACACGAACACGGCTCCCACGCTGCTGGCGGCCTCTGGTGCGGCGACCAAGGCGTTATCTCCATCGATGCTCACGCGCGCGCCGAAAGCCCCGCCATCCGTCTCGTCCGTCTGGACCTTGGCTTCCTCCACCCACGCGTCGGCCGCAGCATCATAGTGAAACATGTACGCGGCGCCGCTGCCCTCGGCTTGGCCCGGGGCACCGATCAGCGCACGATCGCCGTCGAACGACACGGCGAGCCCGAATCGGTCACCGGCAACGACATCATCCGCGACGATCTTGCCACGCTGATTCCACGCACCGCCGGATCCGCGGCCGTACACGTACACCGCGCCCGCCCCGCCATCGTGACCCGATGCCCCCACGAGGATCCAATCCCCCCGCACCACGACGGCGCCGCCGAGGCTATCTCCCGCGGCGCCGTCGCCGGCGCGCAGGATGGCGCGCTCGATCCACCCACCCCGGGCCCGCTCGAAGACATAGACTCCTCCGAGCCCGTCCGCCCGGGCCGGCGCCCCCGCCACGAGGGTTCCTCCATCCACGCCCAGCACCTGGCCGAAGCGATCGCCGGGGGCCCCGTCGGATTGCTCCAACTGGGCCACCGCCGTCCAGTCACCGGCGCCGTCTTGCCGGTAGACTCGAATGCCCCCTGGCCGAGAAGGCAGCAGCGGTAACACCAGCGACTCACCGGTGGCACTCAGAAAGATCTCGCCGTCGCCGATGGCCACTGCCGTACCGAACCCGCCCACAACGCCCCCCCGCAAGGCGGCGCCCGGGATGGTTTGTCCCGCTGCCGGAACCGCAGGTATAAGGAATAGGGCCGCACTGATCAGGAATGCCCGATAACGCCTCATGACTACCTCAGTTGAATGGGACTCATCGACCCAGGACACTAACCACTCGGAGGGAGGGCGGTAGCCCCGCGTCCGCCCTGGGTCAGACCAGCGCGGCGAGGAGAGCGAGCGTGGTACCCCAGGCGATCAGGACGACGCCAATACCACGACCGACGCGATCGCCGTGTGGTAGCAGGGTTTCCACGCAGATGACAGCGGTCAGGGCAACCATCCACGCCAGGTTCGCGGCCCCGAGCGCAAGCGCCACCGCCATTAGCGCCCAACAGCACCCGAGACATACCACGCCGTGACGAAACCCCATGCGAGCGGCACCCGCAGGTCCATCTTGCCACCTCGTGAGGAAGAAACCGAGGGGCGAACGGCAATGTCGCAAGCAAGCCTGCTTGAGCTCGGTCAGCTGAAAGGCCCCGGCGAGGACCAGCACGAGCCCGGAACCGGCGGTAGCGACCGCGTCGTCGATGGGCCGGGAGGCGGCGACGTGTTGCAACGAGAGCTGCACACCGGCGGCCGCTAGGCTGTACAGAAACCAAATCACGAAGTAACCGCTCAGGAACGATAACACCGACACATCCGCTTCCCGGCCGGGACCGTCGGCGAGACGGTTGGATCGCGCGAAGAACAACGCCCACGGCACGACGGCCGGAAGCATCATGGCTACCATCATGACCATCCATACGGCAACCGTCCACGCGTAAGCCGTCCATCCCCACGACTGCCAGTGTGGTTGCCACACGGACGCGCCATGCGCTCCGGGGTGGTGCACGGTCAGCAAGAACAACCAGGCCGCCGAGCCAACCACGAACGCCGAAGCGATCAGGACCACGCGATCGCGCCTGATGATCCGACCGAGAGTGACGCCCACTGCTGCCGTGGAGTTCACGACACCGACCACTGAAATCGCGAGTGCAAGCCGTGCGTGCCTTCTGTGTGTACGCGAATGACGCCGTCATCGTACGTAGCCGACCCCGTGGCGATCACCTGGGATGTAGCGTGAACCTGATTGAACATGTTCTCGAACGTGACCGGCTTGGATCGATCCCGTCCCCGAATATCCCGGACGCTGCCATCCAACACGCCGTCGATGACGACGCGCTTGTGGGTTCCCTCGTCGTCGATGCGAATCGGCAGGTACCGGGTCTCGAGCCAGCGCGAGACAAACGGCGCCAGCTTGGCCCACGGTCCCCCGGCGCGTCCGCCAAGGATCGCCTCCACCGCCTGACGCTGCTCCGGAGATGCCTGGTCATCGATGATGATGACCTCGGTCCAATCGCCCTCGATCATGTGTCGCGGGCTGTCGTACGCGATCACGGCCGCCGTCCCGCCCAGCGCCACGCCGCGGTACTCCCCGTCGTCGAAGCGGACGACCCAAAAACCCACGCACCGTTCCAGCGTGCACATCTGATCGAAGTGCACGTGGCCGGGACACACCGATTGGCAGCAACAATTTTCGAACAGCAGCCCTGTGGCCCACCATTGACGGGCTTCAGCTTTGCTCATGGCATCTCCTGTTTGCGGTCGCCGGGAATGATAGCGGGGGGAAGGGGGGCGGGGGGCGTTGGGGCCGGGTAGCGGGGGCCGCTGGGGAAGCTGCGGGCGGGGACAGCCCACCCGGGGGCTTGCGAGGCAGGAACTGGGGACTCGGCAGGGGGGGTGAAACCACGGCACTATTCCCCCGTAGGATACATCGTCAACGGCAATAGACCCAAATCGCCCAGACGAGGATCCGGCATGCCGGCCAGTGCAACCCCCCAGCACCTCCTGCCCCTCTCGATCCCGGTGTTCCACATCCTGCTCTCATTGAGCGAAGCAAGATCTCCACGGCTACGGCATCATCGGCGATATCGGGCGCCGGACGGAGGGTGAAGTCGTCCTCAGCACCAGCACGCTCTATGGCGCTGTCAAGCGCATGATGCGGGACGGGCTGGTGGAGAAATCGACGTTGCGTCCCGACTCCGAGCTGGACGACGAGCGCCGCCGCTACTATCGCATCACCGATTTCGGCAGAGCCGTGGCCGAGGCCGAGGCCCGCCGAATCGAACGGCTGGCCGAGCTGGTCCGCGGACGCCAATTTCAGACCGGAGCGTCCTGAACGATGCCCCGGAGGCTCCCCTGGCCGGTTCGCCTGTTCGGACTCACCGCACGCGTGCTGCTGCCGGGCGCATTCCGTCAGGAGTTCGGCGCGGAGCACCTGGCCACGTTCGCCGACCAGTACCGAAGCCATCGACACCAGGGCGTCCTGCCGGTCGCCAGGTTCTGGCTCCGGGAGGTGGCCGGGTTGTTGGCCACCACCGGCAGAGAGTATCGCGAGATGATTCACAATCGGCCACACATGGCGGCCCGTTGGCGCCGCCCTCTCCAAACTCCAAAAAAGAACTGGGACATGCTCAGCACCCTGCGCAGCGACCTGGCCTACGCCGTTCGCATGATCG
>JAPULZ010000140.1 GCA_027294455.1 Gemmatimonadota bacterium
GCTGCAACGGTATCCTGCGGCGCGTCCGACGAGGAGAAGTTCTTCGTGAGGCTGACCGCGGCAAACGCCAGGCCGAGCCCCAACGCCACCGCGACGGCCACCCGGGGCTTGATCATGGAGACATCACCGGGTGCTCGTTCCTTCCACGAGATGGAGCGTTTGATCGGCCGTAACGTTCGTCAAGATCTCGCGGAGCCCGCTGGGCCACAATATCTCCAATGTGTCTGCCTGAGCGCGGCTGCCCAGCCCGAAGTGTGCGATCAGGCTGTTCTGCGACAGGTAGGAACTCTGCGACCCCACTTCGCGGATCTGTACCGTCGGGCCGGCCACGAGCCGCAGCTTCGAGCCGATAGCCGACCGGTTACTTTGACGACCCTCGAGGCGGATCTTGAGCCACCGGTTGGCATTGCCGCCGTCGTTTCGCAGTAGGACCGCTCGGCCGCCGTTGTTGACGATGAAGACGTCTGGATCACCGTCGTTGTCATAGTCACCGAAGGCAGCTCCCCGACCGACCGACTCGGTTGTGAAGTACGGGCCGCTCACCGCTGACACGTGGTAAAAACCTTCGTCAGCGCTCCGATTCCAGAAAAGTTGATCGCGCATTGGCACCAGGAGGCGCGGATCGTCGTCCTCCTGGAGGGTGCTCCCGTTGACAACGAAG
The DNA here is from genome assembly GCA_027294455.1 of Gemmatimonadota bacterium. Classification (GTDB taxonomy): domain Bacteria; phylum Gemmatimonadota; class Gemmatimonadetes; order Gemmatimonadales; family GWC2-71-9; genus B3T1B10. The sequence goes on from JAPULZ010000140.1 coordinate 662, forward strand.
AGGTCCAGGTTGCCGTCGTTGTCGTAATCGAAGAACGACGTTCCCCAGCCGACGTAGTCGAGGGCTATCTGACCCAAGCCGTACCGATCCGCCTCATCCATGAATTGGAGGGTCCGCGACCGGGGCAGGCCGAGTTCGAGACGCTGGGTGAGCATGTTGCTGTAGAGCGCATTCTCCTGCGCAATCCAATGCGTGACGAAGAGATCGACGTCCGAGTCCCCGTCCCAATCTCCCACTGCGATCCCCATTGCGCCCCGGTAGTCAGCCACCCGCGCAGCCAGGCTGACCTCCTCAAACAACCCGTTGCCGAGGTTCCTAAACAACGCGTTATCCGAGACGTCGTTTGCGACGTAGAGGTCGGGCCACCCGTCATCGTCCAAGTCAACCCATGCGGCCGCCAGGCTTCGCCCTTGGGGATTTGCGACGCCCGCCTGGTAGGCCATCTCGGTGAATGTGCCATCTCCGTTGTTCTGGTAGAGGAGGTTGCGTTGCGGCGCAAACACCGATGGGTTGAGGCTGGGGGGCGCCTCGACGTCGTACTGCAAACTGGGGGGCATCTCTCCCAGATCGGAGTATTCGACGTATCCCGCGACGTAGAGATCCAAGAGGCCATCCCGGTCGAAATCTCCCCACGACACGCCGGTCCAGAAGCCCTGGTATGCACCGATGCCGGATTGCTCACCCCGGCGGTCGAAGGTTCCATCGCCGTTGTTGCGGAACAGCTCGTTCTCTCCGTACGACGAGACGACGAGGTCGGGCCAGCCGTCGTTGTCGTAGTCTCCCCACGCCGCGGCCATGCCGTGCGAGCGATAGTCGATGCCGGCCGATGCGCTGACGTCGGTGAAGGTACCATCTCCGTTGTTGCGATAGAGAGCAGATCGGGCTGACGAGCTGCGGACTTCGTCGGCTGACAGCGTGAGAGGTCCGGCCTGGTTGACCACGAACAGATCCAACCATCCATCGTTATCGTAGTCAGCCCATGCGGCGCCGGAGCCCATGTCCTCGGGCAGTTGAGTGGTGCGGTGGCCGGAGAAGTGTCGGAACGTGATGCCGCTGCGGTCGGTGACGTCGGTGAATGTGATGCGCGGGTAGTCGCCGGGTACGGAGCGGTCGAGGTCGGCCGTCAGCCCCTCCACGGCTTCGCCCGGCCGATAGGTCGGCTCGGATCGCGTCGTGACAAAGACAATCGCTGTAGCGGCTGCGACGAAGATCAAACTGAACGTCGCCGTAGTGAGCATTCGGCGCTGCCGCCGACTCAGAGCGTGCGGCATGAAACTAGCGGGACGCCGGGACTACTTTGATCGTCTTCTCGTCCTCGGAGATCACCGTAATAGGCGCCGTAACGTTCTGGTCCTCACCGAAGAGGACGTTCAACAGGAACTGGTCGAACTTTCTATAGAGAAGCTTCGCCGAGACATGCAGCGTGGTGATCTGTCGGCCGGGAGCCCGGAACGCAAATCGCTCCTCGGTAGGGTCCTGGCCATCTCCGTTGTCCCCCGGGACAACCGTGGCCGGCAAGAGAAAAGTGAATTCAGCCCTGTCGGTGAATCCGGGATACAGCGCGCGGCGGTATCGCACCCCGACCATCTCCCACAGGTTGTGCCGGTCGATCAGGTTGCCGTATTGATCGACGGGCTCAGCCTTGAACATGAACGATCCCGGTTGGATGAAGTGACGGTCGTCCCGCCCCCCTGATTCGAAGACCACCGCGCCGTCCTGGTCCTTTACGATCACTTCCACCCAGGCCTGGGTGATGTCCAGCGGGCCAGTTGGAAATTCGTGTCCGACCTTATTGTTGGTGATGAAGGCGATGACCGAGACCTCTTCGCCTGCCGTGACCTGGTCCGGCACCACCAGTTCCAGGGGTACCGCCGGTCCGGTCCGCCATTTATCCGCGATTTCGGGAATATCGAACTTCCCTTGAAGCCAGTCTTCGGTCAGCGCGACCTGTTCATCGGCGCCGGGAAGGTCGAGCAGTGTGGGGATGAATTGATTGGAGGCCAGAAATCGGTGACTGCGGTGCTGACCGTCCCCAGCCGAGCGGTTGTAGTCGAGGTCGTCGCCGCGGGCGGGATCCGTAGAGGCCGTAAGTGGCATGTGACATTCACGGCATTCAATCGTTTTCGAGGGTTCGCCAGGGTGATTCCATCGGCTCTTGCGCCAGTTGTCGAATTGATTCTGCAACTGCACCCATCCCACTTGATTGATTTCCTCGTCGATGAACTGCTTGTGACAGGCGGCGCAGAACTCCGGGCTCTTGAACAGCCGATGCTGTAGCGTCTCAACGTGATGTCGGGGGTAGGAGCGGATCAGAAAGTCTCGTACGTAGCGACCGGGACCTTCGCTGCGCAACTCGAACATGTAACGCACCGGCTGTGCCAGGACGTAGTTGGCGTTGCCTTGAACGTCTGTCTCGGTGATGGAGTGGCAGACGATGCAGGAGACGCCCTCGTCGTAACCGATTGGGTCGGTCAGGTCGTCCTGGAAGAGATTCTTGGTGCCTGCGAATAGGGAAATGGGGTCGTGGCATCCCCCGCAGTAGCGGGTGGATTCCGGGCCATTCTGTTCGCCCATCATTTTCTGCACGCCTCGAAAGGCCGGATCCATGGCGGAGTAGCGGTGCGCGCTGACCGCCCACTCCGCCGCGATCTCCTCGTGGCATCCCGACGTGCCGCACGATTCGGAACCGCCCATGGACCGCACGTCGAACGCGTTCCCGGTACTCGTGCGCGCGAGGCTCGGAGCGAATGGACGGTCGGCGCCGAAGAGGTAGCTGTAGTCCTCAGGCAGTTCGTTGACGAGGCTGACGGGCTCATACGAGTAGGCTGCCAAACCCACCACCGCCAAGAGCACCGCCGTCACCATCAGGGCCTGCCACCCGAGCTGTTTCTCCGCGGCCCGCACGCGCGCGGCCTCTGCCTTCCGTCCCTTGAGGTTGTAGAGGACGAGCGTGAGTACGTGTGGCAGTACAGACGCTATGACGGCGAACGTCGCGACGATATGGATCGTGTCCCAGGCGTAGCTGATCCGGGTACCGAGCACGGCTTGGGCCGTCAACACGAGTCCTGATACTGCGGCCACAACGGTCGCCACCATGGAGAAGTATCCGGTCAGCTTGACGTTGGTCATGCGCATCGACCTGTACATGCGCCAGTGTCGCAGCTGGTACCATGCGTAGGGGAGGATGAACACGAGGCCCACGACAGTGTGTGCCAGCACGGTCACCTGGTTCGAGACGCTGAACGGAAGCCAGTAGATGGAGAGGCCGGTCAGCGTTTCGAACAGCAGCAAGCCCGACACGTAGACGAGCATTGTCCGCCGCCACTCCGCAACTCTCGAGCGGGAATTCTCGGGGGTGGAGGCTGGGGCAGGGGAGGAACCCCGAGGGGGATGCCCATCTGGTTTGGGGATGCTCATCTTGGCTTACTTTCTTAGCATAGAAATAAGGAGGCATCTGAAGGAATAACTATATCATCACCGAGGGACATTCCGCACTTAAGGATCTGTGAATTGTTTATGAGGAATGCTTCACGGTTTTTCGAGGAATGACCCTTACGCGCCCGATAATCGAGACGGCGAGTCCCGCGGGAGCAGATCCGCGCGGTGGCGTCCTACTTGGCCACGTAAGCAAGGCTGAGAGCGGACTTCACTTGTTTGAAACGTTGAGTGCGATCATGTGGGTTGGAAAGCAGGTTATTTGTACCAATACGCCACGATCCGCGGCGATCGGCAGCTATATCTCCTCGAACTCCGCCGTGAAGTGTCGGAGATAGGGAGGATTGTTCGTCATGCGAAGGCCGCGGAGTTCGCCTCGATGCTGGTACAACTCGGCGCACGCTTCCACCACATAATCTACGTGGCTTTGCGTGTACACCCGTCGCGGCACGGCCATCCGCACTAATTCCATGTCAGGCGGCGTTCCGCCGCCGCCGAACATTACGCTGCCGATCTCTACGGCCCGGATTCCCGCATGACGATACATGCCACACACGAGGGCTTGCCCGGGAAATTGTGACGGCGGGATGTGCGGACAGAGTTGACCTGCGTCGATATAGATCGCGTGGCCACCCGGTGGCTCGACGATCTGGTACCCGATCTCCAACAGCCTCTCGCCGAGGTATTCGATCGAGCGGATGCGGTAGGCGAGATAGTCCTCGTGCACCACCTCTTCGAATCCTTGCGCCATCGCCTCGAGATCGCGGCCCGCGAGTCCTCCATATGTAACGAATCCTTCGGTAAG
>JAPULZ010000141.1 GCA_027294455.1 Gemmatimonadota bacterium
CTCACGCCCGACATGGTCGGAAGCGAGTGGCACACGCTCAGCTTCGCGCAGAGCTACTCCGATGCCGTACTCCTGGCCGGAATCCAGACTTTCGATGGAAGCGATCCGGCGGCCTTGCGGTACAAAAATCTCACGGCGAGCGGTGCGGAAATAAAGGTTGAAGAAGAAGCTTCTGGGGATTCAGAAGTCGCTCACACAACGGAGGTCGTCGGATATCTGGTCTTCGAAGATCCCGGGGCGAGTGGCGGCGGCAGTGATCCGCCCGCCGCGCCGACCGGGCTCAACCCCGACAACGGGCAGACTTTCCCGTCGGGCTCCTCAGTCACCATGTCCAGTAATCCGATTGCGGACGCTACCGAGTATGAGTTCGACATCGAGTGGCTGGACGGAAATGCGTGGGCCCACTACTACACTTACTTCACGGCCACTAGCGCGAAGACGTTCTCGCCGGCTTTCGACAACAAGCCCTACCGCTGGCGAGTACGGGCGCGGAATGCGGTGGGTTGGGGTGCATGGTCGGACTGGGCCACCTTCGATTTCGGTACTGTGTCGAGAGTACCGGCGGCGCCGACGGGGCTGAGCCCGGACAACGGGCAGAGGTTCCCGTCGGGCTCCTCGGTCACCATGTCCAGCAATCCCATCACGGGCGCAAGTGATTACGATTTCGAGATCGATTATTCCAGCGGCGGCACGTGGAAGGACTATTACACATACACGGGCAAGACACACTCCCGGACGTTCTGGCCTGTCTACAACAACACGTCGTACCGCTGGCGTGTCCGGGCGAAGAACGCGAGCGGGTGGGGTGAATGGTCGGTTTGGGCCACCTTCGACATGGGCACTGTATCGAGTGTGCCTGCAGTCCCGACGGGCCTGAGTCCGAACAACGGCCAGACGATCACGACGAAGTCGGTCACCATGTCGGTGAACGCCCTTTCCGGCGCTACCCAGTTTGAATTCAAGATCGAGCATCTGAGCGGGGCCGAATGGAAGCCGTACTATACGTACTCCACAAGCACTAACTCGCAGACGTTCTGGCCCGTGTACCAGAACAGGTCGTACCGGTTTGAGGTGCGCGCGCAGAACGCACACGGATGGAGCGCCTGGTCTGGCTGGGCAACCTTCTACTTCAGCCCCTAAAGTGGGTTCTTCCTGGTTGAGTGGTGTTGACAGTCAATCGGCTACGTTCGGGGCGTTGCGCAGCGACACACTGGCCGGACGCGCTCCGCTTCTGTGAGGTACTGGGCTCCGGGGCTACGCACAAGGGAATGAAGCTGCACCTGGAGCAACCGGGGCCAGGGCGGTTGGCGAGTACCTAGCGTCGAATTGGTGGCTCCGTGAATACCTTCAGATACGTCATCGCGACCGTGGTCATGGTGAGCTTGCCTCCGGGTCTTCTCATGTGGTTCGTCGTCCATCCATTTGCGCCATTCTGGCGACGTATGGGTACGCGATGGGCGTACACGATCTTGAGTGGCGGCATGCTCCTCATGATGATCGGGACATATGTGGTTCGTGATGTGTTGCTGGCCACCGACCTTGGGACCAACGTCCTCACCATGGTGCTGGCCATACCATGCGTTGCAATTGCGGTGGTGATCGGCTCGAAGCGGAAACGGTATCTGACGTTTCGCATACTGGTCGGTGTCCCAGAGGTGAGCGAGACAAGCCAGCGGGGTGCGCTGTTGACCGAGGGTCCCTACGCGGTGATCCGGCATCCACGATACGTCGAGGCGACCTTTGCCGTGTTGGGATACGCGCTGGTCGCTAATTACGTCGGGACATACGTGCTCTTCTTCGCGTGCATCACTGCGATCTACCTGATCGTCATTCTCGAAGAACGAGAGTTGCGCGATCGGTTCGGAGAGGAGTACGACGCGTACTGTCGTGCCGTGCCCCGGTTCCTGCCGCAGTCGCGTTGACGCTCCCTACCGTAGCCGCCCCCCCCCCGCCATCTAGCCAGCTCAAGCCGGGAATCGTATTCTCTAGGACCGTCGCCAGCGCGGTTGGCGCGACGGCCTCAATCCTCGGAAGGTGGGGGCGCCCCACCTGGATTCACCCGGAGGTAGCGATGCGATGCTCCTGGTTTGGTCTCTCGTTGCTCGTCGCGGGATTCGTTGCAGCCTGTGCCACTGGCGATGCGCAGGATTCGCGCGACGACGCCCGCGCGGCGTTGATCGCACGGGGTGAGTCACTCGAGCTCGAAACGGAATGGGTGCGGCCTCCGGGGGAAGCCCTGAACCATCACACCGCGGGGTTCGCCAAGATCCTCTGCTCCGGTGTGTTCATCACGGGGCTCGACCCCGCGGATGCAGCGGCGAACGTGGGTGGGTTCACCAGTCCGTTCGACCAGCGCGGCCACGTCGTCGACACCGTCGTCGATGTTGCATCGCAATCCGTTGCGCTCACGCTCCCCTCGGGGGTGACAAGGACGGCCAAACGGTACGGGACGCAGGGGTGCGTCGCGCATGCCATCGGTGAGGATTCGGTGTACTTCACGCCGTCGGTCGTGACGCCGAACCTCCCCGATGCCGCGACGACGCCGTGGCCGATGGGAGATGTCATCCCGGACGAGCCGTGGCCCGCCGAGGTGGACCGGGCCAAGTTCGAGGAGGCCATCGAGCTAGGGTTCGGGCCGCCGGAAGCGATGACGCTGGGACTCGTCGTGACCTACAAGGGTCGGCTCCTCGGCGAGCGGTACGCCGAAGGTATCGACATCCACACTCCGCTCGAGAGCTGGTCGATGGGCAAGAGCCTCACGGGGACGCTGATGGGCGTCCTGATCCAGCAAGGCGAGTACCAGTTGTGGCAACCCGCACCGGTGCCGGAGTGGCAGGGGGAGGGCGACCCACGCCAGGCGATCCGCATCGGCGACATCATGCGGATGTCCAGCGGGATACGGATTCTCGCGCCGGGGGATCCGGATTTCGATCCCGAGCGGGGTTATCCGGATCATTTGTACTTCTATACCGCAACGGCGAACTCGTTCGAGTGGGCCGCGACCAGGCCGCAGCAGTGGGAGCCCAACACGGTCGGCCGCTACCGCAATTCGGATCCGGTCCTGACCAACTACCTTAGCCGCCTGGCCGTCGAGGGACGCGGCGAGGACTACCACGCGTTCCCGCAACGGAACCTGTTCGACAAGATCGGGATCCGGAACGCCATCATGGAGACTGACGTGTACGGCAACTTCCTCACGCAGGGATACGAGTTTCTGCCGCCCCGCGACTGGGCGCGTCTGGGCAACTTGTACCTGCAGGATGGTGTCTGGAACGGCGAGCGGATTCTGCCGGAAGGGTACGTCGAGTACGCCAGTGAGGTCGCACCGGCCTGGGCGGCGGACGGCCGCAACGTGTACGGGGGCGCATTCTTCTGGGTCAACGCGAGCGGCGGATGGCCGGTCCCCGAATCCGCTATCGGGATGCGCGGTGCCGGCGGGCAGAGCGCGACGATCATTCCGTCGCACCAGTTGGTGGTCGTGCGGCTCGGCAAATACACCGGAAGCCGTGCGGGAGGCCAGGCACTGAACCAGGGGTTCGAGGCCCTGATGGAGGCCGTACCACCCGTCGCGCCGTCGGGCGGATAGCGTCACAGACGGGCGGGCGGGCAAACGACACCCCAGCCGAGCAACAACGCGTCAGTCGGCGGGATGGGCGGTGGTCAGGTCTCGCTGTATCCATGACGCCAGGGGTGTTTCATCGATCTCACCGACGGCAACCCCCGACCACTTACCATCCACCGTTAGCTGATCGCCCTCGGCGGCCGCTCTCCTTTCAGGACGATGGGCGGTACCCCCAGCTGTTGGATCAAGGCGTTGAACGCGGCCAGCTCGTCCAACAATCCCGTCATCGTGGCCTGGTGCCCTCGCCACTCGACAAGCAGATCTTGCAGGCGCTCACGCGCCCCCTGAATCACGGGCGGATGCGTGCCGTCAACGGAACCGATCAGCGAAAGAAACTCGGCCGACAGTTTATTTTCGAAGTTGACCACGTCTTGGTATGTCTTCTGCTTCGGCTGAAGCAGTTCGCCTTCCCACTCGGTGATCCCCTCGGTGAGGTGCGTACCGGCGGCTCGAATCGTGTCCGCAGCTTCGTGATCGGAGGTGCGCTCGATGAGCCCATTCACTTGATCGCGGACTCCCCGCAGCTGATTGGCCGAGCCGTGCATTGCTTCCACGGCCTCAACGGCTGACTCCAAGAAACGTTCCTGCTCCTCATACTCGGCCGCCGTCGCCGTCCAACGCGGATCGGGAAGCAAAGTAAGACTGCGCGTCTCATTGCGTTCGCCAATGGTGAGACGCACCTGGTAATCGCCCGGGGGCACGCGACGGCCGACCGGCGGGCCCCCGATCGCCATGATGCCCGGAACCTGCGTCGGGGTTTCACGCCGGAAGTCCCAGCTGAACCGGTTGAGCCCGGCCTTCGGAGCGTCAATGCGCGTGAACGTCGAGTCCCCCGCCGCCACGGGATCGGTGGTGTAGGTCCGAATGGCACCACCGTTTTCGAGGATTTCCACAGTCACCAGGGTCGACGTGTCGGGTGCCTCGGCCAAGGTGTAAAACACCTGCGCACCCGCAGGTGGATTCTGTCCCACGGTGGGCCCGCCGCCGGGACCGAACCCAGTTTCCCACTGCACGATGACGTGATCGCGCGGCTGGAACAGATGCATGTCTGCATCGGCCA
>JAPULZ010000142.1 GCA_027294455.1 Gemmatimonadota bacterium
GGATCACCGGTGTTGCGCCAGGCGGCCAGCCGAGCGGCGAGGACGTCGGGGGGAAGGGTGGGCGAAGTCACGCCCGGTTGCAGTACCACTCCACCGTCTTGCGGAATCCCGTCTCGGACGTTTCCCGCGGTTCCCAGTGCAGCTAGGCTTTGATCTTGCTGATATCGATGGCGTATCGCCAGTCGTGCCCTGTAAGGTCGGTGACGAACGAAATGAGATCGGCGTGCGGCGTGCTGCGCGGCCGCACTTCGTCCATGTTGCTGCAGACCATCTTCACCAGATCGAGGTTCGCCCACTCAGTGCAGCCACCCACGTTGTAGCATTCTCCCGTCTTGCCGTGCCGCAGGATCGTGTCGATGCCGCGGCAGTGATCGGTGACGTACAACCAGTCGCGAATGTTCGAACCGTCGCCGTACACCGGGATGGGCTTCCCCGCGAGACACGACACGATGATGGTCGGCAGGAATTTCTCTTCGTGCTGGGACGGGCCGTAGTTGTTGGAGCAGTTGTTCATCGTGGCCGGAAGTCCGAACGTGTGCACGTAGGCCCGCACCAGATGATCCGACCCCGCCTTCGACGCAGAGTAGGGTGAGTTGGGTGCGTAGGGGGTGGTTTCGGTGAACGCGGGGTCGGAGCGACCCAACTGGCCGTACACCTCGTCGGTCGAGATATGGTGAAAGCGCCGGTTGTTGCCGTCGCCACCGTCGCCGAGCCAACAAGCGCGCGCGGCTTCGAGCAAATGGAACGTGCCTACGACATTGGTTTGGATGAAGGGGGCGGGCGCCTCGATCGAACGGTCCACGTGGCTGTCGGCGGCGAAGTGGACGATGGTATCGATGTCGTGTTTCCGCATGAGCCCCTCGACCAGGGCTTGATCGCAAATGTCTCCTTGCACGAACACATGGCGCGACGGGTCGGGGAGGTCTTCGAGGTTGGCCAGCGAGCCTGCATAGGTCAACAGGTCCAGGTCGACGATCTTCACGCCCGGATCGGTCTCGAGCAGGTAGCGAACGAAGTTGCACCCGATGAAGCCGGCACCTCCGGTCAGCAGGACGTTGCGCGGTGTGTGCTCAGCCATCGGATAGCGCTCTCACGACCTCGTCGAGGCCGCGGTTCCAGGGTGGGGGATGGATTCCAAACGTCGTCTCGAGCTTGGCACACGAGAGCACCGAATATATGGGGCGGCGGGCTGGCGTCGGATACCCCTCGGTAGTGATGGGCACAATGCGCGGTGCCTCGAACGGCCCGGCGGCCCGAGCGCGCTCGACGATCGCTTCGGCGAAGGCATGCCATGTCACCGGAGGCGTGCCGCAATAGTGATAGGTGCCCCAGGGCAGGGTGCCATGCCGGGCGAATCGCTCCACCAACAGCCAGATCGTATCGGCGATGTCGCCCGCCCAGGTCGGGCAGCCCGTTTGATCGGCGACGATCTGCAATTCGTCGCGCTCGCCAGCCAGGCGCAACACCGTCTTGACGAAATTGCGGCCGGCGGCGCCGAACACCCAGCTCGTGCGCAGGATGACATGGTCGGTGAGCAGTTCCCGTATCGCCTCCTCACCGTCCAGCTTGCTCCGGCCGTACACGTTCACGGGTCCGGTGGGATCGGCTTCGTCGAGCCGCCCGTCGCCGTCACCGCTGAACACGTAGTCGGTCGACAGGTGGAGCAGCGGGATCCGTCGGCTGGCGCACGCCCGGGCGACGTTGGCCGCCCCGTCGCGGTTGACGGCGAACGCAACCTCGGGTTCTTGCTCGGCGCGGTCCACGGCCGTGTACGCCGCCGCATTGACGACGAATTCCGGCGCGTGGTCGGCCAGCGCGTCGGCGACGGCTTCGGCCGACGTGATATTCAACTCGTGATGGCTCGTCCCGATCACCACGTGATCCGTCGCGCGCCCGAGTGTTTCCGAGCCCACCTGGCCGGCGGCTCCCGTGACGAGGATGCGCATCAACCGCCGCTGCTCACCTCTTTCAGGGTCGGGGCTGCGGCGTCCTTGGGAGAGAGCGTGGGATCGGTGAGGGGCCATTGGATCCCCAGCGCCGGGTCGTTCCATCGAATGACGCGCTCGCGTTCGGGATCGTATTCCGCGGTGACCTTGTATTCCACCTCGGTGCCGTCGGCCAGCGTACAGAACCCGTGCGCGAACCCTTCCGGGATCCACAGCATACGATGATTTTCCGCCGTCAGCTCCTCGCTCACCCACTTGCCGAACGTGGGCGACTCGGGGCGGACGTCCACGGCCACGTCGAACATGCGTCCGGCGGTGCAGCGCACCAGCTTGGCCTGTGCGGCCGGAGCTAGCTGGTAGTGCAGGCCGCGCAGGACCCCCCGCTTTGCGGATCGCGAGTGGTTGTCTTGCACGAAGTTGGCCGCAATGCCGTGCTGCGCGAAGGCGCTGCGCTTGTACGTCTCGGCGAACCAGCCACGGTCGTCTCCGCGGACCACGGGCTCGATACGGAGGACCTCGGGAAGACCCAACGGGGTGATGGTAAATGACATCGTCAGAGCTGTACGTGTGAGTCGTCCCCGAGGGTCAGTCGCAGGGCCTTGTCGGTCCCCGCGCCCTCGATCACTACGTTCTGGCCGATCAGGCTGTCGCGCATGTCGTCGATGTGCTCAACGCGGCACCCATCGAGAATGACGGCGTGCCGGAGGTTGGACGCCGTTATCTTCGTTCCGCGGCCGATGCTCGTAAATGGCCCGATGGTGCTGTCGGTGATCGTGCAGTCCGGCCCGATGATGACCGGTCCTTCAATGCGGCTGTTGCGGATGGTCGTCCCCGCACCCACGTCCACGCGGCCGGTGAGCTCGCTGGCAGCATCCACGTCGCCGCGCACGCTGGACTCTCCCCAATCTTGCAAGACGGTCGTGTTGGCCGCGAGGAGATCGTCCTTCTTGCCGGTGTCGAGCCACCACTCGCCGATGATGCGACTGTCGACCTTGGCGCCGTCATCGAGGAGTTGCTGAATGGCGTCGGTGATCTCGAGCTCGCCGCGCGCCGATGGGACGATCGCCTCGATCGCCTCGTGGATCCGGCTGGTGAAAAAGTATACGCCGACCAGTGCCAGGTTCGAGGGCGGATCCTTCGGCTTTTCCACCAGCCGGGTGATGTGGCCCCGATCGTCCACTGTGGCGATGCCGAACGCGGTGGGATTATCCACTTCTTTCAGCAGAATCATGGCCGCCGCAGAACCACGTTGAAAGTCCTCCACGAACGGCGTGATGCGTGTGCCGATCAGGTTGTCGCCGAGGTACATGACGAAGGGAGAGTCACCGAGAAAGTCCCCCGCGACGCTCACCGCATGGGCCAGCCCGCCCGGACGGTCTTGAAGAATCCACGTGATCGCCACCCCGAAGGCCGACCCGTCGCCGACGGCGTCCTTGATGGCATCGCCGGTCTCGGGCGAAATGACGATGCCGATGTCGCTGATGCCCGCGGCCGCGAGGTTCTCCAGCACGAAGAAGAGGATCGGCTTGTTGGCCACGGGAATGAGCTGCTTCGCCGCGGTGTGCGTGATGGGGCGAAGCCGCGTGCCTCTGCCACCGCTCAGGACGAGACCTTTCAAAGCGAGTTAATTATTCAACGCTATGATCAAGGTGGCCGTCGTCGCGAACACCTGCACCATCGTGGAGAAGAGCGGGAGCAACTGTATGAGGCCGCGACGGCTAGGGTCCTTTTGCGGGACTACCACCACCGAGCCGGGCTCGGGTTTGCCGCCCACGCGGATGAGCCCGTTGGGCTGTTGCACGAACGTCTTGTCCTTGTCGGCGGCATGAGCTGCTCCCCCGGCGGCGTTGATGTAATAGCGGATATCCGCATTCGGCACGTAGGCGACACTGGTGGGAAAGTTCACCAGGCCGGTGACCTGCACCGTGGGCAGGTAGCGGGGGATGTGGATGGAATCACCCGCCACTAGGCCCAAGTCGTCGCGATGGCCCGGTTGCGCCAGGACCTGGGGGAGATCCACCGAGATGCGGCCGATGCCGTTCTCTGCGCGGAAGAAACGAATGCCGTTGGGATAGGCCGCCGGAGTCAGCCCGCCGGCGCGTTGCACGATGCTGGACAGTGGCTCGCCGGGGCGCGCCAGCGTGTAGGAGCCCGGAAATCGCACTTCGCCGGTGATCACCACCTGTTGCTGGGTTTCCCATCCCGGTTGGCGGCGAATGAACACGCGGTCGTAGGGATGCAGGATCACGTCGGCGACGGCCTGCCCAACGGGCCGGTGCACGTAGCCCGAGGGATCGATGACGTACGACGAGTCCAGAGGTATTCTGAAGATCGTGACCATGGAATCGGGCGAGTCGGCATCGGGCTGGTGACGTGACACCTCGGCCTCGAGCAAGTACGCATCGTCGCGCAAGCCCTGGGCCAGGATGACCGCGTCCCGCAACGTCATCGAATCGGAGAACTCGATGGTCCCGGGCCTATTGACCGAGCCCTCGACGGAGATCTGGCGCCGCGGACGAAAATCGGCGCGCGAATAGATCGTCACCTCGTCGGACTCACGGAGCAACGGATTGTCTTGCGGTGCCGGATTGCCTCCGGTGTCCAGCAGCACGGCCATGAGCACGCGCGACGAGTCCGGCCGGAGCCGGAGAATGTGCGCCCGCCCCTCATACGTTTCGGGTCGCAGGCCGCCCGCCGCCGGGATGAGGTCCCACAGGCGCATGCCGGGTCGCAACTCGTAGGGGCCCGGTTGCCACACGCTCCCGACGATCGCGACCGTACTGCGCCGGTTGCCCCGAATCCCCAGGACGGTCACGCTGTCGGCGGCGCGCAATGGGATTGGTGACGCGGACCCGTTTGCGCCGTTGTCCAGACTCACCGAAAGAATCCGTCGCGCGTAGCCGGGCTCGGGTCGTTCGTCAGGCGGCAGCACCCGATCGATCGTGGCGTTTTGTGTGGCGGCGTACGGCGTGAGCCCGCCGGCGTATTGCACCAGGTCGTCGAGCGTCTGTTCGGGCGTCAGTTCATACACCGCGGGACGCATGACCTCACCCGCGATCTTGACATGGGGGCCGTGGATCGGAACGAAGACGACGTCGCCGGCTTCCAGGGTGACGTCGTTGGCCACCACGCCCTGCAGCAGGTAGTCGTACAGATCGATCTTGGCCACCAGCTCGGCCCGGCGCTTGACCTGGACGTTGCGAAAGCTCCCGCGCTCGGTGATACCTCCCGCCCGATAGAGGGCGTTCAACACGCCACCTGTGGCGGACACCTGATAGGAACCGGGGCGGTGCACCTCTCCCACCACGAAGATGGTCTGCGCCCGAACCCGCGATGCCACCAACTCGAACCTCGTGCGGGCGTTGGGATCGCGGGTGAGGGTGGAGTACCGCCGGCCCAGACGGTCGTACAGCACCTGGCGGAGTTGATCCATGGTCAGGCCATTGACGGAGATCTGCCCGACGCCGGTGACCACGACGAATCCCTGACGCGTGACGATGAGTTCTTGAGACGTCTCGACGGCCCCCGTCAGGATGAGGACGAGATGGTCGCCCGGGCCGAGTCGGTAGGATCCCGGCACGGGCCCACCCTCGATGGCGCCGAACACCGATCCGTCGCCCTGGAACATGTTCATGCCGAACGTCGGCAAGCCGGTGGGCTCGTCTTCCGGTTTCGTTGGTGGCAGGGCGGCGAGGATCGAGTCGCCGGGCGCGGCCTGCACGTCGATCTGTGCGAACGGATCGACGCCGAGCGCCCCGATGGCCGCGAGCAGGCGCGGGTCCTGTGCACCAGCGGATTCATCGGCGAGGAACGCGTCGAGCAGGCTCGGCTGGTAGCCGGCCGCCGTCAGCAGCCCGCGCATCTCGTCGGTGGAGAGGCCGGAGTTTTGCAGCTGGTCTCGCACCAGCTCCCGGAATTCCGGGCTCTCCTGGAACATGCGAATGGCGTCTTCCGACGTCCATCCTGGCGGCAATTGGGGGAACACCTGGGACGCCGCCGGAGCGGCGAGCAGGACGAGGGCGAAGCTCGCCGACGACACGGCCTGCGTGATGGTCTTCAATATGTTGGGCACACCAATCCCCAATCGGTGAATCGTTGGTTCGGACGCCGATCCGCGGCAAACATAATGGCCCGTAAGTGAAGGCAGGTCAAGGGGATACCGGAGCGGCGGCCCGCCCCGAACCGCTTCGTACGGGCCCGTTCGTCGCCGATCCCGCGGGAGGTGCGCGCCAAGATAAAGTACTTTGCTATGCAAAGCAATACGGTCTGCTATATTGCACGGGCACGCTTCCGAGGTGAACCGCTGCCCGCATGATCGAAATCCAACCCCCGCTCGACCGAGCGATCCTCGTCTCCGCACCAGTCCGCGGCTCCTACGATGAACACCACGCCCACGAACATCTCGACGAACTCGAACGACTGACCGACACCGCCGGTGCTGACGTGGTGGGCCGGGTGACACAACGGATCGCCAAGATGTCTCCCAAGGCACTCATCGGTCCGGGCAAGCTGGTGGAGCTGACGGAGCTTGTCACCGCCAAGGACGCCACGCTCGTGATCTTCGACCACGAGCTCACCCCGGCGCAGGGCAAGAATCTGGAGCACGCCCTCGACGTGCGTGTGATGGATCGGACCGAGCTGATCCTCGACATCTTCGCCACCAGGGCGCGGACCAACGAAGCCAAGATGCAGGTTGAGCTCGCCCAGCTCAAATACCTACTCCCCCGGCTGGCACGGATGTGGACGCACCTATCGAGGATTCGAGGCGGCATCGGCCTGCGGGGCCCGGGCGAAACCCAGATCGAGACCGACCGGCGCCTCATTCGGCGCCGGATCAGCAAGCTCAAGAACAAACTCGGCGACGTGGAGCGGCACCGCGGCGTGGTGCGTCAGGGGCAGCGTCGTCGCGGGGTGCTCCGGGCGGCGCTGGTGGGGTACACGAATGCGGGGAAGTCCAGCCTGTTGCGGGCGTTTTCCGGTGCCGACGTGCTGGTCGAGAATCGCCTCTTCGCGACGCTCGACACGGTGGCGCGAGAGGTGTTCGTGCCGCCCGCCGGCAAGATTCGTCTGATCGACACGGTGGGGTTCATCCGGAAGCTGCCGCACGATCTCGTCGCGAGCTTCAAGGCCACGCTCGAGGAGGCGACCCACGCCGACGTTCTGCTCCACGTGATCGACGCCTCGCATCCCGATTGGGAAGAGCAGGTGGCGGTGGTCGATCGGGCGCTGGCCGATCTCGATCTCAACGGTCCCCGCGTGGTGCATGTCTTCAACAAGATGGACCGGGTGTGCGATCGGGCCGCGTTCGAATCGCGCGCGCGGCACCAATATGAGGAAGCCGTCTTCGTGGCGGTCACCGCACCGGCCATCGACGAGCTCAAGCGTAAGTTCGCCGCGCTGGTGAACGGCACCGTCGCCCGGGCGACACGCGCAGCCGGTTGAAAACCCGCTAGGCCATTCCGCCCGCGATGCGGCGAAACGTGTCGGCGAGGTTGCTGGCGAATCGGCGTGACGAATAGTGGGACTCGACGCGCGCTCGTCCCGCCGCGCCGGCGGCGTCGAGTTCGCTCTGCGGGCGCTGCAGCACGTCGCGCATCGCGCTGGCCAGGGCGGCCGGGTTCCTGGGTTCCACCAGCCAACCAGCCGCCGGCTGCGGTCCCAATATTTCCCGGGGTCCGCCTTCGTCGGCCGCCAACACCGGCACTCCGCTGGCCATGGCTTCGACTATCACCTTTCCAAAGGGTTCCGAGCGCAGCGAATAGTGCAGCACGAGCGACAGCTCGGGATACACCCGCTCGATGTCTCGCTGGAACGGCAGCAGGTGGACTCTAGTGTGGGCCTCATGCTGCCGGATGACCCGTTCGAGCTCCTCGCCGTATCGTGTTTCGGAGAGCGTGTCGTAAATCGTGCCCCCGACGATCACCAGATCGGTGTCAGCGCACTCGTCCTGCACGCTCCGAAACGCCTCGATCACTTCCAGGTGGCCTTTCCACCGTGCGAGGACGGCCGGCATGCCGATGAGCTTGCGGTTGTGTTCGAGACCGAGGCGATCGTGGATCCACTTGCTCTGTGGCCGCGGGCGGAAGACCTCCACGTCGACACCGTTCCGCACCGTGATCGGTGTGGTGGCGGTCGCTTTGCCGATAGCCCACCGGTCCGACACGGTGCGGCTGTTGGCGATCAGCGCGTCGGGGAGCATCCGCGCGAGTACGCGCCAGACCGGCCCGGTGAGGGTGGGTGGAAACTCGTGGAGATGCCACACCAGTGGACGCTTGTGTGCGAGCGCCGACGCCAGATGGGACTTGAATCCCGTCGTGTAGACGAGATCGGCCGAGCGAAAGAACTCGTGACGCTTCAGCCGGGCCGACCATTTCCACAGTCCGGCTAACGCGGGCAGCACGCTCCAGAGCCGTCCACGCTGCTGGGAGCTCTTGAGCAAGGCATCAGAGGCCGGCACGATCGCCGTGGCAACGTCGTGCCTGGCGAGGAGTGGCAGCAGGGGGCCGTCGAGCGGTACCAGCACCCGCAGCGCCAAGCCGAGGTCGGCGGCATGGCGGGCGAGGTCGATGAGCACGCGCTCGGTCCCGCCCAACTGACTGGACACCGCGACGGCGGTGACCCGGAGCGGCGCGTGGTCAGGCACCTGCGAGCTCACGATAGAGCTCGGCGGTCTTGCGAGCCGTCTCCGCCCAGCGGAACGTCTCCGCGCGCTTGATCCCTCTTGCGGCGAGCTCGCGGCAACGCTCCGGGTCTTCCACCAGGCCGGCTAGCGCCGACACGTAGGGCTCCACCTCGCGCCCGCCGACGATCATCGCCGCGTCGCTCGCCACTTCGCCCAGTCCGCCTGCTCCGGACGTGACCACGGGAAGCCCCGAGGCCATGGCTTCGAGCACGGGCAGGCCAAAGCCCTCGTAATGGGACGGAAAGAGCAAGACATCCGACGCGCGATAGGCCGCGCGAAGGTCGGACTCGCTCGACGCTCCTCGGGCACGCACGACGTCGCCCAGCTGTCTCTGCGCGATGTCGGCCTGCTGGTCTGCGGTGAGGGTGGCACCGCACTGCAGGAGCCAGGCGTTGACGCCGGACTGGCGCAGGCCGTCCACGGCGGCGATCACCGCCGTGAAATTCTTGCGGGGGACGACGCTGCCGACGTGCAGCACGACGAACGCCGAGGGGTCGATGGCCCAACCTTGCCGCGCCGCGTCGCGGGAGAGCTCAGGCGGTTCGAAAAACGCGTCGTCCACCCCATACGGTATGACGGAGATCCCGTCGGCATGTCCCAACCATTCGGCCAGTTCGTCACGCAGCCACTCGGTGGCCACGATCCAGGCGCTCGCTTGCCGCAGCGCGACCAGCACCGATTCCAGCAGCCGGTTGCGCAACCGGTTGCGGAAGGTCTTGGCCTGTTGCTGCACAAGCTTGACCGGCATCAAGTCGTGCACGGTGACGATTACCGGCACGTCGCGGTGCGCGCGCAACACGTGGGCATACGAATGATCCAGGATGTGCATGAGGTCCGCGCGACGTCGACCCACGCGTATGGGGTAGGCCCAGTAGCGCGCCACGTACCGGCGCAGCTCGCGAATCAGCGAGTCTTCGGGTGCGCGTGTGCGCCCGGCCGCCGCTGGCGTCGACCGATCATCGTGCTCTTCGGTCAGGCGGCCGATGGAGGCCGCCACCTCGATGTCGAGATCTGGGTCGTCCTGCTGCAGGCGGCTGGAGAGGCGCAACGCGTAGCGATCCATGGAGGGCCAGCGCTCCATGGGGAGATCGGGGACGAGGAGGATACGCGTCACTTGACGGCCGTGAGCTCGAACTCGAGATAGCACGCGGGCACCAGCCATGCCAGGCGGTGCTCGTAAAATTCCGGCACTCGCGTCACCGCACCGGCCCCGAGGTCGAGCCGCCGGGTGGTTGCGGGTTCCGTCACTGGTGACGGCCCGTGTGGGTGCCGGGACGCGTCCGGGAATGGAACGTCGTGAG
>JAPULZ010000143.1 GCA_027294455.1 Gemmatimonadota bacterium
CGGATCGGCTTGTTTGGAATGAGCCTGTTCACTTCGTCGATCACCGCAAGTGACCGTTCTTCATTCAATGGCGCCTCGATAACAGCCACATGGTCGCGGAACTCGACGGCCACGCTGTTGTGGGAGCCGCCTCCGATCAACCACAAGCCATCGCCCAACTCTTGTGACTGCACGCGGACAGGCTCAATGCGGGCGCTCCGTACTTCGTTCGGGACCGTGAGTGCGGCGTTCGCCACATTCAACCGGACGTCTGAGACGGTTTCCAGACCAAACGAATGTTGGCCGCCGCTGACATTCGGCTCATTCCCGCCATCGTCATAATCCTGATGCTGATGAAACCGGGGAATCTTCACACCGCCCATATCCCGGTAATTGGTGTATACGTTTTCATAGTACAGGTCGCCGACGACGGGATTGGGAATCCAGGTCTGCACTCGCTGGACCAGATTCTGAGAATTGATCGTGCCGTTCACCCGATACCGCCCGAAGGCGACAAACGAAACCACGGTCGCCCTGCCTCCATACTCATTGCGAGTGACCATGGTCGGGTTGGCGCCCGGCGCCATGGCGCCCTTGAGGAACCCCCAGGGCGTCAGGAAGATTTCGAGTCGCCGCAGCTCAGCGGCGGCCGGCTGTGGAACGGGTTGCCCTTCCGCGGTCAAATCCCAGGCGTAGTCGCCGCTGACGAGAGTAGTGACCCGCTGTTCGGCAAGGAACGGAAATCCCCGGCCGCCGCCCTGACGCGGATTATCGCCTTGCGCCCGGACGTATTCTTCCCTCGAGGACATCGTCTCGAAATCGATCGTCCGCGTATAGCTTGTCAGGTCCACTCGCGGCCAATCCTGATCGGGCGCGAAATTCTGCCCGACCATGCCTTGCCAGCCGGTGCCGGAGTATCTGATGGACTCCATGTTGGCCGAGCCCATCGCGGTCGCGGCGGTCTGCAAGACGCGCTGAACATCCTGCGCCGCGGCTGATCCCGCCATCAGCGCGGTGAGGCTCAGTGACAGCCACGATCGCGTCACCATGATTCGTCCTCCGCTGTGATGCTGCTGACTCGTTGCGCGTTAATCGTCCGTCTAATTCGCAGTCGC
Organism: Gemmatimonadota bacterium; assembly: GCA_027294455.1. Taxonomy (GTDB): domain Bacteria; phylum Gemmatimonadota; class Gemmatimonadetes; order Gemmatimonadales; family GWC2-71-9; genus B3T1B10. Next base: position 1,095 of record JAPULZ010000143.1, read on the forward strand.
GAGCGGATGTGGGCGCAGCTGGAACTGGGCTGCGTAGGGCGGCGTGCCCTTCCCGCCTTCGCTGTGCCACGGCGCGCGTCCGCCCCACGTCGCCCACAGTCCCCTGGCGTTCCACCCGCCGTCGGCATCATCGATGCGCCCATCCAGGCCCTTGGTGAAGAAGCCCATTGGGTATGGAACGGCCAGATGCACCCACTCCCCGTTCGCGAACGCCTGCATCCCATCGGACTGATTGTCGAGAACGATCACCGTATCTCTGCCCAGGCCGAGGATGTCGTGCATATCGACCCATACGTAGTACGGGCTGGCGACAGTTGCCCGCGGGCCTTCCACGCCATCAAACTTCGGGCCCGGCAGCGGATAGAACGTGAAGCCTTCAGGACAATGATCCCCTGTGGCGGTGGGCCCACTGCGGACCCGGCACTTGTTGCGGTCGAAGCTGATCAGGTTGCCGCCCGCCCCTGCTGTCCAGGCGACGCCCCTGCTGTCGAGGTCCATCCCGCGAATGCCGAGCTCGCCTGCCGGGATTTCGTACGCTTCGGTCAACGCGGTCACCGGCGGATTCGGACCCAGGTCCACCCGAACCAACCAACCCCGGCCCGCCCTGTTCGATCCCCAGATGGCCCCGTCATTCGGGTTGACCGCGATACCGTAAAAGCCGAGATTGAGGCGCCTGTCCTTGGTCGGATCGACCGCGGCGTCGGGCTCGACGTAATCGTCGCGCTGGCCGTTGCCGTTGGTGTCGAGGACGAACGCGGTCCACCCCTGCGCCTGGGCCGAGTCGCCGGTCTCCAGGAACACCCGAGTGTTGACCCAACCCAGCTGGGTGCCGCCGTTGTTGCCGAGGTACAGGGTGTTGTCGGCGTCGTAGCCAAAGTTCAAGTGATGCGTCCCGAAACAGGTGTCGACGAACGCCCACTGCTTCGTTTTCGGGTCGTACATGGTCACGCCACGCGCGTTCTGCACGAAGGCGGTGGTATTGGTCGCGGCGCCCGAAGCCCGCTCCAGCGGGAAGGCCCTCGCCGATGGATGATCGGACCCCGCCTGGCAGAAGGCCGGCTGCTCCCATTGCGGCCGGTGGGTAGCCGTCCACCATACGCGACCCTCGCCGTCCATCATGTTGGTATGGGCGTTGACCTGACTCTCCCAAATCGCCCGGTCTCCCCAATAACGCCACGGTGCCGGCGCTCGGTTGACGGTCGACGATCTCGGCGTGCTCGCGACCTTCACCGGCATCAGGGTTTCGGTCGCCACGTTGAGCACCGGATCCAGAATCGGGACCCAATCGGTACTCAGCTCCATCGCGCCATAGAGCGCGCCCCAGCCATTGACCGTCGGCTCTCTCCTGTCGGTGCCGATGAGGTCGTGGAGATAAGCGGTGGGACGAGACCAGTCCCACAGGGTAACGACGATATTGCGCTCGACGCCCTGCGGTCGCTCCGGCTTCTGCTCGGGCACTTCGCCTGCAGCGATCCGGTCGGTCCAGTCGGCCAGCCTGGCCAAGAGTCCGCCATCGTTCGTCATCAGGTTGCCGACAGCGTTGATCATGCCCCTGCCGGACTGTCCCCGCCCCAGTCGCGCCAGCCAACCTTCCTTGGTGTCCCCGTCTGCCACCCCAAGGGCCTCATAGTCCAGGGAACGCATGATGGCGCCGCCGGCCTGGTGACAGTTCCCGCAGCCGCTTTGCTTCACGGCGTTGAGCCAGTTCGCCTGGCTCGACATGGTCGTTGGCATGCCGTTGCCTCCGGGGCCCGTGCCCGGGAACATCGACTCGTCTGGAATGTTGAGCATCGACCACCAGTACGAGCCCGAGTAGTACTGGGCCGCCGCACGCGCAGTGGAAGCGATCACGGCCGTGAGGTCGAGCATCGTGCCGGGCTTCGCCTGCACGCGCGGCGAATCGACCAGTCCCACCCCACGGACCCAGACGTTGTATTGCGCACCCGGCGCAAGGGCGGGGAGCAGGTAGCGACCTTCCTCGTCGGTGACCACGATCTTGGCGTACCGTGTCGTGCCCAGGCCGGTCGTTTCCGCGATAACCCACACGCCGGCTTCCGGTCCGTTGGCGCCGGTCACGATCCCTCCGATGTCAGCGGGGCCAATCTGAACTTGTTGGGCACCAACCTGGCTGGGCCACGCCGTCAAGAACGCAGCGATGCCTACCGCCGCCAAGACCGCGCACAAGGTTCGTGTCGCACTCATGCCAACCCCCAATCGAGAGTTCCATTTGGGCCGTCCGGAATACCTACTCTTATACGCCCAAACACGCTGCGTACGGCCAGGTTTCTCATCGGACATGCGTCGCGGCTGGCTTGGGTACAGGGGCAGGTCCGGTCCGGTGGAGAAATCAAATCACGGGGATCGATAATGAAAGCGGCAGGCGAAGGTCCCGCCAAGTGGGGGTGGCAAAGCGAGATTCCGAGGTTTTCTCCGCGGCCACCCGCAGCGAGATTATGAAACGGGTTCTAAGAAAGCTTGGAGGTACCGTCCGGATCTGAACCGGAGATGGAGCTTATCGACGACGACGCGGCCGCCGGCCAACTCTACCGTATTGCACCGGAGGATGACGCGCGGCCCAGGGTTGTGCCGTTTGCGAGCACAGCCTCGAGGATGCGCCCCCTTCGCTGGCCTTCCTTCGCCGGTTCCACCGTCACCGTCACTTGATCCCCGTCATTGAAAGAGTTCTTGCGATAGCCAGCCGGAAATATGGTTTTCGGGGCCTGACCCTCGGCAATCCACACGACCGTCTCTCCGTTCTCATCCGTGACCTCGAGCCTCAGCAACACATGTGGATTGGAATAGAGCCACTGCTGCACCGTGCCTTTCAGGACCACGGTCTTCCCGGTGTCAAACGCCGCGCTGCCGTGGTGCGCGACGAGGGGCACTCCCATCAACAGGCCGACAGCTGCAGCGAATACGACGACGGGCCACCTTCTCATCACTCCCCCATCTTCCGGAAAAATCCGTGTACACCTACCTGCCGCTCACGTCGTCGCCGAAGAACCTATTGTAGTTCTCCTGCTCGACTGGTGAACAGTAGTACTCCATGATGTCGGTGCGCGGATCGTGCAGCCGCATCGTGAGTCTCATGGTTTCCCACGGTCTCGTATACACCTTCGGATCGTCGATCGTTTCCGACCACTCCATCGTGTCATTGTCCAGACGCCGGAACCGCTCGGTGACGCGCACCTGGTCGCTGATCGGCCGGCCCGTCGAATCGAGCCACACGCGGTCTTCCGGCATCGTTCCCACCGTTTGGACTTCCAGCGTGTAATCGTCCACCCACACGCCGACGGAGTAGCCGAAGAACCGCTGTTCTCGAATCTCGCCGCCCAGGTCGACGGCGCCATCCACGAGCGTGGGGAGTTGCCGACCGTCGGTCCAGATGGCGCGCCAGCGGTTGTCGTAGTGATACAGAATCGCGACCTTGGCCTCGTCCTGAAAGATCTGCGTGACGTCGACGTTGTAATGGTTCACGCGCGGCATGCCCAACGGCTCGCAAAGATTCCTGGGATCGTTGCCCTCGGCAGGGCGGACCGCGTCGGCGCCTTCGAGCGCCCTATGGGACTCGTACAGCTCCCGGCCGAAGGGAGTAAAGGGGAGCTGATTTTCCGGCCTGCCGTTATTCGGCTTCGCCTGCACACCGCCTGCCTGCGTTCCTGCCCCGAACCGACCGGCTGGGATCCACGTGCCCGCAAGGCTCCGCCGCGGCGCCGGCTTCCGATCCGCATCCGCGATCGGCGGTAGGTTGTAGTTCGGAGTCACCCAACCGCCCGGAGCACTGCTCTGCGCCAATGTGTCAGCGGGAAGGCCCACCGCCGCAACGAACAGGCCGACCGTCAGAGCCCGAATGGGAAGTGGCATCTAATCGAACCTTCCTCCGGTGATACCGGACCAACAACTCTGCGCATTATAGGACCGGCCTTCGCGCGCCGGGCACGAAATTCTCCTCTGTCTACCAGGGCTGGCCGGGCGGTGGCCTGACACGGGGACTTCGAGGTCAGTAATACTGCGTCCACGCGTCTTGCGAGCGCAGTCCGCGTCACGGCGTGTCGCCGAATCCCATGGCCCGGTTCGCCTGCTCATACTGCCGCTGCTGTGCGGCGATGCGTGCTGGTGCGTTGGCTTCGCCGTAGTGCACGTAGCCCTCGCGCTGCACAATCTCAAAGAACAACCCGTTGATGCTGAGCGTGTACAACTGAAAATAGCGACCGTTGGCGTCCTCGTCATAGAGAATCCCCAGCTCACGCATACGTGTGAGCATGGCCCCATCAATCGACCAGCGAGCGCTGAGATCATCGTAGTAGTTTTCCGGCATGTGCAACAGCTGCGTAGCATCCAGCGCTTCCGCGAGCGCAAAAATGTCAGCGCACGACATCGCAACGTGCTGCACGCCGGCCCCGCTCGAACGCGCCAGAAAACGCTGTGATATCGATTCCCGGGCATGCGAGGTATTGACAGACAGGCGCACACCACCGCCGACGAGCGCGCGACTGGTGACCATCCCGTGCGGGTCAACCACGTCCACCGACGGCGTGGGCTCCATTTCGAACACGGTGCGGTAGAACAGGAGCGACGAGAGGAACCCCGACGGAGCAATCACCCGGCCGACGTGATCGATGCGCTGCAGACCGAACCCCGCGTGTTCCGGATCGCCGATCGCCTCGAAATCCACCTCGAAGAACCGCGGCGTGGCCGCATCGCGGCGCACGATATACAGCAGGCTGTCATCAGGCGCGCGAATCGCGGGGATGTCGAGCTCGTTGGGCGCAATGCGGTTTTCGAACGGCTCACAGAGATAACGCCTGGTACGGTCGCGCAATTCGTCGAAACGCTCCGTGCTAAAAGCCACGGCGCACACCGACGTGCCGTGACGTTCGTGATAGGAATGCGCAAAGCTGTCCGGTTCGCAGTTGACGACAAGATTCACATCGCCCTGTCGATACAACGCCACGTTCTTGGAACGATGCCGGTGCGTTTTACGAAACCCCAGCGATTCGAACAGCGTCTCCAGCCAGTCCGCCGCCGTCTGCTCGGTCGCAAACTCGACGAACTCATACCCGCTCAGGAGCGGCACCTCGGCGGGCGGCGCCTTCGCCTCGAGGATTTGCTCGTCCAGCCAGATCATTGACCGCACACCATCGTGCGCAACCTGACGGGTGGAGCCGGTGCGAAATTCATCGCTGAATATCTCGAGCGACACCACCCCGTCGTAGCCGAGGCGCGTCAGACGCTGCATGAACTCCACAATCGGGAATTCGCCCTGGCCGGGAAAACAGCGGTAATGCCGTGAATGCTGCAGCGAGTCCATCGACAGATCGGGGGCGTCTGCCAGCTGCACCAGCATGATGCGCTCCGGGGGAATCTCGTCCATCGTCGCAAGGGAATTGCCGCGACTGAACAGGTGAAAGGTGTCCAGCACGATCCCGAGGTTTGGCTGATCGGCGGCGCGCACGATTGCCCAGGCGTCCGCGTAATCCTTGACATGTCGGCCCCAGGCCAGTGCCTCGTAGCCCACGACGATACCGCGACCGGCGGCGCGCTCGGCCAGTGCCGCGAGATCGGCGGCGGCGCGACTCGCGTCATCGATCGCCTGCGGCGACACGTTGCTGCACACCATCATCATCGGGGCGCCGAGCTCGCCGATGATGTCGAACTTGCGCTCGGCACGATCGAAGGCCTTCTGCCGCGTCGCCGCCGGCAACGCCTCGAAATCACGAAACGGCTGCCAGGACACGATCTCGAGCCCGATGTCCCGGCACATAGCGCGCACCTCGGCCGGGCGCCGATCGAAGTACAGCAGGTCGTTTTCAAAGATCTCGATACCGTCAAAGCCGGCGCGAGCCGCGGCCGCGATCTTTTCGCCAAGATCCCCGGGCAGGGTCTGCGTGGCAATCGCACGTTTCATCGGATATCTCGACTGTGAGGACACGGGAGCGGATTTGAACCGGAGATGGAACTTGTGCAGACCTGTCGAGCCGCCTGCTTTACAACAGACTGTGCTGTGCTCACGAACTGTACGAACTGCTACATCGCGTTAGTTCCCTGCCGCCACGTACTTCGTGACCCCGCCGCCGGCCGCCGGACGCGAGCCTGGACCCTCTGCGGCATACACGTTGCCATCGGCGTCGACCGCCACACCCTCACCCGCGACGCCCTGGAGCACACGCGTCTCGTCCGCATGCGGCGGGATGAAGGCCGTCGGCCGGTCTTCGGCCGCGGGTCCGATCCGCACGCCGGTCATCCAGCCGGGATGGCGCGCCATGTCCGATTCCGAATCGATCGCATAGAGCGTGTCGTCGTCCGTGATGAACAGCCCGCTGACCCGGCTGTACTGGTTGTAGATCTCGAGGAGGCTGCCCTCCTGGTCGAAGATCTGGATGCGGTGGTTGCCGCGATCGGCGACATACAGGCGGCCCGCGGAGTCGAACGCCATCGCGTGCGGCGTGCGGAACTGCCCGGGACGGAAGCCGATCTTGCCCCACTCCTTGATGAAGTTGCCCTCACTGTCGAACTTGAGGATGCGCCCGGTCGAACCGGGAGGCGGATCCGTGCCCTGGCCGCTGTGCCCGTCCGAGACGAAGATGTCGCCGTTCGGCGCGGTGATCACGTCGCACGGCTGGTTGAGCTGGCCGGGGCCGCTTCCGGCCACCCCCGCCTCACCCAGCCGCATCAGGACCTCTCCCTCCGGGCTGAACTTGATCACCTGGTGCCCCTTCGTGCCCGCCTCGTTCCCGGCAAAGTCGGTTACCCAGACGTTGCCCTCGTCGTCCACGTGGAAGCCGTGCGGATTCACGAACAGTCCGGCGCCGAAGCTCGTCAGCACTTCTCCCGTATTGCGGTCGAACTTGAAGATCGGATCGAGTTCCGGGTTGGCCTCGCACCCGCCGTCCTGGAGGCCGCCGCCGCACCGGTCATAAGCCCAGACGTGGCCATCGGGGCCGATGTCGATGCCGGCCGTCGTCCCCCATTCGCGGCCGCCGGGGAGCGAAGCCCAGTTCAGGATTACCTCTGAAGTCGGATTCGGCAGAGGCCGCGACACAAAGTCGCTCGAGAGCCCCGCATCCGCGGCTTCCGCTTCCGCCTCCGGCGCGGGAGCGTCCGTCTGCGTGCCGCCGCAGCCGACGAGCACGACCAGCGACAGCGACAGCGCCAGCGACCGCGACGCCGGCCCCAGCCAGCGGCGCCCGATGAACCCTTGATAATCAGTCATGCCAGATCTCCTCGGTTGAACCGGCCAACATCAAGCTGGACGAAGGTCTAAACAGAGTCGCGCAGACATGGGATCATCACACAAACCGGGCGACCTGAGCGGCGATGAGCGAGGGGCGCGCGCGGAAGCTTTCAAACGTGGCGGTAAGGGCCGCGTCGC
>JAPULZ010000144.1 GCA_027294455.1 Gemmatimonadota bacterium
CCACCACACGCGATGCTCCCTGCGGCCGCCAGCAGCATCAGGCGAACACGAGTTCCCTCGAGCATTGGTCTTGCCTCCTCTTTGTATCGTGGGGCCAGGGACCTACCACGACGCCCTTGATGGCTCGCTGCGCTGATGTGAACATGGCGCCGAATCCGGTGTTCGGCCAGCGGCCCAACCGGCGTCAGGACGTTACATTCCCGGCCGCCTGCTCGCCACCGGCACCTGTCACCCTCCAACGGAGTTGTGCACCATGATCCGCCGCATCGCGACGCTTGCTACTCTTGGCACCATGGCCTTGACGGCCATCACCGCCCCTCCGGCAGCGGCCCAGGACGATGACTGGGACGTCACACTGGCCCGTGGCGAGACCCGGGACATCGACTTCACCACCGACGAGGGGACCTGGCTCTCGGTGGACCTCTCCCCCGACGGGCAGTGGGTGGTGATGGACCTCCTGGGACATATCTATCGGGTTCCGGCCGGCGGCGGGGACGCGGAGGTGTTGACCCGGGGGTCCGGCGTGGCCGTCAACTACCACCCCCGGTACTCCCCCGACGGGTCGGAGATCGCGTTCATCTCCGACCGGAGGGGCCAGAACAACCTGTGGATCATGAATGCCGACGGGTCCAATCCGCGGGCGGTCTTCGTGGACGACGATATCCGGGCGTCGACGCCAGCGTGGACCCCCGACGGCCAGTATCTCGTCGTGCGGCGCAGCTATGTGGGGTCCGAGAGCGGGGCCGACAACAACGGACTGTGGATGTACCACCGGGACGGGGGACGGGGTGTGGAGCTCGTGGGCGAAGGCGGCGCCCAGTGGCCCGCGGTCTCGCCCGACGGCAATTACCTGTACTACCAGCTGCGCAGCGGCGGCCGCGATGCCCTGCGCGGACACTACCAGATTCAGCGCCTCGATTTTCACACCGGCGAGGTCATCGACATCACCACCGGCGACGCCGACGGCCCTGCGTCGGGGCGCGTCTCCAGCGGTGGAGCCTTTGCGCCGGAAGTATCGCCCGACGGCCGCTGGCTCGCCTTCGGACGGCACATCCCCGACGGCACCGTCTCGTTCAAGGGCCACCGGTTCGGCCCGCGCACGGCGTTGTGGCTGCGGGATCTCCAGACCGGAGCGGAACGCGTGCTCATGGATCCCATCTCCGTCGCCATCGAGAGCGGCAGCAAGAGCTTGCGCATCCTGCCAGGCTATGACTGGGCGGATGACGGCGGCTCCATCGTGCTGCTACAGGGCGGCAAGATCCGGCGGGTGGACGTCGGCACGGGTGAGGTAAGCACCATCGCGTTTTCCGCCCGCGTGCAACGCACCCTGTCCGAGATGGCCTACCGGTCGTTTCGCATTTCCGACGACCCGTTCCAGGCCAAGTTCCTGCGGTGGCATACGGCCTCGCCGGACGGCAGGCGGCTTGCCTTCCAGGCCGTGGGGCGCGCATGGATCATGGACTTGCCGAACGGTACGCCGCGGCGGTTGACGCCCGCGGACTTTGCCCCGCAGGAGTTCGCGCCGACCTGGTCACCCGACGGGCAGTGGATCGCCTTCACGTCGTGGGATGACCTCGAGGGCGGTCACGTGTGGAAAGTGCCAGCGAGCGGCGGCGCGCCCGAGCGTCTGACGACGGGGGCCGCGGAGTTCGTGCACCCCGCGTGGAGTCCCGACGGCAGCGAGCTCGTCGTCGCCAAGGGATCGGGCGCGACGGCGCGGCGACGTACCGTGACCCACAACCCGTGGTGGGACGTGGTCCGCATTCCCGCGGCGGGAGGTGATCCGACGTTCGTGTCGCGAGTGGCCCTCCCGGCCGGCACCGGACCCAACTCCGTCGCCCGGCGCGGGATCTTGCAACCATCGTATGGTCCCGAAGGGCGGATCTTCTTTCCCCAGTTCCAGCGCGCCGACCGCGGGCTCCAAACCGTGCTCGTGTCCGTGCGACCAGACGGCTCCGACCGCCGGGAGCACGTCACGCTGCCCGCGGCCGACGAGATCGTCCCGTCGCCCGACGGCAAATGGATCGCGTTTCAGGAAGGCGACAACGTCTACGTCGCCGCGCTGCCGTGGATCGGGACGGCCGGGGAACCGGTCGACCTGAACAAGCGCCGCGGGAGCCTGCCGGTGACGCAGCTGAGCCGCGAGGGTGGGCTCTTTCCCCGCTGGCGCGATGAGACGACGGTGGAGTTCGGCAGCGGTACGCAGTACTACGTGTACGACGTCAGCGACGATACGGCCGACACCGTTTCGGTTCGCCTGGAGGTTCCGCGGCGCATTCCCGACGGCACGCTGGCGTTCACCGGAGCCCGCATCATCACGCTAGCTGACCGGGAGGTGATCGAGAATGGCAGCGTGGTGGTGAGCGGCAGCCGCATCACATGCGTGGGAACGTGTTCGACTTCGGGCGTGGACCGCATAATCGACGCCGGCGGCAAGACCATCATTCCCGGTTTCGTGGACATGCACTCCCACCACTACCGGGAACATCGGGGGTTCCGCCCGCGGCACGACTACGAGCTGGCAATCTACCTGGCCTATGGCGTCACCACCAGCCTAGACAACTCCATGTGGTCCCAGAACATATTCCCGACCGCCGAGCTCGTGGAGGCGGGGGAGATGATCGGCCCGCGGACGTATAGTTCCGGCGATCCCTTGTACCGGGGGGATGCCGCCCGGCAGAACGAGTTGTCGAGTTACGAGGTGGTCGAGCAAAACGTCAACCGGCTCGCCGGCTGGGGAGCCGTTTCCATCAAACAATACCTGCAGCCCCGCCGCGACCAGCGGCAATGGGTGTCGGACGTCGCCCGCAAGCGGGGCGTGATGGTGACGGCCGAGGGCGGTGACCTGTTCTACAACCTGTCCATGATCATGGACGGCCAGACGGGATGGGAACATCCGCTGAGCTACATTCCCCTTTACGGCGACGCGGCCAAGTTCTTCGGGCGCGCAGGCGCGACCTACTCGCCGACGTTCGTCGTGGCCGGCCCAGGCCCGTCGAACATCGAGTATTTCTTTGGGGAGACCGACGTGTGGCTCGACGCCAAGCAGCGGCGGTTCATGCCCTGGCGGATGAACGCGGGACACCTGCGCCGCCGCATGCTCCGTCCCGCTACCGACTACAGCTTTCCCCTCATCGCCCAGGGCCTGGCCGACATCATGGCCGAAGGCGGCCATGGAGCCATCGGCTCACACGGCGAGCATCACGGCTTCAATGCGCATTGGGAAGTGTGGATGGCGGCTTCGGCGATGGGGCCCGTGGGGGCGCTGGAGCTGGCCAGCCTCGAGGGCGCACGTTTCCTCGGGGCGGACGAAGATCTCGGCTCCATCGAAGTTGGCAAGCTGGCCGATCTTCTCGTGTTGAACGCCAATCCGCTGGATGACATTCGCAACACCGCCGACATCCAGTTCGTCATGAAGGGCGGCGTGCTGTACGACGCGAGCACGCTGGATGAAGTGTGGCCGGCCAATACGCCGTTCGGTCCGTACTACTGGGTCGATGAGGACGCGTTGCGCACCGACGACCGGCCCGTGACCTACTGGAACCGGTGATAGCAGGGGTGAGGCATGTCTCGCCCGTAAGCCGGGGCAAGCAAGACAACGACGTCGCGGTATGTGGTCCCTGCCGTGCCCAGGAAGCTGTGCTAGAGCGACTGGAGAAACTGAAGCAAGAAATACTGATCGAGGAAGGCCATTGACGCAAAGGCGTCGCGGGCGCGTTGGGCTTCTCCCCCATGCCCCATGACGGCATCGGCGATGGTGCCGGCCCGGCCATCGTGCAACAGGTTCGAACGGTGGCGCAGCCCCATGAGCATCTCGGTGCGGTATTCCGTGGGGCTGGCAGTGAAGCCGCAGACGCCGGCCAGGCCGGGACCCATGTCGTGAAGTAACAGGTCGGAATACAAATCGACGGTCTTGTGGTGCAAAGCGGCCACGTCGCTGCCCCCCGTCCGCAGGGACGGCGTGTGACACCCCGTGCACCCGATGTCCTCGAAGAGTTGCCTGCCCCGGGCCAACGTATCGGCGTGCGCCGCTGACCGCACTGAAGTCGGCGCCACCGGCACGAGATACCGCACGAAAGTGGACAGTAGCTCCAGCATCCGCTGATCGGCCTCCGGATCGGGGGCGGGATCGGTATCCGGCGGGATGGGCCTGCCGTTGATGGTTTCTTCTTCGGTGTGCAACGGCGTGGTCAACCCCATCTCGAACCGCAGCGCTCCCTCGACGAAGTCCAAGATCGTCGCCAGCTCGGCCTTCTTGCTGAAGCGGCCGAGGCGGCCGTCGGGCGTGCGACCCGCCCGCCCCGAGATTCCATCGCCATTCGCGTCGTCCGGATCTTCCGCGGCCAGGATCGTCTCCTCAGCGATGGCCTCCACGAGTCCGAGACCGAAGAGTGGCGGCGTGATGAACAGGCCCCGCTCCGTGGCACTCGGCGGTATCTCTTCTTTGAGCACACCGTGCGCCTGCAGCAGCGGCGTGGCCCGCTTCCTCACGTTCTCGCCGCCCTCGTGGCTCAGGTAATCACACACTCCTCCCTCGAACCTGGTCGCCTTGATGACCCGTTCGAAGCCGCCGACCCCGCCGATCGCCGGATCGGTGTGACACGCGCTGCACTGGTTCTCATTGAACAGCGGGCCGAGCCCCTCTTCGGGCGTGAAGACCTTGTTGAACAACGCCTGGCCCGCGAAGAACTCGGTAACCTGGGCGTCGGTCAACCCGGGCAGGTGCGTACCCGGTTCACCCCGGACGGCTTCCTCGTGGCCGGCGCAAGCGACCGCGCCAGTGAGCACCAGAGCCCAGAGCGCGCGCCGCACGATCAGTTGCCTGCGAGCACGTTGAACGGCGCGCCGACCATGAGTTGAAACACGACGCGATCGCCGACATTCGGCCGCAGGTCGTTCGCATCGAAGGCATCCCGCAACCCGACGAACATGGCGGCCACCGCGTGTCCCGGAAACCCCGCGAGATGCACGGTTGGACCGAGAGAGAAATTCACGGGGTCCCCGGCACCCTCGATGAAATCCATGGAAGCGGCTGTGGAGAGTCCGAGCCGCGCCGCATCGGCCGCCCGGCCCAGGGTTGCGAGCTTGAGCGTGAAATCGAAACGCGCGTGGGCATTCCACAAGTCGGAAAGGGGGGCCACGAACCGGTTGGCACAGACCAGGACCCGCTGCCCCGACACCGACGTCCCGGGCGTGCAAAACTCCTGGGCGACTTGCGGATCGGGGCTCGACAGCTCGCGCCGCCCCTCGAATCCCACACCCACGATGGTCACGTCC
>JAPULZ010000145.1 GCA_027294455.1 Gemmatimonadota bacterium
CCAACGCGTCGGCTGGAAACTCAGCTTGTACCCGAGCATGTAGGAGTTGAGCGGCACTCGAGCCCGATCCGCGGTGGTCGTAGCCAAGAATATCGAAGCCTGCGTCGGCCCGAGGAGACCGAAGATCCAGGGGGGTACCCACGGCCTGGCGAACGAGAGCTTCACCATGTCCATGCCGATGGCATTCTCGGAAACGACCAGACCGGAGTGGCGCCCCTGCCCCCAGACCATGTCCGATCTCCCGGCGTGCAGCGCCAGGATTCCCAGCACCACACTGGCGTAGGCCTCTTGCAGGACGAACCCTTCGGCGTTCGGCACGCCATCCCGGCCGTTGGACGCCTGCAACCGGGGCCGCGTGACCGCCACGAGCCAATTCGACAATCGCAGGCGCTGTGCGACTTCGAGGCTCACGGTGGTGCCGTCATCCAGTGCGCGTCCCTGCCGGTATCCAAGCAACGGATTGACCGTGGCGTCGATGCCACTCCGGTCGTCGGTTCTCACCGCCCGGCCCGGAGTCCTGGCAGCGACCACCGCCAGGTCCACCTGATCCACGGGGCGAAACAGCACCGGCCCCGCAGCACTCCCTCGCTCGAGTCGATCCAACTCATCCACGAATCGGCGCTCCAGCCCTGCGACGATCCTGTGTGCATTGGCGGGGTGGTCCGGGGTCAAACGCCCTCGCGCTTGGAGCGTGAAGCGTCCAAAGTCGAGCCTGGTATATGGGCGCTGGCCGAGGATCACCGTGTCGACGAGCTGAAATGCGAGCAACTTTTCGAAATCTCTGTACACCGGGTCCAGGGTGGAAACGTTGGCCGACGCCTGGCCGGAGACCGGTGTCGTGCAGATGGACGCGGCAAACAAACCGAACCCGCACCACCGGAACATCCTCGTGAACGGAGGGGAAAAAAGGGCGGTGACGTGACGTGAACGGCGGTGCGTGATGACGTTGGCCTTGCTCATTCACCCCGCACAAGCTTGACGGCTCGAGTATCCATGACCGTGTCGTGCCACAGGACTCCCTTGTCGTCGCTGAACCAGGCCAGGGGGATCGTGATGACGAAGGCGCAGGCCGCCACGAAGGCCAGGAACGACCGCACCGCGGCTCGTCCCAGCGACACGTGGTTTCCGTCGAAGTCGACGATGCGGATCCCGAGCAAATGACATCCGAGGGATTGGGTTCCGCGCACGACGGGAATTGCAAAATACAGGTTCAGCAAGACGACGCTCAGGAAAAGCAGCGGCAGGCCGACCAAGACATCCGTGGGAACGAGTTCCGAGCGCTCGAAGGCCCACCGGAACGTACCGGTTCGGTTCGCCTCGACCAGCAACAGAGGCACGGCGAGGAAGGCCGGGATGATCAGCGTGGCCGCAAAGAGGTCGATGGCGTACGCGATGCCGCGGCGCGTGATGCCGGCATTGTGAGACATCTCGGCCCGTCCCGTAAAGCCCAGCGATCCACGGTAAGCGACGGCCATGAGGCCGGCCGCAAAGAGCATAGCCGGACTCGAGGTCACTGCCATGAAACCGCTGCCGATGGATGCCACCATCACAAAACCGGCCGCCGGCTCGGCGAAGCTCAGCACACCGGCGACAACGGCCAAGACCAGCAGCACGCTCCGTGTCATGATCTCCTCCCGCCGCTCCGAGTCCGTTCGCGATGGACCACTCTATATGCCGGAATACCGGCCGGGCAAGAGCTTCAACCCCGCGCCGCCATTTCCATCGGCAGGAGCGCGCCATGGATGAAACGGTGGACCGGTGTGTCCACGCCCGCCGCCGATCCGAGCCTCACGACCGCTCCGTTCTGGGACTCCAGCTCCGACGGCCGGCCCTCCATGATGTCGCGCTGCATCGACGCTGTTGCCCCTTCCGGCATGGCGTCGATGAACTTCAGCGCTCGCGAGACGCCGTCGCCGGGAAGGGCGTGCCCCCGCGCCGTGGCCACGGCCGCGATCTCCTGCATCGCCTCCTGCAAGAGCGCTCTCGATTCGGGAACGCTGCGGATGACTCCGGTGGACGACCTCGTGACGGCGCCGACACCCCCAAGTGACGCGATGAGGAGAAATTTCTCCCACAGGGCGACGCCGACGTCGGGAGGGTTCTCCACCGCGACGCGCGCCCGCTCGAAGGCGCCCATGATCGCCCTCACCCGATCGCTCGAGCGATTGTCCACCTCGCCCAGGAGCACGCGCGGATGAACGCCCATGTGACGGATGTGCCCCGGGCCCACGATCATGCAGAGGATCTTGCAAAGGCCCACCAGCACCCGGTCCCGACCCAACACCACCGCCAGATGATCCGCCGCCTCGACACCGTTTTGCAGGGGCAAGACGGCGGTGTTGGGCCCCACAAAGGGCTGAATCGTTGTGGCGACGTCCGGCACCTGCCATGCCTTGACACACACCAGGACCAGGTCGGCCGCCTCCACATCGGCGACGTCATCGGTCGCCTGCACCTTCGAGAGCACCAGATCGCCCTTAGGGCTCTCCACCCGCAGACCCGTGCGACGGAGTGCGTCCAAGTGCTCGCCGCGCGCGAAAAAGACGACGTCTTCACCGGCTTCGGCCAGACGACCGCCGAAATACCCCCCGACCGCACCCGCGCCCACCACAACGACTCTCATGCTTGCCGCATCCATAACTCTCCGGTTGCTCGGTCCGCGCCGCCGATGACGCACGGTCGAGACAAAGATAGACATGAGCCTGCTCGAGGTCAGCCCATCTTACTTGGCCGCCCCGAGACCCCTATGTTTGCCCGCTCTGTAGATCGGAAGCGATACGAGAGGTGAGCATTTCCATGACCACGGCACGCCAGACGGGGTTGCGACAAGTCATCAGGCTGCCTCATGCGACGGCGATGGTGGTCGGGACGATCATAGGGGCGTCTATTTTCGTCCAGCCATCCGAGGTCGCGGGGCAAGTGCCGTCACTCTTCGCCGTACTCCTGGTCTGGCTGATCTCGGGAGTGCTCACCCTGATCGGCGCACTGGCGTGCGCCGAGCTGGCATCGACCTTCACGCAAAGCGGAGGCGTATACGTCTATCTCAAAGAGGCCTACTCCCCGGCGGTGGGTTTTCTCTGGGGTTGGGCGATGTTTTGGAGCGTGCACTCCGGCATCATCGCCGTCGTCTCGGTGGTGTTCGCCCGTTACACGGCGTATTTCATTCCACTGAGCGACGCCGGGATCAGGGTGGTGGCCATCGGGGTGATCGTCGTGCTCTCGGCGGTCAACTATCTCGGGGTCCGGCATGGGAGCACGCTCCAGACCCTGTTCACCTGGGGCAAGCTGCTGGCCATCGCGCTGATCATCGTGGTGGGACTCACCTTGGGAGCAGGCCTCCCCGAGCACTTCGTGCCCTCTTCGACCCCGAATCCCGTGACGCTCAGCAAATTCGGGACGGCGCTCGTGGCCGGCCTGTTCGCGTTCGGCGGCTGGCACATGGTCACCTACAATTCGGAGGAGACAGTCGATTCACGCCGGACCATCCCGCGTGCACTCGTGATCGGCACGAGCATAGTGACCGTCTGCTATCTGGCCATGAACACGGTATACATGTACGTCCTGCCACTCGACACCGTAGCATCCTCGACACGGGTGGCCGCCGATGCGGCGGACGCGTTGATCGGCTTCGGCGGCGGCGCCGTCATGTCGGGAATCGTCATGTTCTCCACCTTCGGCGCGTTGACCGGCATCATTTTGTCGGGGCCACGCGTATACTACTCGATGGCGCAGGATGGTCTTCTGTTTCCCTGGGCCGGGGGCCTGCACCCCAAGTACGGGACGCCGCATCGCGCCATCGTCATCCAAGGCATCTGGGCATCGATTCTCGTTGCGACGGGAACGTTCCAGGTTCTCTTCACGAGGGTCATCTATACCGAGTGGATCTTCTTCGCGCTCATGACCGCAGGATTGATCATGTTGCGCCGGCGGCCCGGAAACGACAGCGGTTTTCGGATGTGGGGATTCCCGATGCTGCCCGGATTGTTCGTCGTCGCCTCACTGGCCATCGTCGTAAACCAGATCGTAACCGATCCACGAGAGAGTATCTTCGGGCTCTCGCTCATCTTGCTGGGATTACCGGTCTACTTCTTTTGGACAAGAAAGGGAATCGCGAAGAATTGAGCTCATGACCATTGTCGATTTTCACAATCATTACTATCCCCCGGAGTACATCAAGGAACTCCAGTCGGGACCGAGCAAGATTTCCGTCACGTTCGACGCCGACGACAACCCGTTGCTGCATTCACCCGGAGATATCAACATCATCGTCCCCGGACACCGCGACATCGATTTTCGGCAGGGTGTGCTCGACGACCTGGGAATCGACGTGCAGGTGCTCACGTTCACGGCGCCGGGAACCACCATCGAGACCCCCGAGCGCTCCGTGGACCTCGCCCGGATGGTCAACGATTGCTTGGCGAAGATCGTCGCCGAGCGGCCGAATCGGTTCGCGTCGCTCGCCACCCTGCCGCTCAACGACCCCGCCGCATCGCTCCGGGAACTCGAGCGGGTTACGGGCGAGCTCGGGTTCAAGGGAGTCATGTTGTTCAGCAACGTCAATGGCGTCGCGCTCAGCGATGAGCGCTTCTGGCCTCTCTACGAGCGTGCCAACGAGCTCGACATGGTGTTCTACATCCACCCCACCTACCCGGTTGGCGTGGAGGCCATGACCGACTATTGGATCATGCCCCTCGTTGGGTTCGTCTTCGATACGACCATCGCGGCCGCGTCGCTCGTATTCAGTGGAGTGGTCGAGAAATTCCCCAATATTCGGTGGGCGCTGGGCCACCTGGGCGGCGCCATCCCCTACCTCGCCGAACGGTTGGACCGCGGCTATACCGCGTTCGAGGAATGTCGCCGGCATATCGCCAAGCCACCGAGCGAGTACCTGAAGGAATTCTACTACGACACGGTGAACTTCGACCCGAAAGCGTTACGGCTCGCCATCGATTTTGCGGGGGTGGACCACCTGCTCGCGGGCAGTGACTACCCGCACCAGATCGGCAGCTTGGAGCGCATGGTGCAGAGCATCAACGGGCTGGACCTGTCCGACAGCGAAAAAGAACAGGTGTTGGGAGGAAATGCGGCGGCGCTGTTGGGGCTGTGACGCGTGGAGCCTCAGCCTTCGCCGGAGCGATTGCGCACCAGGCTTACACTCCAACCATCCGCCTCCAAGTCGAACAGCACGACGAGGTGGACCGTGAAGCTCTCCGACTCGCCATCCATGAGATAGTCGTACCGGCTGTCCAGCATGGCCTCCGCCACGGAACCGTTGACGTTGAGGTCCGTCACGTTCACCGTCATCTTGAGCTGATCCGCAATCTGGAAGAACCCCTCCCACGACGTTTCGTCCCGGGCGGTGAGATTGGGATAGACACGCCGCAATTGGGTCACGTTGCGCGACTCCACCGCGTCCACGAACCGGTCGATCAGCTGCCCGATTTCGGCCCGGTGGTCCCGGGGCGGCGGCTCCGGCTCGGTCACGGCGGGGGTCGCAGCCGGCCTCGTCCGTGGTGTGGTGGTCTGTGGCCGAGGCCGCGCCGGCCGGGGCCGGGGCCGGGGGGCCGGCTCGGGTTCCGCCGTCACGGCCGTGTCCGGCTCGGAGGCCGAGGAATCGGGCGGCGTCTGGACCGAGTCGTCGGTCACCGCGACCAGCGCCACTTCGCCGCCCGCGAGCGCCGTCTGCATGTCCAGCGTGGTCACCGCATCCCAGCTCGCGAGACTGTGCGGCTCCGGCTCCGGCGAATCTTGTGAGACCAGCTTGATCGAGATCGCCGCAAAGAGTACGACGACGGCTGCCACAGGCACGAAGGCTGTGCGCAGGTACGGCTTCCGCATGACACGCTCCGGCAAGTTGCGCACCCCAACCACCGCGAGCCGCGCCTGACGCTTGCACACCGACAGCAAGCGCTTCATCTCCGACGGCCGCAGCAACAGCGGAAGCCGCACGACGCGCGGCGCCAGCCACTTCGTCCCGTTCCACGTCGCTCGGGCGAGTCGTTTGGTTCCACGCCATGTCAGCACCGCCAGCTTCCGCAGCTGCGGCACGAGCCACACCCAGAAGCGGCCCAGCAGGCGACCCGCCCACCGTACATGCTTGAAGACGCGGTTCTCCGCGAAGTGCATGATCTGCGGGATGCGCAGGAAATCGGGCATCGGGATCAAGCCCTGGGGAATCCGCAAGCGCGTTGGCTGCGTATCCTCTTCCCCACGGCGCGTCACACCGACGGGTCGGCGTCCGCCGAGTGCCACGACGAAGTCGAGGACGTTGGCGTAGCGTTGATCCGGCTTCTTGCTCATGGCCCGGGCGAGTCCCTGCGACACGCGCAGTGGTAGATCGGGCCGGAACTCGGAGAGCCGAGGGGGGGGTTCGAGGCAATGCATCCGCAGGATCTCGCCCATGGAGTCGGCGATGAACGGCGGCCGTCCGGCCAGGCATTCGAAGACCAAGATGGCGAGGGAGTATTGGTCGGTGCGGCCATCCAATGGCTGGCCGTACAATTGTTCCGGCGACATGTAGGTGGGCGTTCCCATCGTGCCGCCCGACTGCGTCAACGACACAGCTTCGGCAGCGCCGAATCCCTTGGCCACGCCAAAATCACACACCATGGCGCACCCGTCGTCATCCACCATGACGTTGGCGGGCTTCACATCCCGGTGAACCACCCCCCGCTCGTGGGCATAGTGGAGTGCGCTCGCCACCTGCTCGATGATCTTGAACGTCTCCACCCGCCCCATGGGGCCGTTTTCTTGGACTCGCTCCACCAGCGAGCGACCCGCCACGAATTTCATGGTGAACCACAGGAATGTGGACGTGGCACCGATCCGGTGAATCGGAACGATGTGGGGATGATCCAGCGATGCGGCGATCTTCGCTTCGCGTTTGAACCGTTCGGCGGCATCCGTCCCGTGGGACAGCTGAAGCGGGAGCACCTTCATCGCCACGAAGCGATTGAGGTCCACCTCCCGCGCGAGATACACGAGAGACATCCCGCCCCGGCCGAGCATCCCCTCGATGCGGTACTGGGGACTCAACACCTCCCGGATCCGCTCTTCGAGATCCGAAGGAACCGGGTTGTGTTGTTTCTCGCCCTTTCCCAGGGTGAATCCGCAATGAATGCAATAGTTATCGGTGCCGGAGATGTCTCCGAGATCACAGCGGGGGCACTGCATGGGCCGACGCGTCTCCTTGGGATGAGATAGCGGCCCAAATTCGTGGGTTTTCGGCGGTTTTGCTGTGACGTAGAGCCCAGGAAGAACGGCGTTCTGCAGGCCGCCAGGGGGTCTCAATCGCCCTCAGCTGGCAGAACCTATACGATGCCGAACGAATACCGAAAACAGGCTCCCGTGGGGCCAAGCCGGGCCCCGGATGCTACCTCCCTTCGAGCCCGACCCGGCGCACGAGTAGGCCCGTCGTGGAGACCCGTACCTCGAATTCCGAGGGCTCTCCCGCCGGAACGAAGGTGCCGGAGCCGTACTCCGCGTCGAGCAGCGGCGCGAACATGCCATAACGCTGCCGCAGTGTGAACATGTCCATGGGCTTGTCCCGGGAGAGGGAGAAGATCGTGCGGGTGCTGTCTCGCTCGTGCTCCAGCTCGAAGTACCGTCCGCCGACCCGATCCAGCTCGTAGGCCGTGTGGAGCCCGATGAGATTGGCGATGGGTTTCCACTTGAGGATATGGGCGTCCACGTACAGTTCATCCCCGGCCAGCACGAACTCCGACTCCGTGCCATCGGCAAACTGAAACCGTGCCTCGAACCGCTGCGGGCCGGTGGGCCGTGTGATCACCACCGCTGCGACCTCTTCCCGCGTCAGCGCTCGGTATCCCTGCGTGGCCACCGCGATGGTCGCAAAGAGGGCCGCCAACGAAAGCGAAAGTAGCGCGAGCAGGGTGCCGACGGCGCCGCCGAGAAGGCGTTTTCGCCGCAGTGCCGCGACCCCGAATGCCAAGAAGCCGACGCTCAACGCGCCGCAAACGAGGGCGAGGACGACTAGGATCGTTTCCATGGATCTCCGACCTTACCAGATCGTACGGGTCACGGCAACACCCCGCGCGCTACGGAACCACGGCGAAGAGACGCACCTGTCCGCCCGATCCACCTTCGATCTTGATCGGCGCCACGATCAGGTAGGCGCCCGCGGCGGGCAGCAAGTGGAGATTAGCCACGTTTTCCAAGTGAAATTTTCCGGCTCCGTTGACGATCCCGTGGACCGGGAAATCCCGTGACATGCCGTGGTCGACGCTCATGTCGTCGATGCCGATCCCAATGATGTCTCGCTCGGATATCAGGAACTGCGCCGCCTCTTGCGAGAAACCGGGAAAGTGCAGCGTGCCATCGGCGCCCTGACCCCGGTACGCGTCGTGGTCGGACCACTTGCGGCTCCATCCGGTGTACAGCAGCACAATGACCCCCGCCGGCAGGCGCCCATGCTCCGCCTCCCACGCCTGAAGGTCCTCCATCGAGAGCAAGTAATCTGGATTCGCCGCACTCGCTTCGGACGCATCGATCACGGCCGCCGGGCCGAACAGGTCATCCGATGTCAGTTGGTCGATGGACGGCTGGCCGTCCGCCGAATGAATCGGCGCGTCGAGATGGGTGCCATGGTGTTCCGGCGTACTGTACGCCGCCATGGCTGGCGCGCCGCTCTCGTGGGCGCGGATGGTATCGTGTCGAAACGGATTGCCCGCAGGGTTCGGCCAATAGGGACTCGTTGCACTGAGGGCGTGGGTGAGATCGATGACCTCGAGCTCACCGGCAAAGAGTTGCTCGAGGCGATCCCCGGTTGGGCTGTCCCCTCCGGCACACCCGCACACGGTCCCGCCCACCATCAGGGACAACAGAGCACATCGCAAGCCGAGTTCCTCCTTGTGTTGAGCGGTGAGGCAAAACGCACGTGCCGCGTAGCGGTCGGAGACTTCCACGCGGCACATTCACCCCAGCGGCCAGGGACGGGTGTGCCCTATCTGGTCACCTCGATCGTGCCATCTGCCGAGTGCGATCCCGCGCGTAGCTCGACGGTGTACGTTCCCGGGTCCACGAGGGGCGGACCCCGGCGGCCCCGACCACCTTGCGGCGCCCCGGCGCGCGTGAGGTCCCACCTGGCCGAGTTGAACCCCGAGTCTCCGGTACCCTCGAGGTCGTTCACGATGTTGCCGGCCGCGTCCTTGATCACGATAGTCACGGTAGCGGGCGATTTCAGATAATACTGTACCGCGGCGCTCGGTCGCGTACCGCCGCCAAAGCCCTGGACCCCGCCGCTTTGGGGAAGCTCGACCGGTGCCGCCTCGAAGAGATGCACGTCCTGCGCCATCACTTCCGGCGTCATTTGTTGAATCGGGCGGACGTCCATGGCATACATTCCCCGACCATGGGTCGAGGCCACCATGATGTCTTCCTCGGGATGGATCACAATGTCGGAGACGAACGTGCTTGGCAGGCTGCTCGACAACACGTGCCAGTAGGCGCCACCGTTCAGCGTCACATAGGCACTGATATCCGTCCCGACGTACAACAGGTTCCGGCTCTTGGGGTCCTCGCGGATGACATTGACGGGCCCCGAGGGCACGTTGTTCGTGATGCTCTCCCAGGTGTTGCCGTAGTCCGTCGACCTCCACAGGTAGGGCGTGAAATCGTCGTCACGTTTGCCATTCTGCGCGAGATAGACCGTCGCTTCATCGAACGCGGAGGCCACGATCTTCGCGGAGAACTTGCCCGGTGCCAGGCCGTCGGTGATTTCCGTCCACGTCTCGCCGCTGTTGTGCGTCATGTGCACCCGGCCGTCGTCGGTGCCCACGTAGATCACGCCGAACTTGAGCGGTGATTCCGATATCGTCATGATTGTCTGATACGGAATGTCCCCGATCTGGTCCGCGTCGTTGTAGGTGAGATCCGGGCTGATCGCTTCCCAGCTGTCCCCCCGATTCATTGAGCGGAACAACTTGTTCATTCCGTGATAGATGACGCGGGGGTTGTGAGGAGAGACAATGAACGGTGCGACCCACTGGCCCCGCAGCGGGCGTTCATCGGGACCGGCCTGCGGCACGATGTTGACGCGCTCGCCCGTATCCATATGGGTCCTCGAGAGCGTGCCGTAGAATCCCGCCGAGTACACGACGTCGGGATCCGTGGGATCGATGGCGTGAGAGCTGCCCTCGCCACCGGGCGCGCTTTCCCACTCCACCGCCGGAATCTCGTGGCGGCCGCGGCTCAGATCGACGATGCCCCGGCGGCTTCCGTGATCTTGAATGGAGCCGTAGACCCGAAACGGCTCGCCCATGTCGTGATTCACGTTGAAGAACTGGACCAGCGAAAAATTGTCGTTGAAATTCCGCCAGGTCTCGCCGGCGTCGTAGGAGATATCCACGCCGCCGTCATTGGAATTTACCAGATAGTTGGAATTCGCCGGATCGATCCAAAGGGCATGATGGTCGCCATGCATGCCGGCCAATCGGCGAAAGGTCTTGCCTCGGTCCTCCGACACATTCAAGCCCAGGCCCAGCACGTAGATCCGATCCTCGTTGTTGGGATCGACGCGCATCTGGCCGAACACCCAGCCATACGTGCCGCCAAGGCGTTCCATATAGTCGTTTTGGTCGCTGGTTTGCCGCCACGACATGCCCTTGTCGTCGGAACGAAAGACCGTGGCACCCTTGATGACGCCGCCTCGTGGCCGCCCGTACGCGTCCGCGTCATCCTCCTCAGCCTCATGGGCGATCTCGTAGTTGTCGACGAACGCGTAGACCACGTTGGGGTTCGAACGGGACACGTCGATTCCGATGCGCCCGCGGTAGCGCGCTTCCGGCAGGCCGTTGTTGATCTGCGTCCAGGTCGCGCCGCCGTCGGTCGACTTGTGAATGCCGCTTCCCGTGTAATGAGCTTCGTTGCGCGGGTCGTTCCACTTCATACGGGTGCGCTGCCACGTGGCCGCATACAAGGTCGATGGGTCGGACGGATCCATCACAAGATCGATGACACCCGTTTGGTTGTCGATGTACAGAATCTTGTCCCACGTCTCGCCACCGTCGGTAGATTTGTAGAGACCGCGGTCTTCGTTGTGCGTCCACTCGT
Source organism: Gemmatimonadota bacterium (assembly GCA_027294455.1). Taxonomy (GTDB): domain Bacteria; phylum Gemmatimonadota; class Gemmatimonadetes; order Gemmatimonadales; family GWC2-71-9; genus B3T1B10. Next base: position 11,071 of record JAPULZ010000145.1, read on the forward strand.
GGCCGGAGGACGCCACGTAGACGATGTCCGGGTTGTCGGGGTGAAGGACGATGCGCGGAATCGTGTGTGTGCCGGTCAGGCCCATGTGGGTCCACGTCTCGCCGCCGTCGGTGGATTTGAACACGCCTGCGCCGGCCATCGAGCTCCGAAAGATGTTGGCCTCACCGGTACCGATCCAGACGATGTTGGGATCCGACGGCGCGACGGTCACATCCCCGACCGAGGTGGTCGGACCGTGTTCGAATACCGGCTCCCACGTCACGCCCTCGTTCTTGGTCCGCCACACGCCCCCCGAGGCCGTGGCCACGTACATCGTATAGTTGGCGCCTCGCGGCTCCACGACCGCCATGTCGGTGATCCGGCCGCTGATGTTGGTTGGCCCGAGGTGCTGCCATGGCAGGTGCTTGAATGGCGACATCTCCTGCATGGCCACGTGGTTTTCGTACATCTCCATGCGCCGTTCGGGACTCGTCTGTTGAGCCCATGCCGGCGATCCGACTGAAAGCGAGAACGAGAGGGACGCCACCAACACGCCGCCTCTCGCGCCGATTGAAGAAACCTTGAACATCAGTCCAATCTCTCCGGGTTGGGTAAACGATCTGTCCGGGCACCGAGCCTCAAGGATACCGCCTCCGACGGCGACCCGTTAGGTCTTCAGTGCTCCGATGCCGGGGCTGCCAGCCGGTCGAACAACGCCCGCGCGGCCGCCAGTGCTCCCGGGGGATTGGCGTCGAACAACCAGAATCGCTCGAGGTCGAACTGGTTCACGAGCAGCTGCATCGCGCCCTGGGACCGATGTTCGGCAATCAACCAATTCGATACGATCTGGTAGGTGAGTCGGCCCGTTTCATCCAAGGGCTGCTCGCGATCGAACAGGAACGTGGGGGAATCCTCCATCACCACGGCGATGGGATATCCCGGCGCCGTGCGCAAATCGGCTGGGATGGTATCTGCCTTGTTGCCCACGAGGCTCGCCAGCACGACCGGACGGCGGTCAGTGGCCAGCTCGCTCGCCGCCTGGAGCGCCAGAATGCTCGCGGCCTGATGGTGGCCGTGGACCGTGGGTGACGGGAGATGCACGAACACGAAGTGGTATCGCACTCGAGCCATGATCTCCACCAGCCGGCGCCGCACGGCGTCCGCATCCCACACATGCCGCAACACCGTGTCGGCATTCTGGGTGAACTGATGATCGAGCTGGTCGAAAAAAAAGTAGTTCCGTATCCCGACGACCTCACCGCCGGCCATCAGCTCCCGTTTCCGTATGGCCGGTAGGTACTGGCGTGCCACCCGCTCGTCGGTCAGCTGTAGGCCGTAAATCGATTCGGCGAGGTGCGAATAGCGAAAGCCGCCGCTACCGTCGGAGATGACCGCGAGATCGACGTTGCCGGACAGCTCCTTGGCAATCCGGTAGATCGCCGCCGCATACATGGCTTCATCGTCGGGGTGCGCCGACACGATCAGTACGTTGAGGCCGTCCTCGTCCTGGCCAAGGACATTCGGGGTGATCGCCAGGACCCCGAGGAACAGCATGAAGACTAGCTGCCGCAAACGGTTGGATCGTTGTCGTTCCATGCGCATGCCTACCCTCGATTGAGTTCCCGAGATCCCAGCATCATACCCGATCGGTTGAGATCGTGGCAAAACCCCGGCGGTGGTGCGTGACGGTCTAGCGGGCGGCACCGTATCCGCCACCGCCGGGTGTCTCGATCCTGAGGGTCGTGCCGGCACCGACCACGACACTCGACTTGCCGCCCAGGTCCCGCTCCTCACCGTTGGATTGGATCAGCGTGTTGCGACCGGGTTTGCCGGCGGCTCCACCCTGCAAACCGTAGGGGGCATGTGTGCGCCGATCACTCAGGATGGTCACCTCGACGTCACACAGCGGTTCCAGCTCACGGCGTATGCCGTCGCCGCCGCGGAACCGGCCGGCCCCCCCCGAGCCGCGCCGTATCTCATAGCAACGCACCCGGAGCGGGTAGATGTGCTCGAACGCTTCTATGGGCGTGTTGAGGCTGTTGGTCATGTGGCAGTGGGTGGCATCGAGTCCGTCGGCCGTGGGTCGGGCCCCCATGCCCCCGGCGATGGTTTCGTAGTACGCGAAGTCGAGCCCCGTGTGGGGATCGGTGCCCCCGAACGTGAGGTTACTCATCGTCCCGTAGCTGGCCGCCGGGATCCTCTCGGGCATCGCCTGGGCCAACGCCCCGAGTACGACGTCCACGATGCGCTGGGACGTCTCCACATTGCCGGCGGCGACGGCCGCCGGCAGACGGGCGTTGAGCAGCGTTCCCTCCGGCGCGATCACCTCGAGCGGCCGAATCGTTCCGTGATTGGACGGAATCGAGAACGGGACGATGACGCGAAAGCAGTACATCACTGCGGACAACGTGATGGCGTAGATGGCGTTCACGCTTCCCGGCACTTGCGCGCAGGTCCCCGAAAAGTCGATGCGTGCCTCGTCACCGGAAATCGTGATCGTGACGACGATCGGGAGGGGGCCGTTTCCCTGCCCGTCGTCATCCATGCAGTCTTCGAAATGATACGTCCCGTCTGGAATCGCCTTGATAGCCTCGCGGGTCATCCGCTCGGCATAGGTTTGCAGATGGCCCATGTACTCGGTGACCATGGCGATACCATATTTGTCAGCCATGGCCGTCAAGCGCCGCTCACCTGTGCAATTCGACGCAATCTGCGCGGTGAGATCTCCCTCGCGCTCCACTGGCGTTCGCACATTCGCCAGGATCAGATCCATGACGTCCCGCACCACCGCGCCGCGATGGACCAGTCTCAGCGGCGGAATGCGAATGCCTTCTTGATAGATGGATCGGGACAGCGGCATGGACCCGGGCGTGATCCCACCGACGTCCGAATGGTGGGCCCGGTTCGCCACGTAGAACGTCGGAGCGTCGTCTCCCTCCAGGTGGACCGGTTGCACGAGGGTGATGTCCGGCAAGTGGGTGCCGCCACAGAAGGGATCGTTGACGATCACCACGTCGCCCGGTTCCATGCGCACGTGGGCGATCGCCACCTCGACGGAGAGCGGCATCGACCCGAGATGCACGGGCATGTGCTCGCCCTGAGCGACCATGCGACCCTCGCCGTCGAACACCGCACACGAGTAGTCCTTGCGCTCCTTGATGTTGGGAGAGAACGACGTACGGCAAAGGGTGACACCCATCTCCTCCGCCGCCGAATAGAAGAGATTGCGGAAGACCTCGAGGGTGATGGGATCCCAAGCCGCGGTCATCGCCGGTCGCACTCCAAGATCAGGTTGTCCCCCTCGTCTACCCGGCACCGGAAATCTGGCGGCACGACCGTAGTGGTACTGTACTCAACCACGAGTGCGGGGCCCGCGAACGCATTGCCGGGTCTGAGCCGCGAGCGATCGAAGAGTTTCGCCCGGGTCTCCTCGCCCTCGAACACCATCGTCCAATCGTCGAGGACCGCAGCGGCCGGATCTGCGTCCTGAAGCTCGTGTTGCGGCAACCGGGGCTTCTCGGTCCGGCCCACCGCCCGGAGCCTGACGTTCACGACCTCCGTGGCACGCCCGGCATCCGCATAGCCGTATCGTTGCTCGTGAAGCTCGTGGAACGCCGATGCGATCTCGTCGACCGCGGGAACCGGCAGCTCGTACCCCTGACCCACATAACGCATGTCCAGCGTACGCTCCATCGTCAACTCCTCGGCGGCGAAGTCCTCGGCAGCGTACTCCGCCCGGGCGCGCTGCTCCAGGGCGCCAAATGCCTCCTCCAGTCGCGACCGCGTCAGCTCGGCGGTGGGAACGAGCAACGTCTGCGAGTAGTCCCGGATGGAATCCGCGAGGAGCATGCCCAGAGCCGACAGAATACCGGCGGCTCTCGGCACGAGGACGCGCGGAATGTTCAATCCGCGAGCGAGATCGGCCGCGTGCATGGCACCTGCGCCGCCAAAGCACACCAGCGTGAAATCTCGCGGATCGTGGCCCCGCTCGAGCGAGATCACACGGATCGCCCGCTCCATCGTGGCGTTGGCGACTCGCGTGATGCCCTCCGCAGCTTCGGTCGCGGAGAGGTTCATGTCCGCGGAGAACGCCTCCATGGCATCGCGCACGGGTGACTCCGGAAGCTGTTGCTGCCCGCCCAAGAAGTGATGTGGCGAGAGGCGGCCGAGAAACAGGTTCGCGTCGGTAACCGTCAGCTCCGTCCCTCCCTGCGCGTAGCAGATGGGACCGGGCTCCGCACCCGCGCTGCGAGGTCCCACTCTCAGCGAACCACCGGGATCCTTGTAGGCGATCGATCCGCCGCCCGCGCCGACCGTGTGGATGTCGATCGCCGGGACACGAATCGGTGCCTCTCCTATGACCGCATCGGAGGTTCGGCTCAAGCTGCCGGCACAGAGGCAAACATCGGTGCTCGTGCCGCCCATGTCGAATGTGATCACGTTGTGGTAGCCGGCGCCCTTTCCGATCTCAAATCCACCCACGGCGCCGCCGGCCGGTCCCGACAAGACCGTTTGGACGGCAAACTTTCTCGCCGCGTCGAGCGAGATGATCCCACCGTTGGACTGCATGATACGCACCCTGTCGGACTGCACTTCCGTGGCGAGGTGCGCCAGGTATTTGGCCACCACGGGGCCGACATAGGCGTTGACCACCGTCGTACTGCAGCGCTCGTACTCCCGGAACTCCGGAAGGACTTCGTGGGATGCGGTCACGAAGACATCGAGTTGCGAAAGGGCGGTTAGCAACGCCCGTTCGTGATCGGGATTGGCATAGGAGTGCAGCAAGCACACGGCCACCGATTCCAGGTCGCTGGCACCGAGTGCTGGAACCAAAGCATCGATCTCGGCCTGCGCGAGGGGGGTGAGGACCTCACCGTGGGGCCCCACCCGCTCCGAGACCTCGAACCGGCGCTCCACGGGAACGAGTGGGGCCGCCTTTCGCACGTTGAGGTCGTAGATCTCGCTACGTGTTTGCCGGCCGATTTCCAACACGTCGGCGAAGCCGTGCGTCGTCACCAGCGCCGTCTTCGCTCCCCGTCTCTCCAGGAGTGCATTCGTCGCCACCGTCGATCCGTGGATGATGTCTGGTGTTGCTTCGCCGAGGACCTGGCGCAGTCCTGCCAGCACGGCCCGGGCGGGATTGTCCGGCGTCGAGGGCTCCTTGTGCACGCGGAGCTGTTCGCCGTCGAGCACGACGAAGTCCGTGAACGTACCGCCGGTATCGATCCCCACGACCCTGACCGAGTCGCTCGTCATTGGGCCGCACTCTCCGCGTCGCCATAGACGAACCGCTCCACTTCGCCGTGGATCCTCTCCACCGTGGCCGTCGACGGAGGTGCGGTGAACCGCGACACGATGATGGTCACCGCAAAATTCGCAGCCAGCGACCAGACACCTCCGTGCAAGCCCAGTGGGTGTGGTACTTCGATGAGGGTAGCGTAGAGTACTACCAGGCCTCCGAGTATGCCCGAGAGCACGCCATGCCGGGTGAACACGCGGCGAGTCGGGAAGCAAACGCCGAGGATGGCCGGCATGAGTTGGAGCGCGCCCGCGCCTGACAAGGCCACGAGCACGACGAGGAACTGGAACGTGTTCACCGAGAGCATGTATCCGATGACCAGCAGTGCCGCCACGATCAGCCGCCCGATCAAGATGTAGTGACTTTGAGACGCGTCCGTGGCCACGTAGCGCTGGTACACGTCCCGGGTGAGCACCGTCATGTTGGCATGGAGAATCGAGTCGAGCGTCGACATCGCCGCCGCGGTGGCACCCGCGAGAATGATGCCCGTCAACCACGCGGGCGCATAGGTGAACAGGAGTTCGGGAAAGATTCGATCCGGGATCGCGAGGTCGGGCATCACCAACGCTCCGCCGAGACCCACGAGGGCGGCCGGAATGTACAGCGTCATGAGAAAAAGCGGTATCGTCGCGCCCAGGAGCTTGATGGTGCGGGCCGACGCCGCAGTGTTGTACCGGATCATGATGTGCGGTTGGAATACGATGCCGAACGAAAGCACCACCATCATGCCGAACCACATGCCGGGGGCGAAAAAACCCTCTGGTCCCGGAACGGTGAGTAAATCCGGGCGTTCGATCGCCACGCGCCGCCACAGGGCCAACGGGCCACCAAAGAGCTTGTACGCGAGCACTAGGGCGCCGACCCACACGGCGATGTACATCCATACGCCCTGCACGACATCGGTCCAATACACCGCCCGGAGACCGCCCGCCATCAGGTAGCCCGCGGCCACCACCAACAGCATCAGCGTCCCCAGCCGGACCGAAATGCGGTCGCCCGACGCCACCGACAGGATATAGCCGAGCCCCTGTGCCTGAACCTGTATATAAAGAATCGTGAAAACCACCGAGACGACGGCCACGACGACCCGTACGGCCTCGCTCTCGTAGAAGTCGGCGAGCATGTCCGCGGGCGTGATGTAGCCGAATCGCTTTCCCAACGCCCAGATCCGACTGCCCAGCACATACGTGATCGCCCCCACCAACACCGTCCACGAACCGGCGTCCCAGAAACCGATGCCGTGGGTGTAGAAGAATCCGCCGGACCCGAGAAACGCAAAGGCCGAGTGATACGTCGCCACGATCGTCAGGTACAACACGATGAATCCGGCCTTGCGGCCATAGAGCAGGAAGTCTTCGAGATCGACGGTGAGCTTCCGATTCGCGACGATCCCGAGCCCGATGGTCACGAGCAAGTAGGCAAAGATGAAGCCCGTCGCGACGACCCAGGGTTCCATCTAGATGTTCCGCCGCACGGCCCAGATCAATACCCCTATCAACGCGAAGTACAGCACGAGCAGATAGGCGTACAGAAACGGCAAGCCGAAGAACCGTGGCTCGACGCGGTTGGCGAAACCGTGCACGAAGGGCGGCTGTGTCAGCGCAAACAGAGCCAGAAACAGCACGGTCGCGATCCAACCATCCCGGGTTCGGGGAAAGTAGTGGGACCGGCGAACCGTGCTTCGCTCCGTCTCGCTGGAGGTGCGGCGGTGTGAATCGTCGGGCATGAAAATGCTCGTCTGCCGAGGTGGTAGGGGCCGGACCGGCCGGAAGCTTGGACGCGGCGGCCAGCGAAGTTAGGGACTGGATCCAGCGGAGTCCAGCGCGCCGGATGTCTCCTCCGGGCGTCGCTTGTCACGGTTTCGGCCGGGGAATCCAGTCCCTGCCAATGTGTTCTTCGCGTTTCTGATTGTGATGGAGGCGATTGCACGAGAGGCGGAATGATCGCATGAGGGCAACCATGGTGCCCACTGGCCGCATCCCGACAGGATCCTTATTGTATCTCACTCACGCAGAGGCCACGAGCCTCAGTGGTGGCGGCGTGACCCCGAACAACGGCCCGAACCCGAATGCAGAGGAGGATCACCGTGGTGCATTCCAGAATGCGGCAGCCCGCGGCGCCTGTGATAGGCTGGTTGCTCCTCGCCTGGGCGTCGCCGCCGCCAACGATGGCTCAGGAACCCGTGACCGCAATCGTGGGCGCGACCATCATCGACGGTAGCGGCGGCCCGCCGATTACCGATGGTACCATCGTCATCGACGGGCGAAGAATCACCGCCATCGGCCCCCGTGGCGCTGTGGACGTCCCGTCCGACGCGACGGTCATCGACGGCCGCGGCAAGTTCGTCACGCCGGGCTTCATCGACACCAATGTCCACGTCTCCCTCTACGGGGCCGGCGAGACCATCGTGCGGTACGAAGACCGCAACGCCAGCCTGACCCTGGAGGCGGCACAGCTCCACCTCAAGTACGGCATCACGACAATCCGCGACAGCTATGGATCGCTGCTCCCGCTGATGCAGATCCGCGACGCCATCGCTCGCGGCGACACGGTGGGACCCCGCATGCTGGTCGCCGGCAACATCGTGGGTTGGGGTGGTCCGTACTCCGTGACGTTCTCGCTGCGGCGGGAGCAGGGGCTGACGCTGTTCCAGGAGCAGTTCAACGATTTCATCACCCAGGGTAGCGGCGAGGAACTGATGCACATGGAACCCGGAGAGCTTCGGGCGGCCATCAACGAGTATCTGGACCTGGGACCGGATATCATCAAGTACGGCGGCACGAGTCACTTTTCGAATCCGATCATGATCGGGTTCTCCCCGCGCGCCCAGCTCGTGCTGGTGGAGGACACGCACAAACGCGGCCTCGCCGCCGAGATCCATTCCACGAGCCCCGAAGGCCTGCGGATGTCTGTGCTCGCCGGGATCGACCTCATTCAACATCCCGAAGTGCTTCCGAGCGAAATTTCCGATGAACTCGTCGACCTGATCGTCGCGCGCGGCATCGTGTGCGCCATGTTGACAAACACGATCACGGGTGACACCTGGGAGCGGCACCTCGAGCAGCAAGTCGAACGCCGCGAGACCGAGAGCGAAGACGCTGAGCGCGAGCACCGGCGGACCCGGACCTCGGCGGAGCTTCGCCAAGAGCGACGCGACCGCGGGGAAGGCATCGAAACGCGGCGTAGCAACGCGCAGAAGCTGATCGAAAGGGGATGCCTCGTCACCATCGGCACCGACAACTATCTCGGCTCGGCGCCCGAGTTTCGTCGAACACCCAAACGGGAAAACCAGGAAGCGGGCATCGGCAGCATCATCGCCATCGAGGGACTCGTCGAGCTCGGCATGACTCCCATGGAAGCCATCGTGTCCGCGACCAAGAACGGCGCCATCGCGTCCAGGGGGCTGGAGGAGTTCGGAACGCTCGAGGTTGCCAAGCTGGCCGACATCCTCATCCTCGACGCGGACCCCCTTGAAGACATCAGCAACATCAGGCGCCTCAACAGCGTGTTCAAGGAGGGCCGCCTCGTCGATCTGGAGGCGTTGCCATACCAACGAATCTTCTCGAAGCCCGACCGGACATGACCCCCGAGATCGGGTCATGAAGCTCTCGGCGGCAGCCGGCATCCTGGCCTTCCTCGGTGTGCCGGTGTCGGCCCGGACCCAAACCGATATCTACGATTCGGGGGGCCCGCTCATGGCGGAGCAGGCCGCCTACGATGTCGAGTTCTACGATCTCACCCTGCACGTCGACCCGGCCACCCGCACCATCCAGGGGGCGCTCGCCGCCCATGTGACGGTACGGGAACGGCTCGAGTGGTTTGTGCTCGACCTCGACACACTGCTGGTCGTCGATTCGGTTGTCACCATTGTGCCGGAGTCCCGCCGAGGTCCGCGGCGCGTCGAGCGGCGTGGCGGAAAGCTGTGGATCGCGCTCGGCCGGTCGATGGAAGCCGGCGAGCAACTGGCGGTCAAGATCTGGTACGGCGGTCGCCCGCTGAGCGCGCCACACCGGCAACGGAGCTGGTCCGATGGATTCGTCTGGACGGAGACGGCCGCGGGAGACCCATGGATCGGCGTGGTCTCCGTCCTCAACGGCGCCGATATCTGGTGGCCCACGAAGGACCATCCATCAGATGAGGCTGACTCGATGAGCCTGCACATCACCGTGCCCCAGCCGCTGGTCGTAGCGTCCAACGGTCGGCTGCGCGGCGTGTCGCACAACGCCGACGGCACGAGCACGCACCATTGGTTCGTCTCCACGCCAATCAATAACTACGGTGTCACCATCAACATCGCTCCGTATCGAGTGATCGAGGAACCATACGAAAGCGTGACCGGGGAGGTCTTTCCGTTTTCATTCTGGGTTCTGCCCGAACACTATGACGACGGTGTTCGCCAGTTTCCACAATTCAAGCGTCACCTCCGTTTCCTCGAGGCGACGCTCGGACCGTATCCGTTTCGCGTCGACAAATACGGTGTGGCCGAGACACCCTATCTGGGCATGGAGCATCAATCGATCATCGCCTACGGATCGGATTTTCAAGACAACGAATTTGGATTCGACTGGCTCCACTTTCACGAATTGTCTCACGAATGGTGGGCCAACATGGTCACGGCTGCGGACTGGAAAGATTGGTGGCTCCACGAGAGCTTCGGCTCGTACATGGAGGCACTCTACGCCGAGCACCTCGGTGGACCGCAGGCATATCACGACCACATGTCGGACCGCCCCGTGCGGTTCGTAAACGCCAAGCCGGTGGCCCCGACCACGACCCAGCGCACGCGGGACATCTACGGGAGCGATATATATGGAAAGGGAAAGTGGATCCTCCACTCGTTGCGCTACCTGATCGGGAAGGAGACCACGCTGGCGGTACTCCGGCGCATGGCGTACCCCGACCCCGCTCGCGAGACGGCTCCCGGCGGATGTCAGTGCCGACTCGCATCCACCGCCGAGTTCCGGGACATTGTCGAGGACGTTTCGGGTCAGGACCTGGGTTGGTTCTTCGACGTGTACCTGCATCAGTCGGCACTACCGCGGCTCACAGCGGTTCGGGAAAGTGACATTCTCGTGCTGCGGTGGCACGTGCCCGAGGGGCTGCCTTTTCCCATGCCGCTCGACGTGCGCATCGGCGACGAGATGCATCGGGTCCCGATGGAGCGCGGGGTGGGAGTCGTTTCGGTCCCGGCGGCCGTCGAACCCATTATCGATCCCGGCATGTGGGTATTGATGGAATTCGACAGGGATGCCCGGTGAAGTAAAGAAGTGCTACGGCGGGGGCGTTCCCTTTGTGCTCGGTATTTGGTTTGGCGCGACGGGGCCGCTGCGTTTCACGTCGGGGGATTCGTCAGCGGTATCGTCGGAGCAGCGCTCGGCGTGCTGGTGGCCATTCTCGTGGGCGACCAGACGTGGATGTTGATGACGTTCGCACCGCTGTCGTAGGGTACCACGGGGATGATGGGCGGCTTGATCGGCGTGGCGATGAGCGGCCCAGCCAGCAATCAGCTGGCGTAGCCTACTCCCAGCAAACGACCTCTCCCTCCACCGCATCCTCTCGGGGACGCGGCGCGTCACCAACGTAGATGGCACATGTCCACCGCATCGCGGGATGCGTGCCCCGCGCACTCCATCCGGTGCTCGTGGCCCCGTCGATGACGATGGATACGCCGATACTCGACTCGAAGTCGAGACTCGACCACGTCAGCGCATAATGACCTTCATCTGCCCAGAGCATCTCTTGCGCCGTGCCGAGATTGCGCAGGTCGCTCTTCACCGCCGCCCTGACCGCTTTGTCCTTGGTGCTACAGGCGCACGTGTTGCCCACGTAGACCGCGGCAAGGACGAGCACTGCCAGAATCTGGAAGTGGATGATTTTCAGCCAATCTGCGACGCTCGCCATACCAAGACTCACTTTCCAGGTCTGGGATTGCATCGGTGCAGGATGAGTGCCAACGCACCTTTTGAGTGAATCTGCGGTTCGCTCGGTGATCCGGGAGTTCGCGGGGGGATGTTTGCAAGAAATGCTTGCCGATTGCAGCGGCGGCGTCTGCGTCGGCCTCAGGGCCGACCCAGCAGTGCTTGCCGGAACGGTGCGGGACCAATCTGCCAGCGAGGTCCCCTGAACTGGAGGCCAAGGGCGTATCTCTCCGCCATGCCGTGACTTGCGGGAGCGCCTCTATCGGAGACCATCCTGGCCACGTATGATACTATCCCCATCACTATGAGGAGTTTAGGATGTCCGGCGACGGTTTTGATCTTGCGCTCAGCATCGGGGGCGCCGCCGGCCAAGGCATCGCGACACCCGGCAACATCCTGGCCCGGATAGTCGTGGGGCGCGGCCTCCACCTCTACGCCTACAACGCCTATCAATCGATCATCCGCGGAGGCCACATCTTTCTCACGATGCGGGTGAGCGACCGGCCGATCTACACCCACGGCGACCGCATCGACTTGCTGGTGTGTCTCAACCAAGACACGATGGACCGACACCTCGGGGTGATGGGCGCCGGGTCCCGTGTGATTTTCAACAGTGACACCATAACCGCCGGCGATGCGGCGGACGGGGTGCACCTCTGTCCCGTTCCAGTGCGCGACCTCACCGACAACAACCGGAACAAACTCGTCCAGAATACCGTAGCGCTCGGGGTCCTCGCCAGCGTGCTGGGACTCGATTTTGCCGTACTCGAACAGCCCTTGACGCGGCAATTCCGGCGTAAGGGTCAGCAGCTCGTGCACGAGAACGTGGGCGCGGCCAAGAACGGTTTCGAGCACGCGCAGACCGCCTTCGAGCCCCTGGCCGAGGCCATACCCCAGGGTCCGAAGCCGTTTGCGGTGTGGGCGGGTAACGAGGCGCTAGCGATGGGCGCCGCGGCGGCAGGCGTCAAATTCTACTGCGCCTACCCGATGAGCCCGGCCACTGGCGTGCTCCACTGGATGGCAAAGAACGCCGCCGAGACCGGTATCATGGTCCGCCAGGTGGAAGATGAGATCGCCGTCGCCAACATGACGATCGGTGCGGCCCACATGGGCTGCCGCGCCATGTGCGCCACCTCGGGAGGTGGTTTCGCGCTCATGACCGAGGCCCTGGGCAGCGCGGCGATGATGGAGATTCCCGCCGTGTTCATCAACGTGCAACGTGCGGGGCCGTCCACCGGCATGCCCACCAAGACTGAGCAGGGGGATCTCTGGCAAATGCTCGGAGCCAGTCAGGGAGATTTCGAGCGATTCATCGTGGCCCCGCGCAACGCCCTCGATGCGTTCAACACCGTTCCCGAGCTGTTCAACCTGTGCGACCAGGGCCAGTGTCCGGGGATCATACTCTCCGATGTGCTGATCTCCGAGGGTACGTTCTCGGTGGATCCGGACGACATCAACATGCATCCCACGATCGAGCGGGGCGAGCTCATCACCGAGCCGGCGAGTGACAACGGATACCAGCGGTTCGTCGACACCGAGAGCGGAATATCTCCGAGAGCACTCCCCGGCCTCGAGGGTTACATCCACGTCGTAGCTACCGACGAGCACGACGAAGACGGTGGTTTGCTCAGCGACGAGTTCACCAATCCGCACAAGCGGCGCAAGATGGTCGAGAAGAGGGCGCGCAAGTTCACCACGGTGGCGCAGCAGACAACTCCGCCGGCCCTCGACGGATCCGCCGACGCCGACGTCACGCTGATCGGATTCGGGTCGACCCATGGCGTCATCCTGGAGGCCCGAGAGCTCCTGCAGCGCGAGGGGATCACGGCAAGCCAGTTGCACATCAAGTGGATCATTCCGCTGCACTCCGAAGCGATTATCGAGATTCTCTCCCAATCCAAGCGCACGATCATCGTGGAGAACAACTACTCCGGCCAGTTCTACCGATACCTGCGCAGCGAAACCGGACTCGATGTCCACGGACATATCCGCAAGTACGACGGCGAACCGTTCATGCCTCATCACATCGTCGACGGCGTGCGGAAGATCATGGAGGGCCAAACCGACCGCTACGTCCCAGTCCACGAACTCACGGTCTAACGAGGATACAGATATGGGCACTGGAGTCACCGATCCGCCGGCCGTCACCCAACTCAGCCCCAAGGACTTCAAGGGCCACGTCGAGCCGGACTGGTGTGTAGGTTGCGGGGACTTCGGCGTCCTGCGCAGCCTGCAGAATGCCTGCGCCGAATTGGGCCTGCGGCAGCACGAAATTCTGACGGTGAGCGGCATCGGGTGTTCATCCAACCTGCCGGGCTATTTCAATTCGTACGGCATGCACACGCTCCACGGCCGCTCGCTGGCGGTGGCGACGGGAGCCCAGCTCGCCAACCACGAATTGACCGTGATCGTGACTGGCGGGGACGGGGACGGCTACGGTATCGGCGGCAATCACCTGACGCACACCGCGCGCCGGAACGTGAACCTTACCTACATAGTCATGAACAACCAGATTTATGGCCTCACGACCGGTCAAATCTCGCCGACAAGCAGCGTCGGCATGAAAACCAAGAGCACGCCCTTCGGGAGCGTGGAAACCCCCCTCAATCCCCTCACGTCGGCCATCATGAATGGCGCCACCTTCGTGGCGCGCGGATACACCGGCAACCAGAAACAGCTGACCGCGTTGATGAAACAGGGCATTCAGCACGAAGGATTCGCACTGATCGACATCTTCAGTCCCTGCGTCACGTTCAATCACGACAACGACTACTCCTTCTTCAAACCGCGCGTCAAGAAGCTGGAGGATGAAGACCACGACTCGGGAGACTGGAAAGCGGCATGCGAGAAGGCGATGGAGTGGGGCGATACCATCTATACCGGCCTCTTCTTCCAAAACACGGATCCCCGCCCGTTGCACGCCCTCGAGGGCGTCCTGGACGAAGGCGGCCCCCTGGGTCGGCGCCCCTTGGGGTTGACCAAAGAGCAAAGTGAGCGAATCATCAAGCGGATGATGTGACGCCACCAAGGAGGGCGTGATGACCATGGCACGCAGTCAATCCGCCGAGGGGCATTTTTCGGCGGAGGAAGGCGACCAGATTCGGCAGGCAATCGCCGCCGACCGCACCCCGCTCCTGTGCCCGCGCTGTGACCGGATCCTGACGTCTCGACTCCGGGGCGGCCGGTGCAGCCATCACGACGTCTGGGTACTCCACTGTGACACCTGCCTGCATCGGCTGGTGGTCGAAGACGCTTGAAGCCGCAAACCTATTCGGGCTACCTCCACCTCGATGAGCTGTTGTCCCTGCAGCAGCCCGTCACGGCGAAGCCCGAACACGATGAAATGCTCTTCATCGTCATCCACCAGGTCTACGAACTCTGGTTCAAGCAGATGCTCCACGAGCTCGATCGAGTCCGCGACCTGCTGGAGCGCAACGCCACGCCACCCGCTCTGCACATCTTCAAGCGGATACTCACCATCCTCAAGATCCAGGTCGCGCAGCTGGATATTCTGGAGACCATGACCCCCCTGGAGTTCTTGAGCTTCCGGGAGCGGCTCGAGTCGTCGAGCGGGCTGGAGTCCTACCAGTTCCGGGAGCTGGAATTCGCGCTGGGCATGAAAAATAAGAAGCACCTGGAGCCGTTCACCGAGGGCACCGAGGCACGCACCCGCCTCAACACCCGTTACCACGCCCCGAGTCTATGGGACCAGTTCCTGCATTACCTCGCCCGAGAGGGATATGACATTCCCGGAGAGGTCCTCGATCGGGATGTCGCCGAACCCAACCCCAGCTCGCCCGAGGTGCAACAGGTCCTGGTCGACGTCTACCAGAACAACCCACAGATCGCCCAACTCGCCGAACGCCTGATCGACCTCGACGAGGGCTTCCAAGAATGGCGATACCGCCACGTGAAGATGGCCGAGCGCACGATCGGGGTAAAACTGGGGACGGGCGGCACCACGGGTGTCCAGTACCTCGTGAATACGCTGTTCAAGCCGGCCTTCCCCGACCTGTGGGCGATTCGCGCCGCGCTGTGACGACTTGATCGCGCCCGAGCACCTCTACGCCACCCCGAATGCGCTGGCCACCCACTACAGCAAGTTCCGGGTCGACCAGCGACTCCTGCTCACCGGCCATTCCCACCAGGCATGGCCCGATTGCGGGTTTGCGGGGCAGCAGCGGGCCTGGCTGGATGCCGCCGCCCATGTCGATCAAAAATGGGAGCGCGCCGCCACGATGGCCGACCGCGTGCGGCGCGGCTACGCCCGGTTGTTGGACGACGGCGACGGGCTGATCGCGCTGGCGCCGAACACCCACGACCTGGTAATCCGCTTCCTGTCGGCCTTGCCGCTTCAGACGCGTCCCCGCGTCGTGACGACCGACGGCGAATTCCACACCATCCGCCGCCAGCTCGACCGGCTCGCCGAGGAAGGCCTCGAGGTGGTCAAGGTACCAAGCCGGCCCGCCGGGGCCATCGCCGAGCGATTGATCGAGACGGTGAACGACAAGACCGCCGCTGTCTTGGTTTCGGCCGTGCTGTTCAGTAACGCCCACATCGTCCCCGGTCTCGGAAACGTCCTCCAGGCCTGTCAACGCGTCGGCGCCGAGCTGCTGGTGGATGCGTACCACGCGATGAACGTGGTGCCTTTCTCCATTCGGCGTGAAGCGCTCGATGGCGCGTTCGTCGTTGGCGGTGGATATAAGTATTGCCAACTCGGGGAGGGCAACTGTTTCCTGCGCGCTCCGGCCGACTGTAACATGCGGCCGGTCATCACGGGGTGGTTTGCCGAGTTCGCTGACCTGGCCACGGACGCACCCGCCGACCAAGTGACCTATGGGCCCGGGCCCGCGCACTTCGCGGGATCGACCTACGATCCCACCAGCCATTACCGGGCCGCGACAGTGATGGATTTCTTCGAAGAGATGGACTTGACGCCGGAGTTCCTCCGCGAGGTCAGCCAGCACCAGGTGGGCGCCCTGGCCTGGGCCTTCGACGCGTTGGATGCGGACACGGACGTGATCCGGCGGGATCGATCCGTCCCCCTGGAGGAGATCGCGGGGTTCCTCTCGCTCAGCTCACCAAGGGCCGAAACACTCTGTCGCCGTCTGGGGGAGCAAGGCGTGCACTGCGATTACCGGGGCGATCTCCTGCGGCTCGGTCCAGCTCCCTATCTGTCCGACCAACAGCTGAGAGACGCCATGGACGCGC
Organism: Gemmatimonadota bacterium; assembly: GCA_027294455.1. Taxonomy (GTDB): domain Bacteria; phylum Gemmatimonadota; class Gemmatimonadetes; order Gemmatimonadales; family GWC2-71-9; genus B3T1B10. The sequence continues at coordinate 27,478 of JAPULZ010000145.1, forward strand.
TGGGCAAGCTGGTCTCCACGGCGGTTTCTTCTTAGGCGTTTCGCAAGCGCCCCCGGTCCACCTTTCCGAGGTGGGTTCGCGGCAGCTCGTCCAAGAACACGACGTTCCGCGGATACTTGTAGGGTTCCAGCCGTTCCCGGACGAACGCCTGGAGCTCCTCTGCCAGTCCCGGGGATTGCCCCTCCAACACCTTGACGAAGGCATGCGGCTTGGTCAATCCGTGCTCGTCGATCACGCCCACCACGGCCACCTCGGCCACCGCCGGATGTTGCAGCAGGCAGTTCTCCACCTCCTGCGGTGACAGCCACTTGCCGCCCACCTTCAACATGTCGTCGGCCCGGCCGCAGTAGGTGAAGTATCCATCCTGGTCGCGGCAGATCATGTCGCCGGACACGTACCACTCACCCCGAAAGGCTTCTTTGGTCTTCTCCATTTGTTGCCAGTAGCCGATCGCCCGAGAGTTGCCCCGCACCCACAACGACCCGACCTCGCCGGTGGGAAGTTCATGACCGGATTCGTCGCAGACCTTCACGTCGAACCCCGGCACCGCCGTGCCCAGGGTGCCCGGCCTGACGTGCCCGGGACGATTGGAAATGAAGATGTGCCACATCTCCGCCGTGCCGAGCCCGTCCAGCAGCTCGACACCAAAGGTCGCCTTCCAACGACTGTGCAACTCCACGGGGAGGGCCTCCCCGGCGGACGTCACGAGCCTCAGGCTGGAGACGTCCGCTCGAGTCGCCCCGGGGTGTGCGATCATGTGATTGATCATCGTCGGCACGTTGATCAAGATAGTCGGACGGAACTGCGCAATCTTCTCGAACAGCACGTCCGCCGTGCACGGCTCAGCGAAGAGCACGGCGGTCGCCCCGACCGAGAACGGGAAGAAGAGATTGGATCCCGTCGCATAGCCGAAGTAGAGCTTCGGAACAGACAGCGTGATGTCTTGCTCCGTGTAACCGATCACGTTCCTGGCGTAGCACTCCGTCGTGTTCGCGAACGACGTATGTGTCTGGACGACCGCCTTGGGACGTCCCGTCGTTCCACCCGAAAAGAGCCACACCGCCGGGTCGTCGCGATGCGAGGGAAAGGTCTCCAACTCCTCGGAGGCATCTGCCACTTGTTCCTCGAACGAGGGATCCCCGATCACGAGGAGCGATCTGAGGTACGGGGCCTTCTTGGCGGCCTCCTCGAACGCATCTCGGGTGTCCTTGTGAACAACCGCCACCGTCGCCCGCGTATATCCGTAGAAGTACTCGATGGCGTCGGGCTTGAGATACGGGTTGACCATGACCACCACTGCACCAATCTTCAGGGTGCCGAACAGCGCGGCGACGAACTCGGCTCCATCGGGCAGCGCGATGATCACGCGTTGCTCCGCTTCGACCCCCGCGCGACGGAGTACGTGGCCGAACCGATTGGCCATGGCTTGCACTTCTCGATAGTGGAGTGTCCGATGATCGGTGAGGAGGGCGTTGCGTTCTCCCTTGCCCTCACGAACGCGTGCGTCGAGAAAGTACTCGGCGATGTTGAACGTCTCGGGCGGCTGGAACATCATGGTGTGGGATGATACGCGTTGGTCGGAACCATCGTCAACCACCATGCCCGTGGCCCTCCAAATTGCGAGGATCATGACGGTAGCCCATCTGGCTGATATGACGTGGGAGGACGTGCGAGAGCTCGACGCCGCACGAACCGTCGCGATCCTGCCCATCGGCGCCGTGGAGGCACACGGCCCCCATTTGCCCCTCGCCACCGACGTCATCATCGCAGAGGCCATGGCGCGTGCGGGAGCGGCCAACCTCGATGCCGGAGACATTGCCGTCTTCGTCCTTCCGGCGCTGAGCTATACCCCGGCCGACTTTGCCGCGACGTTTCCGGGAACGGTTTCCATGCACAAGGAGACCCTCACCGCGCTGCTGCTGGACATCGCCCGCAGCCTCACGCGCCAGGGATTTCCCATGCTCGCCCTGGCCAATGCGCATCTCGACCCAGCCAATCTCGGCTCCATTGAGACGGCACAGCGCGCTGCGCGCGCGGAAAACCTCCTCGCCATCGTCTTTCCCGATGTATCGAAGAAACCGTGGGCGTTGCGTCTGACCGAGGAGTTCAAGAGCGGCGCGTGTCACGCGGGGCGATACGAGACCTCCGTCGTGATGGCGGCGCGCCCCGAGCTCGTGCGAGAGGACATCCGCGGGACCCTGCCGCCCAACCCCGCCTCGCTGTCGGACGCCATCCGGGCGGGTTTGAAGAACTTCGAAGACGCGCAAGGCCCTCAAGCGTACTTCGGATATCCCGCCGATGCCACCGCCGCGGAGGGAGAACGAACCATCGCCGTGCTTGGCACGATTCTCGAGCAGGCGATTTTGGCCGAGTGGCCGGAGTGACGCGATCCCATGGCACTCACCGATAGGAACGCCGTCGTCATCGGTGGCGGTCGTGGCATCGGCGCCGCCGTTGCACGCGCACTCGCCGAAGCCGGCGCGGGGATCGTGGTGGCGGCGCGCACAGTCGAAGCAATCGAGCGAGTGGCCGCCGGGCTCCGGGCCGACGGCCATCGGGCGTGGCCCGTCCGCTGCGATGTGACCGACCCGCACGACGTGCAGGCCTTGGTCAAGACCGCGACGGAGTACCTGGACCACGTGGACATTCTCGTCAACAGCGCCGGCATCGCCTCCTCCGCTCCCGTGCACAAGCTGACACTGGAGGAGTGGAACACCAGCTTCGCGGTCAACGCGACCGGCACGTTCTTGTGCACCCAGGCGTTTCTTCCACAAATGCTGGCCAGCAAGTGGGGACGCATCGTGAACGTGGTGTCGGTCGCGGGCCTCACGGGCTCCCGATACGTCGCAGCCTACTCCGCCTCCAAGCACGCCGCCATCGGTTTCACACGCTGCGTCGCCGCGGAGGTCGCTGCGCACGGCGTCACGGCCAACGCCGTGTGCCCCGGGTTCGTCGACACGGACATGACGACCGAATCCATCGATCGCATCGTCGACGCCACGGGGGTCTCCCGGGACCAGGCGCTCGAGGCCATTCTCGAAACCACACCCCAGCGCCGGCTGTTCACACCCGAGGAAGTGGCCCATACCGTGCTCGCACTCTGCGACGACAACTCCAGGGGGATTAACGGGCAGGCCATCGTGCTGGATGGAGGAGGACTTCTGGCATGAGCTACGAGATCATCAATCCCGAGTCCCTCGGCGCACCCAAGGGATGGAACAACGGGATGGTGGCGCCAGCGGGCGGACGCGTGCTCTTTGTGGCGGGCCAGTCGGCGCGTGACGCTTCCGGCCGCGTGATGGCCACGACGATGACGGAGCAGTTCGCCATAGTCCTCGACCACATCTTGACCGTCGTCCATGCAGCCGGGGGGAAGGCGGAGCACATCGGTCGCTTGACCATTTTCGTCACCGATCTCGCGGCCTACGTAGCGAGTCTCAAACCCATCGGCGAGGTCTACCGGAAGCGTATGGGCCGGCATTACCCGGCCATGGCACTCCTGGAAGTCACCGGCCTAATGGACGACAATTCAATGATCGAGGTCGAGGCGACCGCCGTGCTGCCACCCGAGACCACCGGCTGAGTACGTTCACCACTTTGGTCGCGCGAGGAACCTGCGAATGCCGTTGACGCCCAAATCATTCCTGTACGACCACGACCCCGCATCTTCGGTCGCGACGATTACGCTCAATCGCCCCGAACGACTCAACGCACTGACCTTCGAAGTCTACGGCGAGCTGCGCGACACGTTTCGAGCACTCGATGAAGAACCGGGGGTGCGCGCCATCGTTATCACCGGCGCCGGGCGCGCGTTCTGCACCGGTGGCGACGTCAACGACATCATCGGCGCACTGTTCGAGTGCGACCGCGATGGCCTGGTCGAGTTCACGCACATGACCTGCGACCTGATCCTGGCGATACGCGAGTGCCGGCGTCCCGTGGTGGCAGCGCTCAATGGTACGACAGCCGGAGCCGGCGCCGTGATCGCCGCGGCGTGTGATGTCCGTATCGCCAGTGAGTCTGCCAAGATCGCCTTTCTGTTCAGCAAGGTCGGGCTCTCGGGCGCCGACATGGGCATCGCCTGGCTACTGCCCCGCATCATCGGCTTCGGACGCGCCACCGAGCTGCTCCTGACGGGCGACTTCATCGATGCCAGGACCGCGCTGCAGATCGGACTGTACAACCGCGTGGTGTCGGGAGACTCCGTCCTGGCCCAGGCGCAATCGTTTGCAACAACCCTCGCCCGCGGACCTTCCTACGCCTTGGGCGTCACGAAGCAATCGCTCAACGCGGAGGCCTCCCTCGATCTGGCGAGCGCGCTCCGGGCCGAGGCCGAAGCCCAGGCCGTTTGCATGGAAGATCCCAATTTCAAAGAAGCCTACGAGGCGTTCCGGGCCAAGCGAGACGCCGAGTTCATCTGAGGATGCCGATGCTCGAGCTGAATCCGGTCCGCGCGCTGCTGGACGACGGGCATCTCGCCCTGGGTCGCGCGTTCGACGAGTTCGCCAAGAAGGAACTGCTACCGCTACCTCACGCTGAGGACGATGGAGCCGCACGGACCCAGGCCCGCGAGATCATGCACACCATGGGGGCGGCCCACTTCCTTGATCCCATCCTCGGTCACGATCTGCGTGCGTGCTGCGTCATGCGCGAGATGCTGGGGTACGCCGCGCCGCTGGCCGATGCCGTGTTCGCCCTGCAGGCCCTGGGCTCGGTTCCCATCGCTCTCGCCGGGAGCGATGCGCTCAAGGAGCGTTGGCTTGCACCCGCGATGAAGGGCGAGCTCATGGCGGCATTCGCCATGACGGAGCGGGGCGCGGGATCAGACGTGGGGGCGATGACGACCACCGCCCGACGAGACGGCGACGAGTACGTGCTCGACGGTGGCAAGACGCTCATCTCCAATGCCGGGATCGCCGATTTTTACACGGTATTCGCATCGACCGACCGGTCACGAAAGACCAAGGGCATTTCCTGCTTCGTGGTCGGGGCCGAGACGCCTGGATTGGAATTCGCCAAGCCGCAGATCATGAGTGCGCCCCACCCCATTGGAGAGATCACCTTCACCGAGTGCCGTGTACCGACAAGCGCCTTGCTCGGCGCCGAGGGCGAAGGCTTCAAACTCGGCATGACCACCCTGGATCGGCTCCGCCCCACGGTGGGCGCCGCCGCGTGCGGCCTCGCGGCCCGCGCGCTGCACGAGGCCCTCGACCACGCTACGCAGCGCGAGCAGTTCGGCACACGCTTGGCCGATTTTCAACTGATCCAGCACAAACTGGCCCGGATGGCCACCGACCTCACCGCGGCGCGATTGCTGGTCTACCGCGCCGCGTGGCAAAAAGACCAAGGAGCGGAACGCATCACCATGGAAGCGGCCATGGCCAAGGCGTTCGCCACGGAGGCGGCGCAGCGCATCGTCGACGACGCGGTCCAGATTCTCGGCGGCCGTGGCGTGTTGGCCGACAGCACCGTGGATCGACTCTATCGATCCGTCCGCGCGCTTCGCATCTACGAAGGCACCACCGAGATCCAGCATCTCATCATCGCCGGCCAACTGATCAAGCAGCACAGATCCGGAGCGTCGGCCGGATGAGGATCGTCAGCATCGGCGGCGGCCCAGCAGGGCTTTTCTTCGCCATTATCATGAAAAAGGCCGATCCGGGGCACCAGATCACCGTGGTCGAGCGCAACCGTCCCGACCACACCTTCGGCTTCGGCGTGGTTTTCTCCGACCAGGCGCTGGAAAACGTCGCCGTGGCCGATCCCCCGACCTACCAGCGCATTACCGAGCACTTCGCCCACTGGGACGACATCGATATTCACTATAACGACTACACGCTGACGTCCACCGGCCACGGCTTCAGCGGACTCTCACGCGCCAACCTCCTCATCATCCTCACCGAGCGCTGTCGGGAGTTGGGCGTCGAACTGCAGTGCGATCGCGAGGTGAACGATCTGTCCGACTATGCCGATGCCGATCTCATCCTCGGTGCCGATGGCGTCAACAGCACCGTCCGCGCCTTGTACGAGGACGAATTCAAGCCCAGCATCGACTGGCGTCCCAATCGCTTCGTATGGCTCGGGACGACGCGCGTCTTTCCGGCATTCACCTTCTATTTCAAGTGGGACCACAACGGGCTCTGGCGCATTCACGCATACCAGTACGAAAAGGGCCATTCCACGTTCATCGTTGAGGCCACCGAACGCACATGGCAGGCAGCGGGACTGGCCGACGCCGACGAAGATCGGACCGTCGCCTTCTGTGAAGAACTTTTCGCCGAGGAACTCGACGGGCACAGGTTGTTGCAGAACCTCTCGGTCTGGAGACAGTTCCCGACCGTGACGAATGAGTGCTGGCACCACGGCAACATCGTCTTGGTGGGGGACGCCGCCCACACGGCCCATTTTTCCATCGGCTCCGGCACGAAGCTGGCGATGGAGGGCGCCATTGCTCTCGCCGACGCGCTGCGGAGTCACGCCGATGTTGCCCAAGCGCTCACCGCCTATGAGGCGGAGCGCAGACCCCTCGTCGAAAGTGCCCAACGCGCAGCGCAGGTGAGCCTGCAATGGTTTGAGGATGTCGAGCGATACATCGACATGGACCCCACCCAGTTCGCGTTCAACCTGCTGACCCGCAGCTTCCGTATCACATACGAAAATCTGCGCCTGCGCGATCCCGACTTCATTCGGTCGGTGGACAACTGGTTCGCCGACAAGGCCATGGCGCAGAGCGGTGTGACGATCGCTGTGCGGCAACCGCAGCCGCCCATGTTCACCCCGTTCCGACTGCGGGAGATGGTCTTGCAAAACCGGGTCGTCGTATCACCCATGTGCCAATACATCGCCCAAGACGGGTTACCCAACGAATGGCATATGGTCCATCTCGGCAGCCGTGCCATCGGCGGTGCGGGATTGATCTTCACCGAGATGACCGATGTGAGCGAAGCCGGGCGCATCACGCCCGGCTGCGCAGGCATGTATACCGACGAGCACATCGAACCGTGGACGTGTATCGTGGACTTCGTGCACGCCCAGAGCCATGCAAAAATCGGGATGCAGCTCGGGCATGCCGGGCGCAAGGGATCCACACGCGTCGCATGGGAGGGAATGGACGAGCCGCTGGAATCCGGCAACTGGCCCATCATCGCCCCGTCACCGATCTCGTATTTCGAGCACGGCCAGGTTCCGAGGGAGATGACGCGGGGTGACATGGACACGGTGCGGGAGGATTTCGTCGCCGCGGCCAAGCGGGTGGACGCGGCCGGCTTCGACATCATCGAGCTTCACTTCGCCCATGGCTATCTCTTGGCGAGCTTCATATCGCCTCTGACCAACACCCGCACCGACAATTACGGCGGCTCGCTGGGAAACCGCATGCGATTCCCGCTGGAACTCCTCGACGCGGTGCGCGAGGTCTGGCCGGATGAAAAGCCGATGTCGGTACGGATTTCCGCCGTGGATTGGGCGCCCGGCGGGATGCAACCGGATGATGCCGTCGAGGTCGCCAAGCTTCTCAAGCAACACGATTGCGACATCACCGACGTGTCGGCCGGGCAAACCGTATCGCATGCCAAGCCCGTCTACGGACGGCAATTCCAAACGCCTTTCAGCGATCGCATCCGCCACGAGGCGGGCATCCACACGATGGCCGTCGGAAACATCTCGTCGTACGAGGACGTCAACACGATACTCGCAGCGGGGCGTGCCGACCTGGCCGTCATGGCCCGGGCCCATCTGTGGGACCCCTACTGGACGCGCCACGCTGCCCACGAACTGGGCTACGAGCTGCCTTGGCCCGGACCCTACGCCAGCCTCGACCAGTACAAGCCGCGCTTCACCTAACTCGCCGCGGCCCTCTGTTCGCCGTACTGCCCGGGAGAAGGGTATGGTGTGGGGAAAAAAGAGGCGCCGGGCAGATTCGAACTGCCGAATAGAGGTTTTGCAGACCTCCGCCTTACCACTTGGCTACGGCGCCTGAGGGCACCAAAGATCGCCATTCCAGCACCGGTTCTCAACCGTCCGCCTCGAGCTTCGTCGATTCCTCCGCGCGCAGCTCCCGTCGCAAGATCTTGAGCACGGTGCTCTTGGGCAGGCTCTCCCGAAACTCGATCGAACGGGGCACCTTGTACGCCGCTAGGTTATGGCGACAGTAGGACGTCAATTCGTCTGCCGTGGCTTCCTTCTCCGGATGGAGCACCACGAACGACTTGACTGTCTCGCCCCGCTTCTCGTCCGGTATCCCGATCGTTGCCGCTTCGAGCACATCCGGATGCCCCATGAGCACACGGTCTATTTCGTCGGGGTACACGTTGTAACCGCTGCAGAGGATCATGTCCTTCTTGCGTCCGACGATCCTGAAGTAACCATCCTCGTCCACGGTGGCGAGATCGCCGGTGTAGAACCAGCCGTTCTTGATGACCTCCTCGGTAGCCTCGGGTCGATTCCAGTATCCCTTCATGACCTGGGGGCCGCGCAACAGCAGTTCTCCGGGCTCGCCCACCGGCATCTCAGTGACCCCGTCTTCCGCGTCGACAATCCTCGCGTCGGTGTCCGACAAGGGGATACCAATGCTCCCCTCCTTGCGGACGCCCAGCGGCGGGTTCGAATGCGTCACCGGAGACGTCTCCGTCAGGCCGTATCCCTCGGTGATCTTCGCGCCCGTCAACTCTTCGAAGCGTCGCAGTACATCGACCGGAAGCGGTGCGGATCCTGAATGGCAAATCTTGATACTCGAAAGATCTAGTTGATCAACCCCCGGGTATTGATTGATGGCATTGTACATCGCGGGCACGGCCGGCATGAACGTCACGCGATGCTTCACGATGTTCTTGATCATGGCTGCGACGTCGCGGGGATTGGGAATGACCACGATACGCGCCCCCACCAAAATCGGATTTAGCATCGACACCGTTATTCCATAGATATGGAAATACGGCAGGCACCCTAACCACGTCTCCTCACCATCCTTGATGCCCTGGGCCCAAATGCGGATCTGCTGCGCGTTGTAGGACAGATTGCGGTGTGTCAGCATCGCACCCTTGGACGCGCCGGTGGTCCCGCCGGTGAACTGCAACATGGCCACGTCGTCCATGTCGATACCGACCAGCGGGGGATTGGGCCGCGTGGCGCGAATGAGCTTGCGGAAGTGATGGACCGTATCCGATCCGGCAACCTTCGCCACCATAGGTGGGCTGGCCTTCTTGAGTTTCAACGGCGCCAACAAGCTGAGCGGGAACCGGAGATATTCGGGAATCGACGCGATGATGTAATGCTGCACGGGGAGATGTTCTCGTATGCCCTTGACCCGACCCTCGTAGATGAAGTCCATGAGAATCGCCACGGTCACCCCGGCGTCCTGCCATTGGGCCGTGATCTCGCGAGGGGTATAGAGCGGATTGGTGAGCACCGTGATGGCACCGAGGCGAAGGGTGGCGAAGATCGCGATGATCGTCTGCGGCAGGTTGGGCATCTGGATCGCCACACGGGAGCCGCGTGTGACCCCGAGCCGCGCCAGCGCGCTCGCCAACCGGTCCACCTCTTCCTTGAACCCCGAGTAGGTGAGGGTACCATTTTGGAAGGTGAGTGCCGGCCGATCGCCGAAGCGGGACACCGTCCGGTCGAGGAGCCCGGGCAGTGTCACATCGTCGTATACGATGGCCGTGGGCACCCCGTCCTCGTAGAATTCATGCCAGCGCCGCTCCTCCATATCCACGCTCCGCCTCGGGACCCGGCAACATGTTTCCCGATCCGAGGGCCGTCAATGGCGGCGGCCGGGCCCCCGGCTGGCGCACCGGGACGGGCCTTGTTACTGTGGATATCCTTTCACCGCACCGGCCATGGACCGCTTCCCTGAATTGAAACCTTCGCAACTCGACGCGCTGCGAGAGGTCGCGAACATCGGCGCCGGCCACGCGGCGACGGCCCTCTCGCAACTCACCGAGCGCCGCATCATGATCAACGTGCCGGAAGTCACCGTGGCCCGTTGGAACGAGGTGCCGGGGTTCTGGGATCCCGAGGAGCAGGTGGTCGCCGTCTGGATGATGATGATGGGCAACCTCACCGGTCGCACCGCGTTCGTCTTGCCCCTCGACAACGCGAGGCGACTATGCGGCTTCTTGCTTCATCGCGATCCGACGCCCGAGAACGCTCTCAACGAGATGGAGGAGTCCACGCTCAAAGAGACGGGCAACATTCTCGGCGGCGCATACCTGAGTGCCCTGTCGACTTTTCTGGGCATGATGCTCTTGCCGTCCGTGCCTGACCTGGTGGTGAACCGGTCCGCTGCGGTGTTCGACCCCATCGCGGGGGCGGCGGACGGAGCTTCCACCATGATCATACGCGCCGCCACCGAGTTTCGGTTCGACGGGACCGAGGGTAATCTGGTGGGGCACTACATCCTCTTGCCCGACGCGGGTTCCGTCCAGGCGATTCTCGAGGCGATTCAGCTGGCGTAGGAGACTAGTCGAGGAGCAGCCACCCCGGGGGGCCGTCATCGGGCTGGACGAAGAGGTATTCACCGTACTCGCCCAGGACCGCCACCTCGGAGCCTGGACCCATGGTCTCCACCACCACTGCCGTGGGAATCGGGCTATCGAGCAGGACACCGCCATCCGTCAGCTCCGCCCGTCTCAAGGGCGCGATCGGTTCCAATGACACAGCCAAGACGAAACCCGCTGCACCATCCGGCAAAATGACCCGATACCAGCCTCCCACGCCGCCAATGACCAACATCGGTGTGTGGCGAGCAATCTCCCCGAGCCCCTGCGCCCGTCTCGTCGGCGACGCGCGCATGCGCAACCCGTCGCTCGTGCTCCGCGCCCAGCGACCCACGATACTCGTGTCGGCGGTGAGCCGCGGCGGGGTGGCGGGCAGCTGTTTCAGCGAAGGGTAGGGATCGTAGGGGCCCCTCGAGTAGATGCCAAAGTGGAGGTGGGGAGATGTTGTCCGGGCATTGCCGGTGTTCCCTACAAACCCGAGCGTATCGCCCTGATTCACGCGCTGACCGCGCCGTACCGCTTGGCTGTCGAGGTGCGCGTAGTATTGCGACTGGCCAAACTCGTCCTTCAACCACACGACCCTGCCACCGAGCCCGCCGGTGCGGGTCGAACGGACCTGCCCGCTCGATGCGGCGAGGACCGGGGTGCCCCGGGGTGCGAAGATATCCACCCCGTGGTGGTCGCGACGGCCGCCGTCGCGCACGTCGCCGAAGACACTCCGGATGGACCCCAGACCCTCTCCCTCCACCGGAAAGGCCAGCGACGCTCCCTGCGTGATGGTGATGCGATACCGACCGCCGCGGAGGAGCTCCGGCTGCACGCGCAGGATGTAGTCTCCGTCGCGCCGAACGAAATGCTGCAACACACGGTCGGTACTGTCCGCGTAGGCCTCGCGGCGGTGCGGACGCAACGTATCATCCACGGCGCGGAAGAGATCGAGAAAGACGCGACTCGGACCGTCGCCGTCTATCTCGACGGAGAAGACGAGCATCTGTCCCCGGAGCGCGGAAACGCGGTACCCCATGGCCCCAGCCTGAAGCGGGTCGAAGTATCCCACTTCTTCGTATGGCGTCTCGACGGTCAGGGCGTGGGTCAACACCCGGCGGGCCGCGATCAACCACTCGTATCCCAGCGCCGTCTCCTGGAGATTCGCCTGCCGAATGGCGTACTCGTAGCTCTCGTGCGGAGTCGACGGCAGAAACGACGGAAGCACCCGCTCCCGCTGGGCGTTGCACGCCGTCAGGGAAAGAAGGACCGCGCATGTCGCCCATGGTGGTGGGCTGTCGAATCCGCAAGATCGGAGGTGGGGCGCGGCGCGCAAAGCGGAGCGGTCGCCTAGAAGAAGCTCAGGCCCGCCGAGAACGTAAACAACGCCCGCGGGCCGGACGGGCCGGCAAACGGGAGAACGTGCACGCGCGCGTCGAGGCCGAAGGCCCCGGGCAAACCAGCTCGGTGCAGCTCGACACCGGCGCCGAGACTGGTTCCGAAATCCCACTCGCTCCGGCCAGTGGTGAACGCACTGAGCGCATTACGGGACCGAGCCTCGAGCCGCACCTCCTCGGTGGACGTCCGACTCATGTATAGCCCGGTGCCTCCGACGACGTAGAAACGAGCCCGGTCGCTCAACGCCGGCCACTGCCGGCGAGCTACCAGGCTGGCATGCCACAGTTTGGTGCTGGACGTGATACTCTGAAAACCCCGGCCGAATTCGGAATCGCCGAAAAGGGACTGTTGCTCGATTCGCCCCAGCTTCGAGTAGCCAATTTCCACTCCCGAACGGAAAACCGACCCGTCGTTGAAGAACATGCTGAGGTGGGCTCCGATGCCCGTGGACGAACGCGCGACGGCATCCCCGAGCGAACGCTGCTGGGAGGCGAGCGGGCCGGTCACCGCCACGCAAGTAACGCAGGCGATCAGTATTGGTCTCAAGATGGTCTCTCCGCGGTGGTGCAACCACCACTATATAAAACGCGGGCGGCCGGGGGCCAACCCGCCGGCACTATCCGATGCTCCTGGTCCCACGGGCCGCGCGCGCATTTCGCGCTGGCGCGTCGCTCGCGCACCCCGACTGTAAAGCCTGCTGAGCTTTGGGCACTAAGACCCCGCCCGCCTTTCGACGGGGCGCGCCGGGCAGCCCTTTCCCCCGACCCCCCAAGGGCTGAAGATCGATCGCGTAGACCGTCGGCTGTAGTCGATTCGAGTCTCTCAACATTGTCGTCACCCTGTCGTCGCACCCGGTTCCCCCACGGAACGGGTCGCTCACGGTCGGTCAAATGCATGAAGAGTGCCAAGCCTTCTCAGTTACATAATCTGTTGTCACTCAATGAGTTATGCTCTGTACCACCGTTACTCCGGCCGTCTTGATGTCCCATTTCCGGTACACGGATCCCCGGGACGCTACCGTGGGATCGACCAAGCCGGTATCCTCGCGGTGTGGATCATCCAGATGCCATCGCCCCTCCCGACCGCCACTCGACAACGCGTGCACTGATCGAGGGGTTCCGGGAAGACGATCCCGCCCGCACCAGCGTGGCTCGCACCCTCGATCTTCTGCGGCGCTCGCCGGATCCGTTCGATCGAGACGCCTATGATCCTGGCCACGTCACCGCGAGCGGCCTCGTGTTCGCTCCCACCAGGGAGCGCATCCTGCTCGTGTTTCATGACCGGCTGGGGCGATGGCTCCAACCGGGCGGGCACGTGGAGCCCCACGATCGGCACGTGTTCGAAACAGCGCGGCGCGAGGTCTACGAGGAGACCGGTGTCATGGTGGAGGAGACGTCGCCGGAGCTCATTGGCGTGGACGTGCACGAGATTCCGGCTGCCCGGGGCGAGCCGGCGCATTGCCATCACGACCTCATGTTCTCCATGGTGGCGACAGAGGAGACCTTGCGCGGATCACCAGAGGCACGAGACGTGGTGTGGTGTCCCCTGGAGGAACTCGAGGCTTACGAAGTCGACGAGATGCTGTCGCGCAACGTGGCCAGGGCGCTAGGCAGACGCGGCGGCTGACCGCTCCGGGACCCGCCGCCCAATCAGAACGTGAACCCCTGCCCGATGCTGAGCGCCCATCGTCGGCCGGTCCACCCCTCGCCGAACCGATACCCCACGTCGAAGCGCCCCACGTTGATCCCCGTGGCCCGCGTGGCCCCGGTGCGCAACCCCAGGCCCACGTTCCCGCCGAATCGCGGCTCCTGCCCGTCGAACCACGCGCCGCCGTAGTCCAGGAATCCGGCGAATCCAATACCGAACAGATTCAAGAAATCATCGATCAAGAACACACGGTGCTCGAACGTGCCCCACACATTGCGATCTCCCGTGAACGCGTGGGGGCCGAAGCTGCGAGGACCGACGCCGTGGCCGAGATCGAACTCACGTCCTGGAACGACGCCCTCGATCATGCCGCCTCGAAAGTGGAGAAACGTGGCCTGGCGGCGAATGAACTGCGATCCCACCGTAACCTGAACGGCCACCCTGCCCGAGTCCAGCCCCGCGCTGGTGAACAAACCGCCTGCCAGGGCCGACGCGCGAATGAAGCCGAATGGCAACGAGGCGCCGGTCGCCGCCGTCACGCGTGGACCGATGCCTGTTCGCTCGTACCCGAACGCCGACGGCGCCACCCATGCGGCCACCCGAATGGTGGTGCTCAGATCCAGGTCTTCGCTCTGCGCAAACCCGTTGTAGTGGGTCACCACCTTGAAGTTGGCCCGACGGTACTGCACGAACACGCCGACCGCAGCCGTCACGGTATCGGGGATGGCGAGTCCGGTGTCGGCCTGCAGCAGAATCTCTTCGCGTCGCACCTGGACGGAGAGTCCCATACGAATGTATCGCCGCGTCGACGCGACCGGCGCCACCGCCGCCTCCACGCGATTGATGAAAGCGCGGCGCTGGAATCGCACGGTGTCTTGATCGGTGGTACTCCGCGATACGAACCGCAACAGGCGTTGATCCGCGCGCTCCCCAACGATCTCGAGACTTCGCCGGTCGCCGAACGCACGGAACGGATTGCCTACCGACCAGCCGCCTCGCGAGCCGTCGGACAGGTTCTCGAAAAATCCGCTCGCGGTAATGCGCGACCCGAACAACCGGTTGATTCGCGACTGCAGGGTCACCGCGTTACGATCCACGCCTTTGCGATAACTGGCGCCGACGAGCGTCGCGGTGCCCAGAAAATTCCGCTCCGAGATGCCCGCTCCCCAGGTGAATGTGCCCTCGGTGAACCGTCCCGTCAGATTGAGCTGCGTGCTCCAGCCGTCGGCGGTTTGGACGAGCACCGCCAGTCGGCCGTCGACGCGCACCGAATCGATGGCGACGTCACGAAAAACCCCCAACGCCCGGAGATTGCGTGCCGACTCCGCGACCTTCGCGGAATCGTAGGGTTCGCCTGCACGAAACAACAGCTCGCGACGGACCACCCGAGCATTCGTCTTGACGCGGACGGCATTAGCGATCCGAAAAAATGCGTTCGAGCCGGCCTCTGCCTCACCGAATACGTTCTGGGTAACCACAATCACCGTGTCGATGATCGGACCGTCTTGTCGAGTCGTCTCCTGTGTCCAGGCCGACGAAACGAGCGTCAAGTGCACTAGGAGCGTCACCAAACTCAGTCGTAACATGGGCAATAAGAAGGCGAGGACGCAGGAAAAACGGAAGGACCTAGATCACCTCTGATACCGAGCCGAGCACCCGGTCCGGCGTCAACCCGCTCGATGCCAGCACATCCTCGCGAAACTTGCCGGTCCGCACCAGCCAACCCTCGAGCCCTGCCTTACGCGCACCCTCCACATCGTTCCACAGATCATCGCCGACCATCACCACCCGTCCCACCTCACCGGCCGGCGGGGTCAGCTCGAGACCGGCGAGCACGGATTGATAGAATGCGGGGCAGGGTTTCCCACACTCCAGGGCTTGCTTTCCGGTAGCGTACTCGATGGCCGCGGCAAAGGCCCCGGCATCCAGCTCCAAACCGGTCGCACCCATCCAATACCGTCCCTTTTGCAGCACGACGAACAGGGCCCCGTTCAGCACATGTCGAAAGGCTTCGTTGAGCAGAGCCGGCGTCCAGGCATCTCCCAGGTCGGCGAGCAGCACGGCCTCAGGTGCTCTTGGGCCACTGGCACCCACGACCCCTCCGGCCAACTCGAGTCCGTTGAGGTCCTCCAGCAGTTCCCGGGCGACGAACGGCGCCACCACCCCCACACCCCGCTCCCGGCACAACGCGACGGCCGCAACCGCGGGCGTAAACAACTCCTCATGGCCTATGCGAAAGCCGTAGGACGCCAGGCGGCTGATGAGGGCACGCCGGTTGGTGCGCGTGGTGTTAGTGACGAACCGGACAGGAGTTCCCCGGCGCCGTAGCTCTTCGATGGCTTCGACGGCGCCGGGGACCGGACCTTCATCCGTGTAGAGCGTTCCGTCCAGGTCGAACAGGAACGCCGGAGGCATCAGTACTGGCCGAGGAAGCGATCGATCTCCCACGTACCCACGGTCGCCGAGTACTCCAGCCACTCCTGGCGCTTGGCCTCCATGAATCGCTCATAAATGTGCTCGCCGAGGGCGTCGCGAATGACCTGGTCCTTCTCTAGGCAATCCAGTGCCTCGTGAAGGTCGCGCGGTAGTTCCTCGATGCGATGCTTGCGGCGTTCCCGATGACTCATCGCGAACATGTTCTTGTTCACCGGTGCGGGCGGGGTCAGTTCATTCTTGACACCGTCCATGCCGGCGGCCAATTGCACGGCAAGGGCCAGATAGGGATTCGCCGAGGGATCCGGCATGCGCAGCTCGCAACGCGTACTCTGGCCGCGTTTCTCCGGAATGCGAATGAGGGGCGACCTGTTGCGCATGCTCCACGCTACGTTGGTGGGTGCCTCGTATCCCGGTACCAATCGCTTGTAACTGTTCACCAGCGGGTTCGTGACGGCAACGATCCCGCGGGCGTGCTTGAGCAAGCCTGCGATATAGCTGAGGCCTGCGCGGGAGAGCTGGTACTCCGTGTTCGGCGCAAAGAACGCATTCGTATCGCCCTGGAAGAGCGACTGGTGCGTGTGCATGCCCGACCCGTTCGCACCGGCGATGGGCTTCGGCATGAACGTCGCGAGATAGCCATGCCGGTAGGCGACGTTGCGCACGACAAACTTGAAAGTTGCCAGGTTGTCTGCCGTCGTCACCGCGTCCGCATATTTGAAGTCGATCTCGTGCTGGCCCTGCGCAACCTCGTGGTGCCCGGCTTCGACTTCGAAGCCCAGCATTTCGAGATCGCGAACGATGAGACGGCGCAACGGTTCGGCCTTGTCAACGGGAGCGAGGTCAAAATATCCACCTTGGTCATGCGTGTCCAGCGACGGACGTCCGTGCTCGTCGAGCTTGAACAGGAAGAACTCCGCTTCGCAGCCCGCCATCATCGAATAACCCAGCTGGGCCGCCTCAGCCACCTGGCGCTTCAGCGTGAGCCGCGGGCATCCCGCGAACGATGTGTGATCGGCATGGAAAATGTCACAGATGAGCCGGGCCACCCGTCCACCCTCGTCGTCGTAGGGCAGAATGCGGAACGTCTCCAGATCGGGCTTCAGCAACATGTCACTCTCTTCGATCCGCACGAACCCCTCGATGGACGAACCGTCGAAGAGAATGTCCCCCGCCAACGCCTTCCCGAACTGGCTCTTCGGGACTTCCACGTTCTTGTTGATGCCGGTCACGTCGGTGAACTGCAGTCTGAGCGAGTCCACCTCGAACGTCTCGGTTAGGCCGAGGATGTGGTCCGCCGCGGCGCCGGCGGTCTCGAGGGCCGCGGGGGTCAAGGCCGGCTTGCTAACGGTGTTGAACATCAGGGATCTGGCGGTCACGGTGGCTCCTGGAGTTGGTGGATGAGGCAAATTCTACCCCGCCAGACGTCCAGTGTCAACGGAATCGTGCAGTTGTTGCAAATATTCTGCCTATTTTCGGAGTTTATGCCAGTCTTGGAGCGTCAGCACACGCAAAATGATGTCAGAAGTGCAAGAAATGATGAAATTCGAGTTAAATAGGCACAACAAGACAACGCGGTACACCGCGGATCTGGTACTCTGTGGCATGTGGGGAAAGTGCTAGCTGAGCGAGTCGAGGAGGCTCCACAGCTCCTGGGCCGAGAACTCGCCGAACCGGGAGTCGACATCCCGCTCCATCCACTCGAGGAAAATCCATCCGGAGAGCCGGTGGACGTTCCCTGAGATGAAGTGAATGCGGCCCCGGAGCCCGTCCAACTCGTCATCCCGCACCGATTCGAGGACCACGTCCCAACGGTCCTCGCCACGGGCCAGTTCTCCCATTTGCTTCGACTTGATCGCCGACAGGGGAGGATCGAACCCTCGGGGCCTGGGTCGGCCCGGCCGGTCCGAGGAATGGAGCGACATGAATCCACAGTAACGAAGTCCCAGGTAGCACGCCACGTCCGGGTTGCCGGGTTAACCATTCCCATACCAAACAAAAACCGAAATGCGGCGCGGTTTTTTTGGAGCGCCTCGTGCGTGTACATTCCCAACCCCAATGCCTAAGGTCACGATGACGCAAGTGGGCTGTCCGAAGTGCCGCACCCCCTTGGGCCAGGGAGCGCGGTTCTGCCATGAGTGCGGTTTGCCCCTGGGCCGGTTGGACTCGGCGACCTCGGTTGCCGGTGTGATCGGTTGGGTAACGGCCGGCGCAGCTGCGGTGGCCCTCGTCATCGTGGTGGTGATGCGGTTCGGAGGCCCGGGACCACAGCCGGCCCCGGCAGCTCGGCCGACCGGACCGGCGGCGGCTCCCGACATCAGCCAGATGACGCCTCGGGAGCGGGCGGACCGATTGTTCGACCGCATCGTGGACGCGGCGGAACGGGGCGACACGGCCGAGATCACCAGATTTCACCCGATGGCCGTCGCGGCCTACGATCTCCTGGATGAGCGTGACGCAGACGCGCGCTATCACATTGGGGTGATTCACACCCTCATGGGCAACCCGGCCGGCGCCAGAGCCCAGCTCGACTCGCTTCGTGGCGCCGAGCCGAGCCATCTCCTGGGCACCATGCTGGACTACGCGATCGCCCGGATCGAACGAGACGCGGTCGCCGAACAACGCACGTATCTACGTTTCATCGAAACCTACGACGCCGAGATCGCCAAACCCCAACCCGAGTACGAGGCACACGAGGCTGCCATCGACGCGTTTCTAGCGGCTGCCCGCCGCGCACTGTCAGAGAGCAATTAGATGCCCACGATTCACGTCGCCCACAGCCCCGACTCCGATGACGCGTTCATGTTCTGGGCGCTGGCCGCAGGGAGAATCGACACCGGAGATCGTGAATACGTCCACGAGCTGGCGGACATCGAGACGCTGAACCGGCGGGCCCTGGACGCCGAGTTGGAGGTGACCGCCGTGTCGGTCCACGCGTACGCCCATTTGTCGGACACCTACGCCATCCTCCCGCACGGTGCTTCGATGGGGGATCGCGAATACGGACCACGACTGGTCGCCCGCTCGCCGAAGCCCGACGACGTCCGCGCCGCCATCGCCGGAATGCGTATCGCCGTTCCCGGCGAGCTCACGACCGCGTTCCTCGTCCTCCGCATGATTCAACCGGATTTCAAACCGGTAGTCGTCCCCTTTGATCAGATCGAGGACGTCGTGGCTCGAGGCGAGTTCGACGCCGGCTTGCTGATTCACGAAGGGCAGCTCACCTATCAGGAGCGCGGCCTCGAGTTGTGGTTGGACGAGGGGGCCTGGTGGTTCGAAGAGACGGGGGGCCTGCCCCTACCGCTCGGATGCAACGTCGTTCGGCGCGATCTCGGAAAAGAGCTGATTCATTCGGTGTCCCGGGACTTGCGTGCCAGCATCACCTTCGGCTTGGCGAACCGCGACGAGGCGCTGGCATACGCGATGCAGTTTTCCCGCGGGCTCGACGACGCCAAGGCCGACACGTTTGTCGGCATGTACGTGAACGACCTCACCGTCGATTACGGCGAACGCGGACGCCGCGCCTTATCTGAGCTACTGGACCGGGCGGCCGAGTCCGGTCTCATTCCAAGCCGTGTTCCGATTTCCTTCGTGGAAGACGGGTTCGGCACTACCGGATGAAGTCAAACGATCGCGACGAATCGTTTCCCCATTTGAACCAAAAAAAACCCGGGGGCCGAAGCACCCCGGGCGAAGTGGCCGGACGACGCCGCCGTCAAACGCCGCACCGACCACTATCCATGTTCGACGAGCCTCCGGTCTTGGAAATCGCCCGGCTCGGGAGATAGATCGTGGGTTTCATCACCTGCCCGCCACGGTCGTGTATCCTCGCCGCTTGTCTGGTCGTCGTTCCCTTGCCGAAACGCACAGGTCGCAGGTTCTTATCTGTCGTACACCCGAAGGCCACCATTTGATCCTCTCCTCCCCAACAGACTTATCGCCTTCACTCGATTAGATGTCCCGCGGCCTCCGATGGTTGCAGTCACGCCCCACCCTACATCCGCCGCAGCCTTCCGAGACGCGAGGTCGCCAGCGAGTCCGCCGCCTCTCCTCGTTTGAACACCAACTTGGTGTTGGCGGCCCCGAGGCCGAGGCCGTTGGGTTGAATGCGCACGACCGGCCGCGACACCGTCAACGAGACTCCGTCCGCCGCCGGGCCACTCATGACCAAGAAGGTCGAATCGGTCTGACCCTCGAACACACCGACCAGGGAATCGGTTCCCAACTCCATTCGCACCCGGCTCCCTTTCCAGACAGCGGACATGCGCCCGGTGTTGTAGAAGGCCGTCATGCGATTCACGGCACGCGCCACCGCGAGCCGGTCGACCATCGGCCCAATGCGCGCGGCTCCGATCCCGGCGACCACGCCGAGGATGCAGATCACGATCAGGAGCTCTATCAGCGTGAAACCTCTTCTCATGTTGAAATGTGGTCGTGGCGCCGCCGGCCGCCGTCATCAATGTCGTGCCCCGCGGTAGCGGACTAATGCCGGATCGACCGGGGTCGAGTTCACCGACGGGGACTGGTGCCGAGTGGGCTCGCGGGCACATACTGCCCTTCATGGCAAACGGATCGTCCGAGAACCCCCTGCTCGTCCTGCGGGAATACCAGCGGTTCGCCCCCTGGAACCTGCGCGATCTCACGGCCGTCACCGGGGCGCTCCTCGAGGCATCCGGCGTGCGGCCCACCAACGCCGCGGCGAAGGCAAAACTGAGCGATCGCACGATCCGGTATTACGTCACGCGGGGCATCGTTTCCCCACCCGACGGGCGGGGCACGTCAGCCACGTACTCGTACCGGCACCTGCTCCAGGTGCTCTCCATCAAGCTGCGCCAGATGGAGGGCGCCGCCCTCTCCCGTATCGCCGCGGAGCTGGAAGAGCAAACGGGGGATGTCATCGAACGGCGCGTGGCCGCCGCCCTCGGCGACAGCCTGTCGCCGCCGAGCCTGCTCCCGCTCAGGAACCCAGAGGCGGTGCGCGGGCGGGCCGGTCAGGCCATTCACTCCTGGACGCAAAGCCCGACCCCCGAGACGGGCGCCGCCGATCCCGGCCACGCCCCGGCCGCCACCAAGTGGCACCGCATCACCGTGGTCCGAGGCATGGAGCTGCATGTGCACGAGGACCACCCCATGGCAAAGCACGTTGGGCGCGCCGAAGCTATCGCCGACGCGGTGCGATTGGCCGTCAACCGCATCCTCATGTCCGGCGATTAGGCGGCATCGGCCTACCGTCACCTGAGTCATATCCGACCGCCCCCAAGCAAGGGCATTTATCATGGCCGGCCTCGGCCGCGCTTCAGGGGGTCATCGTGCTCATGTCCGATGCCGCCTGGCGGTCGATGCGGTTTGGCGGGGGCCGCGGCAAGAAGGGCCACCTGGGACTATTGATTCTCGTGGCGTGGTTGATCACGCTCCTCATCGCCCCGATTCTCTCGCGCGTGTTGGCGCTGGCGGTGAGTCGCAAGCGTGAGCTCCTCGCCGACGCGACGGGAGCACAGTTCACCCGAAACCCCGCGGCGCTCGCCTCCGCGCTGCTCAAGATCGAACATGCACACGTTCCGACGAAGGCCATCGGGCAGGGCAGTGCGCACTTGTTGTATCGCCGATCCCTTGGGCCGGCGGCTGACGCACAAGGAGGGCTTCGTGGCCGACCTGTTGGCCACGCATCCACCCATGGGCCTGCGGGTCGCCTGCCTCAAGGCAATGGCCTTCCAGTACGAAAAGACCGGGGTCTTGCCCGAGACGGTTTAACGTCGTCGTGCCGCCTGTTCCGCGCGATCGACGTGCGCCAGGATGATCCGACCGAGTTCCTTGTCCCCCGGGGCGATGTCTCGATCCTCCAGCAACAGGGCGGCGCACCGGAGCGCCGAAAGACAGCGGAGCAATTCCGCATCGCCCGCAGTCTTCAATGCTTCGTCTTCCGTGGGCATGCGATACCACATGGCATAGCCTAGCTCACAAGCGGCCGGCGTTTGGTACCATTTTCGGTTGGAAGAACAGCAATCCATTGCGAGGCGGTCGCTCTCGTGCTACCACACTACTCCGGCGTGCAATGCACGATACCATCTGATCGCGACGAAAATCCATCTCACGATTGTAGCCTGCCTGCGGACGGTGAAAACAGCGGTTCGAGGAAAAAAAAGACGGCCGGTAGGTCCGCGTGGGACCACCGGCCGTCTTACGCACGGTTACCCGGAGTCAGGGGATTCACTCCCACTGTTCTTCTCCCTGAAGCCGCCGGGACTGATGCGTCGCGGTATGGCTTTCAGGAGCTCCGGCTTCCATCCCCAAGGGACCCGGCCAAGGCCCCAAGGTTCACCAGCGCGGGCGCTACGATCAGGCCGGGTCGCGGACCGACCATTCGCACTGCACACCGAGGCGCCGCTTCGGTGTGGGTGAGGCACGCGACTGGCCTCACCGGCCCGAGAGGAAGTGATCACCCGGATCGTCAGCCGCCTAAGCCCTTGTTAGTAGACGACCTTCCCGGAATTCTCCGTCTCGGGCGCCGCAATCAGGGCGTCTTCGGGAACAGGGTTCCCGCCCTTCTCCTGATCGCCGCTGGAGCCAATATAGGACCGGGCAAGAATCGCGCAAGTGCCGATGTATCTTCGGGTTACGCGTTTTCGATGTGCAAAGAATGTGGAGTCTAAGCCGGTGACACGTAGGGCCTTGGCCAACTTTTCCACGCCATGTGGAGTTGTGGAATGTCGGTAACTCGAGAGCCTTCGGACGGGGCTTCGCGGCGAGAGCGCCGGGAAAACTCTACTCTTCTGACGCTGCAATCTCCTCGTACACGTACGGGTCGCCGTTTCCGGCAGGTGCGAAGAGCACTCCGACCGAGTTCGTGGCGAACCACCCTGCCACAAGCTTGTTGGAACCCTGCCGATCCGGTTCTTGCAGCAGCGTCGTGAGCCCCCGCTTCACGTGTCGCAGCTCGGGAGCCCGTTTGGACAGCATGCAAATCACGGCACCGGACCCCTGTGTCGCCCGAATGAAGTGGGCGAGGGCGTGGGCGCGCTGCACGAACTCGTAGGCACGCACGCCCGGCTCGTCGAACAACAATTCCCCCTCATGCGGGTCGGCCGGAGGCGCATCCATCCTCGGTCCCATGTAGACGAAGATGCGTCGACCATCCCGACGCCGCTCGAGCATCACTGCCGCCGTCTCACCACTGAGTCTCGCTGCGTGAACGAGATCACCGTCGACGAGAATCCCGACAGCGCCGGTCCACTCGAGCACGGCGAGAGCGCTCTCCAGCGGACACCCGACCTCGTCGTCGTAGGCGACCAACCTCGGGGCTTCGCCGGCGCGGGCGAAGAAATGCCCCAGGGCCTGTGCCCGGTCTTGAAACGTGTCCGTGGTTGGCGGTGTCACCGCTGGAGTAGCCATGGTGGCTGCAAATCTAACTTCATAGCTCCTTCATCATATCCAAGACGACCCGAGGTATGGACCTTGCAAACGCAGGTATCACTCGACCTTCCGAGAGGGACGCGTGAAGAAGACCCTTTTGATCACCCTCGCATGCATGGGCCTCCCGGCGGCGCTGACCGGCCAAGGCTTACGTGAAGTACCACAACGGTTTGCATATGTTCAACCGGTCGGCCTCGTGCTCGGCATCGGCACCGTGGGCTTCGAATTCACCACGGGCCGCACGACGACTCTCGAGGTCGGGGGCGTCGGAGTGTACTCGGAAAAGGACGGTATCAAGATATATGGGGGCGGACCGGGAATCGGTATCCGAAAGTATTTCGGCCAGGCCGAGGTCGCCGGCATGGTGCTGGGGGCCAGGGTCGACGGGGTCTGGCTCGAGGCCGACAATTCCGGCGCCCGGCGACAGTATCTCACCACAGGCTTCCTCCAGGATCGGCAGAGTAGTTTTTTCCTCGGCATCGGCGGGCTGATCGGATATCGCTTCCTGTCGACCGGGGGATGGTTCGCCGAGCCCGCGATGAGCTACGAGTACTTTGCGGGACCGAGAACACTCGTGCCCGGGTCACGGGAGCTCCAAAACCAGCTCGGTTTCGCCGTGGGATTGGCGTTCGGGTTCGCCTGGTAGCGCCCTTGCCCCGATTGCCGGCCGTGGGCAAGCTTCGTGGTATGAAATCGGTCATGCGCGTTCTCCGAAACACGGTCATGCCACTCGTGATGATCGCTTGCGCCGCGGGTCCGGCGTCGGCGCAGGATTTTCGGAACCTCCCCGACACCACCCAGGACACGCGCATTCTCCAACGGTGGGTCGGGGCCAAGTTCAACGGCCTGCCCCTGTGGCTGGATTTCTATGGTGACTCCATGCTCGTGGTCAGCGACCGTTTCAACGAGTTTCCCGTCCAATACGTGCTGACGACCCGAACCCTCACGGTGTACGGTGACAGCGCATTGATCTACCTCCTCGCCACGGCCTTCAATCCAAACCGGGCGGAGGAGGACTTCGGATTTCAGGACCGCTTCGAAATGCGATACCGGTTTTCGTTGGAGAAGTTGATCCTGGAGGCCGACGGAAACCGACGCATCACCATGTCACCCCAACAGACTTTGGCCCGCCCCATCGAACGGCGTTGGCTGGCCATCCTCGCCGACGGTTCGCAGATGGAGTTGTTTCTCCGCACCAATGGGACGGTGAGCCGCCGGAACTGGCCTGGAGGAGCACGCACCATCGGCACCTGGAAGCGGCAAGTCCGGGACATCATCTTCGACTGGTCGCCGGATTCCCTGGAGACACCGGACTCGTCCCTGATCTGGGTGGGGTTCTACGACTTGCCGGGACAGGCCATTCTCTTCGATAGCCTCGGCCCGGGGACGGGCACCGCCATCTTTCGCAGGATCGTGCGATAACTAGATCACAATGACCGGATGGAGTTCGTCTCGTCGCGCTTCGAGCAACTGCTCGGCTTGATCGATCGCTGTACCCACCATCTCATTCTCGACATCGACGTACTTGACGTTCGGTTCGAGGGCGCCGGTGAACCGGCGCACCATCACCAGCGCACTGATGACCTCGCAGTACTCTGGCTGCGGATCGGTGTATCCGGACGTGAGAAGTCCCCGGAAGAACGGCAACGTGACGGGATCGCCGAGCACGAACAGCGACTCCAAGATCCGGGGACTGAGAAAGCTGCGTAGGTGGGCGTCCCCTCGGGTCGTGTCAAAGAGCTCGACGAGGGCGGTGGCCGCACCTTCGCTAGGGTAAAACCGCGCGCTTTCGGCAGCTACTCCCACGAACGCATGGTGTGCGCCAGGCTCCAGATAGTCCGCGAAGAGAGACCACTGGCTCGGTGAATGTCGTTCCGCGAGCGAAAAAAATGAAAAATACCGACGGGCCAGGGGGGCCGTTCCATCTTCCAGGACGGTGCACAGGCCGGCTTCGCCAAACCGTTGCGCTACCAGCGCCGCCGCCGCCCCGTGTTGCAGCCGCTCGAGCTCCGACGAGCGAAACGTGCGGACGCGCTGAGCGGCCTCGCCGGACCGGCTGGTGAGGGCGGGCAGGCGATCCAGCAACTGCAGCAAGAGCCCGTCCACCTCATTGACGGCTCCCTCCTTGTATCGGGCGTCACGCCGCCACGCCTGCTGGAGCCCCTGCCACCCGAGCTCACCGATCTGGAGTGATTGCCAGGCGTGCTCGAAGTCCTCGGGCGTCCGAACTCCCAACAAGCTTCGTAGGGCTTCGGCAAAACGGAAAATTGGATCGGGCATGTCCACGGTAATCTAACGGCGGGACGGCCGGGCACGAGTCCGCATCCGATTGCGTTTGCGGCCAGCTCTCACTAAAGTCCTCCTCGGCACCCTTGGCCAGGTCAACAACCTTCGCGGGGTCACATAGCCTTGTCACGCTGGTCGATCGCCACTCTCACGCTCGTCACCGTGTTCGCCCTGAACACGGGATGCACGCACGATGATACGATCCTCATAGGACTGGCCGGTCCTTTCACCGAGGAGCGGGGCACCTCCATGCGCCGTGCGGCCGAGCTCGCCGTTCGGGAGATCAACGGACGGGGCGGCATCAATGGGCGATTGTTGGAGCTCGTGATCGTCGACGACAGCGCCGACGCCGACCGGGCACTCCGCGTGGCCCGGCAGCTGTACGACAACAATCGCGTGGTGGCCGTCATCGGACACCTGACCAGCGCCACGACGCTGGCCGCCGCACCGATCTATGGCGGGGGCAACGATCCCGTCGTTGAGATCTCGCCGTCCGCGTCGAGTCCGCTGATCTCCAACGCCGGTCCGTTCACGTTTCGGGTGTGTCCTACCGATCGGGTCCACGGGGCTCGCCTCGCCGATTGGGCACGCTCGGCCTTGGGCGCGGAGCGGGCGGCGATTCTCTACCGGAACGACGTGTACGGAAGGAGCGTCCGCGCGACGTTTTTGGCGGACTTCATTTCTTTGGGGGGATCGGTGGTGACCAACGATCCCTTTCTCGACGAAATTCCCAGCTTCGAGCCGTACCTGCGGCGCTTGCAACAACAGGGCGGAGCCGACGTGGTGCTCATCGCCGGTACCCAGGAAGACGCCGGACGGATACTTCCACTGCTGGAGACCCTGGGCATTCAAGCGCGGGTTCTCGGCAGCGACCGGCTTTCCGGAATTCAAGAGGCGGTGGCGCTTGCGGAGGGAACGTACATCTCCAGCGCTTACCTCCCCGACCGTCCGGGCGATCGCAACGACCAGTTCATTCGCGCATACCGCACCGCTTATCGCAACCAGTTGCCGGACCATCGGGGAGCCGGCACCTACGACATCCTTTATCTGCTGACACAGGCGATTGGCGTGGTAGGTCCCAGTCGCCGCCGCATTCGGGACTACCTGGCCCAGATCGGGCGCGAGCTGGCGGGGTTCGAAGGCGTGACGGGCACGATCGCATTCGACGAACACGGCGACGTACCCTCCAAGACCGTCGTGGTCGGCGTGGTGTCCAATCGGCGGCTGATAACAGCACCGGGCCAATGAGCTGGCTGCACCAATTCGACACCCTTCGTCTTCGCGTCATCGTCGGCGAGGGCGCCTTGGTCTTAGGACTAGTCGTGCTGTCCCTATTGGGAATCGCCGCCCTGCGACAGGTGAGCGATACGGTATCCGACGAACTCCAGGTCAGCACGCAGATCGCACAGGAAAGCGGCGTGATGATCAGCGCCCTCTTCGATCACGTGCGCGCTGCGGAGCAATTCTTGTCGGACGGGTCCGCCGGCGCGCGACGCCGCTTCGAGGCCGCCGGCATCTCCGCGTACGAGAGTCAGCGGCGCCTTCGGGGAATGAATGGCCTGGAAGAAGGAGATCGGCTCGCGGTCAACCGCATAGCGAACCTCCACGCGCAGGCGGAAGTGTGGTACGCTTTCGCGCACGCGATGCGAGATCTAGGACGAGCGCAGCAACCAGGCGCCCAGGCCGCCGCCGACACCGCCCGGGCGCGCGCCACGGCGTTGATCGGCCAGTTGAGAGAGTTCTCGGGCAGGCAGGCAACCGCTTCCGAGGAAGCGGCAGGGGTCCTCGTGACGACTGCCCGCGATCGGGAAATCCTAATGTGGCTGGTCATGGTCGTCGCCACCATCGTCGGCACGGGTATCGTGCTCGCCACCGTGCAATCCTTGGCGACACCGTTGGCCCGATTGGCCAACGTCGCGCGGCGTCTCGGAGACGGAAACTTGCGACCCGTGCCGATGGGTCCCATGCCGAAAGAGCTGGAGGAGCTGGGGGGGGCCATGACGCAAATCGGGACGCACCTGCGGTCGCTCGTCATCGCAGTGGCCGAGCAAAGCGAGCGCATCCTGGCGGCGGCCTCGGATTTGTCGTCCATGAGCCAACAGTTGGCGGCCTCGGGAAGCCAGATCACCACCGCGATCCAGGAGATCACGACGCAGGCCAAGACCCAGTTGAGATCCCTGGGCGAGACCGAAGCGGCTGCCGATGACCTGCAGTCTTCGGTGATGAAAAGCGCCGACGCCGCCGATCGGGTTGCCGAGGTCGGAGGCCAGATTCAGCGGCTGGCCGGCAGACACCGAGAGGACGTGGGCGCCGCCGGGGCGGCGTTGCTCGATCTGGGCAACGTGGTTCAGACGAGCGCCCAGCAGATCGAGCAACTTGCCACGCTTGCCCAATCCATCGACGATTTCGTAGAGCTCATCAAGCGAGTCTCATCCCAGACCAACTTGCTGGCGCTCAACGCCGCCATCGAGGCGGCACGGGCCGGCGAAGGCGGCCAGGGCTTTGCCGTGGTCGCCGAAGAAGTCCGACAGCTGGCGGATTCCAGCTCGGAGGCTGCCGAGGAGGCCACCGGCAGCATCAAACAAGTCTTGGAGCAAGTCGCCCACGTGGCGTCCGCGATGGAAGAGGGCCGGCGGCGGGTCACCGGGGTGGAATCGGTCGCCCAGGGAGCCGCGGCCGCATTGGGCGAAATCACCCAGGTCGTGGGTCAGGTCCAGCGAGAGGCGGCGGCCGTCGCCACGGATGCCCGCACCAACCTGCAGACCGTGGACAAGATCCGGCTCTCAATGCAACGCGTCACCGAAGCCGCGCACTCCCAGGCCGCCTCCGGCGAAGAAATCTCTGCTTCCTCTCAGCAACAGAGCGCATCGACCCAGCAGATCACCGCCCAGGCAACCGAACTCACCCGAGCCGCCGAGCGACTCAAGTCCTTGATCCAAGGATTGCGGACCTAGCGTTTCTGCTTGGTGGTCTTGGCTTCTTTCACCGGTGGCCGCCCCGCCGTTTTCTTGGCGGCTTTTTTCGAGGTCGTCTTCTTGCGGACGGCTACCGGTTTGGCGATGGACTTGGTGATGGTTTTCTTGGTGCTCTTCTTGGCCTTCTTGACCCGCCTGGTACCACTCTTCTTTGCCGCTTCCCGGATCTCGGTCAGCAACTCCTCGGCCTCATCCGATCCCAGCAGGCCGCGGCGGACAGCAAACTGCACCAACTCATTTGCGTCGGCAATCCGGAATTCCCGCAAGCCGACGCCGGCCCTGGTCAGGCCAACGATCGCGTCCGCCACGGGGCTCCGGAGCACGCTCGCAATGCCGGGCAGGCTCTCCAAAAGTGCGGAAATTTGCTGGCCGCCCAGTCTTCCTGCCATCGGGACTCCTCATGCCATTGGAATTAGGAGCGGCAACCTAAGGAGTCAAAAGCCCTGCGTCAAGCGTGGGTATGATCTCGAAAGAGAGGATAAATCGTTGTAAATAAATGATTTACTGGAAATCAGACGAACTTGTCACCCAAGAGGGAACCCACACAACCCACGGCCCCGTAGCGATTCTCGCAGGTTGCGGAAAAAATAGGGGCGAGACGGTGCCTCGCCTCCACAGGCTTGGTAGTGATTTGAGCTGGGGGCGGCCCTGGAGCACCCTGGTCGCCCCCGCGCCACAGGCCTCAGCCGGGCCTGGACTCGGCCCGCGCCGCCGTCCGCCGCGGGGGCAGGGGCTCGCGAACCCGGCGAAATACCTGCCACTCGGATTGGGACAGGAGCTCGCTCATGACCGAGCGGGTCTGCTGGTCGATGGGAATGTCCAGATGCAAGTCCACGAGATAATCGGCCCCGTCCGCACCCAGTCCCTGGAGGCGAAACCCCTCCGCTTGCGGGCTCACCGCCATGATCTCGAGATTGGCGACGGAGACATACCCCTCCGGTGATCCAGCCATGGTGACCTCCACTGTTGGTCCTCTCACAGTGAACGCGCGAAGCGCTCTGGTCAAGTCGTTTGATCCGAGATACATTCCCACTCCCCTTGAGGGAGAGTTCGTTTGGGACGTCGGGGCGTAAAGGAATTCCGGGCCGATGAGGCCCTGCAGCTGATTCTGGCCGATCGGGATCACGAGATCCTGTTGTGTCCGAGCTGCGGGAGCTCGGACATCCTCCGCACGCCCAAACGGCGCGTCTCGAGTGCTCGCTGGGATCGTCACCGGCAGGTGACGCTCAAATGCAAAAAATGTGGCAGACGGGCGGGCTATGTCCCGCGAAACGTCACCCAGCCTTCACATCCCGAACTCACCGTTTAGAAAGGTAGGAGGACGATGACGCGTGGCTGGTGATGCCATTCAGATGATGGGCACGGTGAAGGAAGTTCTCCCCAACACCACCTTCAGAGTCGAACTCGAAAACGGACACGAAGTCCTCGCCTACGTATCAGGCAAGATGCGAAAGCACTACATCCGCATTCTGCGCGGTGACAGGGTGTCGGTGGATCTGTCGCCCTACGATCTCACGCGTGGGCGGATTACGTACCGGTATAAGAACTGACAAAACAGCGATTCTAGCCGCTGCCGTCCTTCACCGGAGTATTGTGAAAAGCCGGCCCCAGCGAATGGCCGTGAGAAACGGAAGCGGCAAGAGCCCGTCGCGATCGTAGCTGAAGTACACGATCATGGCGCGGCCCCCAATGCGGTCTCGACCGAGGAAGCCCCACCATCGGCTGTCGTACGAAAAATCGCGGTTGTCACCCATCACAAGGAAGGAATCTGGGGGGACGACGAGTGGACCCCAGTTCTTCGCCGTTGGGGCGTAGTCCTCCAGCTCGCTCCCAACGAAGTAGCGGGACTGCCATAGCCGCATCTTCGAATCCATGGGGTCCGCGAGCTCCCTGCCCTTCACCACGTATGGTTCCACCATCTCTTTGCCGTCGATCAACACGACGTTGTCGCGCATCTCGACCGTATCGCCGGGAACCCCGATGAGGCGCTTGACTACTGTCAACCCGGGCTCCTCCGCGGAATCGAACACCACTATGTCCAGCCGGCGAGGTTCGCGGAATCCCGGAATCCGCTTCTTGATGATCGGAATCTCCGAACCGTACAGCGCCTTGTTCACGAACAACACGTCGCTAACGAGCAACGTCTCTTCCATGCTGCCCGATGTGATGTGAAATGCACCGACTAGGAAGGTTCGCAGGATCAGCCAAAGTACCAACGCGCCGGCAATCGACTTGGCCCAGCTGATCAATTGCTCGCGCGGAGTTGCTTCCTGCTTTTTCTTTTGGTCTTTGGCCATCATCGCAGACGCGAGAAGACTCGGCTCCAGCGGATTGACGTCAGGAAGGGCAGGGGGAAGGCGCCCCGCTTGTCGTAACTGTAGTACACCACCATGGGCCTGCCGCGTATGCGATCACGGCCCAGGAACCCCCAATACCGACCGTCATACGAGTTGTCCCGATTGTCTCCCATCACGAAGAACGAATCGGCCGGAACAATCAAAGGACCCCAGTTCTTGAGGGTCGGCCGGTAACGACTGGCGTCGATCGTAGGTAGAAGATGGTTGACCTGCCAGGACCGCATCCGCGGATCTTCTTGATCGGTTTGATTCGTCACCCGCACGTACTCCTCGAGAAGTTTCTCGCCGTTGATCTCCATCACGTTGGCGCTCATGGCGATCGTGTCACCAGGCATGCCGACGATGCGCTTCACCACACTGATGCCGGGATCCTCGACCGAATCGAACACGACGATATCGAACCGCCGCGGCTCGCGGATGGCCGGGAGCCGCTTGTTGATGATGGGGATCTCGGCACCATACAGCGCCTTATTGACGAACAAGAAGTCTCCCACCAGTAGTGTCCCTTCCATGCTGCCGGACGGGATGCGAAACGCCTGGACCAGCAGGCTGGTCAGCAGGAACCAAATGACCAGGGCCACGGCCAGGGACTTCGCCCACTCCCACGCCGTCTGACTAGCCGACTTCACCTGGACAATGGCGCCACGCCCGTGTTCTTCCGGCGCGGTGTGATCTTCGCTGGTCTGGGACCCTGCCACCTCAAATTCTCCTCTGCCTTACTGGCTCGAAACTACCGTTCTACCCAATCGGCAACGAAAATGTTCGTATCACCCTGGTCGGCTCCATAACGGTTCGAAGCGAACACGAGTTTGGACCCGTCCGGAGAAAACATGGGAAAGCCATCGAATTCCCCATGTGTCGTCACCTGCACCAGCCCGGAGCCATCCAGGCCGATCATGAACAGGTCGAAATTCCGGCCACTGGAATCCTGATGGTTCGACGCAAAGATGATTCGCTCGCCGTCCGGGTGGAAAAACGGCGCGAAATTGGCCCCGCCCAGATCGGTCGTCTGGCGCTGCTCGGACCCGTCGGCGTTCATGACCCAGATCTCCATGGCGCTGGGACGCACGAGATTTCGGGCCAGCATGGCCGCATAGTCCTCCCGCTCTTCCGCGGTCTCGGGGTGGCTCGAGCGATACACGATCTTCGAGCCGTCAGGCGAGAAGAATGGTCCACCATCGTAACCGAACGCGGAGGTCAAGCGCCGCACGTTCGTGCCGTCCACGTTCATGGTGTAGATGTCGAGATCACCGTCGCGGGTCGACGTGAAGACGATCGTCTCACCATCCGGGGAGAGCGTCGCCTCGGCGTCGTAGCCGACCTCGGTCGTCAAGCGCTCGAGGCCGGTCCCATCCGGCAGCGACGTGTAGATATCGAAATCGTTCAGCGGCCACACATACCCCTGGGACCGGTCGGGATCCGGCGGGCACGTTTCCCCCGCATGAAAAGTGCTCGAGTACAAGATGCGCTCGTCACGCTCGTAGTAGTACCCACAGGTCGTCCGGCCCAGCCCGTTCGACACTCGCCGCATGCCGCTGCCATCGAGGTTGATCGTGTACTGCTGGTCACACGACTCCTCGGGGCCCGTGCGCTGGAAGATCAAGCGCGTGCCGTCGGACGAGAAGTACGCCTCGGCGTTCTGGCCCTCGAATGTGAGCTGCCGAAGGTTGGTGAAGAAAGGCTCGCCAGCCTCGGGGGCCCTGGAAACAGCCGGGGAATCCCCGGGCTCGACCTCACCGCAGGCGCACGCCACACATGCCACGAATAGCCCAACCCGGATCTGGTGTCTGGTCACGGTCTCCGTCGATCGTCAAGGGTTCGTCAGGTGGCACTGCGAATAGACCCCCGACCGGCCACGCCGGTGCGAGGGTCTTGGAAAATAGGCATTCGGCAGCGACCTTCACAGGGGCTGGGCTGTCCCATCCCCACCCGATCAGAAGAAGATGCCGAAATCGATCCGGGCCCCGGCCCCTTTGGCATTGCGGAAGAGTCCACCCAGGGATTGACCCGCGACCTGGAAGAAGACGTTTCGCGCCTCCACGGCGAACCCTGCCGTATAGCCATGTCCCTGGAGGCCGCCCAGGACGAGACCCGCTCGCAGCGGCAGATGGCGCACGAAGCGCCACGTCGTACCGATATCCACGATGGGCGGCATCTCGAATGTGCCGGAAACCGGCATCGTCGCCGAGATATCCACCTGGAGGATCTTGTTGGCCCAGGCGCCGGCACTGAATCGCAAGATTCTCGGGAGCCTGACATCGAGGTCGATGGTATCCTGAGGCATGAACTGCAGCGCGTCGAACGCGGCGGGCACGTCGTCCCGTGGGTTGTTCGTGGCGATCATGAGGCTGGCCGTATCGCGCTCGACACCCGAAATCGTCACACTTCCGATGTTGGCTAGCACGGCCTCGATGGCAAAGCCGGACGTGGGCCACTCCAGCCGGACCAGGAAATCCGCGGCGAGGCCCGCACTGCCGTTCCTGAAGCGATCGGTGAAATCGGCCACGCCGCTCAGCGGGGTCTGTAGCCGCTCGAATTCCAGATCGGTGACGATGCTGTCGATGGTCGCGGCGATGCGCTGCGCGCTCCCGGCCCGGGGGCCGGCTTGGATGTAGGCCCCGGCCCGAACCAACCGACCGCCGATGCCGAGTCCCAGGTGGACCCCGTCCTCGCTCCCCAAAGGTCCAAAGCGCAGGACGGCGTGGGCGCCCAACTCAGCGGTGGCGAGGCCCGTGCCGCCCGTATCACCGAGATCGAACTCCTGCTGCACCAGGTTACCATCGCGCAACAGCGCCACGGCTTCGTCGTCCACCCGCGCGGCACCGTAGGCCCGGCTCTGGGCGGAGAGACCGATGCTCAGGTGACTGCCGATGGGACCGCCGAGATAAAAGCCGCCCTCGGCGGTGCCCACCGCCTGAATTCCCTGCCCGGCCGGTATGAGACCGAGGACGTCGATGATGTCGCCCGGGAGGATCTGATCGTTGTCGTTGAGATATCGCAGCGCTTCGACGTCGGCCAGGTTCAGCGCCGTATTCTCCGACGTGGCCCCCATGGAGAACACGAAACCCCAGTGCGGAATCATGACGTGGCGAAACGGATCGACGCGGAATGACGACGGGCGTCGATATCCACGATCCACCTTGGTTGCTTGCGAACCTTCTGGCACGGCCTGAGCATCGAGGCCGGCGGTCGACGCTCCGATGAGCACCGAGATCAACAAGACGCAACGTTTCATTGGCTCCCCCGACGAACGAGGACGGCAACGCCGGCGCTGACAATGATGGCGTCGGTCGGACGAATGGCACCGCGACCCCCGCCGCCCGTTCCCGGCATGAGCATGATGCGAATGCCGGCGGTGAAGTAATCGCCAAAGAGCACCCGCGTTTCATCGCCGGTGAGGTTCATTGCCACCGAATCCGACGTCGTGCCTTGCGGAATGCCGGCGGCATTCACCGCTGGACCGGTGACGGTAATCGCATCGAGCAGAATCGCGCCGGGTTCCGCAAAGATGTCGACATCATCGGCGAGTGAATCCCGTGCCAGCGCGACCACGACGACGACACCGAACGCCGTCGAGTTCTCCACGCGGGCAATGCCGTCGGCGCTGATGACGCGTGCGGCAAAGTCGTCGGCCTCTTCGTCATTCAGATCGAGACCGTCGGAGACCTGGTTGACTTCAAACTGGATTCCCGCCACCGGGATGGTGAAATCCAAACCGACCGTCACTTGGTACTGCACGTCCACCACGTCGGCGAACTGCACCGAGCCCTGGGATCCGTCATCGGCGGCGACGGTCCCTTCGGCCACGAAGGCGACGCGTTGATCGTTGAGCAGAATCTGCACGACGGCGTCGACCAGCGGCGCCGACTGTACTACCACATTGGCATTGCCGCTGCGGGGCACGTTCAGCGTGGTGAATCCCGGACTGGCCACGTTGATCAGGATCGGAGTGCCGCCGGCGTCTTGCTCATAAATGAGATTCCCACCGCCATCTCGCATGAGCTGCCCACCCGCGTCCAGCCGTACCGCCCCGATCGTGAAGTTGTCGAGTTGCAGCGGTACATTCGCCGAATTGACGACGGTGAGATCGACCGTCGCATCGTTGAGCGTGGACTGTTTGATCGCGTCTTCGAGGTCGTCGAAACCAAGGTCGGATCGAAGCAGTTCCTGCGACTCCTCGACGGCAAACGACTCGTTCAGGTTATCGAGAGTGACCGACGAGAAGACCATGGGCTGGAACGTGATGATGGTCGTCATGTTGCCGCCCGGCACGCACACGCCAAACGAGACGCTGGGCACGATGTCGGCAAAGCCGGTCATCGTCGCGCCCGCCGCGTTGACCGTGTCCGTGACCGTCGCTCCGTTCGCCACGAACACGTTGGCGGGAAACGAGATGATCGGCGTACCCGCGTCGTCCAGGACCGAGACACTGACGTTGCCGTCGCAGCCGCTGGCGTTGGTCATCACCCGAACGATCCATCCCGAGGTGACCGTCGCACCGATCACGTCCGTGCCGTCGGGGGTGGCAAACCGAATCGTATCCCGAGCCGTGCCGGGCACCTGCGCCGCGGCGCCCTGACTCGGCGAGGAAAAGACCACGTTGGTCGAGGTCTGCACGCTCTGAAGCACCGAGGCGTAGTCGAATGTCACGGCGCCGTCGTTGACCCTGAGGCCCAGCAGACCGGAGGGCATGGTCACCGTATCGGTTTCCAACAGGAAGTTGGCGACGAAAAAGGAATCGTTCACCAACGGCAACACGATGCCGATGGTATCGTTGGGCCCCCGGCCCAGTTGCTCCCGGGCCGCGATGATGGAGTCGGGCTGGCAGCCCGCGGCCACGCCGCCAATGAGGGCGGCCCCCGCGAGCGAGGCAAAGATGCTTCGGTGCATGCGAGTCTCCACGCTGCTAGCCCAATCGCCGCAGCAACTTACAGAATTCCAAGTTGCCGCAAGTTTCGGGTTTCCCGCCCGAGCCGCAAGGTCAAACGTCACATTTTTACTGGTTTTTCACGGCATTTCCGGGACGGAGGGAGCCGGGCCCCCGCCCGCCACGGG
Organism: Gemmatimonadota bacterium; assembly: GCA_027294455.1. Taxonomy (GTDB): domain Bacteria; phylum Gemmatimonadota; class Gemmatimonadetes; order Gemmatimonadales; family GWC2-71-9; genus B3T1B10. Next base: position 63,520 of record JAPULZ010000145.1, read on the forward strand.
CGAGGGCCTGAGAGGCAATCGGAGTTATTCCTCTGACATGAAGGGATAGCGGTAATCGGTGGGCGAGACGGACAGCTCCTTGATGGTCCTCGCGGAGACCCACCGTACCAGGTTCAGCATGGAGCCGGCCTTGTCGTTGGTGCCGCTGGCGCGGCCGCCACCGAAAGGCTGCTGGCCCACCACCGCCCCCGTAGGCTTGTCGTTGACGTAGAAGTTGCCCGCTGCGAACCGCAGGGTATTTCGCGCCTGGATCACGGCAGCGCGCTCGGTGGCAAACACCGCTCCGGTCAACGCGTAGGGCGACGTCGTGTCCACCAGCTCCAAGGTCTCATCCCACTTGTTGTCGTCATACACGTGCACCGTCACGACCGGCCCGAATACCTCCTCGCACATGGTGAGATACTTGGGATCGTGTGCCTGCACCACGGTCGGCCGGATGAAGTAGCCCTCGCAATCGTCCGCGTCTCCACCCACCAGGATGTCTGCGTCGGACGACTCGCGCACGTGATCCAGATAACCCACGATGTTCTTGTACGCAGCATGGTCGATCACCGCCCCCATGAAATTGCGGAAATCCGCGGGATCCCCCATGGGAATCGCATCGACCTCTTGCGTCAATTCGTTCTTCATCCCGCCCCACAGACTCTTCGGGATGTAGACCCGGGATACCGCACTGCATTTCTGGCCCTGATACTCGAACCCCCCTCGCACGATGGCCGTCCGCAGGGCGGCGGGATCGGCGCTCGGATGCGCGACGATGAAATCCTTGCCGCCGGTCTCTCCGACGATGCGCGGATAAGAGCGATACTTGGCGATGTTCTCGCCGACCGTGCGCCACATGGTTTGGAACACGCCCGTCGAACCCGTGAAGTGAATCCCGGCCAGATCCGGATGGTTGAGGGCGATCTCGGAGACGGTGGTCGCCTTTCCCGGAACGAAGTTGATCACGCCGGGGGGCATCCCGGCAGCCTCGAACAACTTGGCCAGATAATATCCGCTGAATGCGGTGGAGCTTGCCGGTTTCCAGACCGCCGTGTTCCCCATCAACACCGGGGCGGACGGCAGATTGCCGGCGATGGAGGTGAAGTTGAACGGCGTGATCGCATAGATGAAGCCTTCGAGCGGCCGGTATTCCACGCGGTTCCACATCCCCCGATCCGATATGGGCTGCTCTTGGTAGAGCCGTTCGGCAAAGTGGACGTTGAACCGGAAGAAATCGACGAGCTCGGCGGCGGCGTCGATCTCGGCCTGATGCGCGGTCTTGCTCTGGCACAACACGGTGGCGGCGTTGATGGTCTGTCGCCAGGTCGTCGCCAGCAGGTCCGCCGCCTTGAGGAATACCGCCGCGCGATCCACCCAGTCCCACGAAGACCATTCCCGGTGCGCCTCGGCGGCGGCCTTGATTGCCTGCTCGACCTCGTCGTGACCGGCCCGATGGCCCTGCCCCAACACATGGGCGTGCCGGTGCGGCATCACGGCGTCGGTGGTTTCGCCCGTGTGAACCTCCCTGCCCCCGATGATCAACGGCATCTCGATCTCCTCGGACGCCATCTGCTGAAGGCGTTCCTTCAATTCCTTTTTCTCGGGGCTGCC